>JAJPHT010000032.1 GCA_021325135.1 Pseudomonadota bacterium | reverse complement strand
GTGCTGCCGACCGTGTCGTTCTTGGGGCGCAGGCGCGAGAAGGCGAAGCCCGTGCCGCCGCCCGTCTTGTGGATGATGGCCTGCTGCTTGATGGCCTCGAAGATGCCGGGGACGTCGTCCGGAACGGGGAGCACGAAGCACGCGGAGAGCTGCTGAAGCTCGCGGCCCGCGTTCATGAGCGTGGGGGAGTTGGGGAGGAACTTGGACTGCGACATGAGGACGTAGAAGTCCCGCGCGACGGCGGTGACGTGGTGCTCGTCCGCGTGCCCGGCCGCCGCGTAGCGGCGCTCCGCCTGCGCGAGGTTCTCCGCGACGCGCCAGTACATCTGCTTGGCGTTCTCCACGACCTTGCCGTTGCGGTCCTTGCCCAGGTAGCGCTTCTCCAGCACCTTCAGCGCGTTGGGCGTGACCTTCGGCTCGGGAAGGTCTCCCGGCATGTTCGATCGCAGCTCGGCTTGCACGTTGGCGTTGGCCACCCTCATCACTCCTTCAATCCCCATCCACGTTCAACGCTTGGTCCCCCGGCGCGGGGCTTCCCGCGCCTGGGCCTTCTCCAGGCTCTCCGCCAGCGTCTCCTGGCGGAGCTGCTTGAGCTCCTTCTCGAAGTGCTCCGCGTCGGCGAACGACTTGTAGACGCTCGCGAAGCGCAGGTACGCCACCGGGTCGAGGGCCTTCAGGCCCTCCAGCACGATGGCGCCGATCTCCGTCGAGGGCACGTCGGGCGCGTCCAGCGCGCGCAGCTTCTCCTCGACGGTGTCCAAGAGCCGCACGATCTCCTCTCGGGGGATCGGCCGCTTCTCGCACGCCTTGAGGACGCCGACCTCCAGCTTGTCGCGGTCGAAGTCCTCGACGCGCCCGTCGCGCTTGACGACGCGCAGGTCGGGCCGCTCGTAGCGCTCGTAGGTCGTGAACCGCTTGGCGCACGCGACGCACTGCCGGCGGCGGCGCACGGCGACGCCGCTGCGGGCGTCGCTGGTCTCGCGCGAGTCGATGACGCGCGTGTCGTGGCAGTCGCAGGCCGGACAGTTCATCGGTCGGTCCCTTCCCGGGCGCGCGTCGCACCGCGCACCACAAGGAATGGTGGTGAGCAGCTACGGTCTTTTCTTCCTTTCGGTTCGATGCACAACATATGGTGGTCAAGAACCGGGGGGCCGGCGCGGAGCGCGCGCTCGCGCGCACAAGCGGATGGACACCCCGCGAGTCCGGGACGCCTGGGAGCGCCGGACGCCCACGAGCAAGCCACGCGGTCGGGATAACCCCATCGATCCGCCCGCGTTCGCGACCTTCCGCAGCCCCGCTGCGTCCGCTTCCGATGGATCGCGTGTGCTCAGGGGACGAGGGTCACGCTGAAGACGGGGAGCTCCTGCGAGTCGGAGCCCGGGTCGTCGCAGGTGTGCTCGGAGTCGAACGTGTAGGGCGGGTGCCACGTCGCGTTGAACATGAAGCAGAAGCCGCCGTCGCCCAGCGGCGCGCCCACGTGCCCCTGGACCTCGTCCAGGACGCCCTGGGCGATCTGGCCGGCCGTGCACGGGATGCTGTTGCCCTGGCAGCAGGCGGTGTCGTTGGGCGTGCAGACGTCGCCCGTGGAGTGGATCAGGTGCGGCGTCGAGGTGAAGACGACGTTGGGGAGGAGCGCGTTCACGCAGCCGTAGGACCCTTCGGCCATGAACGTCCCGCCGCGCTGGGCGACGACGACGCAGCCGCCGTCCACGGGGATGACGAAGGAGGGGGGGCAGCCGTCGGGGTAGGTCTGGACGTCCACCTGGGGGCCCTTGTCGCCCGTCGAGACGTCCACGCAGGAGCTGTGGACGCCCGCGTCCGCGAAGGCCCCGGGCATGAGCAGCGCGCAGGAGAGGATCGCCAAGGCGACGACCGCTCCACGACCAAAAGCCTCCACCATGCGGCGCCCGCTCGCTGCGCCACCTGATAAGGATTCTCTGCCGATCGTTTCCGCTTCGGCGGGGCCCGTCCGAAGCGCTTTTGTTGTCGCAGGAGGCCTCCGCCCCCGAGGCGAGGCGCATGAGAACGGTGGACTGTACGGGGGCGGTGGCGCTGGCCCTGCTTCTGCTGGTCCCGGGCGCCCAGGCGGCCTCTCTCCGCGGGCACCTCTGGTTCGACGATCCGGCCTCGTTCTCGGGCTCCGGCTCCGCGTCGGCAAGCGCGGGCGCGCTGAGCCTCGACGCCGCGGCGCTGGCGGGCGTCCCCCTCACCCTCACTTGGGAGGGCGCCACCGGGAGCTTCTCCGTCCTGGAGGGCAAGCGTTACCCTGGAGACCTGGACCCGGACGTGGGGAAGGGGACCACCTGGGTGGACGAGCCCGTGGACGTGGGTCCCGGCTCGCTCTCGGGCCTCGCGTGCGCGTCGCCCTGCACCATCGCGCTCCTGGCCGCCGGCCCGGGCACGATCGGCATCACCGGAAACGCCTCGGGCCCCCTCCACGAGGCGCAGAAGCCCGGCGGCTGGGTCTTCGGCATGGGCTCCACCGTGCAGACGCCCATCCTCCGCTCGGGCCGCTCGTTCTCCGAGTCCCCCGCCGAGGGCGCCTTCGCGTCGCCGGGGCGCCAGCCCTTCGCCACCGGCGATCTCACCCTCCTCCTCGACAATGCCACGGGCACCCTCCACAACGCCACCGGGGACACCCCCGTCTGGACGGGCCGCCACGAGAGCACGTCGCTCCCCATCGCGGGCGTCCAGAGCGACTACGAGCTTCGCATCCTCCGGCTCAAGCTCACCGGCGCGCGCCTCGTCGCGCCGCCCGGGACGCCCGCGACGCTGGTCGCGCCCTCGCTCTTCGTCGACCTGGGCGGCTCGCTGGCCTCGCCCCACGCGGAAGGGTGGGCCGAGGTCGACGGCGCGCGCCAGGAGCTTGGCGGCCGCTCCGTCCGCATGGAAGGCACGCTGGCCCTTGACGTGGCCCCCGTCGACGCGATGGACGGCCCCCACGCGCGCCCGCAGGACACCCTCGCGCCGCGCGACGCGGGCGACCTCTCCGGCTCGGGCGACCTCTGGCTGGACGGCGTCGCCGTGGCCCCCGCTCTGGAAGCCCAGGCGCCCGCCGCGGCCGCGGCGCTCGGTGGCCTCGTGCTTCTCCTCATCCTCGGCCTCGCCGTGAAGACCGGCGCGCTGGCCAGCCTCTACACGCGCGTCACGCGCGCCCGCGTGCTGGAGAACGACAGCCGCCGCGCGCTCTTCGCCCTCATCCGCGAGCGGCCCGGCCTCCACGTCTCGGAGCTGGCGCGCGCCACGGGCATCGGCCGCGTCGTGCTCCAGCACCACCTGCGCATGCTGGAGGCGCACGGGCTCGTCGTCCCCCGGACGCGCGGGCGCCTCGTCGCCTACTTCTCCCCCGGCGGAGTCCCCGGCGAGCAGGAGCTTGCGGCCAAGGTCGCGCTCAAGGACCCCACGCGCCGCCGCGTGCTGGACGCCACCGCCTCCTCGGGCGCGGGCGCCACGCAGGCGGACATCGTCGAGGCGACCGCCCTCTCGCAGCGCCTCGTCTCCTACCACCTCGCGCGCCTCTCGGAGGTGGGCCTCGTGCGGGGCGACGGCGGCCGGCCGCAGCGCTTCCACGCGGTCCCGCCCGCCGAGGAAGCGGCCTCGCCTTGACCCGCGCCCTTTTGCGGACGCACCGCGCTCCGCGGCCGTGCGCGCCCCCTGGCCCCCCGGCTTCGTCCGCATCCCCGACGAGGACTGGACGCGCGCGCCCCTGGACGCGCTGGCCGTGAAGTACGACGCCGTGGAGAAGCACGGCTGGTACGCGAACCTCGACCCCACGGTGGAGGAGATCGTGGCGTTCGCCCGGCCCGGCCACGTCCTCGTGGACTACTCCGGCGGCACGGGCATCCTCATCGAGCGGCTGCTGCGGGCGATGCCGGAGCGCCCCTTCGGCGTCGTGAACGTCGACTCGTCGCCCAAGTTCCTCGCCCTCTCGCTGGAGAAGCTTCGCGGCGAGGAGCGCGTCGCGTTCCGCCTCATCCGCTACCTCAAGGAGGAGCGCCGGCTGGAGATGGTCGACGAGGTGCTGGGCGCGCCGCTGCTCTCCCGCGGCGTGGACGCCGTCGTGAGCACCAACGCCATCCACCTCTACTACGACCTCGTGGACACGCTGCGCTCGTGGGCGCGCGTGCTGCGCCCCGAGGGGCGCGTCTTCGTGCAGTCGGGCAACGTGCGCAACCCGCGCGCGCCCGAGGGGAGCTGGATCATCGACGACACCGTGGCGGCCATCCAGGGCGAGGCGCAGCGCATCGTGCGCGAGGACGCGCGCTTCGCGGCATACCGCCCCGCGCTGGACGACCCGGCGCGCATGGCGGCCCACGCGGCGCTGCGGGAGAAGTTCTTCCTCCCGCCGCGCCCCCTCTCGCACTACCTGGAGGCTTTTGAGAAGGCGGGCCTGCGCGTCGTCGACGTGAAGGCGCGCCCCGTCTCCGCCAGGCTGGACGAGTGGCTGGACTTCCTGCGCGTCTACCACGAAGGAGTGCTGGGGTGGGTGGGCGGCAGCGAGCGCGTGGAGGGGCAGGCGCCCACCGCGGAGGCCGTCCGCGACCGGCAGGAGATCATGGGGCGCGCGCTGCGCGCCGTGCTGGGCGGCCGCGAGCGCTTCGAGGCCACCTGGACCTACGTCACTTGTGAGAAAGCCACGTGAGGGGGTCCGAGCTGCCGCCGATGGCCCCCCAGCCGTCGAAGCTCCCCGCGCAGCCCTTCACGATGTCGATGAGGTTGCAGCCGCCGCCGTCGCAGTTCTGGCTGGGCAAGGCGGACTGGGGGTTCTGCGGGTCCAGCGTCGTGCAGATGGTGAAGTAGGGGCCGTCCACGCCGAAGGTGAGCATCTGCGTCGAGGGGCCCACGGCCGTGCCGTCGACGGGGAGGGGGTCGGGAGGGTTGGTGGAGATCACGTAGGAGTCCACGATCGGCGTCCCGTCCTGGAAGCTGCGCCCTTGGCACGGCCCCAGGCTGTAGTCGGGGGCGTTCCACGGCGCCTCGAGGTCCACGAAGGCCCAGTAGCACTCCCGGTTCCCGAAGAGGTCCCGGTACACGAGGTACGTGCCCGTGTGGGCCGAGGCCAGCGGGAGGAGGAGCAGGAGGGCGAGTCCCATGCAGGGTCCGCGGACGTGCATGCGGGCCCGACGGATCGGAGCGTGATAATCTCTCTAGCGAGAGGCTGTATAGACCCGCCCGGTCACAGCGCAGCCTATTTCGCTCCCGTCGGCGTACCAGGCCGCATGGCGCGAGGGAGGCTCCAGGTCGCGTTCTGGCTCGGGTCGTTGGTCGTCCTCGCGGGGCTCGCGGACGCCTCCCCCGCCCAGGGGCATCTCGCCCTCCCCGAGAGCGCGACCCTCTCGGGCGCCCTCGTGGTGGACGCGCGCGACGCGGCGCTGGAGCTTTCCCCCGACGTGGAGGCGGGCCACGCCGTCGCGATCTCGTGGGAGCAGGCCCAGGGGGAGCGCGTCGCGCGCGCGCAGGACGAGTACGGCATCGGCCCCGAGTACGTGCAGGGCACGACGCAGCAGCCCACGAACGAATCCCTGGCTTTCGCTCGCGGCAACCTCACGGGCCTCGCGTGCCGCGACGAGTGCGCCGTCCTCCTCGTCTCCGAGGGCGGCAACCTGACGCTGGGCGGCCTGGCCGCGGGCCCCCTCGCGTGGAGGACCGATGCGCAGACCTACTGGAGCGGCAGCTCGACGCCGGGCGCCTCGGACTCCTTCCTCCACGTCGTGCCTCCGGGCACGCTCCAGGTGGGCGGCCGCGCGGGCTCCGCGACGCTGCCCCTGGCCAACGCCACGCTCCACCTCCAGGGCGACTTCCTCCTGTACCTGTGGAGCGCGGACGGCGTCGTCACCGACGCCTCGGGCGCGCACCCGCTGGACACCGGCGCGAGGGTCGGCCCCATGCCCGCGACCGCGGGAGTCTCCCCCGGCATCCGGCGCGAGTCCGCCTTCGTCGCGCTGCACCTGCGCGGCGCGCGCCTCGACCTGCCCGAAGGCGCGCTCGCGCGGCTCATGGCCGGCTCGCTGGACGCCTCGCTCTCGGGCGCCCTGGACGCGCCGCGCGCGTTCGGCGAGCTGCGGGCCGGCGGCGCGCGCCGCGGCCTGGATGGGGAATCGCTCCGCGTCGAGGGCGCGCTGCGCCTCGCGGCCTCCGCGAATCCCAGCACGACGCCCTTTCTGGGCCGCAGCCAGGACCGTGGCGTGCTGGACGTGGCGCTCTCGGGGGACGCGACGCGCGTCCTCGTGGATGGCGCCGCATGGAGCGCCGCCAGCGCGCCCTCGCCGGGCGTCTGGGCTGCCCGCGCCGCCGCGCTGGCCATGCTGGGCGCCCTCGCGACGCGCCTCGCGGCGGGCGTCCCCTTCTACACGCGCCTGGAGCGCGCCTCCATCATGAGGAACGCCAACCGGCGCGCCCTCTTCGACGCCATCTGCGCCTCGCCGGGCGCCACCAACGCCGACCTCGCCCGCGCGACCGGCATGGCGGAGGTCGTGGTGCGCCACCACCTGCGCATGCTGGAGCGCCACCAGATGGTCGTGCTCCGCGCGGCGGGCCACCGCCGCATGTGGTTCCCCGTGGGCGCAGCCGCGAGCCCGGAGGCCGTGGCGGTGAAGGCCGCGCTGCGCGACGAGTCGCGCGCGCAGGTGGCCCGCGCCCTCGCGGGCGGCGCGGCGCTCACGCAGAAGCAGATCGGCGAGCGCACGGGCCTCTCGCAGCGCGTCGTCTCGTACCACCTCACGCACCTGGAAGGGGAGGGGCTGGTCGTGGACGACGGCCGCATGCCGAGGCGCTACTCCGCGTCCGCCCGCCTCCGCGAGGAGATGCCGGCGGACGCCGGAGCCAGCGCCGCCTGACGTCACGGCAGCCGGTAGGCCCCTCCTCCCGACGCCAGCGCGCTGGCGTCCGCCGACGCGAAGGCGAGGCCTCCGCTGCAGATCGTCATGGTCCCGCTGGCGTCCACGAACGAGGGGATGCCTTCGTTGTGCCACTCGAGGTAGGCGCATCCGGTGTCCGCCCCGGTGACGCGGCCGGGGAAGACCTGGTGGTACGACCACGAGCCGTGGTGGCTCTCCACGCACGATCCCACCGGAGCGACGTAGCCGCATCCGCCGTAGGAGCCCGCCAGGCTCGCCGAGGAGAGCTCGACGTCGATCCCGCCGACGCTCCCGGAGGGCGCGACGGCCAGGAGCGAGTGCCCGTATCGCAGGCCCACGCCGCCGTGGTGCACGACGGTCACGTCGTAGGTGCCGCCGCAGTCGAGGGCGGACTCGACGTTCTCGGCGACGCTCACCTTGGCGCTCACCCAGAACACCACCGCGGCGCCCGTGCGGTCGACGGTCGCGGCGCTGGAGCTCGTGGTGGCCGTGCAGCTTCCGCGAAGCTCCAGGCACACGTCGACGGTCGGGGAGAGGGACGGGCTGAGGACCGTGTCCACCATCCGGCCGAGGGCGCCCGCGTCGCAGGAGCGCTCCGCCACGACTCCCGGGCCCAGCGTGGCCTGGGCCACGCCGAGAGGTGATAGCATGCAGAGCGCCGCGAGCACGGCGAAGATGCGGTCCACCTTCATCGGGTCACCTGGCCTCGTCTTGCCTCACTCGTCCTTGGCGCCGCCGAGGAGCCCGGGGACCGACGTCTGGCCGACGCCGAAGACGTCGCTGGCCGAGGAGCCGTCCGCGCTGGCGGAGTGGACGACGCCGCAGATGGTCTTCGTCGTCGAGTAGGTCCCGGTGCCCTGGAGGATCACGGGGCTCGTGCCGTCGGACACGTAGCCCGGCAGCTGGGAGTCAGGCTGCCCCTGGACGCCCACGATCACGTTGGCCGGGGTGTTGTCGATCTGGATGTCGGCGCACGCGGTGTACTCACCGACGTGCGTCTTGATCTCGCCCTTGACGACGTTGTGGTACTGCCACTGGCCGGTGGTCGTGGGCTCGGAGCAGGAGCCGATGGGGCCCACGTAGGAGCAGCCGCTGGGCTGGCCCGTGCTGCCGCTGTTGAGCGAGTCGAGGTCGAGGTTCGCGTTGCCCGTGTGCGCGCCGGCGTGCGCGAGGAGCGTCGAGGAGCCGATGCGAGCCCCGGTGCCGCCCCAGTGGACGACGTCCACGTCGAAGTAGCCCGAGCAGTCGATGGCCGTCTCGACGTCCTCCTTGACCTGGACCTCGACCGAGACCCAGACGATCAGGTTCCAGCCGGTGCCGGTCGCCGTCGTCGTGGTGGTGGTGGACGTGGTGCAGCCGCCGTGGAACTCGGGGCAGGCCTCCGCGAGGGGGTTGAGCTGGGGGCTCAGGGCGTTGTCGACCATCTGCGAGAGCTGGTCCTCGTTGCACTTCGCCTTGGCGCCCGCGGCGTCGAGGTCCGAGGATGCGCCGGTCACGGTGTAGTCCGCCGCGGCCAGCGGGACCACGGCCAGGGCGCACACCAGCAGAATCGAGGTCATCGTCCGGTTCTTCTTTCCAAGCATGTTGTCAAGTCTCCCTTGTCTGCTCGCGCGCGGGCCGAGGCCTCGCAGCGCGACAAGGGGAAGGAGCGCGCGCCAGGTGATATCTCGATTGGAGGCCGCGCCGCTAACGTAGCGCCCTCGCCGCTGACGTAGCGGAGCGGTCGCTAAGCCGTCGCCGGGGGGCCGCCGCTCGGGGATTTTCTCTCGTGGCGGGGCCAAGCAAGAGGGGTTTGAGATTGAGGGCGCGATCGGGCGGGATTCCCGCGGGGAAAGGCGTCCCCCGCCGAAGGAAATCGGAAAGGCCCGACGCAAAGCCGGGAGTGTTGGAAAAGGAGGGGTCCGCGGGCGGCGCCCGCGGCGGGCGGGCTCACTTCTTGCCCTTGGCGGCCTTGCGGCGCGCGATCTCCGCGGTGACCGCGGGGAGGATCTTCGTCGCGTCGCCCACGACGCCGATGTCGGAGAACTGGAAGATCGGGGCCTTCTTGTCGTTGTTGATGGCCACGATGGTCCCGCTCTCCTGCATGCCGGCGAGGTGCTGCACGGCGCCGCTGATGCCCGCCGCGAGGTAGAGCTTCGGGCGCACGGTGGTCCCGGTCTGCCCGACCTGGTGCGTGCGGTCGATCCAGCCGGCGTCCACGACCTTGCGCGAGGCGCCCACGGCCGCGCCTATCTCACGGGCGAGTTCCTCGACGAGCTTGAGGTTCTCCTTCTTGCCCAGGCCCATGCCGCCCGAGACGATCATCTCGGCCTTGTCGATCTGGGCGCCGGAGTGGGGAAGCTCCTCGAACTTGATGACGCGGCTGTGGTACTTGCCCGTCATGGGGACGCTCGCCTGCTCGACCTCGCCCTTGCGCGTCGCGTCGGGGGCGGGGATCTGGAACGTGTTGGGGCGCGCGGAGGCGATCCACGGGCGGTGCTTGGGGCACACGATTCCCGCGAGGATCTTGCCGCCGAAGGCGGGGCGCAGCATGATGAGTTCCCACTCGCCCTTGGCCTTGGCCTTCTCCATGTCCCACTCCAGCTTCGTGGCGTCGGCCGTGCAGCCCGTGTGGTTGCGCACGGCGATGCGGCTGCCGAAGTCGCGGCCGGTGTGGCTCGCGCCGATGAGGAAGACCTCGGGCTTGCGCTGGTCGACCAGCTGCGCGCAGACCTCGACGTAGGGCTCGGTGCTGTACTTCTCCAGGTGCGGGCTGTCGACGTAGATGACCTTGTCCGCGCCGTGCTCGACGCACGTCTTGGAGAGGTGCTTCACGTTGCTGCCCAGGAGGATGCCGGTGAGGGGCACGCCGCGCTGGTCCGCCAGCTCGCGGCCCTTGCCCAGGAGCTCCAGGGAGACCTTGGCGATCTTGCCCTGGTGGTGCTCGATGAAGACCCAGATGCCGGTCCACGCGGCGACGGCCTCGGGGCTCTTGGGGTCGATCTCGGGCACTCAGAGCACCCCCTTGAGCAGGCCCTTGGCCTCGAGCTTGTCCACCAGCTCCTTGGCGGCGGCCTCGGGGCTCGCGGCCTCGATCCACTGCGTGTCCTTGCCGCCCACGTCGATGGTGAGGATCTTGCCGACCACGGTGGGGCTCCCCTTGAGGCCCAGCTTGGTGCGGTCGATGTCCTTGAGGTCGTTGGACGTCCAGTAGGTGAGCTCGAACTGCTTCGTCGCCATGATCTTGCGCGTCAACTGCGGAGCACGGGGCGTGTTGATGCCCAGGTTCACGGTGACGACGGTGGGAAGCTCGGCCTCCCAGATGCTGCGCGCGCCCTCCAGGTCCTGCGTGCAGTGGATCTTGTAGTCGGGCACCGCGGCGACCTTGCCCGTCTCGGGGGTGCCGTCGGGCTTGACCAGCTTGCAGTCCTTGATGTAGGTGACCTGGGGCCAGCGGTTCCACTCGGCGATGCCGGGGCCGGTCTGGCCGGTGCTGCTGTCCGTCGTCTCCTCGCCGCAGATGACGAGGTCGACGGGCCCGAAGACCTCCTTGACCTTGCCCGCGGTCCAGGGCGCGTTGGGGGGCGTGGGCTTGCCGTCGGGCTGCGTGGGGGGCGGGGGGACGCTGCCCTTGTACTCGCCCTGCTTGAGCGCGCTGATCGCGCGCACGCCGGCGGCCAGCGTGTAGGAGGTGGGGTAGGTGTCGCTGCCCGCGAAGGCGCGGTCCGAGAGGAGGATCGCGTCGTCCGCGCCCATGGCCACGCACTCGCGGAGGAACGGCTCGCCGAAGGGCGGGCACATGCTCAGCACCGTGACCTTCGCGCCGTGCTTGTCCTTCAGCTGCAGGGCAAGCTCCAGGGCGTTCAGGTCGGGCGGGTTGATGACGTTCTGGGCGTCCTTGCGGTCCAGGGTCTTCGTCTCCGGGTTG
This sequence comes from Pseudomonadota bacterium, assembly GCA_021325135.1. Taxonomy (GTDB): domain Archaea; phylum Thermoplasmatota; class SW-10-69-26; order JACQPN01; family JAJPHT01; genus JAJPHT01. The sequence continues at coordinate 38,537 of JAJPHT010000032.1, read as the reverse complement.
ATCCGGATGTCCTGGGCGTTGGGGACCGGCTTCAGGCAGACGACGATGTGCATGGGGAAACGCTCCCGAAACGCGAGGGCCCGAGGGGGGCGACGGGGCGCGATACACGGCTTCCCGTTTTAAGGATTTCCGCGACGCGAGACGGAACGTGCTGTGACATCCGGATAAGGGACATCTTGATGGAGGTGCATGGTGCCTTGCATGGCAGACATGGCGAGCGAAGGTCGCGGAGTCGGCATCGCTTTGGGGCTGGGGCTCGGCTTCCTGGGCTTCGGCCTGGCGATGATGCTCCTGGGCTCGAAGTGCCCCCGCTGTCGCGGCCGCGTCGAGAACGGCGCTCCCTACTGCCCCGCGTGCGGGGTGCGGCTGGCATGGCCAAGCCCCTAGGTCTCCTCCTCGCGCGGGGCTTCCGCCTGGAGTTCCCCGCCTTCGTGCTCGCCTCGCGGCGCGCTGATCGTGGCTGCGGCGTGGGTCGGGCTCGCGCCGCTGGACATGCCCCTCTGGCTGCGCATCTGGGGCGGGGCCGCGGTGGCGTTCGCCGTGCTCTACTTCCTCACGCGCACGTTCCGGCCGCCAACACCCATCGTCAAGGAGGCCGCCTGCCCCCGCTGCGCGGAGACGCTCCACTACGCGGGCTACGAGTGCGCGAACTGCGGCGTGCTGAGCTTCAGCTTCCAGGGCGCGGCCGAGGAGATGGAGGCGTAGGCGCTCACGTCACGACGACCTTGGCCGTCATGGAGCCGTGGATGCTGCAATGATAGCTGTAGGTCCCTGGCGTCGTGAACGTGTGCGAGAACGTCTGGCCCGGCGCCAGGGTGCCCGACGAGAAGCTGCCGTCGTCCGCGGTGACGGTGTGGCTGCGCTCGCCGTCGTTCGTCCACGTCACGGTGGTGCCCGCGGGGACGCTCAGGGGCGAGGGCGCGAAGGAGAAGTCCACGATGGCCACGCTGCCGGGGCTCGCGCTCGAGGGCGTGGGCGTGGTGGAGGCCGGCGTCGGGCTGCCGCCGCCCACGACGATGGTGGCGTTCATCCCGCCGTGGATCTTGCAGTGGTACGCCACGGTGCCCGCCGTCGCGAAGGTGTGCGTGAAGGTCTGGCCCGGCGCGAGGGGCCCCGAGTCGAAGGAGCCGTCATCGGCGGTCACCGTGTGCGCGACCGAGTCGTCGTTGACCCACGAGACGGTGCCGCCCACCTCCTCGGGGTAGGACGCGGGGCTGAACGCGAACCCCTTGATGTGGACGTCCGCCGACGCGGCCGGCGTCGAGGAGACGGGCGTGGACGTGGAGGGCGTCGAGGGCGTCGCGTTGTTGCCGGTGGACGCGCAGCCGGCGAGCGCCAGCGAGAGGACGACGAGGGCGAGGAGCGAGCGCATGGGGGCCCATCGTGCCGCCCATGGATCAGGGCTTGCCCCACGCGTTCCCCAATCGCGTGTCGGGGTGCTATCGCCCCTTCTCGTGGCCCCAGATCACTTCGATGCCGGCTGGCGCGCCAGCCGGCAACGCGCCGTGGGTCCGCTGCGGCGGACCCACACATCCGAAGGGGTCAGCGCCCCTTCTCGTGGCCCCAGATGACCTTGTGCATCTGGGTGCCGACGCGCACGTCGAGGCCGTCGGCGAGGACCCACTCCGCGACGTTGCGCATGGTGGCGACGTCGCCCACCACCTTGGTCTCCGTCACCGGGTTGGGGCTGGGCCACATGGGCTGGAAGAGGACCTGGGCCTTCGTGGGGCGCTTCGCGAGGACCTCTCTGGCGAAGTCGTAGTCGCGCCGGTCGCTGAGCACGAACTTCAGCTGGTCGTGGGGCTTCAGGAGCGCGAGGTTCTCCAGGTGGTTGCGCTTCTGCATGTTGCTCGCGGGGCACTTCACGTCCACGCTGAGCTGGAGCATCTCGCGGGGCGCCAGCTTGTCGGCGCGCGACACGTCGATGCTGCCGCTGGTCTCCAGCACCACGAAGTAGCCCTCCCCCAGCAGGCGGTCCATGAGGGCGATGGCCTCGTCGTGCTGGTCCAGGGGCTCGCCGCCCGTGACGCAGACGCGGCGCGTGCGGATGGGCGCCAGGCGCTCCATGACCTGGTCGACGGTCCAGTCCTCGCCGCCGGTGAAGCTGTACGTCGTGTCGCACCACGAGCAGCGCAGGCTGCACCCAGTGAGGCGCACGAACGTGGTGGGGAGCCCGACGGTGGAGCCCTCGCCCTGGATCGAGTGGAAGATCTCGGTCAGGCGCAGGGCCATGGGGGGCTTCGAGCCGCCCCTGCCAGATGAGCCTTTCGCGGCCCGCGTCTCATCCGCACCTCGCACCACAAGCTATATCGGCGCGCCGACTGACCCTTCAGCCATCAAGGGCCCCGCCAAGGGGTCCGAATCCTTATGTAGGAGAAGCCCTTTGCGCGCTCCAGCCCCCGGGCGGAGTCCCGGGCTTTTCTCCCACGAGGAGGTCTCGAACCATGGCCGCGGATGACCGTCTCCAGCAACTGGCGAGCGTCATGGACCAGCTCATCGACGACACCAGCGTGCCCCGCAACATCCGCCGCGGCGCCGACAGCGCCAAGAAGCACCTCCTCAACAAGGGCGAGGCGCTGGACGTCCGCATCGCCAGCGCCGTGAGCGTGCTCGACGAGCTCGCCAACGACCCCAACATCCCCCTCCACGGCCGCACCATGATCTGGAACATCATCAGCGGCCTCGAGACCGTGGCCCGCGCCGCGAAGTAGGCCAGATCAAGCCCTGATCCGTAGACCCATACGGCCTGCCGGAGGCAAGCGTGCGCGGAGATATGCACCCCCCAGCCGTAGGTCGGTGAGGCGATGGTCTTGCGGTCCTACGACGTCACCATTCTGGAGCTTGAGCGGGCGATCAAGCACGAGCAGGTCTACGGCCAGCTCCCGCGCGATCTGAGCGGGCCGGTCCGGGCCATCCTCGAGGATCGGTACGACACGCGCTAAGGGGGTTCCAGGGGCTCGCCCCCTGACGTCTCGGTCGTCCGCTCGACGTTCCTTCACGTCAGGGGGCTGCGCCCCCCGAACCCCCCGCTTTTGGCGGCGCTGCGGCGCCGCCGTTTCTCTTATTCGTCAACCTTCTGCGTCGGAAGGTGCGCGAACATCTTCCGCCCCGCCTCGCCGCGCGGGTTGAGCCTCAGGCGGCGCTTCCTCCCTTCTCCTTCGCTGTCCACGAAGCCCCACTCCTGGGCGCGCTTCAGCACGCGGTCCGCGACGTTCTGCTCGGCCTGCGCGCTGCGGGAGCCTTCGCCCAGGAAGCGGCGCTCGCGCAGGCGCTCCACCAGCTCCTTCTTGCGCGCGGGGCGGCCCCGCTTCTCGCCAAGCATCTCCAGGAGCGCCAGCACGTCGCCCCCCGGCGGGTCCAGGTGGAACGTCGGGATGGACGTCACGCCCGAGACGGGGTAGTCGCCAGGAAGCTCCAGCGTCGCCTCCTCCACGTTGTAGTCCACCTTGGGATAGTAGGCCTCGAACCCCCAGAGCATGGCGCCCAGCGTGCCGGCGATGGCGCACGTCTTGGGGCCCGTGCCGAGGTTCACGTAGAGGTGGTTGCCCCGCTCGGCCTCGGCGATGCGGCCCATCTCGCCCACGACAGCGTTGGGGTCCCACACCTCGCAGTGGCGCACCTCCACCTCGACGCCCCCTTCGCGGAGCCGCTGCACGACGCGGTCGTGGTACTGCCGCAGGCGCTTGTTGGGCGGGTCCGTCAGGAGGTGGACGCGGTCGGCCTTCATCTGGAGGGCCGGGTCCACGATGCGCCTCGCCTCGTAGCCCTGGCCGGCGACGTGGATGCGCAGGTCACGGATCACACTCCATCAACGCTGTTCAGCGGACAAATAGTTTTCACATTTTGCACGTGAACAGAATGATTGCCTCCCCGCGCGTCGTTCTGTCCATGGAAGCCCAGACGGCCCCCACCCTCCGCGACCTGCACCTCGGCATCGTCCCCACCCGCGTCGTCGGGGTCCCCTCCCGCCGCCAGACCTACGCCTGGATCGACGAGGACCCCGACCTCGCCCCCGCCCCCCGCCGCGAGGTGCCCCTCTCCGCGTGGACGTGAAGCGAGGGGCACCGCGTCACCCCCCGAGGCGTCAAGCTCTCGCTTATGCTGCGAGATATCGCGAGACGGGCACGTTGCCATGGCCGCCCGCCGCGCGATCGTCCTCGCCGCGCTCCTCCTCGCGCCCCTGGGCGCCGCCGCGCTCCCCGCGCTGCCCCCGTCGGGCGCCCTCGCGCTGACGCTGTGGGCGCCCCCGCGCGTCGCGGCCAACGCCTCGTTCATGGTGAGCGGCGCCTTCGAGCTTCACCCCGGCGGCGACGCCAGCGCGCCGCTGCCCGCGCAGACGGTCGTGCTCGTCGTCGACGGCGCGGACGCGGGCCAGGCCACCACGGACAGCGACGGCGCGTACTCGGCGACCCTCCCCGGCATCGCGGCGGGCCACCACCAGGTCATCGCCCGCGCCGAGGCGCAGGGCGTCGTCCTCGCCCAGAGCGAGCCCCGCGCCGTGCTCGCCGTCCTCCCCCCCGCCGCGCCTTCGGGCCTCGCCGGAGGCCCCGGCGCCCACACGGGCCAGGTCGCGCTCTCGTGGTCCGCGCCCCCCGCCGACGAGCTTCGCCCCGTGGACTCGTACCTCGTGTGGCGCCGCGCCGGCGCGCGCCTGTCGCTGGCGGCCGCCGAGACGGCGGGCACCACCTCGGCGGGCGACACGCAGCCCCCCGGCGTGCCCGTGGACTACCGCGTCACCGCGCTGAACCTCGCGGGCTCCAGCGACCCCACGCCCTGGATCACCGTCACGCCCGCCCTCCCGCCCCCGGCCGACCACCTGGAGGTCCACGCCACCAGCGTCGACGTGTGCCACGCCGGCACCTGCTCCAGCCTCGGCCCGTGGGACTACGCGCTGGTGGGCAGCGACCAGCAACCCGTGGACCTGCGCGTCCACGCCTCGGGCCGCCTCACGGACCTCGGCGCGCCCGTGGACCTGGAGCCGTTGAACGGCACGATCTCCGACCTGTGGAACGACCAGCTGGCCTGGCACAACGCGACGCCCCTCGCCTTCGCGGGCAAGACGGCCGCGGAGGGCGGCTTTGCCCTCGTCGCGCCCGTGATGCGCGTCCCCAACGTGCTCCCCTCCGAGACGTGCCTGGAGGAGGCGCTCACCGTCGGCGCGCACTACCCGGGCGTCGCCGTCCCCGCCGGGCTCGTCTCCACGAACCTCACGGCGACCGACACCATCACCGTCTACCTCTGCTAGGCGCGGCCGGCGCAGCAGCGCGGCGCTACAAGGAATCCTTAAGAACGGCCTGGCGGGATGGCCGCGCATGGACACGGTGGACCTGGGCGGCGTTCGCCTCCACGTGCTGGCGGTCTGGCCCGGCCTCCCCGGCGAGGCGGACCGCGTCGCGCGCGAGATGGCCGCGCTGGACCCCGCCGTCGTCCTCGCCGACCTCGACACCGACGACGCGCTGCGCCTCCGCGAAGGCGTCGAGAAACCCAAGGGCGCCTTCGAGCCCTCGTTCGTCGACGCGCTGCTCCGCGACGAGATCGTCGCGCGCTACGCCAAGGACGCGCTCCCCGGCGAGCACCCCGTCCTCGCGGCGGCCCGCGTCGCGCGCAACCGCGGCGCCTCCATCCTCCCCCTGCGGCCCACCGCGCACATGCCGGGCCTCTTCGACCGCCGCCGCGCGCGCAAGGCCGCCGCGGCCGTGCCGGCGGTCGATATCAAATCCTTCGGCCCCGCGTTCGCCGCGGCGCTGGCCAAGGAGGACGTCTGGAGCGCGGAGGCGGACGCCGAGGCCGCCTGGCCGCGGCTCACCCGCGCCCTCACCGACGGCCGCGCGCCCCTCCTCTGCCTCGCGCAGGCCCACCGCGCCGCGCCGATCCTCAAGCGCCTCCACGAGACGCGGAGGATCGCGCCTTGACGCGCCCGACGCTGGTCGCCCTCTCGTGGCTGAAGGCGCACGAGGAGCACGTCGAGTCGCGCGTCGCCGAGTTGGTGGAGCGCTTCCGCCGGACCGGGTGTGTCGACTACGCCGTCGTCGCGGACGCGCAGACCGGCACCGTCATCGACGGGCACCACCGCCTGGAGGCGCTGCGGCGCCTGGGCGCCAGGCTCGTGCCCGCGGTGCTCGTGGACTACCGCGACGCGTCCATCACCGTGCGCTCCTGGCGCGAGGACGAGCGCGCGCCCACCAAGGACGAGGTCCTCGCGCACGCGCTCGCGGGGAAGCTCTACCCGCCCAAGACGACGCGGCACGACTTCGTGCGCCTCCTGGAGCCGGCGGACGTGCCGCTGGCCACGCTGCGCGGCGGCGCGCAGGCCGCGGAGGCCTAGCATGGCCGACGCGCCCCCGTGCCCGTGGTGCGGCGAGCCGCTGCCGCGCATGATGCTGGAGCAGTACAAGACGCTCCTGGACGACGTGCCCTGCCCGCGCTGCGGGAAGGCGGTGCCGCGCCGCTTCGTGCGCGACGCGGTCGGACCCTGATCTCAGAAGAAGGCGGCGAGGACGACCAGCGAGAGCGTGATCGCGGCCGCGAAGGCCGCAAGCTCGACGGCCGCGCGGCGCGCGCTGGCCTTGTAGGCCTCGGGGAAAAGGACGTTCATGGGGAGGCTCGTGGGGTTCGCGGCGAAGCGCATGCGCCTGCCTCCCGGCTTCCCACGAACCTCGTTGGGGTACGCGCCTTCTCAAGTTGGAGAGCGGGCGTTCTAGGGGCGCGCCGTCCGGCCGCGCCGCAGCGCGGCCAAAAGCGGGGGGTTCGGGGGGCGCAGCCCCCTGACGTTTCGGCGCTCGGATCAGAGAACCAAAACGTCAGGGGTCCGCGCCCCCCGAACCCCCCGCTAGGTAGCGGCAAATCTTGCCGCTTCTTTGGGCGAAGCAGGCGACCCCTGCCGGGAACGGCCGCCTTATATCCAAGCCAAATCTACCCCAAACCTGACCCGCATGGCCCTGCCCATCGTGGAGACCCAGGCCGCCCGGCAGTCGCGCCACGAGGCCGCGCTGTGGCGCCACATGAGCGCCCTTGCCGAGCTTCCCGAGGCGTACCAGACCCTCTCCGAGGCCGACGTGGCGCGCCGCACGCTGGCCGCCAAGCGCGCGCTGGGCGACGACCTCTGCCTCCTCGTCCACAACTACCAGCGCGACGAGATCGCGCGCTTCGCGGACGCCATGGGCGACTCCTTCCAGCTCTCCGTCTTCGCGAAGAGGAGCAAGGCCAGGCACATCGTCTTCGCGGGCGTCACCTTCATGGCCGAGACGGCCGACCTCGTGACCGACGGCCAGCGCAACGTCGTCATGCCCAGCATGGAGGCCTCGTGCCCCATGGCCGGCATGAGCGAGATGGTGCAGGTCGCGCGCGCGTGGGAGCGCCTCGCGGAGTGGACCGACGTCAAGCGCGTGATCCCGGTCACGTACATGAACAGCTACGCCGACCTCAAGGCCTTCACCGGCGAGAACGGCGGCATCGTGTGCACGAGCGCCAACTCCATCAAGGCGATGCAGTGGGCCTTCGAGCGGGGCGACAAGGTCCTCTTCACGCCCGACCAGTACCTCGGCCTCAACACCGCGACGTGGCTGGGCGTCCCCGACGAGGAGATCGTCAAGTGGAACCCGTGGGACCCCAAGGGCAACGGCGGCGGTCTCACGCAGGCGGACATCAAGCGCGCCAAGGTCATCCTCTGGCAGGGCTTCTGCCAGGTCCACGAGCGCTTCAAGCTCGACCACGTCCGCGAGATGCGCGAGCAATATCCCGGCGTCAAGATCATCGTCCACCCCGAGTGCCGCCGCGAGGTCGTGCAGGCCGCCGACGCATGGGGCTCCACGGCCGTCATCGAGAAGTGGGTCGCCGAGCAGCCCGCGGGCAGCACGCTGGCCATCGGCACCGAGATCCACATGGTGAAGCGCCTCGCCGCGCAGCACCCCGACAAGACCATCATGCAGCTCTGCGGCGAGCTTTGCCTCGACTGCAACGCCATGCGCCAGATCGACCCGCGCTATCTCCTCTGGACGCTGGAGGAGCTCCAGGCCGGCAACGTCGTCAACCGCATCCAGATCGACGACGCGGACCGCGCGTGGGGCAAGGTCGCCATCGAGCGCATGCTGGCGCTGTGACGTTCACAGGAATCCTCCAGAAACCCGGGAACTGAGCCCTTATGGGCTAACACGGCGTGCCCGCCGCGATCCGAATGGCTCGCGCGGTCCACGCCCTTCTCGTCCTCCTTCTCGCCCTTCCCTCGCTCGCGGCAGGCGCCCACGTCGCGGCGGGCTCCAGCGCGGGAGGCCCCGTCCACCTCATGCCGACGCGCGACGCGATCCTGCCCCATGCAGCGCCCAGGACCGGCGGCAACCTGGTCAACCACGGCGGGCCCGTGCAGACGACGCCCCAGGTCTATCTCGTCTTCTGGGGCTGGACGCCGGTCACGACCGCGCCCACGGGCGGGCTCGTGTGCCTCGTGAACGTCGACACCTACTGCGAGGCGCCCTACCTCATCAGCTTCCTCCAGGGAGTCGGCGGCTCGTCGTGGGCCGGCGTCGACACGCAGTACTCCGGCATCACGAACCCCGCGGGCCAGCTCAAGGGGTGGTGGATGGACGACCCCAGCCCCTACGACCCCACGGTGGAGGACGCCAGCTTCTACCCGCAGAACATCGAGGCCGAAGCGCAGCGGGCCGTCGCGCACTTCGGCTACTCCGCGAACGCGGACTACGTCATCGCCCTCCCGCCCGGCGCCAACCTCCACGGGCGCCAGGCGGACGGCTACTGCGCGTGGCACTGGGACAACGTGAACGACCCCGCGGGCCACCCCATCGCGTACACGAACCTCCCCTACGTCCCCGACATGGGCCTCTCGTGCGGGCTGGGCTACGTCAACAAGCCCGGTCTCCTCGACGGCGTGAGCATCGTCGCGGGCCACGAGTACGCCGAGGCCGTCACCGACCCGCAGCTCAACGCGTGGTACGACAGCGCGGGCCAGGAGAACGGCGACAAGTGCGCGTGGAACTCGGGCCCCGGCGCGCACGCGCAGAACGTCGTCCTGAGCACGGGCACCTTCGCGGTCCAGAGCCTCTGGAGCAACGCGGCCAGCGCCTGCGCCGTCTCGTACCCGTAGGCCCGCGCGCGGCGAGCGCCGAGCCCGGTAGCCGACGGAGCTTTGCATCCCGCGCTCCTGCATCCGCGCATGACCGCCGCCGCGCGAGCCACCGCCGCCAGCCCGCGAATGCACCCCACGCGCCACGGCCTGGACGAGGACACGCGCCGCAGCATCGTCATCGTTCTCAACCAGCGGCTCGCCGACGCGATGGACCTCTACGGGCAGACGAAGCACGCGCACTGGAACGTCAAGGGGATGAACTTCTTCCAGCTCCACGAGCTCTTCGACAAGCTCGCCGAGATCGTCGAGGGGCACGTCGACCTCATCGCGGAGCGCGCGACCGCGCTGGGCGGCACCGCCCTCGGCACCGTCCGCATGGCGGCCGCGGGCACGAGCCTCCCCGAGTTCCCCGAGAACCCCACGACGGACGCCGCCTTCGTCGAGGCCCTCGCCGACCGCTACGCGCGGCACGCCCGCGGCGTGGGCGAGGCCATCGACCGCGCCGAGCAGGCGGGGGACCGCGCGACGGCGGACCTCCTCACGCAGATCGCCCGCGACCTCGACCAGGCGCTCTACTTCCTGGAGTCGCACCTGCAAAGCCCCTCGGGGACGCCGTGAGCGTCAGGGCTCTCCGCTGAGGGGCCCGTCGCGTCAAGACGTGACGAAAGGATCAGCATCGCGCAGGGAAAGCCCCGGCCCGGCCCCCGGAGGCCGAAACCCTCACACGGGGACTTGAGCTTCGCGCCGCATGGTCCTTGAGACGGGCGTCGTCGTCGCGGGCACGGGCTACGCGGGAAGCGCCATCGCCCGCGCGCTCGCCAGCGACCCGCGCGACAACGCCGCATACGTGCTGCTGGACAAGGCGCACGGCGAGATGCTCCTTGATATCATCCTCAGCGAGAAGGGCGAGGTCGCGGGCGCGCTGGTCGCGCGCGGCGGCGTCGTCGAGCCGCTGAAGGCCCCTTGCGTCGTCCTCGCGACGGGCAATGTCTCCGGCCTCTTCCCGGGCGGAAGCTGGGTGGCCAGCGGCGACGGGTTCGCCATCGCGCACCGCGCGGGCCTCGCCCTCGCGCCGCCCCTGATCGTGGACCACGAAGGCAAGCGCGAGCTTCGCGCCGGCGTCCCGTGCAAGGCCGACGGCTCCACCGCGCTCCCCGGTCTCTACGTCGCGGGCAGCGTGGGCAGCGACCGGCCCGACCCCTCCAAGCTTGCGCGCGCCGCCATCCGCTTCAGCCGCAAGGGCGTCGACCCCATGGGGCCCTACCGGCAGCAGCCCGCCATCGACGCGCCCCTGCCCGAGGGCTTCGCCGACGTCAAGTTCCAGCGCCTCCAGGCCATCCTCGCGCGCGCCCTCTCCGCCGAGTGGTCCCCCGAACGCGTGAAGGCCGAGCTTCACCGCCTCAAGGGGGAGGCCGACGAGTTCGCCCGCGCCCGGGTGGACCTCCCCCTCTTCTCGCTCCAGAACGCCTGCGAGGTCGCGCTCCTGCTCCTGCGCGACGCGTGATTCTCCCCGGCGTGGACAACCGACACGCCCATATTCCCCGCCCGCCGAGGAAGCCGCATGGGCGAAGAGAAGATCGGCCTCATCGGCCACGTCTGGAAGCGGGCGGGCACGGCCTCCGTCGACCTCGTGGCGGGGAGCCTCCACGTGGGGGACCGCATCCGCATCCGCGGGCACGGCCACGACTTCGAGCAGGTGGTCGAGTCCATGGAGGTCGAGCACGTGGCGGCCGAAGAAGGGCGCCAGGGGCAGCTGGTGGCCATCGCCTTCTCGGAGCCCGTCCACGAGCGGGACGAGGTGTGGCGGGTCCGCTAGGGTTCCTTGGGTTTGGCCGGTGAGCCAGGCTCCTCGATGCAACCCGAACCAACGAACCACCGGACCACGGAGTTACTTTTCCTCGTGATCGGCGATCCGACGCAGGAAGCGCGGATGGACGAACCAGTGGCAGCCCTCCACGAGGCGCGCGGAGTTGAAGTTGATCAGCAGGCCCGCAGGCATCCCCGAGATGGTCAGGTACCCGATGATCTGCGCCCGGTGGACGGGGAGGAGATGCTCGACCGCCTTGACCTCCACGACCAGCTCCCCCTCCACGAGGAGATCGGCCCCCCTTGCCCTTTCGATCCGGAGGCCCCCGAACTCGACGTCGAAGGACACGCGCTCCTCGACGCGAAGCCCTGTGTTCCGAAGACCGTGGGCAAGAAAGCGATGGTAGGTGCTCTCGCGGTACCGGGGTCCGATGGCCCGATGGAGCCGGAAGGCCACGTCTCGGACCCTCTCTGCCGTCGCTCTGGCCGAGGCCGGCAAGCCCTCCTCGGTCCACCCTTTCGCCATGCCGGCCCCATAGCGCCGCAGCAGGCTTCGTCCTTCTCCCGAATCACCCAACGTTTGGTCCGGTGGTTCGTTGGTTCGGGTTGCATCGAGGAGCCTGGCTCACCGGCCAAACTCTTCTCGCGGACCCTCACCGCGCCACGATGTAGAGCAGGATCCCCAGCGCGACGGCCTCGCCCAGGTTCGCCAGCAATTGAAGCTGCGCGTTGGCCACCGGGAAGTTGCGCGGCTCCAGCGCGATGAGGATCGCCACCACCTGCTTGAGGAGGAACACGCCCGCGAAGAGCGTCAAGCCCGCTGAGAACGTGCTCCTCGTCTGCCGCCACATCTTGAGGAAGATGAGGAAGAGGGCCAGCAGGAGGCCGAGGTTCACCAGCGTCAGGACGAACTCAAGCTTTGCCATCGGTCCTCACCTGCTCCATGATCTCAAGGAAATCCTGGTAGCCCTGCTCCATCGCGGTCGAGAGGAAGTACATGGCCCCGTACTGCTCCTTGCCCTGCGCCACCACGACGCCGTTCTCCATGAGGATCTTCAGGTGGTGGCGCACGGTCTTGTAGTCCAGGCGCAGCGCCTCGGAGAGCTGGTGCGCGTTGTAGGGGCGCTCCTTGAGCGTCCGGATGATCTCCGCCCGGTTGACGCCGCCGCGCGATCCCGCGAGGAGCCACCAGAGCAGGCGCTTCATGGACGATCCCGGACGCAGGGCGCGGGCGCATAAGATTGCTGGAAAGAGGGCGCCCCAGGCCGTAGGAGTATGCCAGAATCGGGCCCGAGTGGGGGCGGCTCAGCCGACCTTCGTGGGCCCTTCGGCCGCGTTGGGGTTGACCTCGGCGCGGACCTTCACGGTGGCGCTGGCGTCGGGGCGCGCGGCGCTGCGGAGGCGCACCTCCACGTCGGCGGTGGCGCCGGTGGTGGCCTGGGCGGGGGAGCGCACCATGAGCCAGAGGCTGCGCGACTCCTTGGGCGCCAGCTGCACCTCGGGGAGCGGCATGAAGGCGCTCCACCCTTCGGGGACGGGGCCCACCTCGAACTGCGCGGTCAAGGGCTCGGCGCCCGGGTTGCGGATGTCGATGGGGAAGGAGGTGCCGCGGCCGGGGCGCACCATCTTGAGCGGCTCGGGGCAGTCGGCGGCGAGGCCGGGCTTGCGCTTGCGCACGAGGAGCGGGATCGCGATGGCCAGCGCGACGAGGACGACGCCCGCGACGAGGTACTCGATGGGGAAGTCCAGGTTGTCGAGGCCCGGGAAGGAGAGGCCGCCGCCCTGCTGGAGCGCGACGGCGCCCGAGGCGTTGGCGGTGGTGACGCACTGCGCCTGGCTCGTGGGGCACGAGACGCCGCCGGGGCCCGTGCACTGGCCGGTGGCGCTGAACGAGAGGGCCATGTCCTGCTTGGCGTCCTTGGAGGCCACGACGTGGAACGTCACCGTTTGGGTGGTGCTCGCGGCCAGGCTGGAGATGCTCTGGTCCCCCGTCTTCACGCTCCAGCCCGCGGTGCTGGTGGCGGCGCTCACGACGACGCTGAGGGGCGTCACGGGGTTGGTGTTGGTGATGGTGACGGTCACGTCGCCCTCGCCGCCGGGCGGGAGGGGGCTGGGCGGGGTGACCTTGCCGAACTGGAGCGGGCCGCAAGGCTGGGAGGGCACCTGCGCCGCCGCGACGGGCGCGAGGAGCAGCAGCGCGCTCAGCAGAGGGAGGACCCGCATCGTCGGCGCACGCTCCCGGGGGCCAATCAAGGTTCCGTTAGGCGCCTTGGGCCACTTTCGCGAGGAGCGTGGCGCTGGTGCCTTCGCGGGCCCCGCGGGGGCTCTCCAGGCGGAGGGTGATCGCGGCCGAGGCGCCCAGGGGGGCCTCGGGCGCGCACTTGAGCACGGCCCAGAGGCTCTTCTCCTCGCCGGGCTCCAGCTCCACCTCGTCGAGCGCCAGGTGGAGGCTCCACCCTTCGGGGACGCCCACGCCCAGGAGGGTGAAGCGCTGGGGCTTGCCGCGCCGGTTCTCGACGCGGAAGGTGTACTTCACGCTCTTGCCCGGCGCGACCTCGCGCTCCAGGCGGCCGGGGACGATGGCGACGCCCTGCTGGAGCCGCCGCAGCCCGACAACGCCCACGAGCAGCGCCAGCAGCGCGAAGGCGGTGAGCAGCACGGGCCAGGGGGCCTGGAATGTCTCCAGCACGACGGGGATGGTGGCGTCCGCGCTGCTGGAGGTGAGCGTGTCGCCCGTCGTGCAGACGAACGTCACGTGGAGCGTGATGTTGCCCGAGGGCTCGCCGCCGCCGCGGTTGGGCGCGGTGATGGTGAGCGCGTCGAAGGAGACGTTCTTGGGGCCCAGCGTCAGCTCGCGCTGCGCGGGGACGACGCTCCAGCCCGAGGGCGCGGTGGTGATCAGCTGCGCGCGCACCGAATCGATGGGCGGCACGTTGGGATTCTCGATGGCGAAGGAGAGGCTGTACGCGTCGCCCGGCGCGAAGGTGTGCGGCGCGTCGGGCATGGAGAGGATGGGCGCCTGGCAGCCCCCTTCGGGGCCCTGCGCGGCGGCGCGCGGCGAGAGGGCCGCCGCCAAGATGAGAGCCGCCGCCCACCAGCGCACGCGCGGCCATGTCGACGGGGGCATAAGGACGTGGCGATGGCGGGGGGTTCGGGGGGCGCAGCCCCCTGACGTTTTGATCGGTTGACCAGGAAACGAAACGTCAGGGGGGCGAGCCCCCCTGAAACCCCCCGGTTTGGCGGCGCTGCGGCGCCGCCGACGATTTTCTTCAGGGGGCTGCGCCCCCGAACCCCCCGCTGTGGCGTCTTAGAAACGTTCTTCCCCCCTCGCCTGGCTGGCCGGCCGTGCGTCTCGCGCCCCTCCTTCTCGCGCTCTCGCTCGTGGCCTTCGCCCCGTCCCCGGCCGCCGCGGCGGGCAACGGCGTCGCGACCGACATGCTCGTCGACGTCGTGGACGCGGACCACGTCTATCTGGAGGAGACGCTCACCGAGACGGCGCAGCACTTCAGCCCGTGGACGCTGCCCATCCCCGACAACGCCACCGTCGTCGAGGCGCACGACGCCAAGGGGTTCCTCTCCAACACGACCAACGCGGACGGCACCGTCACGGTCCGCACACGCACGGCGGGCGTCTCGCTGCCCTACTCGTTCACCCTCACCTTCCTGCGCCCCGCCGAGGAGTACGGCTCGCTGCTGCACGTCCTCGCGCAGGCCTCCGGCAACCCGGGCGACGAGAGCTCCCTCCACGTTCGCCTGCCCGCCGGCTGGACGCTGGCCGGCGTCGACACGCAGCCCGAGGTCGCGCCCGACGCGCAGGGGCTCTACGTCAACAGCGGCCCCATCAGCGGCGGGTTCGCGTTCCTGCCCCCCGGCGTCGCGGACCCCGGCCCCGACCCGCGGGCCTCGGGCACGGGCCTCCTGCGCGCGGGCGACGCGATGCTCACAGAGACGGGCGGCACGCTCACCCTCACCCTCGTCTACGACACCGACGTGTACGGCCAGGTGGGCGTGCCCGTCCCGCCGGGGCTCACCGTCCTCTCGGCGTCCACGCCCTTCGGCCCGCTCCTCGCGGCGCCCAGCGGGGGCCGCCTGGACTTCCACCACGCGTACCCCGCCCACGCGGGCCTCGGCGCGCGCCCCATCACCGTGAGCTTCGCGCTCCCCCCGCCCACCCTCTTCGGCGGCGCGTTCCTCAACGCCACGATCAACATGGCCGCGGGCCAGGACGACAACCTCACGCTTGACGTCCACCTGGGGCCCGGCCTCACGCGCGTGAGCACGCGCACGACCGCCGCGGTGGACTCCACGGGCCTGCGCATGAGCGCGCACGAGCCCTTCGTCGCCGAGATCGCCTACCTGCCCGCGGCGCCCTCGGGGTGGACGCGCTTCGCGGTGGGCACGACCTACGTCGTCCAGGTGCCCGACCTCCTCGTGAGCAAGGCGCGCGTCGTCGCGCAGAACGCCAGCGATCTGCTGCCGCAGGTCTCCGCCTTCGCGGGCGGCGCGCGCATCGACCGCCCCTTCTTCCTCACCTACGCGCAGGACGAGAGCATCTTCGGCCTCTTCACCGGCGAGGAGGGCTTCTACAGCGGCGGCCTCAACGCCATCAGCATCCGCGCCTCCGACCTGGACAACACCACCGCGACGACGCCCGACTTCCAGGCCGTCTCCACCCTCGTCCACGAGACGACGCACGGCCTCGTCGACCGCATGGTGCCCGAAGGCTACGGCAACCTCTCCTTCTTCCAGGAGGGGCTCGCGCGCCTCGCGGAGCAGCACCTGGAGACCCGCTTCCCCGACAAGGTCGTCTCGTGCCACGCGGGCACCTGCACGCGCCTTTCCATCCGGCCCGACCCCGCGGAGGTGCAGGCGCGATATCAATCCGGCGCGACGTTCCCCATCACCTGGAGCGCGTCGCACGCGGGCGGCGACCTGGGCTTCCTCTACGACGACAGCGGCCTCGTCTTCCGCGCCTACGAGGAGCGCAGCGACCCGCAGGCGTTGGGCCGCGCGCTCATCACGCTCGCGCTGCGCGGCGCGGGCCCCGACGACGACGCCGAGGCGCAGGCCGTCGTCGACGCGCTGGTGAAGCAGTCCCCCGGCATGACGGAGCGGAGCCTCCTCTACCCGGGCCTCTCCGTCGCCAGCCTCCCCGCCAAGAGCTTCGAGGCGTGCCTGGGCGACCTCGCGCGCCCCCCCTTCCCCGGCGAGGCCCCTGGCCCGCGCCCGGCCGACTGCGGCGACCTGCCCACCGCGACCACCGAGAGCGCGGACGCCGGGCCCGTCCCGCCCCATGGCGAGAACTTCACGCTCCCCTCCCCGCCGACGCCCGTCACGCCCACGGTGAAGCCCACCACCGGCGGCGGCCCGACGCCCGTGCCCCTCCCCACGGACTCCGCCCCCACGGGCGAGGTGCCCGGCGGCCAGGTCGAGCCCTCCGCGAAGGTCCCCGCCCCTGCGCTGCCCCTCGTGGCGGCGCTCGTCGTGGGGCTGGCCCTGCTGGCGCGGCGCCGCAGGTAGGCGAAACCTCAAGCGCAGGCCCCATCTTCGCGACGCCATGGCCTCGATCCGCGTGGACGGGTGGCGCAGCGGCATCCGCTTCGACGCCGCGCACGTGATCCCCCACCACCCCAAGTGCGGCCGCCTCCACGGGCACACCTACGCGCTCCACGCCGAGGTGCACGGCGACGTCGACCCCGCCACGGGGTTCATCTTGGACTTCGGCACCGTGAAGGACGCGCTGCGGCAGGTGGCCGACGAATTGGACCACCACGTCCTCGTGCAGGCGCGCAGCCCCCACTTCAGCGTGAAGGAGGGCGCCGAGGGCGTCGAGTTCGTCATCGCCAAGAAACGCTATCACGTCCCCAAGCCCGACGCGCTGCTGCTGCCCGTTGAGGCCACCACCGCCGAGGCGCTGGCCGAGTTCGTCGCGGACCGCGTGCTGGCCATCGTGGACTTCCCCGCGACGGCGCGGCGCCTGGACGTGGGGATCGACGAGACCTACGGCAAGGGCGCGTGGGCGACGCGGACGCTGCGCGCATGAGGGTGGACGACCTCCTGCCTCCCGGCCCGCTGGCCAGGATCGAGTACCGGGAGATCGTCCGCTCGCCCGGCCTCAGCGTGGGCGTCTACCTGCTGCCCCGTGGCGCCGCGGACCCGCAGCGCCCCCACGACGAGGACGAGGTCTACCACGTCGTGCGCGGCCGGGCGCGCTTCGAGCGCGAGGGGCGCATCGAGGAGGTCGGGCCGGGGAGCGTCCTCTTCGTCCCCGCGCAAGAGCGCCACCGCTTCCTCGACGTGGAGGAGGACCTGGTCGCGCTCGTGGTCTTCGGGCCCGCGGAAGGGACTAACGCCGCCCCTTCGTGAGCTTCTTCACGGACTTCCGGCCGCTGACGAGCTTCACGGGCATCGCCATGGGGCCCTCCTCCTTGAGCATGGTGGAGATGATCTGCTGCTGGAAGGCGTGGCTCGCCGCGTACTTCTGGCAGAGGAGCGCGCCAGGGTCCGGGTAGAGCCCGCGCGTGCAGAAGCCGGAGACCTCGTGGGTGGCGTGGCCCGTGGCGCCGGGCGTCGTCGTCCGCCAGGCCGCGCAGTTGGAGCACTGGGCCGTGAGCGTCATGGATGCATCCCGCTCCGTCATGCGCGGCGGGGGCTCATCAAGGCATGGGAACGCGCCGGTGGGGACCCAGGAGGTGGGCCAGGTCGCGGCGGATGGCGTCCGGGGCGCGCCCCTCGCGGCGGATGGCCCAGGTGAGGAGCGAGCCGTTGTAGGTGACCTCCACGGCGCGGGCGAGGGCGTCCAGGTCAGTGGGCGCAAGCTCGCCCGCCTCGACGGCCTCGGAGAGGAGGGCGCGCACCTCGGCGCGCCAGCGGCGGAAGAAGGCGAGGGTCGCGCGGTGGAACGCGTCGTCGGTGAGGTCCACCTGGAGGAAGGCCAGCGCGTTGGCCATCTCCCGGGGCGTGGCGACGCTGCGGCTGCCGCCCGCCAGCGCGGCCCCCAGCGCGGCGAGGGGGTCCCCCGGGTGGGCGCGCCGCGCGGCGCGGAACCCCGCCTCCACGTCGGCCGCGCCCGCCGAGGCCAACGCCAGGAGGAGGTCGCGCTTGGAGCCGAAGCGCTGCACCAGGGCCGAGGCGGTGACGCCCACCTCCGCCGCGACGTCCGCGAGGCGCATCCTCAGCGGGCCGTCGCGGGCGACGAGGCGCGCCGCGGCGGCCAGGATCGCGGCGTCCTCCGCCTGCCGGGGCCGGGCCACGCGCCGATAGCTACATCGCGATTTAGAAACCTACGCCCGGCCATGAAGCCGCTCACGGGCAAGGTCGCCCTGGTCGCGGGCGCCACGCGCGGCGCGGGCCGCGGCATCGCGCGCATGCTGGGCGAGGCGGGCGCCACCGTCTACGCCTCCGGCCGCGGCCAGCCCACGCCGGGCCGCCCCGAGACGCTGGAGGAGACGGCGGCGCTCGTCGACGCGGCGGGCGGGCGCGGCGTCGCCGTGCACGCGGACCACCGCGTGGAGGCCGAGGTCGCGGCGCTCGTCGCCAGGATCGAGCGCGAGGAGGGGCGCCTTGACGTGCTGGTGAACGACGTCTGGGGCGGCGACGCGCTCACGCAGTGGGGCAAGCCCTTCTGGGAGCTGGACGTGGCGCAGGGCTTCCGCCTGCTGGAGACCGCCGTCCACACGCACGTCGTGACCGCGCGCCACGCGGCGCCCCTCCTGATGCGCTCCGGTCGCGGGCTCATCGTCGAGATCACCGACGGCGACGCGTGGTGGTACCGCGGCAACCTGTTCCACGACCTGGCGAAGACCAGCGTCATCCGCCTCGCGTTCGCCATGGCGGAGGAGCTTCGCCCCCGCGGCGTCGCGAGCCTCGCGGTGACGCCCGGCTTCCTGCGCTCCGAGGCGATGCTGGACCACTTCGGCGTCACCGAGGAGACCTGGCGCGAGGGCGCGAAGAAGGACCCGCACTTCCTCTTCTCCGAGACGCCCGCCTTCGTGGGCCGCGCCGTGGCGGCCCTCGCCGCCGACCCGCGCGTCCTGGAGAAGAGCGGCCGCGTCTTCGCCTCGTGGACGCTGGCCAGGGAGTACGGCTTCACGGATCTTGACGGCAGCCGCCCCGACTGGGGCGCGCACTTCCTCGACGCCTTCGGGCCGATATCAAAACCCGCCGACGAGACGTTCTACTCGTACTGGCAGGGGTGGGACGCGCTGCGGCGGCAAATGGGGGGTTCGGGGGGCGAAGCCCCCTGACGTGAAGGAACGTCGAGCAGACGACTGAAACGTCAGGGAGGCGAGCCCCCTGAAACCCTCCCATTTTAGGCCGCGTTGGCCACGGGCGCCGCGGGGATGATGTCGAAGGCCTGGAGCCCCTCGCCCGGGTAGTAGCGGACGAGCTTCCCCTCGCGGACCTTGGTCACGAGCTGCACTTCCTCCAGGCGCTTGACGTGCCAGAGGATGGTGCTGCTGGAGACGCCCAGGGCCTCGCTCACGGCCTTCTGGGTCATGCCGGGGTGGCTGCGGATGAGGGCGGCCACGTCGCCGGTGCGGTCGACGCGGAGCACCGCGAGGGCGTCCTTCTTGTCGCTGCCGCCCTCGCCGTTGGCGAAGTAGCGGCGGTACTTGCCGTACTTCTTGGAGACGACGAAGCGGCGCTTCTCCAGCTTGCCGAGGTGGTGCGTGACGGTGCCCCACGCGAGGCCGAGGCGGTCGGCGATGTCCTTGGTGGAGATGCCGGGCTCCTCCTGGATGAGGCGGTAGATGCCCGCGCGGTTGGGGTCCTCCAGGATCTCGTCGTCGCTGAGGTGGCTGTAGAGGGGCAGCAGCGCGGCGAGGCCGGTGAGCTTGAGGACGCGCCAGATGCCGGCCAGGGCCAGCAGCGAGACGCCGGCGGCCGCGGCGGCCACCATGAAGCGGGGCGAGGACTGGACGACCTGCACGACCGCCGCGGTGGCGCGCGCGGGGGGCGAGGGCGGGGGGACTGGGGTCGCCGCCGAGGGGAGGCGGATGTCCACGGTGGCCTGCACGACGTCGGTGCTGGCCTTGGTGGTGGAGACGCTGCCGGGGTCGCAGACCTTCTCGACGCGGCCGATGTCGAGGCGCTTGTCGTTGGGGTTGAGCGCGCAGCGGCCCCCCTTCTCGTTCACGCCCACGTCCTTGGTCTCGACGTGGGTGGCGACGCCGGGGCCCGAGGAGACGTACTGCGACGAGTCGAAGGTGGTCGTCGTCCCGTGGACGTGGGCGTTGAGGTCGGGAGCCTGGAACGTGACCTGGTCCATCGCGAGGGCGCCGGGGATCGCGAGCAGGGCCGCGAGGGCGACGAGGACGGGTACGAAGCGCATGGATGCAAGCCCCCTGTGCCTAGGCACAGCGTTGCACGCAGTTCATCCGTCGTTATAAGAGGTTTGCGGGGGTCTTGTGCAAGCGTTCGCCACGCGACCCCCGATTCCTTTGAACCTGTCAGGCCTTTGACGGAGCCGTCATCGGTCCGACGCCCTCCCGGACGTGGACGGCGAGCCCCTTCCGGAAGCGGCCCAGCTCGCTGGGGGCGAGATGCATCTGGCCGCACGCGACCAGGTTGTCGGACCAGTCCACCAGCAGGCACTCGTCCCCGGGCCGCAGCGTGGGGTCCCACTTCTCCACGAACTGCGCGAAGGCGTTCTTCCCCTCGCGGTTGAAGGGGACGCTGTCCGCCGCCACCACGACGCGCATCCGCGGGAAGGGGAACGCCTTGTGCAGGCGCCGCGCCCCCGCAATCTTCAGCGTGAAGAGCCCGTCCTCCGCGCGCAGCGAGAGCACGTGCTCGCCCCCCGCGCTGACGTTGCGGATCTTCCCCGTGTTCTGCGAGGCGCGGATCTCCACCTTGCCCTCCAGGAGCGCGTCGCCCGCCCCCGCGCCGAACTGGTAGTCCGCGATGGCGCGCGCCCGCTCCGCGAGGGCGTCCTCGGGCTCCGCCTTCTGCTCGGGGTGCAGCGTCTCCAGCATGTCGCCGCCGTTCCAGTCCACGACGCGGACGCCGTGCTGCCCGGCGAAGTCCTGGAGGAAGTCGTCCAGGCGCTGGCGCGTCTCCACGTCCAGCTGCGCGGGCTCGACGCTCTGCGCGAAGGGGTACGTGCCGTCCAGCGCGAAGGGGACGGGGCCGAACGCGCTGCGCGCCGCGGGCACCACGTCGCGCCCCGCGAGCCGGGGCAGAAGCTCGGCATAGGCCTCGCCCACCGGCTTCTGCGCCGGGGCGGGGAGCAGGAACACGTCGCGCCCCCGCGGGCTCCAGTGGGCCAGGAGCCGCTGGCGCGCCCGCAGCGCCTCGGGGCGGCGCGCGGAGGAGGCGCCCGTGTGGAAGAACGCGCTGGGCTTGCTCACGGGCTCCAGCGTCTCGATCCACGCGGCGTGGTCCAGCGCGCGGCGCAGCCCGTCCATGAGCGCCGGGTGCGTCTTGCAGCGCGCGGTGGCCAGCTCCCACAGGCGGCCGGCGCGGATGGCCTCGCGCACGCGGCGGATCTCCGCGAACGACACCGCCAGGTTGTGGAGGCCCAGCGCGCGCTCGCGCTCCTTCTCGGGCAGCGAGCGCAGCTCCGCGGGCGTGTGGCGCGAGCAGACCTCGCACGCGCACGGGTTCTCGCCCAGGTCCGCGAGGTGGCGCGTGCCGTCCTCGAACATCATGCGCCCGTCCTTGGCGTACTTCGCGTAGCTGCTGCTGTCGAAGAAGTCGCACCCCAGGAGCGCGGCGAAGGCGAACATCTGCGGGTGCCCGGCGCCAAAGAGATGCACGGGCCGCGAGGGGTCCAGCCCCTGCTTCGAGGCCACGATGACGTCCGCCAGCGTCGCCCACATCTGGCGCTCCATCAGAGGGACGACGCCCCCGATGGGGTGGAAGTCCGCCGCCATCTCCGCGTAGCGCGACGCGCACTCCGTCCGCAGGTCGGGATGAACGCCCCCCTGCACGGTGGCCGCCAGCGCCATGGGGCCCTTGATCTCCGTCGCGCGCCGCGCCCGGGCCAGCGTCTCCTCCATGTCCTCCCGCGCCTCGGCGTGCGTGCGGTCGGGCGTCGAGAAGATGTCCAGGATCGTCCCCACGTCCACGCCGATGTCGCGCTGGAACGCCACGATCTCCTCGGGCGCCACGGACACCTTGCCGTAGACGTACATCTGGAACGTCCCCGAGTCCGTCATCACGGGCCCGTCCCAGTCGATGAGCTTGTGGACGCCCTCCGCCAGCGCGGCCTCCCGCAGCCGCTCGCTCTTGCGGATGACGTAGGAGTTGGTGATGACCATCTCGGTGCCGAACCTCTGGCGCATCTCGCGGGCGGAGATGTAGTCGATGTTCGGGTTGAGCACCGGCAGGAGCGTCGGCGTCGTCACCGTGCCGTGGTCCGTCGCGAACCTGCCCAGGCGCGCCGCCGCGTCGCGGCCCCTGATCTCGAAGGACGTGGGCACAGGCGGGGCAGCGAGGAGCCTGCGAAAAAGGCTTGCACGGCTGCCACGGGCGTGACCACGGGTGCGGGGCGTTCGCCCCGCACCCGTGGTCACGCCCGTGGGGCTGAGATCGGTTGGAGCGAAATCCGGTTACGCAAGTCGCGGTCGCGCTCCCCCGGGTGTGGTCACACCCGGGGCGGTCGCGGGGGGATACCCGTGGTCACGCCCGTGGTGGGGCCCGCCCTAGGCCGTCCTCACAACCCCCTTCACGTCCAGCGCCCCATGCCTGGCCCCGTGCCAGAGGGTGAGGTCCCCTCCGGCGTGGAGGGCGCCGCACCGGGCCCCGGGGCGGAGGAGCACGTCCGCGGCGGCGTCGACGGGTCCGGCGACGGCGGCGCGGTCCAGGAGGTGGACGTTGCCTTCGGCGCGCACGGTGCCGGCGACGAGGGCTCCGGGGCCGATGACGACGTCGCCCACGGCGACGAGGTCGCCCTCGACGATGGCGCCGGCGGCCAGGTGGACGGGGCCCCGGGCGTTGACGCCGCCGTGGATGCGGGCGTGTCGGCCGACGGTGAGGGCGGCGGGGGCGCGGACGCCGGAGGTCAGGGTGGCGCCGTTCCGGACGTGGTGGCCATGCATGGATAGGCCTCCCCGGCTGCCATGCAAAACCGTTGCGATTCCGTTCCCGCGGCGGCATCTTGATGGCGCCGGTCGTGGTCGCTCCCGCGTGTTCGTCAGCGTGGTGGTGCGCCCCGAGGCGGAGGCGGAGGCCGAGGGGCGCCGCGTGGTGGCGGCGCTCAAGGCGGCGCGCATTCCCCACGAGCGGTTCGCCAGCGCGGCGGAGGCCCGGGGGGAGGTCCTCGTGGTGGTGGGCGACAACGCGTTCCTCCTGGCGACGCTGCGGGAGCGCGCGCCCGACATCCCGGTCCTGGGCGTGGGCAGCGCGGGCTTCGGCGTGCTCATGGAGGTCACCGTCTCCGAGTTCGAGGCCAACGTGAAGCGCCTCCGGTCGGGGGACTTCTGGGTGGAGCCCGTGGACCGGATGCGCTGCGTGGTGGGCGAGCGCGAGTACGCGGCGCTCAACGAGGCGGCCGTCGTCTCGGCGCAGGCGGGCCAGTTCGTGCGCTACTCCCTCTGGATCGACGACGAATTGGTCTGGCGCGACCGCGGCGACGGCGTCATCGTCGCGACGCCCACGGGCAGCACGGCCTACGCGCTCTCGGCAGGGGGGCCCATCGTGCTGGCGCGGGCGCGGGTCTTCTCCTGCGTGCCCATCTGCTCGGGGGACGACCACCACCCCCTCGTCGTGACGCAGGAGGCGCGCGTCTCCGTGACCGACGTCACCGCGACCTCGGGCGTGGACATGGTGCTCGACGGGCGCGAGCGCGTGCGCATCGGCCGCAACGAGGTCATCCGCATCGCGCGCCACGACGTCCCCGCGCGCTTCGTGCGCTTCGGCGAGAAGAGGTACACGCGCATTCTGGGCAAGCTGAAGCGCGAGGGCGAGCCCAGCCCCATCCTGGGCGAGGCGCCCCCCAGCGCGCGCTTCGTGCTGAAGCTCCTGGAGTTCGAGGGCCCCTTGACGCAGCAGGAGATGATCCGCGAGTCGGGCCTCTCGCCGCGCACCATCCGCAACGCCGTGACGTTCCTCCTCTCCCAGGGGTTCCTCACCAAGGAGCCTTCGCTGCGCGACGCGCGCCAGGACGTCTACACGCTGCGCTGACGGGACAAGGCTCTTGTCTCCCCCTCGTCATCGCGCCGCGTGGACCCCGCGCTCGCGCCGCACTACGCGAAGCTCGCCGGCAAGATGAGCGAGGAGGAGTTCCTCGCGCGCATCCGCGCCGCCCGCGCCGAGTTCGGCGACCTGCTGGACGACGAGGCGCTGGCCCTCCTCGTGCTCGACGAGCTTGGCTTCAACGAGGGCGCGTTCGCGACGCTGGACGACCTCTCGGGCCGCGGCGAGGCCACCGTGCGCGTCACTGTCGCGCGCATCGACCCCGAGCGCACCTTCCAGCGCGAAGGCCGCCCCGAGGGCCGCGTCTGCAACGTCCTGGTGAGCGACGCCACCGGGGAGGCGCGCGTCGTGCTGTGGGACAAGGACGTGGACAAGACTCTGGACGGCACGCTGCGCGTCGGCGCGCGGATCACGCTGGTCAACGCCCGCGTCAAGGAGAGCCGGTGGGGCGTCGAGCTTCACGTCGGGCCCTGGACCGTGCTGGAGGTGGAGGGCGCGCCCGACGCCGCGAAGCGCAAGCTCCTGGCCGACGTCATGGCGGACCCCGAGCCCGCGAAGCCGCGCGACCGCGTCGAGGGCGCCCTGCGGCAGCTCCACGCGACGCGCGTCCAGCCCAAGCCCGAAGGCGGCGTCGAGTTCCTGGCGGACCTCGACCTGGACACCCCGGAGGGGCGCGTGCGCGTGACGCTCCACGACGAGTGCGTGAAGCAGGCGCGCGCGCTGGCGCCGGGCGCCCGCGTCGCGGTGGACGCGCTGGAGACGCGCGTGCGCGGCACGGCGGACGAGCTTCACACCACGGCGCGCTCGCGCCTGACGCCCCAGTAGCGCCCCGCCGCCAGCCCCAGCAAGGATGATATCACGAGCGCCAGCAGGGCGCCCGTCCATCCGGGCTTCGTCGCCATGAGCCAGACCACACCTGCGGCGAGCCCCAGGAGCGCGCCCTGCGCGGCGGGGACGGGGGGCAGGCGCGCGCCGCCCGCGCCCAGCGCCACGAGCCCCACGAGGCCGAGGGCCGTCCACGGCTGGAAGCCCCACCCTTGCGAGGCCAGGAAGAGGCCGCTGAGGAGGGCGAGTCCCCCGCCCGCGCCCAGGAGCGGCCGCGCGCGCAGGGCGAGGCCCACGACGAGCGTCATGGCGGCGAGGACGTGCACGGCGAGGCCGATCTGATAGCCCGTCGTCACTTGCGGAGCGCCTCCTTGAGGCGGGCGTACTCGTCCTCGCGGATCTCGCCGCGCGCCAGGCGCATGCGCAGCGCCTCGTTGGCGTCCATGGGATACGCGCCCCAGCCGCCGCACGCGCCCCACCCCCAGCGGCGCCAGAGGACGAGGCGCAGGACGAGGAAGGTCGCGAGCAGACCGAAGAAGACCAGACCGAAGGGCCAGAACCACATGATGATCCCGTGCCCAGGAGGGCGGCGGAAGGCTTCCCGGTGGCGTTCCTCTGCGCGGCAGAGGTCAGGCGCCTTCCAGCACCGCGCGCAGGGCCGCGAGGTACGCCCGGTAGGCCGCGTCCCCCTCCGGCGTGAGGCGCACGCGCGACTGGAAGCCCGACGCGGTGAGGGCGCGCCACTGGTGGACGTACCCCGCCTCCACCAGGCGTTGCACGTGGCTGTCGAGGTTGCCCGGCGTCAGCCCCAGCGTCTCCTGCATCCAGGTGAAGGGCGCTTCGCGGTTGCGGGCGAGGAGCGCCATGACGCGCAGGCGGGTGGCCTGGTGGATCAGCGGGTCCAGCTCCACGGGGGGTCAGCCCCGCATGGCCAGGAGGACGCCGGCGCCGTAGAACGCGAGCCCCGAGGCCAGGGCGCCCACGACGAAGTGGAGCTGCGCGCCGGTGCCGCTGAGCGCGCACGCCGCGGCCGCCGCCACGAGGAGAGCGCCCGCGGCCACGCTGGCGCGCCGCTCCACGGCGTCCCGCGCGAGGAGCCCGAAGGCGCCCAGCAGCATGCTCGCGACGCCCAGGGCCGCCAGCACCGCGGCGGGGACGCTCACCGGCGCGCCCAGGGCCTGCACGAGGACCGCGCTCCCCACCACGAGGACGACGAAGAGGCCGACGTGCCACGCCACCTCCGCGCGGGGCGGGCGCTCCCGCGTCCGCATGGCGAGCCCCGCGGAGCGCCACAGCGCGACCGTGGCGCCCACCCCCGCCGCCGCCCACGGCAGCCAGAGGAGGCGCCACCAGAGGCCTTGCGGGTCCGCGGCGGAGGCGAAGCCGTAGCTCGCGAAGATCGCCGGGGCCACGAGCCCCCAGATCATCCACATGAGGCCCGCCGTGCGGCGGCGGATCATCGCGTCCGCGTCCTGGAGCGACCGGATGGCGGCCGCGGCCTCCTGCGCGCTCAGCGTGGGATCGCCCATGGACGGGAGAAGGCGTCCCAGACGTATCTCGGCCTCGGCCTTCTGCAGGGCAGAGCCCGCACGCTGCGCCGACGCAGGCCTGAAGCCGGCGGCCCCCCGTCCGGGACCCTGCATGCGCGCCCTGCTCCTTGCCGCCCTCGTCCTCGTCGCCCTCGCCCCCGCCGCCAGCGCGGCCCCGCCCCTTCCGCACCCCTGGTGCCTGGGCGCGAATGTCCACGAGGGCCCCCTCAACGTCTACGGCCAGAGCTGCTATCTCTACGTCAACGTGGACGTCTGCCCGTACCTGGACACGGGCTCCGTGCCGGTCCCCTGCTCCGTGACGCTCCCCTAATAGTGGGAGAGGGACGGGTCGACCTCGTCGGCCCATGCGTCGATGCCGCCCGCGACGTTCTGGGCGACGTACCCCTTGGCCAGGAGCCAGTCCGCCACCACCTGGGAGCGCCCGCCGTGGTGGCAGAGGACCAGCACGGGGCGCTCCCGGGGGATCTCCGCCAGGCGGCGGGGGACTTCGCGCATGGGCACGTGGAGGGCCCCCTCGACGCGGGCGAAGGCCAGCTCCGAGGGCTCGCGGACGTCCAGGAGCACGGCCTGGCCCGACCTGTGGCGCTCAGCGGCCTCGCGGACGTCGACCATGGGGGCGGGCATCGTGGCGGGGCAGGCCGCGCCCCCAACATAGGGTTATTCCCGGAGAGGATTGATGCGACGCACGCCCCTCCGGGAGCCTGCACCGGCACCACACCCTGGTAGTTTCGGACCGCCCGGGTTCTGACTGATGGCCGGCGGCAGGATTGGAGGAACCATGGCCAAGAAGGCTGCGACCGTGACCATCGAACCCGAAGACACCACCCCGGTCACCGAAGAGGGCCAGATCATCAACGACGTGGGCGACCTGCCCGGCGTCGGCCCCGCCACCGCGGAGAAGCTGAAGGAGGCCGGCTACACGGACATGATGTCCATCGCCGTCGCCAGCCCCAGCGACCTCGCCGAGGCGGCCGACCTGGGTGACGCGGTCGCGGTGAAGATCATCTCCGCCGCGCGCAAGATGGCGAACGTCGGCGGCTTCGAGACCGGCGACGTCATCGCCGACCGCCGCAGCAAGGTGGGCAAGATCACCACCGGCAGCAAGGCCCTGGACGAGCTCCTGGGCGGCGGCGTGGAGACGCAGAGCATCACCGAGTTCTACGGCGAGTTCGGCTCCGGCAAGACCCAGTTCATGCACCAGCTCGCGGTGAACGTGCAGATGCCCCCGGAGGACGGCGGCCTGGGCGGCGAGGTCATCGTCATCGACACCGAGAACACCTTCCGCCCCGAGCGCATCGTGCAGATGGCCGACGCCATCGGCCTCGACCCCAAGGAGGCGCTCTCCAAGATCCACGTGGCGCGCGCCTTCAACTCGCACCACCAGATGCTCCTGGCGGAGAAGGCGACCGAGCTGGCGAAGTCCAAGAACATCAAGCTCATGATCGTCGACTCGCTCACCGCGCACTTCCGCGCCGAGTACGTCGGCCGCGGCACGCTCGCCGACCGCCAGGGCAAGCTCAACCGCTTCATGCACGACATCCTGCGCTTCGGCGACCTGAACAACGCGGCCATCGCGGTGACGAATCAAGTGCACGCCAAGCCCGACGCGTTCTTCGGCGACCCCACGCGCCCCGTGGGCGGCCACATCGTGGGCCACACGGCGACCTTCCGCCTCTACTTGCGCAAGTCCAAGGGCAACAAGCGCATCGTGCGGCTCATCGACAGCCCGCACCTCCCCGAGGGCGAGGCGGTCGTCAGCGTGAGCGAAGAAGGCATCCGCGACTGAGCCGATCTTCCGGGGGGCTTGGCCCCCCGGGGAAGGGCCGATCTCACTTCTTCCTGCGGCTGAGCACCAGCGCGGCCGCCACCGCGGCGACCGCCAGGGGGAGCCCGAAGCCAGGCGTGCCCCGGCTCGTGGTCGCCGGCGTTCCGCCCGTCGACTCCTGCGTCGTGGTCGTCGGCGTCGTGAGGGTCGTCGTGGTGCCCCCGAAGGGCGTGGTCGTCGTGTTGTTCATCCCCGACGAGGGGGACATGGAGACGGTGCCCACGACGACGCCGTTGTCGGCGAGCACCAGGCTCACGGCGCCCTGGGCGGGCAGGGTGAGGCTCACCTGCGCCATGCCGCAGCCGGGCACCGTCACGGGGAAGGACATGGCCCCCGAGGAGCCGTTGGTGGCGTTCATGCCGCCGGAGCCCGCGGTGCTGTTGCCGCTCCCCATCGTGCTGCACAAGGTGCTGGGCGCGCCCGTGGCGTTGGAGCCGCCGGTGGGCGTGGGGCACGCGGCGTAGGTCGCGCCCATGGTGGAGCCGGAGGTCGCGTTGGACGAGCCGCTCCCCATGCAGGCGTCGATGCGCACGTCGCCCGTCGCGTTGTTCACGAGGGTGAGCACCACCGTCGCGTTGTCGCCGGGGACCACGATGCTCTCCGGGCTCATGCAGCCGGTGGGGGGCGAAAGGCCGCAGGAGTCCGTGAGGTAGGCCGTGGGGCCGCCGCCGTCCTGCATGGTGCCCGCCGCGAGGGGGGGCGAGGAGAGGAAGAGAGCGGCGGCAACGAGCGTCGCAAGCGAGAGGGTCCTCATGGTTACCGGGCCGCCCGCCGGCGCGACGCGGCTTGCCGATTCTCGAACACGAGCCACAACGGCGCTTATGCGGCGGCGCGCGGGTGCCTCCTTGGGCATGGACGCCGACGAGATCGTCGCGACGCTGAAGAGGGAGGCGAGCGCGCGCAACGTCGAGGGCATGGCCCGCTTCGGGATCGTGAGCCGCCGCGCCTACGGCGTCTCCGTGACGCGGCTGCGGCAGATCGCGAGGCAGGCCGGCGGCCGCGACCGCGCCCTCGCGCGAAGGCTCTGGCGCCACGGCGCGCTGAGACGAAGATCCTCGCCGCGCTGCTGGACGAGCCCGAGCGCCTCACGGAGGAGGACGCGGAACGATATCTCAAGGGCCTCGACAGCTGGGCCGTGACCGACGCGTTCGCGGGCAACCTCTTCGACCGCGCGCCGTGGGCCTACGCGAAGGCCGCCGAGTGGGCGGGCCGCGAGGGGGAGTTCCAGAAGCGCGCCGGCTTCGCGCTCATGGCGATGCTGGCGGTCCACGACAAGGAGGCGGAGGACGCGGCGTTCCTCGCGTTCCTGCCCCTGGTCGAGCGCGAGGCGGGCGACGCGCGCAACTACGTCAAGAAGGGCGTCAACTGGGCGCTGCGGCAGGTGGGGAAGCGCAACGCGCGCCTGCGCCGCGCGGCCATCCTCTGCGCGAAGCGCGTCCGCGCGCAGGGGACGCCCAGCGCGCGCTGGATCGCCGCCGACGCGCTGCGCGAGCTGGAGAGAACCCGAAGCCGGCCTCGCGGGAAGGATCAAGACGCCCCGCGGCGTCGCGCGTCCGGGTGAGGCCCACGTCGCGCGTCGTCCCCGTCCTCCTTGCGCTGCTCCTCGTCACGTTCACGCCAGCCCTCAAGGCGGACCAGCCCACGTCGTGCAAGCCGGGCGTCGTCTTCCAGAACGGCGACGTGCGCGTCTGGTTCCAGGGCAAGAAGGACCTCTTCAAGGTCTTCGACGCCAACGGGAGCGACGACGCCGGCGGCTCGCGCTACCAGTACCAGGCGCGCGCCATCGAGGAGCGCGACGCGGAGGGCAACGTGGTCGCCACCATGAACCTTGAGCGCGCCTTCCCGCAGACCTCCTCCTGCGCCGTCACGACCGAGGGCGGGTTCGTCAACATGAGCCTCCTCGTCACGGACTCGCTGGAAGGGCGCGCAGGCGAGGCCACGGTGGGCTTCACGTTCCATTTCGACACCAGCAGCCACGGCGGCAAGTTCGACCTGGACGTCGCCCGCTGGCCCTGGGCCCCCGGAGAGAACCACACGCTGGACTTCGGCTTCGCGCTGGACGCCTCGGGCTGGAGCGTGGAGCCGGCCGGCGACGGCGTGGGCTTCCGCGACTCCAACGGCACCGCGCACGGCTACGTCAGCTGGGCGCCCAACGCCACGGCGCGCTACGCGGACGGCCACGAGGAGAACGCCACCGTCAACGGCACCGTCGCCGCGGCGGGGAGCCACGCCGACGTCTCCCTGGCGTTCACCAACGTCACCTCGGGCTACGACGAGCTGGTCTACGACCCGTGGATGGGCAGCGGCGACTACCTCGTCGTGGCGGGCCACCTGGTGGGGCTCGCGCCGGTGGAGGACGCGCTGCCCCGCGGGCTCACCGGCTCGCTCCACGCGCTTCTGTAGGCTTCAGGCCCGGCCGCGGGAGCGGCCCGGCTGGCGCTCGAAGCCGCGCGCGAGGTCGGAGCGCTTCCGCTCGCCGCCCTTGGCCGCCACCTGGGCCGCCTGGCTGCGGGCCGAGCGCGTGCCGCCCTTCGCCCCGTTCGCCTGGTGCGTCACCCGCATCTCGCTGGCGACGACGACCTTCACCTGGAACTCGGTGGGCTCGACGCCCTCCACCGCGCCGCGGATCTCCTTCACCTCGAACCAGCGCAGCGGGCCGTAGACGGTGTCCTCGCCCTTCTCGCCCTGCACCTGCGCGCCCACCTGCTGGAGCGCCGCGCGGATGGCGTCGCTGACGCTCGTGCCCGACGTGCCCACGCACTCGATCATCTTGTAGACGGTCATCGCCCGGCGACGCGGCGAGCGGCGGGAGAACTTTCTCGAACTAATCCGGGAAGAGGCCCAGGAGCTTCATGGCGCCCAGGAGGATCGCGAGGATCACGACGAGGCTCGCGGCCCACCAGACCCACGGCGCGCCCGCGGTGCCGTGCACCACGTCGCCCCAGTCCAGCGCCAGCGCGTCCACGCGCGGCCAAGACGCGTCCGCGGCTTGAGGCTTCCCCGCGGCGCAAGGGCCAAGCGTGGAGGAGGAGCACCGTCTTCTCATGCGCGCCCTGGCGCTCATGCTGGTCCTCCTTGCGCTTGCCGGCTGCCTGAGGCCCTCGCCCCCGGCCACGGAGTCCCTTGTGAGCCCTCCGCCCGGGTGCGGTCCCGCCGTGGCCCTCAGCGCCGAGGCGGCGGGGGACGGCACGCTCTTCCGCGTCACCCGAGTCAACCAGACGCAGGGCCCCTGGCGCGTGGCGGACCTGGCCTACGCCTTCCAGCCCTACGAGCCCGGCCGCGACCCGGACGGCGCGGAGCCCGCGCCCCACCAGACGCCCCTGGGCGAAGGCCCTCTCGTGGTCCGGGCCGGCCTCGTTCCCCCGGACGACGCGCTGGACGCAGGGGACGCGCTGGAGATGCCCCACGCCGCGGGCAACCTGATCCTCTTCCGCGGCGGGCAGGACGTGGGCGGCACGTGGGCGTGCCTCTAGCAGGCCGCCGCGGGCGCAACGCTTAGAAGCCGGCCGGCCGCTCGCCGCGCCATGCGATCCCTGCCGCTCGCGCTCCTCCTCGCGCTCCTGGCCGCGGGCTGCCTTGGCGCGACGAGCCCCGGCGCGCCCGCCACCGCCGCGCCCCCGGCCATCGGAGGCTGGAGCCTGGACTGCGGGCTGGGCGCGCCCGAGCGCGCGCTGAGCAACGGCTCGTGGCCGCAGGAGTGCGTCGCGCGCGGGAGCCACACGCCGGGCCACAAGCAGGAGGTCTGGCTCGCGGTGAACCCCGCCAACCCCGCCAACGTGGTCGTCGCGGCGAAGGACCTCAACCCCGAGTCGTCGAAGAGCTGCGTCTGGAACGGCGTCGCGGTCACGCACGACGCGGGCAGGACGTGGAAAGACGTCGTCGTGGGCGGCAAGTACGCGGACCGCCAGCCCGGCAGCCCCTTCTTCGGCTACGCGTGCAACACCGACCCCATGTTCGCGTTCACCAAGGAGGGCAACCTGCACTACGTCGTCGAGATGTACAACCTCGGCGGGCAGGACGGCGCGGGGCCCCTGGGCTCCTCGCCCACCAACGGGCGCGGCATCTTCCAGCCCGGCTGGGACCTCGTCATGGCCACCAGCACCGACGGGGGAGACACGTTCCCCGACTCGCAGGTGGTGGACCTCCTCAAGGGGGACGGCGTGGGCGTGCTCAACGACTACAGCCGCATGGTCGTGAGCCCCAAGAGCGGGGCCATCCTCGTCGCCATCAACACGTTCAACGGCTTCGGCGCGCAGATCCTCCCGCAGACCCTCGTGGACACGTGCAGCGTCATCGTGAGCCGCGACGGGGGCAAGACCGCGGACCCGCCCGTGGAGATCGCGAGCCAGCAGCAGCCCCCCGGCGTCGGATGCCAAGCCATCGCCGCGGCGCCCGACGGGACCATCGTCGTGCTGGGCGACCAGGGCGACAAGGTCTGGCGCAGCGAGTCCACCGACGATGGCAAGACCTTCAGCGACCCCGCGCCCGTCTTCACCAAGAAGCCCATCGCCGCCAAGTTCGACGAGAGCCAGTACCGCACGGGCACGAACTTCGAGTGCAGGTTCGACCTCAACGCCAACTCCACGCGCAAGGGCACCCTCTACTGCCTCTACGCGGACAGCACGCGCGACGAGGCGGACGTCTGGATGCGCGCGAGCCGCGACCTGGGCAAGACGTGGAGCGACCCCGCGCGCGTGAACGACGACGACGCGGGCACGCACCAGTTCATCGCCAACTTCGCCGTGGCGGAGGACGGCAGCCTCCACGCGTTCTTCTTCGACAAGCGCTACGACCCCGCGCACAAGCTCATTGATATCACCCACGCGGTGAGCTTCGACGGCGGCTTCACCTGGGCCAACGAGCGCGTCACCACGAGGTCCTGGGACGGCGACCTGGGCAAGCACCAGGAGGGGTTCCCCTTCATCGGCGACTACATCGGCGCCGACGCCGTGGGCCCCGACGTGTGGGCCGGGTTCCCCGACGCGACGCCGGGCATCACCGTCATCGCGGCGGCGCACGTCCACCGCTCCTAGTCACCTCCGGGTGCCGAAACGCGGATGTGCGGGAGCGGCGCATCGCCCGGCGATGACCGACGAGAGCGCCGAGCGTCCGACGCTGCACGTCTTCTTCGATTACACCTGCCCCTACGCCTACGTGGGCCTCCACCGCGCGAGGCGCCTTGCCCAGGAGCACGCCCTCCAGGTCGTCTGGCTCCCCTGGGAGATCCACCCCGAGCGCGCGCCCCGGGGCGAGCCGCGCCAGGACGGCAAGGGGGGCCAGCCGGTCGCGGGCTGGGTGGGCGAGCTGGCGGCCGAGCTGGGCCTCGCGCCCACGAACCCGCCCCTCCACGCCAACAGCCACCTGGCCCTCTGCGGCGCGCTGGCGGCGCAGGACGCGGGCCCCGACGCGTTCGCGAGCTATCACGAGGCGGCCTTCGCGCTCCTCTGGGAGAAGGGGGGCGACCTCAGCGACCCCGCCGTCGTTGCGCGGCTCCTGCGCGAGGCCGGCGTCCCCGCGGCGGACCTCGCGCACCCCTCCTACGCCTACCGCCTCGCGCAGATCGACGCGGCCGCGACGCGCCTGGGCGTCCAGCGCGTGCCCACCTTCGTCTTCGGCGACCAGCGCGTCGTGGGCAACGAGCGCTTCGGCCCCAGCCTGCGCGGCCCCGTGGAGGCGTTCCTGGAGCGCTGGACGCGCCTGGGCCCCGACCGCGCCACCACGCTGCGCGAGGACGCGGGCCTCGAAGCCGTGGAGTAAGAGCGAAGACGCCAAGAGCCGCCGCTCCGTCCCTGCGGGCATGGGGACCTGGAGGGAGGCTTCGGCCGCGCTCCTGGGGTGGGTCCGCTTCTTCCGCCCCGAGTTCTGGGTCGTCTCCGTCTTCCCCGCGTGGGTGGGCTGGGCGCTGGCCACGCGGCAGATCGCCCCGGGGCCCCTCCCGTTGGGCCACGTCCCCGCGCCCGCCGACGCCGCCGCGTGGGCCTCCGACCACTGGCGCGCTCTCCTTGCGCTCGTCACGCTGGGCCCCTTCCTCGGGGGCTCCATCATGGTGACCAACGACTACCACGACCGCCAGGTGGACGTCTTCAATCCCAAGAAGGCCCAGTCGCCCCTGGTGCTGGGCACCGCGACGGCGGCGCGCGCCCGCTTCTGGATGATCGCCCTCACGGCCGCGACGCTCGTCTCCGGCTTCCTCCTGAGCCCCCTCTTCGGGCTTCTCCTCGCGGTGGGCCTCGTCATGTCGTTCCTCTACTCCGCGCCCCCGGTGCGCCTCAAGGCGCGGCCATTGGGTGACGTGCTCATCAACGCCGTGGGCTACGGCGGCGTCACGACGCTGGCGGGCTGGAGCCTGGGTGGCGGCTGGTCGCAGCCCCTTCCCCTGGGCGCCCTCCTCATCGTCATGCTCGCCATCGCCGCGGGCTACATCCCCACCGTGATGATGGACCAGGAGACCGACCGGCGCTCGGGCCTGCGCACGACCGCCGTGAGCCTCGGCCTGCGCGCGTCGTGGCTGCTGGGCTACGAGGCGCTCATCGCGGCGAACCTCGCCATGGCGGGCCTCGCCCTCATGGGCCGCTACGTGACGCCCGCGTTCCTCGCCTTCCAGGCGCCCTTCTTCGTCGTCGAGGCCCTGGCCTATGGGCTCCTCGTCTCGCGCGACGAGCCCCCGCGCATGTTCCTGGGCGGCTCCATCGTGACGCTGGCCTTCTTCGGCAACCTGGGCGCTTTCCTCCTGGCCTACACGGGGCGTCTCGTGGGGTGATTCCCGGAGAAGAGCCAAGCCTGGGAACGCGCTCCGGGGAGCCATGGCCTACCTCCTCGTCTGGACCCGCAGCGGCGACGTGCGCCGCACGCGCTGGCTCACCGACAGCCACCACGACGCCGCCGCCCGAGGGCAGCTCCTCGTCGTCGACATGAAGACGCAGATGCGCCTCGACAAGCGCGGCTGGCGTGAGATCCCGCCCCGCCGCGGTGAGCCGCGCGTCCTCCTCGTGGAAGGCCCCGACGAGGACGGCTTGCTGGACGACTTCTTCTTCGGGTGAGGGAAAACGCTGATCCGCCGCGACCCCGCTGGGAGCGGCATGCCCCGCTTCCCCGGCACGCCGTTCCGCGACGACCTCTTCGAGGGCCAGGTGGCGCTGGTCACGGGCGGAGCCACCGGCATGGGGCGCAGCATCGCGCACGCCTTCGCCGCCCACGGCGCGGACGTGCACATCCTCAGCCGCAACGAGGAGCACCTCGCGGACGCGGCCGCGTCCATCGAGAAGGAGACGGGGCGCAAGGTCGCGTGGCACAGGTGCGACGTGCGCGAGCCCGACCAGGTGGAGGCCGCGTTCGCCAAGCTCCCGCGCCTGGACCACCTGGTCAACAGCGCGGCGGGGAACTTCGTCGTGCCCTTCGAGACCATGAGCCGCAACGCGTGGTCGACCGTGGTCAACATCGTCCTCAACGGCACGTTCAACGCCACGCGCGCCGCGTTCCCGCTCCTCTCGCGCCAGGGCGGCACCGTCACCAACATGGTGGCCACCTACGCCTGGGGCGCCGCGCCCTACGTCTCGCACTCCGGCGCCGCGAAGGCGGGCGTCCTGAACCTCACGCGCTCGCTGGCCGTCGAATGGGCGCAGTTCGGCATCCGGCTCAACGCCGTGGCGCCCGGCCCCGTGAAGTCCGAGGGCGCGACGAAGAACCTCTTCGCGGACCCCGCCCTCCAGCAGAAGATCGAGGACTCCGTGCCGCTGAGGCGCTTCGGCACGCCCGAGGAGATGGCCCTCGCGGTCCTCTACCTCGCCAGCCCCGCCGCGTCCTACGTCACCGGCGACTGCCTCACCATCGACGGGGGGCAGTGGCTCTCCAACGGCCTGTTCTCCTAGACGATCCGCTCTCTCCGGCCGATCGAGGAGGAGAAATAGGGGGCGCTCCGAGCGGCCTCTGCCGTGCCCTGGACCCTCGCGCTCCTGAGCGCGCTGGAATGCGCCATCTGCCTTGGCTACCTGGCGGTGGGACTCCACTACGCGCGGCGCGCCATCGCGGGCCCCGACGCGTGGACCGCCCTCTTCGCGCTCTTCTGGTGCGCCTTCGGCGTCTACGGCCTCCTGGAGGCGCTCTGGTCCCTGGCCATCGCCGCGCTGCCGCTCCCCGTCGAGGCGGGCGTCACGATCCTCCACGTGAAGGTGCTCCTCGCGTGCCTCGGCTTCTTCGGCCTCGTCTGCTATCTTCTCCGCCTCTACACGGGGCGCGACGTGCGCGCGCTGGCGGGCGCCTACTACGCGGCGGCCCTCGCCGCGCTCCTGTACAGCTACGACCGCGCGCAGCCCGTGGGCCAGGAGGTCCAGGCGTGGCGCGGCGGCCTCGTGTACGCCCGCTCCGACGGCGCGCTGGGCACGTGGGCGCCCATCCTTGCCATGCTGCCCGCCCTCGCCGCCGCCCTCGCCTTCCTGGCGCTGGCCCGCGTCGCCTCCGACGCGCGCGCAAGGCGGAGGATCGTGCGCCTGGGCGTCGCGCTGGTGGTCTTCCTGGGGGGCCTGAGCCTCGGCTGGCTGAACGCCTCGTGGTTCTGGTGGCCCCTCGCCGAGAAGCTGCTGGCGCTGGTGGCCGTCGCGGGCGCCCTGGACGTCCTGCGCCCGCG
This sequence comes from Pseudomonadota bacterium, assembly GCA_021325135.1. Classification (GTDB taxonomy): domain Archaea; phylum Thermoplasmatota; class SW-10-69-26; order JACQPN01; family JAJPHT01; genus JAJPHT01. The sequence continues at coordinate 1,689 of JAJPHT010000032.1, read as the reverse complement.
GGATCGCGCGGACCGAGAAGTTCAAGGACCGGGCCGCGCGAACGCCCCCCGTTGACCACGCCCGGCGCGCGCCTCGCCGCGCTCATTGACGACCTCGCCGCCCGCCCGGGCGTCCGCGCCGCGCTCCTCGCCAGCGAGGACGGCGCCTATCTTCTGGGCGAGATGAGCGTCGTCGTCAACGCGGACGTCCTCGCCGCCAGCGCGCTCTCCCTCCACGGCGCCGCCGAGGCCGCCCTCGCGCCCGGCTCCGACGAGCGGCCCCTGCGCGTCGTCGCCGAGTGGGGCCCTGCGCGGCTCATGACCGTCTCCGTGGGCGCGGGGCTCGCCCTCGTCGCGGTGCTGGACGCGGGGGCGGACCTCGCCGAGGCGATGCGCCTCGTCGAGGCGTGCGCGGGGAAGCTCGCGGAGACGGTGGCGGAAGCGGTGGCGTAGCGCGTTCAGCCTGGCGGCCGCTCGATCACGACGCCACCACGGGCTGGCCCTTCAAGGCAGGACGGCCGTCAGCGCAGGCGCCGCGGCGGCGTTTCCCTCGCAGATGATGTTCGTCGTCGGGGGCGCGGCCGTGACGTCCCACTGGTTCTGGTACTGGACGCACGTCTGGCCGCCTTGGGCGACGATGCCCACGCCGAGGCCCAGGACGCTGACAATGCCCGGGCCGCCCACGGTCACGGGGTAGCAGAACACTCCGTAGGGCGTGACCTGGGTCGAGCCGGCGTAGACGGGGCCGAAGAAGTCTCCGCAGTAGACGTAGCACTCCGCGAGGTTCGCGGTGGCCTTGTAGCCGACGCAAAGAAGGGCGATGTCGCCGGGAGTGGAGCCTGGGAAGAACATCACGGTGTAGTGGTTGTTCACCTGGGGCGCGACGGTCGAGGAGACGATGATGTCCTTGGAGACGTGCGACCCGCCGGTGCCTCCCCACCCGTCCTCCACCGTCACGGTGAGCGTCCCGCTGAGGACGTCGACCGTCTGGGCGGCGACGGCCGGAAGGGCGAAGGTGATCATCAGCATCACGAGCACAACAAACCTGGAGATCATGGGTTTCCCCCGACGCGGTGATTCTCCCGGCGGACTTCTCGTTTGTGGAGGAAATTTGTGTCGAGGGCCAGCGCGGCAGCGCCACAGGAAACGAGCCCGATTACCCCTTCACGCACCCGATCGGCCTCAGCCTCACGACCTTGCGCCCGATGCCCGCGCCGTGGCACGTATCCACGACGTCGCTGACGTTCTTGTACGCGCCCGGCGCCTCCTCGGCGGCGACGCGCGGAGAGGCGGCCTTGACGAGGATGCCCTGCTCCTCCAATCCCTTGAGCACGTCCTGCCCCTTCCACATGGAGGCGGCCTTCGTGCGGGAGAGCACGCGCCCGGCGCCGTGGCAGCAGGAGCCGAAGGTCTCCGAATGCGCGCCCTCGGTGCCGGCCAGCACGTAGGAGGCGGTGCCCATGTCGCCGGGGACGAGGACGGGCTGGCCGACGCCGCGGTAGTCGCTGGGCACGTCGGCGTGGCCCGCGGCGAAGCTGCGCGTGGCGCCCTTGCGGTGGACGTACACCTTGCGGCGCTTGCCGTCCACGACGTGCTCCTCCAGCTTGGCGATGTTGTGGCACACGTCGTAGAGGATGTCCATGCCCATGCCCTCGGGGTCGCGGCCGAGCACCTCGCTGAACGCCTCGCGCGTCCAGTGGGTGATGAGCT
>JAJPHT010000051.1 GCA_021325135.1 Pseudomonadota bacterium | reverse complement strand
TTCGGCTTCATGATCCGCGCCATCCACTTCTGGAGCGCCATGATCATGGTCGCGGCCGTGTTCCTGCACATGCTGCGCACCTACTTCACGCAGGCGTACAAGAAGCCCCGCGAGCTCAACTGGCTCATCGGCGTGGGCCTCATGCTCGTGACGCTCGCGCTGGGCTACTCGGGCTACATCCTGCCCTGGTCGCAGCTGAGCTACTGGGCCGGCACCATCGGCAACGAGATGGCGGCATCGTCGCCGCCGGCCATCTTCGGCAGGGTGGTGTCCGCCATGCTCTTCGCCAACGAGTACGGCACGCAGCAGACCATCACCAGGATGTACGTCCTGCACGTCGTCCTCCTTCCCATCATCGCGGGGGCGCTCATCACGCTCCACATCGTGCTCGTCTGGATCCAGGGGATCGCGGAGCCCCACTGAGGTGTCGACATGGCCCAGCAGGAAGCGACGTTCTCCGAGATCCTGAAGGAGTACAGCACCGAGGCCGCGCAGATCGAGCGCGAGCGCCGCGCCGCGAAGAAGCTGCGCCCCGTCGAGGGCCACCCGTTCTGGCCCCACGAGGTCGTGCGCGACCTCATCATCATCTGCATGTTCACCGCGGTCGTGTTCTTCGCGTCCGCGTTCCTGCCCTACTTCCTGGAGAGCCCCGCGGACCCCCGCGGCCCGCCCGCGGTCATCCTCCCCGACTGGTACCTGCTCTTCGCCTACGGCGCGCTGAAGATCACCGAGGACCTCACCGTGCTGGGCCACCCCATCCCCACGCCGTTCCTCGACAGCCAGTACAACTTCGTCGCGAGCCCCAGCGCGTGGGGCCCCGTGAACGCGAAGCTCCTGGGCCTCATCTTCAACCTCGTCCCGGGCATCCCGTTCATCATCGTGCCCTTCGTGAGCTTCGGCAAGAGCCGACGCCCCGTGGAGCACCCCTTCGCGGCGAGCCTCGGCATGGCGACCGTCGTCTACATCGCCATGCTCTCGGTCTACTCCATCGACACGGTGATCAACAAGGAGTTCCCGTTCTTCGGGCGCGAGTACGGCACGTTCCTGCGGCCCTACTTCACCATCTTCCGGTTCGACCTGCTTAGCTGGCTCACGCACCTGCTGCCCCTCATCACGTTCTTCATCATGTACATCCCGCTGAAGATCGTGCAGCGGCAGCACGGCTACGAGGCGAAGCTGAACGCGTCGTACTACAACACGCGCTAAAGGGGGGTTCGGGGGGCGAAGCCCCCTGACGTCCCGTGTCGTGGAGGTGGTGCCATGAAGAAGCTGAAGGTCCGCGAGCGCTCCTTCAAGCGCCTCGCGTTCTTCAGCACCCTCGGGGGCCTTCTGCTCATGGCCGTCGGCCTTCAGCAGATTTTCCTGCCCGGGGGCCGCTTCCTCGTCTTTCTGCCGCTCTTCGTCGCGGGCTGCGCGCTGGCGCTCCTCTCCGTCGTCGTGGAGCCGCTGCGCGAGCCGGGCTTCACCGTGACGCTCTACACGCGCGAGGGGTGCTCCCTCTGCGAGGAGGCGCAGGCGTGGCTCGCCGCGAAGAAGGACGAGTACGACTTCGCGCTCTGGCTCGTGGACGTGGACCGCGACGCGGCCGCCAACGCGCGCTACTCGGACTGGGTGCCGGTCGCGACGCTGGGCGAGGAGGAGCTCTTCCGCCTCCAGGCGGACTACCCGCGGCTGGAGGCCCGGCTGCGGCGCGAGGCGGACAAGCGCGTGCGGCGGTAGGGTCGTCGCCCTCAGGCCACGCCCGCGCTCTCGGGAACGTAGCGGTGCAGCGAGAACGCCAGCGAGGCCCACAAGGGGTCGCTGAGAAGCTCGTCGGGCCCGCACTCCTCGCCCAGTTCCAGCGCGACCTCGGCGAGGTCCGCGACGAGGTCGGGCTCCGCGGCGAGGCGCAGCGTGGCGATGCGCGCCTCATCCGCCACCAGCGCGGCGAGCGCGTCGCCGTAGGTCGGGTGGAGGAGGCCCAGCTTGCGAAGCTCGCCCAGGGGGCCGTGAAGCTCCAGGTGGAAGGCGCCTTCGGGCGCCACCATGGCGCCCTCCTTCTCCAGCTCCAGGGCGGTGAGGTGCGCCTCGTCCTCGGGGAGCGTGATGTCGATCTCGCCGGTCAGGCGCAGGGAGGTGCGGCCCCCTTCGCCGTAGCGCTCAGGCATGCGTCTCTTTCGCATGGCGGGGCCCTAAAGGTTGCGACATTTTCTGTTTGGTCCTTCAGTGGCGCCACGCCGGCTCGCCCTGCACGAGGACGAGCGCCTCGGGCTCGTACTCCTCGAAGGTCAGCGCGGCGCGCAGCCACGCCTGGTTCTCCACGAGGTCGTCCGGGGTGGGCTCGTCCTCGCTCGCGCGCGCGGCGGCCGCCATGCGGCGCAGCAGGCGGGGCGAGGCGTGGAGCTTGAGCACGGCGGGCGTCGCGTCCTCCGCCGCCTCGGCCTCGCGCACGAGGGCGTGCAGCGGGTCGCTCGCCAGCGCGAGCTTGCGGATCTCGCCCAGCGTCCCGCCCACCGTGAGGTTCAGCGGCCCCTCGGCGTCCCGGAAGCTGCCCTGCTTGACGATCTCCAGGTCCTCGACGCGGAACTCCAGGGCGGGAGGGCAATGCACCTCGATGTCCGCGGTCACGTGATAGCGCTGCTCGCGCGCGCCGGACGGCACGGAGGGCCTGGGGAGGGTCCCGAGCTTGAGCATTTGCTGCGCTGAGACGCAAGGATCCGGGAAAAGCTGCGCCCTGGGGCGCAATCAATCGTCTATCCGAGACAAGACGGTCCCCTCGAATCCACCTATAAGAACCCTGCGGTGCGAAGACTTTTCGCGGGGAGCCCCCATGGCGCGGCGTGGCCAAGGGGCGTCTCTCGGAGAACGTGGAGATGTACCTGGAGACCATCTACGTGCTCACCGAGCAGGGGGCCCTGGCCCGGACGCGGGACATCGCCCAGGAGTGGCACGTGAGCCCCCCCAGCGCGACGGAGATGGTCCAGAAGCTGGCGGCCGCCGGGTTCGTCCACTACGAGCCCTACAAGGGCGCCTCCCTGACCCCCAGCGGCGCGGAGATCGGCCGCCTGGTCATCCGGAAGCACCGCCTCCTGGAGCGCTTCCTGGTGGACGTCGTGGGCCTTCCCGCGGCCGAGGCCGAGGGCCCCGCGTGCAGCATGGAGCACGCCATCCCCCCCGCCATGGAGCGGTGGGTCTGCGAGCTGCTGGGCCACCCGACCACCGGCGTCGACGGGCGCCCCATCCCGCCGGGCGCGTGCTGCGGGGCCGAGCCCCGAACGTGAAGCTTTATCCCGGGCCGGACGTAAGAGTGTCCGACATGACCGACGCCCCGCCCGCGCAGGAGGAGAGCGCCCCCCGCGCGAACCCGGCCCTCGAGAAGCTCGAGCGGGACGTCCTGCGCCTCATCGAGACCATCAACGACATGGGGAAGGCCGGCGAGAAGCAGACCCTCCGCGCCATCGCGGAGAGGAGCGGCCTCTCCAAGGACGAGGTGAACCGCTACCTCAACCCCCAGGTCAACGAGGTCTACAACTTCGACCGCCTGGTGGGCGTGCGCGGCCGCAACCGCCCCCTCTACAACCACCTCATCGCGTCGGGCCCGCCCCACGTCGTCGAGGCCAAGTGGGCCGGCATCAACGCCAACACCAGCAAGTTCGTCCTGTTCAAGGCCGTCGCCCAGCGCTTCGGCTACGAGGTGCGCTTCCTGGGCGCCAGCGGCCAGATCGTGGACCTGGAGTACCGCGGCATCGAGGCCATCGCGGGCGACCGCATGGGCAAGGCCTTCGCGACCCAGGAGCCGGTCCTCCATCTCTGATGGAAGCTTCAAATAGCTCGGCTGGAATCGCCGCCCGATGGCGCAGCTCACCGTCCACGGCACCTGGAAGAGCGTCGTCGCCCTCGCGTGCCTGATCGCCTTCATCGCGATCGTGGCCTACGCCGTGGCGGCGGGCCGGAGCCTGGGCATCTGGCCCTACGCGCTGGCCATGGCGACCATCGTCTTCGGCTTCTGGAGCAAGGAGGACCACGTCGCCATCGGCGGCATCATGGGCATCGCGCTGCTCGTGGTCCTGGACGTCATGCTGCGCGTGGGCGTGCTGGCCTTCAACCAGTGCCACGGCAGCTTCAGCATCCTCACGGGCTGCTGATATCAAAAGGAAGGCGAGGGGCGCGCGAGGGTGGGGTCGTTCCCGCGCGCCCGAGGATGGTTCTCTCACTCGTCGGAGCCAAGCTGGAGGACCAGCTCGGGCGAGGCCGCCACGTTGGCCTCGATGCGGCCCAGCATCGTGGCGTCATCCTCCTTCATCTCGCGGAAGTAGGCGTCGAGCGCCTTCTCCACGGTCTCGCTGATGTTCTTCTCGGTGAAGAGCTTGAGCGCGTGGAGCTTGATGTGCTGGCGGATGGGCAGCTTCACCTTGATGCTCTTGCGCGCTTCCATGTTCTTCTTGGGCGTCGTGGCGTAGAGGCCCCAGTTGGGGTGGTCGGCGTTGCTCAGCTTCGACATGGTCCGTTCTCCTGTGGTTCGCTCGATCAGTGGGAATCAGCCCTTCTTGTGGCGGCGGTAGAGCAGGACGCTCTCCGCGATGACGACGGCGCCCAGCGCGAAGGTGGCGTACATGTACGCGCCGTTCGCGGTGGCGGAGCGCTCGCGCAGCGTGACCGTGTGCACGCTGAAGTGCGGCACGCTCACGAGCACCTGCGCGCCCGCGTCGCCGGCCAGCACGAAGTACTCGGCCTGGCCGTGGTCGTCGTCCGGGTTGAGGACGTCGGCGTAGCTCGACGCCTCGCGCGCCGGCTGGCCGTCGAAGAGGATCTCGGCGTCTCCGGTGGCGAGGCCGCCCACGGTCTTGCCGTCCAGCGAGACGAGGATGGTGCGGCCCTGGGGCGAGGACGACGAGACGGTGACGTCCACGCGGTCCTTCGTCGCGGCGGTGACCATCTGCACGTCGCTGTAGTAGCTCGTCGTCACGGCGGCGGTCACGAGGCCGGAGCCCTGCTCCGCCGCGCCCACGGTGACGTCGCGCGCGTCGCCCGACGTGCTCTCCAGCGCGCGGGCGGCGGCGCGGGCGCTGGAGCCCAGGCCCGCCTGCGTCTGCACGAGCACGGCGCCCGCGACTCGGCCCTCCGCGATGGCGCGCGCGATCATGGCGCGCTGCGCGGCGGAGAGCTCGTTCTCGATGCCCACGTGGGCCTTGAAGAGGACCTGCGCGCCCGCGTCGAGGCGCGCGCTCACGACGTCCTGGCCGGACTGCGCGAGCCCTCCGGCGCCGCCCAGGACGAGGCTGCCCAGGTCGCGGCCGCCTTCGGTCACGACCTCGACGACGCCGTCGCCGCGGCTCTCCGCGTGGAGGCCCTCGGCGAGGCGGAACGCGACGGTGGTGGGCGCCTTGGCGACGACCTTGGCGAAGCCGCTGGTGGTGTCCGCGAACTCCAGGCGCGCCTCGCGGCTCTCCAGGAGGAGCGTGCTGGCGCCGTCGACGCCCTGGCTCGCGAAGCCCGAGGCGCCCGCGGCGATGCTGGCGAAGACGGGCTGGCCCGCGGCCACGAGGGTGTAGCCGCTCACGGCGCCCGCGGCGGCGTCGACCTTGAGCGTGACGAAGCTGCCCACGGCGGCGCCATCGTCGAAGAGGTGGAACGTGCCGAAGGCGTCGGTGTTGGACGCGGCGCGCGCAGCGGCCTCGGCCTTGCTGGAGACGACGACGTGCGCGGCGTGGCCGGTGGCGGCCGCGGTGTTCACGACGACGCGCAGCGCGCCATCCGCCGAGGTCTCGGCAAAGTAGCGCGCCTGCGAGCCGCGCGCGAGGGCGTCGGCGAGCGTCGCGGCGGAGAGCGCGGGCGCGCCGTCCACCGTCACCTGCACGTCGGCCGAGGTCTTGGCGGCGAGGCCCGCGCCGCGGGCGTCGAGGACGAAGGCCTGCGCGAGCGCGGCGTTGGAGAGGTATTGCGCGTCGACGGCGCTGCGCTGCGCGTCGGCGGAGACGGTGACGAGCGCGTTGTACGCGGTCGCGCTGGCAGCCGTGGCGGCGCCCTGCACGCCCGCGAGGACGTGCGCGCCCACGCGCCCGGCCGCGATGGCCTGCGCGAGGGCGTCGTCGCTGGGGAACGCGTCGGGCGCGCCGCGGAAGACGAGGGTCGAGCCCGCGTCGAGGCGGATCGAGACGAGCTGCGCGGAGTCGGCGCGCAGCGAGCCGCCGCCCACGAGGATGATGTCGCCGGCGTGCCCCTTGGGGCCCTCCAGCGCGATCACGTGGTCGCCGCGCGGGCGCGCCTGCACGTCGGCGCCCGTCTCCCACGAGGCGTCCACGGGGTGGCGTGCCTCCAGCGTCAGCGTGGCGAGGGCGTCGTCTACGAGGCGCAGCGTGGCGTCGGCGCCCGCGAGGGAGAAGCGCTCGCCGTCGGCCTGCGCCTGGGCGATGGCGCCGCCGGAGACGGTGAGGTTGCGGAAGACCTCGGCGCCGCTGCCAAGCTCGGTGTAGCCCCACATCTGGAGCGCGTCGCGGCGGACGATGCTCGTGGAGAAGCGGCCCGTGAGCTTGCCGTTGTCCGAGAGGTCGAAGCCGCCGTAGGCGCGGGAGGACTCGTCGCCCTGCCGCTCGGCGTGGGCGCCCGACTCCGTGGAGGCCTGGGCGCGCGCCTGGAGCGAGAGCGAGTGGTCCTGGCCGTCGCCCAGCGCGGGCGTGGAGACGAGGACGTCGACGCGGCCGTCCTGGGCTTGCGCGAAGTAGGAGGCGACCAGGTCGCGCGCGTGGGCGACGACCTCGGCGGGGCTCGCGGCGCGCAGCGCGAGGCGGCCGTCCGCGTAGAGCGCGACCTCGGAGGGGGAGCGCGCGGGCAGCGCCTCGTAGGCGAGGTCGTAGGCGAGGAGCGCGGCGCCCTGGCCGCGGGAGGCGAGGGTCGTCTGGAGGCCGCCCGGGATGGCGGCGCTGCGGGCGAACACGTCGCCGCCGAAGGTGGTGAGCGCCGCGGCGGTGGCGCCGGCGCGGTAGTCCACGACGTCCAGCGCGGCGAGGCTCCCCTGCGCGAGGCCTTCGACGAGGGAGGCGTGGAGCGCGTCCGCGCCGCCCAGGAAGACCAGCTGCGTGCCGGCCTTGGCCTGCGCGGTGATCTCGTCCTGGCCCACGGCGAGGACCTCGCCCCGGGAGGCGGGGCCGTCGTCGCCGAACGCGACCAGGGTGCCCAGGAGGCGGCCCGCGTCGTCGCGCAGCTCGACCACGCCGCGGCGCTCGCCCAGGGCGCGGGCGTGCGCGTGCTCCGCGGGCTTGAGGTGGACGGTGGTCGCGTCGAGGGCGTGCACGGCGAGGAGCGTGCGCGTCGTGTCGGTGAGGGTGATGATGGCGTTGCTGCCGGAGAGCGTCACGCTGGAGGAGCCGACGCCCTGGATCTTCTCGGCCTGGGAGAAGCCGTCGACCGCGACCTGGTCGAACACGTCCTCGCCCAGGGCGAGGCTCGTGAAGCCGGAGACGACGCCCTGCGCCTCGGAGAGGTGGGCGGCGAGGTTCTGCCCGCTGGCGAGCCCTTGCGCGTCGACGAAGATCGCGCCCACGCTGCCGGCCTGGGCGGGGACGCCCGCGGCGCCGGCCGCCGGGGCCAGGGCGGAGAGGCCGAAGAGCAGGATCGCGGCGAGGGCGAACGGGCGGGGCAACGCAGTTCCTCCTGCCCGGGCCGCGAGGACCAGGGCACGCGATGACCTCGTCCCCTGGGCGCCATAACCCCGGGAGCTTCCGGGCGGGTCCCGAACCGCCCCGAGGGGCCCAGGGCCCCAGGACCCCACGCGTCAGTACGAGCGGCGCAGGCGCCAGTATCCGACGCCCAGGATCGCGGCCGCGGCGGCGATGAGCAGCGCGGCGACCAGGAGCGCCAGCGCGGGGAGGCGCCCCGCGAAGGGCTCCCGCGCGACGGAGAAGGAGAAGAGGCCCGAGTCCGAGCCGCCCGCGGCGAAGCGGCCGTTGGCCAGAAGGGCGTCGCCGTTGGCGCCCGCGAAGACGACCAGCGTCGTGCCCTCGGCGCGATAGCTCCAGAGGCGCGCGCCGTCCACCATGCGGTAGGCGCCGATGCCGCCGTGCAGCGTGCCCACCGCGACGGTCTGGCCGTCGGCGCTGAGCGCGACGCCGCCTCCCGCGTTGGCGTCCCCCTGGGCGAGGCCCCCCTCGACGACGCGGCTCCAGCGCTCGCGCCCCGTGTAGGCCTCGTAGGCGTGCACGACGTCGCGGGGGGGCGCGGTCTCCGCCGCGATGGCCCAGAGGCCCGCGCGGTCCAGGTCGACGTAGCCTACGCCCGAGGTGGTCTGCTTCGACCACCGCACCGGCTGGTCGCTGAGCAGGTCGACGAACGCCACCATGCCGGTGAGGTCCCCCTGGAGGAGGCTCGCCCCGCCAAGCACCATGGAGCCGCCGTCGCCCGCGAGGCGCAGGCTACGCACGGAGATGGAGAAGGAGCCGTTGTAGAGGAGCGTGCCGTTGAGCGCGCCCTCGATGCGCACGCTCCCGGCGCCGGTCCCCGCGGCGAGGCGGCCGCCGCGCATGTCCAGCGCGTTCACGAAGTCCGGGAAGCGGTGGACCATGGCCTGCGTGCCGTTGTCGTAGACGACGACGGGGTTGTCGGGCGCCGTGAGGGCGAGGGCCACGCGGGGCCCCTCGACGGCCATGGCGCGGGGCACGCCGGCCAGGGGGACCTGATAGCGGACGGCGCCGTCCTTGGCGTAGAAGGTGAGGAACGCCTGCGGGAAGTCCGTGGCCAGGGCCACGCCGTCGTCCCCCGCGACGAGGAGCGCCCGCGTCGCGTTCAGGGGGCTCTCCCAGAGGAGGTGCCCGTCGCTGCCGCGGCGGGCGTCCAGCGCCGTGATGTTCCCGTGCCCGCGCACCAGGGCGTACACCGCGTCGCCCGAGGGCGAGAGCGCCGCCTGCTCGGTGTCGGCCCCCCGGACCTGCCAGGTCGGGTCGTGCCCCCGGTCGGTGATGGCCAGGATGAGGAGGGAGCCGGCCAGCAGCACGACGAGCAGCCCCACGACGCGCCAGCGGCGGCGGGCGTACGTCGCGAAGCTGGGGCGGCGACGGGCCACGGCGCCTGCACGGCTCCAAAACGCTTAAGCAATCCGAGGGGCCCTGATTCCACGTTGGAATCCGTCGACGACGCCCCCTTCTCCCTGGATTCCCCCGCGCCGCCGAAGCAGGGCGACGCCTACGAGCGCTACCTTCTCAACTGCTCGGACTACCTGCGCCGGCAGATGATGATCTACGAGCACTGGCCCCAACGCAAGTACGACGTGCTCGGGTACCGCAAGGAGAAGGTGTTCACGGACATGAACGCCTAGGGCGGGGGTTTCGGGGAGTCGTTCGGCCGCGCCGCAGCGCGGCGATCCGAGGGGGTTTCAGGGGGCGAAGCCCCCTGACGTTTTCGTTTTTGATCCGACGATCAAGACGTCAGGGGGCTTCGCCCCCCGAACCCCCCTTTAGCGCGCCTCGTAGGAGGTCGCCATGGCGGTCACCTTGAACGGCGTGCCGCTGCTCCCCACCACGGGCACCGTCACCGGGACCTGCGGGCCCGAAGCCCCCGAAACCAGCGTCACGGTGACCGTGTAGGCCCCCTGGCCGGCGGTCGCGTTGGCGGGCTGCGTGCCGTTGGCGGGCACGGGCGCCACGGGGAAGGACACGCGCACGGGAGCCGAGCCCTGCATGGCGCGCACCTGGCCCGAGGGGTCCTTCACGCTGAGGTTGAACGTGCCGCTGGAGGCGTCCAGCACGAAGTCCAGCCGCGTGAGGTTGGCCTCCTTCACCGCCACGGTGGAGAGGTACTGCTGGTTGGGGGCCGCGTTGCCCTCGAAGCCGCCCACCGTCTTCGCGGCCGCGAGGCCGTACAGAGGCCCGCTGTCCACGTTGGCGGACTCGTAGCGGAACACGCCCACGAGGGCGACGAGCAGGATGACGGCGCCCACCAGGCCCACCACCGAGTCGCGCCGCACGCCGTTCTCCTCGGCCAGCGCGAAGGAGGCGGCTCGCTTTAAGCGTTGGGCGCCTTTTTCCAGGCTCGGACACGACCCTTTGACCCCAAAGCCAGGAGATTCTTATAGTCGCGGGGCGCACCCCGGGCCGATGGAGATCCGAGGCGCAGCCCACGCGCTGGTCCAGGCCTGGGCCCGCGCCCAGGAGGCCCGCGACGTCGAGCGCCTCTCCGACCTGTTCCTGCGCGACCCCCAGCCGCTGGTCACCTTCTCCGACGGCGAGCGCGTGAAGGACTGGCTGGACGTGCGCGTCCGCCTCCAGCGCGACATCGAGCGCCACCTCATCGACCGCGTCGAGGTGCACGACGTCCTCGTGGAGCCCTTGGAGGGGGGCACGGCCCTCGTGACGTTCGCCTACGACATCTCCGTGCGCGACCTCTGGGGCACCGCCGTCACGGCCACCCGCCTCGCCAGCGTCGTGCTGGTGGACACCAAGGACGGCCTGCGCATCGCCATGGCCCACTTCTCCGCGCCGCGCTGAGCGGGCAGAAGCATTTAGGACCGGCCCCCGCCTCGCGCCGCTGATGACCGAGGAGACCGCGGAGCAGCGCCGCGCCCGCAAGGCCGCCGAGCGCGAGGCCAACGCGAAGCGCCTGGAGGCCGAGCTGGAGTCCGAGTACCTCCGCCCCCTGCCCGAGCGCATGAGCTTCCTGGAGATGCAGGCCGAGCACGGGCGCCTGCGCACGAAGATCATGGAGTTCCAGGGGCTGGTCATCCAGGGCAAGCTCGACCCCAAGAAGGCGCAGGAGTTCGAGCGCCGCATGGTCGAGCAGATCCACGCCGTCGAGGAGAAGGCCCGCGGCGGGCAGACGGGGCACTACGTCCCGAAGCCTGGCGAATGATCTCTTTTTCTTGTCGCTGGGGGCTCCGCCCCCTTTCCCCCTGGGAAAGACGCGAATCTCCGAATCTCAGAATCCCTGTCGGAGATTCGGTGATTCGGGGGTTGAAGGGGCGGAGCCCCCCGGCGCAAGAAGAGACTAGCACTGCGCGCGCGCCACGATGGGGAAGCGCGTCGCGGGCGCTCCGTTCACGGGAAGCGGCGCCACGCCGGCGTAGCGTCCGTCCTCGGTCCAGGCCTGGAGGGTGAGGTCCGCGGGCGTGGGCGCGACGTGCAGGGTGAACGAGCCGTCGTCGGCCGTGCGCGCGGCGCCCACCAGCGCGCCCGTCGCGTTGCGCGCCACCACGTCGGCCGCCAGCGCGGCGCCGCTCTGCGCGTGCACGCTCCCCTGCACGCGCCAGCCCGTGGCGTTGCCTTCCGCGAGCGTGAGGTTCGCGGGCGCGGCCACGACATCCACGTAGGGCACGTCCAGGGCCGCGACGAAGGAGGCGGGCAGCACGCGGGCGGGCGCGATGCGGAACGTGCCGTTGGCGTCGGCGGCCGCCAGTTGCGGGTGGCCCGGCGCGTCCAGCGCGACCACCGTGCCCGGCGGCGCGGTCCCCTCCACCGCGGCGCTGGGATGCAGCACGACGGTGAGGTTGCCCAGGTCGCCGCGCGCCTCCGCGGGCCCGATGAACGTGACGTTCTCCGCGTAGCCGGGCGCGTTGACGTGCAGGAAGTAGGCGAAGTCGTCCGTGCGCGGACGCGGCGCCTCGGCGGGACCGAAGCGCCCCTCGAAGCCCCCCGAGGGCAGCGCGTCCTGCTGCCAGAGGAGGCCCTCGTTGCGGCACGGCACGACCGCGGCCAGGTCCAGGTGCGCCTCGGCGTCCGTGACGGGCGCGCCGCTCAACGCGTCCACCACCGTGCCGCCGAAGTGCAGCGGCGGGAAGTGCGGGTCGTCCCCCGGCGTCGTGCTCACCGGCGTCGAGCCCCCCACGATGGGATGGTCTCCGCCCAGGGTGCAGCCGCTGAGGGCGACCAGCACGAGGAGGAGCGCGGCGCGGCGCACTCTTCTGGGTAGGCGCCTTGGGTCTTGGGGGTTGCGTTTGGGTCTTGGGTCAATGGTGTCTTTTCTTGCCTCTCTGGTCAAGGGTCCAAAGAACGCGATGAGCGCAAAGAGCGCCAAGGTCGCGACGGGGGAAGGGCACGACTGTTGATCCTCCGGTGGATTCCGGCTTTCATCCGCGAGACGTGGAAGTTGAGCAGGTAGCCCAGCGGGTGTTGGCCGAGGCGCAAGTACGAGACGAGCTGGGCCATGTGGACATCTGCGAGGGTGTCGACCGCTTTCATTTCGACGACGACCGCGCCATCCACGAGCAGGTCGATCTGGAGCACCCGCTCGATGATCTCCTCCTCGAACGAGACGTCGACCCAGACCCTCTCCTCCACCTCGCGGCCGCGCTTGCGGAGGCCGAGCGCCATGCACTTCTGGTACACGCTTTCCAGCGCGCCGGGCCCGATGGCGGTGTGGACCCTGAAAGCGACGTCAAGCACGTCGGCTCCCGCCGCTTCGATCTCCGCCGGCAGTTCGACGTCCGCGTCCTGGAGCCAATCGCGGGGCACCGCCCTGCGGGCGCAAGCCGGATCATAAGTCGTTCCCCGCTCGTCGCGACCTTGGCGCTCTTCGCGCTCATCGCGTTCTTTGGACCCTTGACCAGAGAAAAAACTCGAAGGCGGTGGCCAAGAAGCCTATCCCTCGGACACCTTGACCTCGCGCGTCTGCGTGATGGGCCACTTCTCCTGGGGCCCGGGGAAGTGGCACGCCGCGAGGTGCCCGGCCTCCTTGGCTTCCAGGGGAGGGTCGATCTCGCGGCAGATCGCCTGCGCGCGGGGGCAGCGCGGGTGGAAGCGGCAGGCCTTGGGCGGGTTCACGGGGCTGGGCACGTCGCCGGTGAGGATGATGCGCTTCGCGCGCGTCTCGGGGTCGGGGATGGGGACGGCCGAGAGGAGCGCTTGCGTGTAGGGGTGCTGCGGCGAGGTGAAGACCTTCTCCACGGGGCCCTTCTCGACGATGCGGCCCAGGTACATGACGGCGACCTCGTCGCAGAGGTGGCGGATCACGCTGAGGTCGTGGCTGATGAAGAGGTAGGTGAGGTCCAGCTCCTTCTGGAGCCTGCTCAGGAGGTTGAGCACCTGCGCCTGCACGGAGACGTCCAGCGCGCTCGTGGGCTCGTCGAGGACGATGAAGTCGGGGTTGAGGGCGAGGGCGCGCGCGACGCCGATGCGCTGGCGCTGGCCCCCGGAGAACTCGTGGGGGAAGCGGTTGGCCTGCTCCGCCGTCATGCCCACCGTCTCCAGCAGCTCCACGATGCGCTTGTGCGCGGCGTCGCGGCCGACGCCGTTGAGGCGCAGCGGCTCGGTGAGGATCTGCTTGATCGTCATGCGCGGGTTGAGGCTCGACATCGGGTCCTGGAAGACGATCTGCATCTTGGGCCGAAGCTCGCGCATGCGGCGCCGCGAGAGGGTGGCGATCTCCTGGCCGCGGAAGCGGATGCTCCCCGCGGTGGGGTCGGTGAGGCGCAGCAGCGTGCGGCCCACGGTGGTCTTGCCGCAGCCGCTCTCGCCCACGAGGCCCAACGTCTGGCCCTGCGGGATGTCGAAGGACACGCCGTCCACGGCGCGCACGTGGTTCACGTTGCGCCGGATGAAGCCGCCGCGGATGGGGAAGTGTTTCTTGAGGTCCTCGACCTCCAGCAGGGCTTCGCTCACGCCTCCGCCCTCCCGCCGAGGTCCGACTCCTTCACGGTGGGGTTGGGGTTGAAGCCGTCCGCGCCGGGCGGCCGCAGGTAGACCGAAGCGTCCTTGTTGCGCAGCGCCGCGGGGACGGTGATATCAGGGTCGTAGAGGTGGCAGGCCACCATCTGGCCCTCGGCCTTCTGAAGCTCCGGGACCTTCACGCGGCAGCGCTCGAACGCGAACGGGCAGCGCGGGTGATAGCTGCACCCCGCGGGCGGGTTGAGGAGGTTGGGCACGGTGCCCGGGATCACGGGGAGGTCGCGCCTGCGCCGGCTCCGCTCCTGGGCGGTCTGGACCGCCGGAGCGCCCGCATCCGCTCCGTCCGCTCCGCCCTCTTCGCTTCCCCCCTTGAGGTCCGGGATGGAGTTGAGCAGGCCCAGCGTGTAGGGGTGCTTGGGCGCCTTGAAGACGTCCACGGCGGGGCCCTCCTCGACGATGCGGCCCGCGTACATGACGGCGATGCGGTCGGCCATCTCGGCGACGACGCCCAGGTGGTGCGTGATCAGGAGGATGCTGGCGCCCACGCGGGTCTTGAGGCTCCGCATGAGGTCCATGATCTGCGCCTGGATGGTGACGTCCAGCGCGGTGGTGGGCTCGTCCGCCACGAGGAGGTCGGGATCGCACGAGAGGCCGATGGCGATCATCACGCGCTGGCGCATGCCGCCCGAAAGCTCGTGGGGGTATCGCTCCATGAGGCCTTCGGGATCGGGGATGCCGATGTCGCGCAGCATGCCGATGGCGCGGGGCGCGGCGCCCTCCAGCGCCTTGCCGTAGCGGCGCGTCTTGAAGCCGCGGCGCAGCCAGAAGCGGTCCCACGCGCGCAGCTTGACGCCCACGTCCTGGTGCTGGACGATGACCTCGCAGATCTGCTCGCCGCACGGGAGCACCGGGTTGAGGCTCGTCATGGGCTCCTGGAAGATCATGGAGATGTCGTTCCCGCGGATGCGGCGCAGGTCCGGCTCGGGGAGGCGCAGGATGTCGATCCACTTGCGCTCGCTGCCCCGCCCCACCTTGCGGTGGTAGAGGATCTCCCCCTGCGGGTACTCCGCGGGCGGCTTGGGCGTGAGCTGGAGGAGCGACATGGCGGTCTGGCTCTTGCCGCAGCCGCTCTCCCCCACGAGGCCCAGCGTCTCGCCGTGCTTGATGGCGAGGTTCACGCCGCGCAGCGCCTTCACGGTGCCGCCGTAGGTGTGGAAGTGCAGGTGGAGGTCCTTGATCTCCAGGAGCTTGTCGTCGTCCATGCTCACTTCCTCAACCTCGGATCAAGCAGGTCGCGAAGGCCGTCCCCAAGCAGGTTGAACGCCAGGACGAACCCGAAGATGGCGAGCCCGGGGATCGTGACGACCCACCAGTGCCCCAGCATGTAGGATTGGCCGCGGGAGACGAGGTTGCCCCACTCGGAGAAGTTGCTGCCGCTGGGGCCGAAGCCGATGAAGGAGAGCGCGGCGGAGAGCAGCACCACGGAGCCGATGTCCAGCGTGGCCTGCACGAGGATGGGGGAGAGGCTGTTGGGGATGATGTGGCGCAGGATGATGCGCATGTCGGAGGCGCCCACGGCGCGCGCCGCCTCGACGTACTGGTTCTCCCGGATTGATAGCACGGTGCCGCGCACGAGGCGCGTGTAGCTGGGCCACCACGTGAGCGCGAGCGCGAGGCCGATGTTGAAGAGGCCCGGCCCCAGGGCGACGGTCACGGCCATGGCCAGGATGAGGATGGGCATGGCGAGGAACACGTCGGTCAAGCGCATGATGGCCTCGTCGGTCTTCCCGCCGAAGTAGCCGGCGAGGCCGCCCAGGATCGTGCCCACGACGGCGCCGAACGCCGTGATGGCGAGGCCCATGACCATGGAGATGCGCGTGCCCCACACGACGCCGTGGAAGAGGTCGATGCCGTTCTCCCCCGTGCCGAAGGGCTTGCCGTGCCAGCCGGGGGGCTGGAGCCCTTCGGAGAAGTGGAGGCGCATGCGGTAGTCGTCCAGCGACCCCGCCTCGCTGGGGGAGATCAGCGGCGCGAAGAGGGCCACGGCGACGTAGAGCACGACCAGCGCGAGCCCCACGATGGCGAGCTTGCTCTGCCAGAGGCGGTAGAGGCCGTACTTCCACTCCCGCAGGCGCGGGGCCATGGCGGCGCGGAAGCCCGTGAGGCGGACCTCCTTCTCGGTGAGGGCGACCATGTCAGTCCAGCCTCACGCGCGGGTCGAGGTAGGCGTAGATCACGTCCACCAGGAGGTTCGCGAGCACGTAGATGAGCGCGGTGAGGCCCACGAAGCCCATGATGGCGGCCGTGTCCACGGAGAGGATGCCCTTCGCGGCCCAGTAGCCGAGGCCGGGCCACTGGAAGATCGTCTCGGTGAGGACGGCGCCGCCCATGAGGCTCCCCAGGGAGAGGCCGATGACGGTGGTGGTGGGGATGAGGGCGTTGCGGCGCGCGTGGCGGTTCACGACGACCTTCTCCTCCAGCCCCTTGGCTCGGGCGGTGCGCACGTAGTCGAGGCCCAGGACCTCCAGCATGGAGGCGCGCATCATGCGCGTGATGATGGCGAGGGTGACGAAGCCCAGCGTGAAGCCGGGGAGGACGAGGTGGCGCACGACGTCGCCGAACGCGACGAGGTCGCCCGCGAGGAGCGTGTCCACGAGGAGGAAGTGCGTGGGGCCGTTGAGGAGCGAGGGGTGCGAGCCGGCGAGGATGGCGTCGTAGCGCCCGAAGAGCGGGAACCACGAGAAGCCCTGCTGCGAGAGGTAGTACGAGAGGAACAGCTGCAGGATGAGCGCCAGCCAGAAGACCGGCACGCTCACCCCCGAGAGCGCGAGGAAGCGCGTCACGTGGTCGGCGGGCTTGTCGCGGCGCGTGGCGGAGAGGATGCCCCACGGGATGCCCAGGAGGACGGCGAAGACCATGGCCACGAGGGCCAATTCCACGCTGGCGGGGAACTTGCTTTTGATGACGTCCAGCACCGGGTCGTTGACCGATGTGGAGAGGCCCAGGTCGCCGTGCAGCACGTCCTTGAGGTAGAGGAAATACTGCACGTAGGCGGGCTTGTCGAAGCCGTGCTGCTGGATGATGCGCTGCACCTGGTCCTCGTGCAGGCGGTCCGACTGGCGGAGGTATTGCACCTCCAGATGGCCGTGCGTCGCGAACCAGGCGAGGCCGAACGTGATCACGCTGATGCCCAGGAGGACGGGCACGAGGAGCACGAGGCGCCGGGCGACGTATTGCCAGAGGGCCATGCCAAGGGACCTTTCACGCTTCGGACCATGAACGTATTGACAGGATAGCAGGGGGAAGGGCGGGAGGCCCCACGGGAGGCCTCCCGCCATGGCGGCCTATTGCTTGGAGACCGTCGAGAAGTCGCCGACGTTGGGCGCCCCGTTCTGCATCGGGTTGAAGTAGAACCCGTGCACCCAGTCGCGCTCGACGTGGTACGCCGACGCCTGCGCCAGGAAGATGTACGCCGCGTCGTCGTTGAGCATCTTCGTCACCTGGCTGTAGCCCTGCTGGAGCTTCGTCTGGTCCGTCTCGCGCAGCAGCGAGTGGAGCAGGTCGTCCATGGCGGGGTTCGCGTACCCGACGCGCTTCGCGTACACGCCGGCCTGGCTGTCCGCGAAGGGCGTCGTGTAGTCGTCGGGGAACGCGTAGTCGGGCGCCCAGCCGAGGTAGAACACGGGGAGGGCCTTCGCGCGCTGCGCCGCGAGGAACGCCGTGCTGAAGTCGAGGCCCTTGGTGTCCACGTGGATGTTGGGGCCCAGCTCGGCGAGGTTCTGCGCGAGCAGCTCGGCGGTCTTCTCGCGCACGGTGTTGCCCGTGTTGTAGAAGATCGTCAGCGTGAAGCCGTCGCTGTGGTTCGACTTCGAGTAGTAGTCCTTCGCCTTGGTCATGTCGCGGTGCGGCACGGGGATGGACGAGTCGTAGCCGAACATGCCCTTGGGGATGACGCCGTTGAGGAGCGACCCGTGGTGGCCCAGGATGTCGTTGATGTACTGGTCGTAGTCGAACGCGTTGATCCACGCCAGGCGCATGTTCTTGTCGGCGAAGAAGTCCGTGTCCGGCGCGCCGTTGGCGCCCTTGGGGGCGTTCACGCCGTTGGTCGCCATGCACGTCGTGTACGCGGTGAGGTTGACGTTCTTGTCGCCGCAGAAGTGCTGGTTGAACCCGATGAACGCCACCGTGAAGGAGTCGTTCTCCACGATGCGGAGGCCCGACTTGCCCTGCAGGTCGCCGGCGTGGTCCACGGGGATGTAGACGTCGTCCGCGTCGCCGCTGAAGAGGGCCAGCTCGCGCGTGTTCACGTCGTCGACCTTCTTCACGATGACCTGGCTCACGAGCGCCTTGGTGCCGAAGAACTGGTCCCAGCGCTTCATGGAGAGCTGCTGGCCCTTCTGCCAGCTGTCCAGCATGAAGGCGCCCGTGCCCATCTCGTGCTCGTCCATCCAGGGATCGCGGGTCTTGCCCGGGGGCGGGAGGCAGTCCGCGCCGAAGTCCGCGCCCTTGTGCGCGCAGACGTAGCTCTTCTCCACGACGCTGCCCAGGGTGAAGGCGAGCTTGTAGAGGAGGGCGGGGTCGGGGTAGTCGAGCTTGATCTTCACCGTGTGGTCGTCCACCTTGGTGATGCCGCCGGCCGCGAGGTAGGTGGTGCGGGCCGCGGCGGAGCCGTCGCCGCCGTTGTAGGCCGTGGCGCCCGCGACGCTGTTGAGGATGGCCGCGGGGCCGTCGGGGTCGTTCATGAGGATGACGCGGTTGAGGGAGAAGACCACGTCGTCCGCCGTCATGAGGTTCCCGTCGTGGAACTTCGCGTCGGCGCGCAGGGGGATGGTGACCTCCTTCTTGTCCGCGCTGAAGTTGGGCATGGCGCTGGCGAGGACGGGGACGAGGTCGGTGGCGCTGCTCCCCTTGTAGAAGTAGAGCGTGTTGTAGACGTTCTGGAGGATCTGGCCGCCCGCCGACTCGTAGTCGTAGGCCGGGTCCAGGGACTCGGCCTCGCTGATGGTGAGCGTGGTGAACACGTCGGGGTTCTTCACGCCGGTTCCGCCGGAGGTCGGGCTTGTCGTCGTCGTGGTCGTGTTTCCTGGGTTGGTGCCGTTGTTCGTGGCGCAGCCCGCCAGGGCCATGCCCAGGAACACCGCGGTGATCGCAATCGTGAGCGTTCGTCTGATCATCGGTTCCACCACAACCCGCCTCGATAGCGGACGAGGAGAGGGTTTCGTCGAAAGAGGCCCGGGTCCATGTTTGACTCTTTCGCTAGGTCGCACGCATTGACGGCGTTCGTTCGGTCGCGGGGCGCGACCCGAGCGTTTCCACTGGAGTTTTCACTCTGGTGTGAAGTTGGCGCTGACCGCTCCCCGCGCAGGGTCATGGTATAAAGGTGCGATCGTTTTCCGCTGATATCGCGCGAACGCCGGAGCCGGCCCCGCCCCGCGGCGCCCTGAGCCCCCGTGGGCAACGCATTTGAAGGGCTCCCGCGGTGGCGCACGCGTGGCGAAGGGCGTCTCCCAGTTCGATTCCCCCCAGGAGAAGGAGGCCTACGTGCAGGGGATGTTCGACAGCATCGCCCCGCGCTACGACCTCCTGAACCGTCTCATGGCGGCGAACCTGGACCAGCGCTGGCGCCGCCGCGCCGCGCGGGAGGCCGTGGGAGCAGGCCGCGGGCCCTTCCTGGACGTGGGCGCCGGCACCGGGGACCTCACCTTCGCCCTGGCCCGCGCCGCGCCCCGCGCCCGCGTGCTGGGCCTCGACCTCGCCCGGGGCATGCTCGCCCGGGGGCGCGCCAAGAAGGCGTTCGACCCCCACCGGATGGGCATGGTCCACGCGTCGGGCCTCGCCATCCCCGCGCGGGAGGGCGCCTTCGAGGGGATCACCAACGCCTTCGTGCTGCGCAACCTCGCGGACCAGGGCGCCTTCTTCCGCGAGGCGCTGCGCGCGCTCCAGCCCGGGGGGCGCCTCGTGAGCCTGGAGATCAACCGTCCCCCCGGCCGCGTCTTCGGGCCCCTGTACCGGTTCTACTTCCTGGGCGTCATGCCCCGCGTCATGCGCCGCCTCTCGGGCAACCCGGAGGCGTATGGCTATCTCGCGGACTCCGTCGCGCGCGTGGACCCTCCCGACGTCATCGCGCGCCGCATGGGCGAGGCCGGCTTCGCGCACGTGGAGGCGACGCCGCTCCTGCGCGGCGCCGTGGTCCTCTTCGTCGCGGAGAAGGCCGCCTAGGGCCCGCAGCGCGCGCTCAGCCCGTGCACACCGGAGTGCCGGAGCAGGTCGGGAGCCGGGCGCAGAACTGCACAGGCGTGACGCCGGTGGGGAGCGGCACCTGGAGCACCTGCGCGCCGCCGGCGGAGACGCCGAGGCTCGGGCCCACCGCGGCGGTCCCGCAGCCGTCGTTGGAGACGGCGGCGTTGACGCCACTGGTCCCGGCGGGGATGCCGAAGGTCTGGGGCTGCGTGAGGAACGTCCCCGTGCTGCCGCAGATGAGCGTGATGGAGGCGCCCTTGTCGTTCACGGTCGCGTAGGTCCCGGGGCCGGGGTTGCCCGAGCTGGGGTAGTAGTAGACCTGGTTGCCGGCGTTGTCGAAGTAGAAGCAGCAGCCGGCGGACTCGCGGTCGCTGTGCACGGGGGCAAAGAGGGGCTTGAAGTACGTCATGGTCTCACGTCGCAAGGCGCTTGATGGCCCTGCGCCGGAAACAATCCTGGGGGGCGCCATGACCCTATGCAAGGAAAATTGTGAATCGCCGCGGCGCGCTAACAGACGCGGCAATCATGAATCTGCGGATGATGCCTGGATGCCTAGGCCCCGGCGGCGCGCGCGTCCGCGGCCCGCGCCCGGCGGCGCTCCGCGAAGCTGGCCGCCACCATGCCCAGCACGTAGAGGGTGGTCACGGGCACGGCCACCAGCAGCTGGCTCACGACGCTGGGGTCGGGCGTGACGACGCCCGCAACGACGACGATGATCACGATGGCGTGGCGCAGGTAGCGGCGGTAGGTGCGCGCCTGGACGAGGCCCAGCCGCGCGGTGACGTACATGAGGACGGGAAGCTCGAAGGCGAGGCCGAAGGCGACGATGACCACGAGGCTGAAGCTCACGAGGTCCCCGATGACCAGGAGCGCCGTGGCGCCCGTGGAGGGCGCGAAGCCGTAGAGCGTGCGGATCATGAGCGGCGCCATGACGAGGTAGCCGAAGAGGGCGCCCACGACGAAGAGGGCAGAGACCAGCGGGATGCTCCGCAGCGCCATCCTCCGCTCGCGGGCCTGGAGCGCGGGCCCCACGAAGACCGCAAGCTCGTAGAGGAGGACGGGCAGCACGCTCACGAAGGCCAGGAAGAGCGTCATCTGCACCTGGGCCAGCACCGCGTCCGCGGGGCGCAGCACCACGAGCTGGACGCCGGCCGGGACGAGGCGCTCGGAGAAGGCCTCGAACGCACGGGAGGCGAGGCTCGCGTCCACGCTGAAGGTGGGCGCCACCAGCGTCACGCCCTGCCAGCGCACGAGGCGCAGCCCCGAGGCGAAGTACCAGAAGTTGAGGAACGCGAAGACGAGGACCGGGGGGAGGAGCCGCTGCTGAAGCTCGCCCAGGTGCTCCAGGAAGGTCCGCGCCGGGCGCCCGTCCAGGGGGGGCCGAAGGCGGTGCCAGAGGAGGATGCCCGCGAAGGAGAGCCCGGCGACCACCGCCACGGTGGCGAGGATGGGAAGCTCGCCCACGCGGTCGGCGTCCACGAGTCGCACCTGGAGCGTGTCCCCTGGGCGGGGCGACTCCAGGCTGGCCCGCCAGAGGCCGTCCGGCCCCTGCGCGAACCCCAGGACGGCCTGCCCTTCAGGGGCCTTCACCTCCACATCCACGCGGGAGGGCGAGTCGGGGGCCGCGTAGGCCAGCGACGCCAGGGGCCCCACGCGCACGTCGAAGGAGACCTGGACGGCGGTGGCGTTGGCGGGGGCCTCCACCCGGAGCGACGACGCGCCGGAGGCCCGCCAGGGGGCGCTCACGTTGCCCGAGGGCGTCACGGCCTCCACGGCGTGAAGCCGCGCGTCGGGGGGCACCCACACGTCGTAGAAGCCCGCCCCGGATGCCGCTCGCTGGGAGAGGCCGTTCTCCACGTCGCCCGCGGCCTCCAGGGAGACGCGGGCGCCCCCCGGGGCCTGGGCCGCCGCCAGGGGGGCCAGAAGCAGGAGCGCGAGGAGGAGGGGGCCCCCGACGCGGCTCCACGCGGCCATGCCGGGGCCGACGGGCGGGTCCTTCATAAGCGTTCCGCGGCGGGGGTGGAATCTTCCAATCCGTTCAAGGTTCGGTACATAATGCATTTTATACCGGGTCCCGAGTCGCGGCCAGAGAACGGAAGCTGGTTCCATGCGCTCCGCCTGGCTCCTCACGATGGCCCTCCTCGCCGCGAGCTTCGCGGCCCCCGCCGCCAGCGCGGCGGGCGCGTCCAAGCCTTTCCTCCAGGACGGGACGGGCGACACCACGTTCAACGTCGCGGGCGCGCCCACGGGCGTCCCCGTCGGCAACCAGGCCGTGGCCAGCGCGGACCTCCTCTCGCTGGACCTCCAGGAGACCGACATGGCCTACGACATGACGCTCCAGGTCGCGGGCTTCTCCAGCAGCGTGGACTTCAGCCAGTACCAGGTCCACTTCGACTTCCGCAACATGAGCTACACCGCGTTCGTGACGCGCCAGATCCTGCCCACGGGCGACCACTACGTGGCCGGCGACCTCACCGCCGTCTCCAGCGACGACAAGGGCAACTACTACTCCAGCTACGGCTCCTACGTCGCGAGCCTCGTGGTGAAGGAGGACGCGGCGAACGCCAAGCTCTCCTTCGAGATCCAGAAGGCCTACGTCCTCGACGGCCTCAAGCGCCTGCCCAGCCGCGGGGACAACTTCACCAACATCTACGTCGAGTCGCAGGACAGCCTCTTCTGCACCGGCTGCGGCAGCGTCGAGGACCGCATGCCCGACGCGGACGCCGTGCGCTACACCGTGCAGATCGGCGACGAGAGCCACGGCCACCTCTCCCTCTCCAGCCCCGACCGCATCCGCGTCTCCAACGGAGGCGCGGCCACCTTCGTCTACACCGTCACGCTCTCCAACAACGCGGACTCCACGGACACCGTGGACCTCGCGCTGCGCGACATGCCCGCGGGCTGGAACGGCACCGTGGAGACCCCCATCAAGGTCCCCGGCCACGGCCTCAAGACGTTCAGCGTGCTCGCCTCCGTGCCCTTCGCGCACGTCCACGGCGGCTTCAGCGCGTTCAACCTCTCGGCGCAGAGCCAGACCGACCCCAACTCCAACGCCGTGCTGCGCATGGGCATCCTCCACACGCCCATCCCGCAGCCCGCCGGCCACCACAGCGAGATCTACATCCACCCCGACTTCTCCAACTCGGGCGTGAGCGGCACGGTGTTCCCCTACACGACGGGCGTCATGAACACCGAGGCCCCCAAGCCGGAGGAGGCGTCCCAGCAGCTCTCCATGGGCTACACCCCCGACAACGCCAACGGCTGGTACATCCCCCTCAACCCGCAGCTCCAGATCGGCATCGACATGGACCTCGCCCGCACGGGCTCCATCGCGGGCAACATCGTGGGCCACACGGTGGGCTCGGCCACCGTCAGCGCGAAGCTCGTCCTCGTGCGCACCGACAACGGCGGCTCCAAGCCCCTCGTGCTGGCGAAGTCCAACAGCCAGGACGTCTCGCTCTCCCTCAACACGGCGTCGCCCTTCAAGCTCCAGATGACGCCGACGCCCGAGTCGGACTACATCCCCTTCGACTCGCACCAGAACCTGGGCCTCATCATCGACCTGAGCCAGTCGGGCGCGACGCCCTACTTCTGCTGCATCAGCAGCAACGAGGAGCCCACGCTCCAGGTGGACGGCTTCAAGATGGTCCTGCCGCTCAACGAGTACGCGGACCGCCTCACCGGCATCAGCGAGGCCGCCAGCGCGGTGGACCTCAAGGCCGACGGCCCCGTGGAGAAGGCGGGCCGCCCCGGCACGCTGCTCACCTACACCTTCGACCTCCAGAACACCGGCTTCACCGACGACACGTTCGTCCTGGAGACGGCGGGCACCGACGCCAAGCGCGGCAACCTCGTGCCCAACGGCGAGGTCACCCTGGCCGCCAAGGAGACCAAGCAGGTCACGCTGGGCGTCTCCATCCCGCCCGACTTCAAGGACGGCCAGAGCCTCGAGGTCCTCGTCTTCGCCCACGCCAAGAGCGACCCCTCCAAGATGGCCCTCGCGCGCACGAAGACCACCGTCGCCACCACCGGCAACGCCTCCAGCGACGAGACCAAGGTCTTCCTGGCCGCCAAGAACGACGCCAAGAAGTCGCCCGGCCCCGACGCCATCATGCTCCTGGGCGCGGCCGGCGTCGCGCTGGTCGTCCTGGGCGCGCGCCGCCGCCGCTGAGGTCACCGCGTCGCGAACCAGCCCAGCGCCAGCGCGACGAGGAGCGCGCCGAAGGAGAAGCGCGGCTCGGCGACCACGTAGAGCCCCGAGACGAAGCCCAGCGCCACGGCGACGAGCCCCAGCCACCCCCCGCGGCGCCAGATCGCCGCCAGCGCCGCGACCAGGAGCGCCAGCGGGATCGCGGTGAAGAGGAACTCCACCGCGCCGTTGGCGCCCGCGAGGCTCTCCACCACGCCGCGGAGGATGGAGAGGAACTCCTGGCCCGGGTTCACGCCCACGGCGATCCACACGCCGTTGAGGAACCCGAAGAGGACGACGAACTCCTTGAGGAACGCGCCCGTGCGGCGGGGCATCGGGATGCGCGATGGGTGATTCCCGGAGAAAAACTATTTCGACCTCGCCCATCCCATGGGGCGATGATGCGATTCACCGTCTCCCTGGTGGCCGACCCCGATGGCGGATTCACCGCCCAGTGCATCGAGGTCCCCGGCGCCATCTCCGAAGGGGACACGCGCGAGGAGGCCTTGGCCAACGTCCAGGAGGCCATCGCCCTCGTCCTCGAGGTCCGCCGCGAGGAGGCCCGACGCCTCCAGGCGAGCTTCGAGTCGGTCGAAGTCGATGCCTAAGCTGCCCCGCGGCGTCTCCCACGACAGGCTCCTCCGATTCCTGCGTCATCACGGATGGAGCGTCGTGCGCGAGGGCGCCAGGCACACCGTCGTCGGCAAGGACGGGACGCAGGTCAGCGTCCCCCGGCATGCGCGCCTCAGGACCGGCACGGTCGCGGCGATCCTTCGCCAAGCGGAGATCGACGACGGCTCCCGTCAGGACCTCTGAGCGGCCAGGTCCTTCTCCATCGCCTCCGCGAACCCGTCCCACATGCGCGCGACCTCGCGCTTGATGGCGGGCCTCGCGAGGTTCAGGAGGAGGAGCCCCTTGAGGCGCCGCACGCACGTCTTGTAGTGCACCTCCAGGCGCGCGTGCCCCGAGGGCGTGGGCGTCAGGCGGTACGTGTAGACGCTGCCGCGGCCGTTGCCCGACAGGATGCGCGCTTCCCAGCGGCGCTCCTCGGGGAAGAGGCGCACCTCGGCCTGTCCTCGGGCGTGGCGTCCCAGCGTGACGTTGTGCCCCTCCAGCAAGACGACGTCGCCCTCGCGGCGCAGCACGGTGCGGCGCTGCACGATGGCGCCCGCCCGCTCGTGGTCGTCGTCCCGGTAGTCCGTGAGCCAGGCGTAGACGCGCGCGACGTCGTGGGGGAACGTGCGCCGGTACGCGACGTCGACGAACGTCTCCTTCGCTTCGCCACCCCGAGGTCGCGGAGCATGGCCTCCTCGTAGCCGTCCCACATGCGGTGCAGGCGGCGGCGCGCGAGGGGCTTGCCCGCCGAGAGGAGGAGGCGCTCCAGCGCGGTGCCGAAGGTGAGGTGGTAGTCGATCTCCAGCCGCGAGCCGCCCTGGGGCGTCGGCACGAGGCGGTAGTCGTTGCGGCTCCCCTTGCCGGCGCCCTCCACGATGCGCGAATGCCAGGTGCGCGTCGCCGCGTCGAGGAGGACCTCCTGGATGCGCTCCTGCACCTTCCCCGTGGGCGTCGTGACGAAGGTCTGGAGGAGCGCGCGCCCCTCGGAGCGCTCCAGCACATTGCGGGCGTGGACGACGTCGCCCGCCAGGTCGCCGTCCTGCTCGCTGTAGTCGGTGAGCCACGCCCACGCGGCGTCGACGGGGACGGGGAACTCCCGCGCCAGAGGGATGCGGACGAGGCGGGCCACGGGCAGGGAGACGGCCCTCCCGCCATGAAACTTCCAGTGATCCCGGGACAAAAGGGATGTCGACGCAACGCCTCCGGGGGGCGATGACATCCTCCCCCTCGCTGCCCAGGGCGCTGACCTTCGCGGACGAGCGCGCCGAGCCCGCCCTCCTCGCCGCGCCCGAGGACCTGGTGCGCCGCTACGTGGAGCTGACGCGCAAGCGCCGGGAGATCGAGGACCAGCTTGCGTACCTCCGCGCCGAGCTGGAGCTGACCGCCAGCGCGGCCCTCACCCGCGAGGCGCCCCGCGGCCGCTTCCGCGCGGGCGACGCCAGCGTGATCGCGCGCCTCCAGCCCTCGTGCGTCTTCGACAAGGCCCTGATCGCCCGCGAGCTCCAGAAGGCGGGGCGCCTCGCCGACGTGGCCACCATCACCGGGCCCGGCCTCGCGCGCTTCCTCGCTGGGGAGCCCGTCCTCGCGGCGCGGCTGGGGGAGCACGTCCGCTATCGCAACAGCGTCGTGCTCATGGCGACGCAGGACTAGGGCTCCCCCCTGGGGCCTGAGGAGCCTCATGCCACAAGACCCAAGACCCCCTTCTCCAGGTCCGGAGGCATGCGTCGTCCCACCCTCCTCGCTCTCTCCCTTGGGGCCGTCCTCCTCCTGGCCGGGTGCGCCAGCAAGGGGGAGCCCGCCCCGGAGAACGGGCCGGAGACGACGGCGGCCACGAACGAGTCCGCGAGCGCCCCCGTGAACGCCACCGCCGGGACGAACGCCACGGCGAACCAGACCGCCCCGGCCAAGGACCCCAGCATGCCCGACGACCCGAGCTCATGCATGCGCGGCATGGACATGCCCGGCTGCACCGCGGCGCAGGCCGAGGCCTACGCCAAGGCCCAGGAGGCCAACGCGGGACCCCGCCCGGACCAGGCCCTGACGCCGGTCAAGATCGCGCTCAACCTCCAGGGGACCGACCAGAAGGCCACCGTCGCCCTGGACGAGGGCACGATGACGCTCTTCGCCACGGTGTACGTCAACGACACCGGCCAGGGCCCCTACCTGGCGCTGGGCCCCGGCGGGCAGGGCGACGTCACGCTCCAGATGAAGGGCGCCAACACGACCAAGACCTTCACCCTCGCCGGCAGCGGCAGCAGCGTCGGCGTCGATCCCGCGGCGCCGCTGGCGAAGAAGTACACGGCCGCCCTTGAGATGCCCGAGAGCGGCGCCTGGACGATCACCGTGGGGGGCCAGGGCCAGGCGGTCCAGGTCGAGGTCGACCTGCTGGAACGCTTCGTCATGTAGGGCGAGCGCGAGGCCCGAACGCGCCCCGGCTTAACTTTCGGCGCGCCCCCCTGAAAGGCAATCCCTCCCGGCGCCCTCGGCCGGGAGCGGGGATGCACCCTGGCCGTCCTGGCGCCACCCAAAGAGCCTGAGAAGCCCGCGCTCACCGAGCTGCACGGCGTCGGCGACGCCCTGGCCGAGCGCCTGGTGAAGGAGTTCGGCAGCGCCGAGGCCTTCTACCAGGCCGCCCGCGAGTCGCAGGTCGACCGCATCGCGGCGGTGGAGGGCATCTCCGAGCGCAAGGCCGTGGAGCTTGTTCTCTCCATCCAAGGTCGCGCCCCCTCGGACTTCCTCCGCACGCCCCGCGCGGAGACGCTCTACGAGGACGTCCTCGCGCGCATCTCCAGCTTCGCCAACACCTCCCACGCCCGCAACAAGGTCAGCCTTCTCGTCCCCCTCCCGCAGAAGGAGGCCAAGGAGCGCCTCGCCTTCGTCCTGGACGCCCGCAAGCGCGTGGCCTCCCTGGACCGCGCCGCCGTGGCGAAGCTCCTGGGCCGCGTCGCGCGCCCCCGCCACCCGCGCCCCAAGTTCGACAGCAGCGTGTGCGTCGTCGTGGACACGCAGGCCGACTACGACGCCCTGGTGAAGGCCGGCGTCGACCGCGTCTGCCAGGTCAGCACCGCCGAGGACGGCACCCCGGGCAACGAGGTCCTTATCTACGCCTACTCGCAGGGCCTTCTGGACTTGACGGGCGCCGAGAACGTCATCCAGGTCCCCTTCAGCCGCCACGTCGCGGACCTCGTCCCCGACGCCGCGCTGGCGTACTACCGCGAGAACCGCGCCATCTGGGAGGCCGCGCTGGAGCTGCAAGGCATCCTGGGCAAGCCCAGCGTCATGCGGAGCATCCTGGACACCCTGGACGGGCTCCAGCAGAAGGAGTTCAGCTTCGAGGCCGTGGAGAAGGGCGTGAACGACGCGGTGGCGTGGATCAACGCCGAGATCGCCGCGCGCACCAAGTCGCTCTCCATGAGCGGCGACGAGGTGCTGGAGATGATGGCCGGCAAGACGCCGCGCAAGGTGCGCGACCTCCACGCGGCGGTGCTCCGCGAGGGGCGCGAGCGCATCCTCAAGGAGACCGGCGAGGACTTCACCAGCGTCTTCACCGACGGCTTCCCGGTGAAGGTCGACGACGAGGCCATGGAGCGCAAGCGCCAGGAGCTTGAGGCCCGCAAGAAGCGCGTCGCGTTCCGCGGCAAGGTCGACGCCGCCCGCAAGCTGGGCGGCCTGCGCGAGAAGGCCGAGGCCGAGGTGCTCTCCCTCCTGGAGTTCGACTACGCCTTCGCCCTGGGCAGCTTTGCCCTGGAGTACGGCCTGGAGCCCGCGGCCTTTGGCAAGGAGCTTCGCGTCGAGGGCGCCGTGCACCTCAACCTCGCCCGCGTGGGCGGCGTGCCCATCGACTACCTGCTGGACAAGGAGAGCCAGGTGGCGCTCCTCACCGGCGCCAACTCCGGCGGCAAGACGACGCTCCTGGAGACGCTCGCGCAGGTGGCCATCCTCGCGCACCTGGGCCTCCCCGTGAACGCCAGGAGCGCGACCGTCCCCGCGGTCGAGGGCGTCTACTTCTTCACGCAGAAGCGCAGCCTGGACGCGGGCGCCTTCGAGAGCTTCCTGCGCGGCTTCCTCCCCATCGTCACCAGCAAGGGCGCCAAGCTCGTGCTGGCCGACGAGCTGGAGGCCATGACCGAGCTGGAGGCCGCCAGCAAGATCGTGGGCACCTTCATCGAGATGCTCAAGGACACCGGCAGCTTCGGCGTCTGCGTCACCCACATGGCCGAGCAGGTGTCGCAATACACCTCGGTGCGCATCGACGGCATCGAGGCGCGCGGGCTCGACGAGCACTTCAACCTCGTCGTGGACCGGAGCCCGCGCATGAACTACCGCGCGCGGAGCACGCCGGAGTTCATCCTGAGGCGTCTCCAGAGCAAGGCCTCCGGCGCCGAGAAGAAGGTGTACGACGTCATCCTGGCGAAGTTCGCCGAGTGAACGAGCCGGATCTTGCGGGGAGAGGCCGGGCCCTCGCGGCGGACCCGGAGGCTCCCCGCGCGGCCCGCCGGCGATGAGGGCCCTCAGCGCATCTTGCCGGACTGCTGAAGGGCGGCGCCCTGGATCGCCTCGTGGGCGTACTTCTGGATGCCCTCGCGGACCTCCGCGCGGCTCAGCTTCGAGGCGAGGTCCTGGATGGCGAGGCCGATGAGGATGTCGCGCGTCTCCGGGCGGACGTTCTCGGGCACGGGGTCCCAGAGGGGGAGATAGACGAGGCGGCCGTTCTCGTCGTAGCCCCAGGGGCTTCCGGGGAAGAGGGACGTGCCGGCGCGCTGGTGGGTGGTGGTGGGAGTGGGGGTCATGGCGGAGTTCAACCTCCCGCGATCGCGGGGGCGCTGCTAGCCCGCGCCCGAGGTTAATTTGTTATGGCGGAGGCGACAAGGCTCCACGTTGGATGTTACGTGGGCGGGCGAAGACCATGGTGCCCAGGCCGAGCCACGCGAGGAAGCCCAGGTGGATCGCCAGCGGGAAGGTCGCCACGAGCGCCACGCACGCGCCGGCCGCGAGGAGGGGGACCCACGGCGAGCCGGGGCAGCGGAAGGGGCGGGGCGCGTCGGGGGCCGCGCGGCGCAGCAGCGGGACCGCCAGCGCGATGGCGGCGAAGAAGAGGAGGTTCGCCTCGTTGGTGAGCGAGACGAGGAAGCCCAGCGGAAGGAGCGCGGCGCTGAGGGCCGTGGCGCCGCCCACGAGGAGCGTCATGCGGTTGGGCGTGCCGTGGCGCGCGTGGACCTGGGCCAGCCACGGCGGCGCGAGGGCCAGGAGGAGGAGCGCCAGCGCCGCATAGACCGCCGCCGCAGCGCCCACGGTCCAGAGCATCGCGCGCGGCACGTCGCGGGCGGGGTCCTTCGCCTCCTGCGCCGCGGCGCTCACCGTCTCGAAGCCCAGGAACGCGAAGAAGACGAGCCCCGCCGCCGCGAGCGCGCCGCCCGCGCCGTGGGGAGCCACGGGCTGGAGCGCGGCGGGGCGGCCGGCGAGCAGCGCGATCCCGACGAAGACTGCCAGGATCGCGCCTCGCGCCGCCACGAGGATGGCGTTCTGCGTCGCGCTCTCCTTGACGGGGCGCAGCAGGAGGACCGTGAGGCCCAGCACGGCGAGGAGGGCGGGCGCGTCCACCACGCCGCCCCCCGCGGGCGGGGCGGAGAGCCACGGAGGGAGCCGCAGCCCCGCCGAGGCCAGCGCGCCCTAGGCGTTGGCGCTGAAGCTCGCGGCCACCGCGCCGTTGCCGATGACGTAGGAGAGCGCGACGGACCATGCCACGAGCCACGCCGCGAGGGGCCCCATGGAGGCCAGCGCGTAGGAGTAGGTGCTTCCGCTCACGGGCAGGAGCGTCGCAAGCTCCGCGTAGCAGAGCGCCACCAGCGCGCACGCCGCGGCGACAAGCGCGACGGAGAGCGCGACCAGGGGGCCCGCCGCCTGCGCCGCGAGGCCCAGGACCGAGAAGGCGCCGGCGCCCACCACGGCGCCCAGGCCCAGCGCGAAGAGGCGCCCCGCGCCCAGCGAGCGCCGCAGGGGAGAGGCCTCCGCGGCGGCACGGAGGTCCGCGACGCGGGGCCGACGGAACCACCGCTCGCGCCAGCCCGCCACGCCGCGCCATCCGCCGGGAGGGCTAAAGAGCCAACGCCGCCATGCGCGCCTCGATGGCCGCGGCCTTCGACCGGGAGGAGTACCACGTCGACGCGAGCATCGCGCGCGCCCTCACGCTGCCACCCGCGGCGTTCGTCGACCCCGCGTTCCTGGACCTGGAGCTGCGGACGATCTTCCGCTCCTCGTGGCTGCTGGTCCCCGACCGCACGGCGGCCGAGATGCGCGACGACCCGCGCTCGCTGGCCGACCTCGTCTCGCGGCGCGGCGCGCGGGCGCCCGTCTCGCTCCTCGACGCGCCCCTCTTCCTCCAGCGCGACTGGGAGGGCGGCCTGCGCGCGTTCCCCAACGTCTGCACGCACGCGTGGCACACCCTCGTCCAGGGGCCCGACCGCGCGCGCACCATCACCTGCCCGCAGCACGGGCGCCAGTTCGATGCGCACGGCCGCTTCGTGACGCAGCCCGGCTTCGAGGATTGTCCCGGGTTCCCCGGCGAGCGCGACCACCTCCAGCCCTTCGAGGTCGCCGAGTGGTCGAAGCTCCTCTTCGCGTGCCTCGGCAAGCCCGCCGTCTCCTTCGACGACGCGCTGGGCCCCGTGCGCGCCTCGCTGGGCCGCCTCCCCCTGGACGCGCTCCAGCGCCAGCCCCTCGCGGGCGAGGTGCGCGAGCTGGACGGCAACTGGAAGCAGCACGCGTGGAACTACATGGACAAGTTCCACATCCCCTTCATCCACCGCAAGCCCGGAGGCCTCGCCGACGCGCTGGAGCTATCAAGCTATCAAACCGAGATCCACGGCGAGGCCGCGCTCCAGTGGGCCTACGCCAAGGACCCCGCCCACGGCTTCGACCCCGCGCTGCTGCCGGACCGCTTCCGCGACGCGCGCGGCCGCCGCGTCTTCGCCCTGTGGTGGCTCGTCTTCCCCAACCTGGCGCTCAACTTCTACCCGTGGGGCCTCTCGGTCAACGTCTACATGCCCGTCCCCGGCAAGCCGCGCCGCACGCTCTTCCTGTGGTACCACCACGCCTGGGACCGGGAGAAGTACGCGCAGCGCGAGAGCGTCTGGATGAACACCGACGTCGACCTGGAGGACGTGGACGCCATGACGCAGGTGGGCCGCGGCGTGGCCTCCGGCTTCGCGCCGCGGGGCCGTTTCGCGCCGCGCGAGGAGGAGGGGCCCCACTGGCTCCACCGGCGCATCTACGAGCGGACCCTCGGGGGGTAGGCGCTTCCTGGAGGGCGGCGATCACGCGCCAAGGCGCGCGATATCGTCCGACTCCACGACGCGGAGCCCGGGGCCGCCCTCCTTGGCGCCGCGCGCCATGGCCCGCGCCACGACCTCGGCCGGCACGCCGCGATATCGCCTGGGAATGAGCGGCCGCAGCGCCTTCGCCACGGCGATGCCCGCGCGCTCGCCGCGGCGCGGCTCCTGGCGCTCGCCCAGGAGGAGCGAGGGGCGGTAGACGCGCAGCGTCTCGAAGCCCAAGGCCGCGACGTCGCGCTCCATCTCGCCCTTCACGCGGTTGTAGAAGACGCGCGACTCCGCGTTGGCGCCCAGCGCGCTCACGACGTGGAAGGAGGAGACGCCCGAGTCGCGGCACGCGCGGGCGAAGCGCAGCACGAGGCCGTGGTCCACCGCGCGGAACGCCTCCTGCGAGCCCGCGGCCTTGATGGTGGTCCCCAGGCAGCAGAAGCCCGCGTCGGCGGGCGGCATCTCCTCGGGCTCCAGCGTCGCGAGGTCCAGCACGCGCGCCTCCACGCGGGCGGGCGCGTCGAAGGGGCGGCGCGAGAGGGCGGCCACGCGGCCGAACGACGCGTCGGCGGCAAGCTCCGCCAGGAGGGCGCGCCCCACGAGCCCGGTCCCGCCCGCCACGACCGCATCCATGCGGCGGCCATCGCCGGGCGCACGGATAGCTCCTTGCGGCGGCGGCGCGATGCGCGGGCATGCGTGAGGAGATGCGCGCGGACGCGGCGGGCGAGCGGCGCGAGGCCGTCGTGGCGACGCTCGCGGGCCTCGCCGCCCTGGCCCTCGCGCTGCGCCTGCTGGGCACGCCCTACGCGGCGGCGGGCATCCCGCTGGCGCTGGTCGGCGCGGCGCAGGTGATGGGCGCCGCCGCGCACTTCGCCGCCGCGGGGCGGCGCCGCGAGCGCCTCGCCGTCCTCCTCGCGCAGGACCCGGGCCGCTTCCAGCACCAGGAGGCGGCGCGCGTCGGCCACGCGCTCTCCGCGCTGCGCTTCACGCTGGGGTTCGAGGCGCTCCTCCTGTCCGTGGGCGCCGCGCTGGCCATCGCCCTGCGCGCGTCCACGCCGTGGCTCTCGGTGGGGCTCGCGCTCGCGGCCGAAGGCGCCGTGCTGCTTCTCCTCGATTCCTGGTCGGGCCTGCGGGCGCGGGCGTACTTCGCGCACCTGCAGCGCTTCCTCACCGACGCGGGCGCGCGCCCCACCGTGGCGGAGACTGGCGACGTCGCCCACGAGTGAGGGGGGTTCGGGGGGCGCAGCCCCCTGACGTGAAGTCCCGTTCCGGCAGACGACGAAAACGTCAGGGGGGCGAGCCCCCCTGAAACCCCCCATTTTGGCCGCGCTGCGGCGCGGCGGAGACGACGATGTCTACTCCTGCAACGCGCGCCAGACGTCGACGTGCGAGAACGCGAGGCGCTCGGGCGGCTTGTCCATGGCGAAGAAGGAGAGCTTCTCCGTGTCGGGCGTGGGCTTCAGGTCGCCGGGCGCCTTCGCGCCGTAGACGAACAGGACGTACCACCGGCTGTCCTCGGGCCCGGTGGCGGGGAAGGAGAGCACGCGCTCCAGCCACACTTCGGAGGGCGGGACCTCGAACCACGAGCGGGCGACGCGCGCCACCGCCTCGTCGGGCGACTCGTTGAAGCGCATCGTCTCGGCGGGGAACGCCCACCCCTCGGTGTCCTGGAGCTTCGCCAGCGCGACGCGGTCGTGCTCGTCGCGGATGAGGAGGAAGCACTGGAGGCGCAGCTCGGCGGGCGCGTCGTGGAGCGTGAACTTGGCCGGCAGCTCGTTCCACTTGTGCGCGTCCGCGTGCATGGGCAGGGGCATGGGGGCGCGAGTCCGGGCGGGGAGCATGAAGCTTTCATAGGCCGGGGCCGATCCAACGGCGTGAGGATCCAGCGCGCGCGGCCCCGCGACCCCGAGGTGGAGGCCTACGTCCAGGAGCAGCCGGGCGCCCTGGGCGAGACCACGCGCTGGCTCGTGGACCTCGTGCGCGGCGCCGTCCCCGCATCCACCGAGGCGATCCACCACGGCAGCCCCAAGTTCTGCGTCGGCGAGGGCGTCGTCTTCTGCTACGTCGCCGCGCACAGCCGCCACGTCAACCTCGGCTTCGTGGAGGGCGCGCAGATGAGCGACCCCGACGGCCTCCTGGAGGGCACGGGCAAGGGGCTGCGCCACGTCAAGGTCGCCGCCGTGGGCGCGGTCTCCAAGGCGAAGCTCGCGAGGCTCGTCAAGCAGGCGGCGAAGCGCGCGGCGGTGAAGGTCGCATGAAGCACGGCCGCCGTCACAAGACGCTCAAGGAGCAGGCCTACGTCGCGCGGCAGGACGCGCTGGGCTACAAGACGCCCTACCCGCCCATCGACGTGGCCGAGCCCACCGCGCCGCCGCCCCCGCCTCCGGAGGACCTGCCCCTCGCCGCGCGGCTCACGACGAAGGAGCGCAAGAGGCTGAAGCACGCGGGCGTGGACGCGACCCTCGACGGGCGCGACGAGTGACCCTCTCCCGTCCCTAGAGCCCCAGCGCCTTCGCGATCGTCCAGCGCTGGATCTCGCTCGTGCCTTCCGGAATGCGCAGGAGGCGCGCGAACCGGAAGATGCGCTCCAGCCCAACCTCCTTCATGAGGCCCGTCCCGCCGTGGACCTGGATCGCGCGGTCCGCGGCGCGGAAGAGCATCTCGGTGCAGAACACCTTGACGGCGCTGCTCTCCATCACCACGTCCATGCCCTGGTCGATGCGCCAGCAGGTGTTGAGCACCATGTTGTCCGCGGCGTACAGGTCGATCGCCGTGTCCGCGACCATGGCCTGGAGCTGGCCCTGCTTGCCGATCGCGCGGCCGAACGCCTTGCGCTGGCTGGCGTACTCCACCATGCGCGCGAGGCACGTCTCGGCGAGGCCCACGCACTGGCCGCCGATGGTCACGCGCGTGTCGCCGATGTTGCCGATGGCCAGCGCGAAGCCGTCCCCCTCCTCGCCCACGCGGTTCTCCGCCGGCACGCGGCACCCCTCGAAGACCCACTCGCACTGGCCGCCGTCGTCCATGATGCTCTGCTGGACGCGCCCCCTGCGCGCGCCGGGCGCGTCGGCCGGGACGATGAAGCACGAGAGGCCCGCGAGCCCGGCCGCGGGGTCGGTCTTGGCGAACACCTGGAGGAAGTCCGCGTAGGGGCCGTTGGTGACGAACGTCTTCGTCCCGTCGATCACGTACTCGTCCCCCTCGCGCCGCGCGGTCGTCTCCAGCGCCGCGACGTCGCTGCCCGCGCCAGGCTCGGTGAGGCAGAACGCGCTGCTCCGCTCGCCGCGCACGAGGGGCGCAAGCCACGTCTCCTGCTGCTGCGGCGTCATCCTCAGGAAGAGCGGGGTCGGGCCCTCGACGAAGGAGAGCGTCGCCATGTTGAGGCCCGGGCCGCGCTTCATCACCTCGCGCCACGCGAGGTACGTCGCGACCTTGCTCACGCCCGCGCCACCCACGCTCTCCGGCATGTGCATGGCGTACCAGCCGGCCTGCGCGCTCCTGCGGCGGATGCGCTTCACGGCCTCCACGACCTCGGGGCGCAGCCGGCCGTCCTCCGCGAGGGCGTGCCGCTCGTCGTCCAGGAAGCGCGCGAGGCGCCGCTCCTCGGGGACGACCTCCTTCTCCACGAAGGCCGCGACGCCCTCGCGGATCATGCGGACCTCGTCGGGGAGGGCGAAGTCCACCACTCGGCTCACCCGCTGGCGAGCTTCGAGAGCGCCGCCTCGATGGGCCCGTTCCCGGGCCACGCGGCGCCGGGGACCTCGGCGACCCAGCGCTCGGCGACGGTGCCGTCGGGCGCGACGAGCATCCAGCCGCGCTTGGGCACGCGCGCGACGCCGGCCACGTCCTGCGTCTCCCAGAGGGCGTCCACGACCTCGCGGTTCGCGTCGCTGAGGATGGGGAAGGGGAGCCCCTGCTCCTTGGCGAAGGCCGCGTTGGCGTAGGCCGAGTCGCAGGAGAAGCCCACGACTTGCGCGCCCAGGCCCGCGATGGCGCCCAGGTGGTCGCGGGCGTCGCACATCTGCGTCGTGCAGACGCGCGTGAACGCCAGCGGGAAGAAGCTGATGACGACGGGGCCCTTGGCGAGGAGCGAGGAGAGGCGGACCTTCTCGCGGTGCAGGTCGGCGCGGCCGACGGGGAGCTCGAAGTCCTGGACCTTCTGGCCGACGTGGATCATCTCTTCAACAAGCCACGCAGAGGGATTTTCCTCTTTCGGTGTTCGGGTCCAAAGAACGCGACGAGCGCAAAGAGCGCCAAGGTCGCCAAGTTTTCTTTCGTCGCGTCCTTTGCGCTCTTTGCGCTCGTCGCGTTCTTTGGACCCTTGACCAAGGATCAGTGCTTGTGGGTGTGGAAGGGCTCCAGCGCCTTCTGGATGGGCTCCAGGCCCGACCAGACGGCGGGGTCTTCGCTGACCCACTTGGCGGCGACCTTGCCGTGGGGGTCGACGACCATCCAGCCGCGCTTGGCGCGGCGCGCGACGCCGCCCACGGTCATGGTCTGCCAGATCTTGTCGAGGACCTCGTGGTTCGCGTCGCTGTAGAGGCCGTGCCACATGCGGTTCGCGTGGGCGAAGGCCGCGTTGGAGTGGGGCGTGTCCGCGCTGAAGCCGACGACGGTCGCCTGGAGGTGGTCGAGGTGCGCCTGCGCGTCGCGAAGCTGGCAGTTCTCCGTCGTGCAGACGCCGGTGAACGCCAGGGGGTAGAACGCGATGACGACGGGGCCCTTTCCCAGGAGGGTCTTGAACTGGACCTTCTCCTTCTTGCCGTCCGCGAAGGCCAGGGGGAGTTCGAAGTCAGGCACCGTGTCGCCGACGTTGAGCATGGGGATCAACGGGCGATCCCGGCCTTCTGCCATAAGCCTGATGGCGACCCGGCGCGGGCGATGCGGCCGCGGACCCACCACGCGCCCAGCGCGAGCGCGACGGGCGCCAGCACCCACATGACCAGGAGGATGCCCGCGAACGTGGCGGGCGTCATCCATGCGGGGAGCGCGGCGCCGGAGAGCGCAGCCTTCTCCAGGTAGTCCATGAAGCCCGGCCGCCAGAGGATCAGCACGCCGCGGTACGCCGTGAGCGGCGAGAGCCCCTGCGACACCCAGAACCACGTAGGGAAATCCCCCGACGCCAGCGGGTCGTAGCCCACCTGGCGGAAGAGGATCACGCGGGTCCAGTTCTCGTAGACCAGCGTGAAGAACGCCCAGACGCCGAACGCGGCGGCGACGGCGTGGCGCGACGCGACCGCGGCCGCGAGGTAGCCCATGGAGAAGAACGCGAGGGCCAGCAGCGACTCCGCGCTCCCGAAGGCCAGGAGGGCGGCCGGCGGGCTGCGCGCCGCGCCCACGAAGGCGATGAGGGCCGCCAGGAAGGCCGCGACGACGAGGAGCGCCGCGTCCGTCGCGAGGGCGGGCAGCAGCGTCCGCGCCGGGTCCTCCCGCGGGTCGCGGCCGCGCAGCGCGGTGGCGCCCAGGAGGAGCGCCGGCAGCGTGCAGGCCAGGACGATCTCGGTCCGCACCATGGCGACGCCGTTCTCCAGGCTCGCGGGGCCGGGCCACCCGAAGGGGCGCGACTGGGAGGGGAACGCGTTGCTGAGGTTGGCGCCGACCACGACGACCGTCCCCAGCCCGAGGGCGAGGACGAGGGCATAGGGCCAGGCGCGACGCAGCTCGGCGCGCATCGCTTCCAGGCTGGCGGACATGGCTCGAACCGAGGGGCGGAGGCGCCTTGAGGCTCGTGGATCAGGGCTGGAAGGATCGACGAGCCCGCGGGAAGGCCAAAGCCGTGCGCAGCCAGCCTGGGCCTATGGATTGGCGACCAAGCCCTTGGCGCGCGGCGCTGACGCCCGAGGCGGGCTTCCCCGAGGCCATCGTCGTGTGGCTCCTGAGGGGGCTCCTCGCCTGCCTCGCCGCCTACAGCCTCGTGGTGACGCCGCGCTACACGACGCGCCCGCTGCTGGTCGTCTCCGCGCTCCTGGGCCTCGCGTGCAGCCTGGGCTTCGCCTTCGTCCCGACGCGGCGCCCCCGCACGCTGAAGGCCGCCGAGGCGACCGTGCTGGCGCTCTTCCTGCTCCACGTCATGGGGCACGCGCTGGGCTTCTACGCGCAGTTCGCGTGGTACGACAAGGCGCTGCACTTCGCGGAGCCCCTCGCCCTCGCGTTCGTGCTCTTCGCGCTCTCGCAGTCCGTGGACTGGATCTGGCAGTGGCGCCGCGTGACGCCCGTGGAGGTCGCCATCTACTGCTTCTCCATGGTGCTCGCCCTGGGCGCCCTCTGGGAGATCCTGGAGTTCGGCATGGACACGTTCTTCCACACGCAGGAGCAGAACGGCAACACCGACACGATGCTCGACCTCCTCATGGACGCCGCGGGTGGGCTCGTGGGCGCGGTCTCCGTCGCCTTCGCGACGGCATACGGCCGCAAGCACGGCCAGGACAAGGTGGCCGAGCGGCCGAAGAGCGAAGCCCCGCGGCGCCTCTTCCGGCGCGAGGACCTGAGGCCCTAGTGCGCGGTCTCCAGGAACTTGCGGTACGCCGCCGCGTCCATGAGGCTCGCGAGGCCCGCTTTGTCCGCCACCTCGATGACGCAGAACCAGCCCTTGCCGTAGGGGTCC
The DNA here is from genome assembly GCA_021325135.1 of Pseudomonadota bacterium. GTDB lineage: Archaea > Thermoplasmatota > SW-10-69-26 > JACQPN01 > JAJPHT01 > JAJPHT01. The sequence goes on along the minus strand of JAJPHT010000051.1, from coordinate 33,208 downwards.
TGGTTCATGAGCTCGGGCTCGTCGTCCAGCGCGCCGTTGACCTCGACGACCTTGCCGGCCAGGGGCGCGAAGATGTCGTTCACCGACTTCACCGACTCGACGACGCCCATGGAGTCGTGGTGGCCGAACTCCTCGCCCACGTCGGGAAGCTCCACGTACACGACGTCCGTGAGCGCCTCCTGCGCGTAGTCCGTGATGCCCACCTTGACGCGGCTCCCGTGGACCTCGACCCACTCGTGGTCCTCGGTGTAGCGGAGGTTGTCGGGGATCTTCGTCGCGCCGGCCATGGGGGTGTCCCGGCGGGCAAGCGGGGGTTCCGTTCTTCAAGCTTTGGCCGCGAGGTCCTCGACGGTCTTCGCGATGCGGCGCGCCCGCGTCTCGGGCCGCTTCGCCTCGTCCACGTAGCGCAGGTGCTCGCGCCGGTGCGACGGGGGCAGGCGCTCCCAGCGCTCCCGGGCCTCGGGGCGCTCCGCCAGCGCCGCGGCGAGGTCGGGGGGCGTGGGCGGGGCGGGCGTCTTCGCGGGCATGAGGGTTTCACCCGCGCATGCCCCCTTGGGGATTGCGGGGGTCCCCAACGCCGCTTTCCGAAGCTTCATATCCGCCGACGCGCCGAGGCCAGGTTGCATGACCCACGCGGTCCACTACCACCACGCCTGCCGCCAGGGCGGCCCCCGCGAGCTTCCCGTGACCTGGGACCGCGTGTCCGGTGGCGCCCGCGTCTCCTGCCCCATCTGCGGCGTGAGCCGGCTGACGGCCACCATCCGCGGCAACACCATCTGACGGAACGCTTTAGGGCGAAGCCCACGCTGGGCGATCCGTGCAAGTCCCGCTCGCGGCCTACCGCAGCATCGTCAACGACCGCCAGCAGGTCGACGTCTGGGCGGCCAACGGGCTGGAGCGCGTGCCTGCGCCCTTCCTTCCCTACTGCTTCTCGAAGCGCCGCCGCGACGTGCCCAATGCCGCGAACGTCCGCGAGGTGACGCTCAAGCCCGTCTCGTCGCTGAAGCCCGAGACGTGGTACCAGTACGACTTCCCCACGGTGCGCGGCGTCGCCGACATGAACCGCGAGGAGAAGCCGCTGGAGATGGCGGACAACCACAACCCCTACGTCGAGCGCGTCCTCATGGACGAGCCCGACTTCTTCCGCCGCTTCCCCCTGGGCCGCGAGCCGCGCCTCATGTTCATCGACATCGAGCAATTGACCTCCGGGAGCGGCTTCCCCACGGAGAAGGACCCGCTCATCGCCATCGGCTGGACCGTGGACGACCTGGAGCCGGAGGTCGCGCTGGGCGACGGCAAGTCGGACGTCCCCATCCTGGAGGCGTTCCTCGCGGCCATCAAGAAGCACGACCCCGACGTGCTGGTGGGCTACAACGTCACGGGCTACGACCTGCCCATGATCATCAAGCGCCTCAAGCAGAACGGCATGCAGGCGAGCCGCCTGGGGCGCGGCAACCGCACGCCCGACGAGGAGGAGGACGAGATCGTCCTCGACGGCCGCCTGGTGTACGACGTCTTCACCAGCGTCAAGCTGGACCAGACGCTCCACGGCATCAAGGACCTCAAGCTGAAGACCGTCGCGGCCTGGATGAAGTTCCCCGTCGTCAAGGAGGACATGACGGACACGCGCAGCCTCGTGGGCACGCAGCGCCTCGCGGACTACAACAAGAACGACGTGCGGCTCACGCGCAACCTGGCGCGCATCTACTGGAGGAACTTCATCGCGCTGGCGGAGTTCTACGGCGCGCCCCTCAACGTGGTCCTCCGCAGCACGAGCATCTTCCACACCAACATCCTCCAGGGGCGCGTCTTCAAGAACGCGAGCCCGCGCATCGTGAGCGACGGCACCAACGAGGAGCGCTACAAGGACCTCTTCGGCCAGACCGGCGGCGTCGCCTTCGTGGGTGGCATCGTGGAGATCTACCAGCGCGGCCTCTTCGAGCCGCTCTGGAAGGTCGACTTCTCGTCGATGTACCCCAGCATCATGGTCTCCCTGGGCTGCGGCGCGGACAACACGCGCTTCATCGGCACCGAGGAGTTGACCAAGTCGCTCAGCAGCCGGCGCGACGGCGCGAAGCGCATCTACAGCATCCCCGACGAGAGCCGCGGCGTGAACCTCCTCGTGGAGGTCGATGGCGTCAGCCCCATGGCGCTGGAGATGCGGCGCCTCCTGAAGCTGCGCCTGGAGCTGAAGAAGAAGGCCAAGGAGACGACGGACCCCGACGAGCGCGACCGCCTCGTCGCCCAGCAGAACGTCATCAAGGTCGTCCTCAACTCCATCTACGGCAACATGGCCAGCGGCTTCTCCCGCTACGGCTCGCTCCCAGTGGCCGTCGCCATCGTGGGCGTCGCGCGCCGGCTCATCCGCGTGTGCGAGGAGTTCATCGGGGACGGCAAGGTCGAGACGGACACCGACGGCATCTACACCGCGAAGCCCATCGACGTCGAGGGCATCAACCGCGTCGTCGAAGGGTTCGTCTCCCACGAGCTGGGCGGCGAGAACTTCATGCGCCTGGAGATGGACGCGTACAAGGCGGGCTACTTCCACGAGCGGAAGTCGTACCTTCTTCTCCACCACGACGGCCGCATCGAGAAGCACGGCGTCGCGTTCAAGGCCTCCTCGCAGTGCGGCGTGTTCGACAAGACGCTGGCCGCCGTCTCCGACGCGCTCCTCACGCGCCGCGCCGACCCCAAGACCGTGGGCCGCGCCGCGTTCGACCTCGCGCAGTATCCCAACGAGGACTTCGTCATGCGCGTGCGCCTGGGGAAGTCGCTCTCGGACTATGCGGCCGAGAACGCCGTGGGCGCCCAGGTCGCGCGCAAGTACCAGGAGAAGTACGGCCGCGAGATCAAGAAGGGCGAGCAATTGGAGTACGTCAAGACGAGCCAGGGCTACGAGCCCCCCACCGAGGAGGCCTTCAAGCGCCTCGACAAGGAATACTACAAGGGGCTCATCGAGACGGTGCTCGATCGCCTTGACATCGATTGGCGCCCGACCAAGCAGGTCAAGCTGTTCGACTTCTCTTGAGCCGCCTCCGGCGGGGGGATCCACGAATCTCCGAATCGCCGAATCTCCGACGGTGATTCTGAGATTCGGAGATTCGCGGGTTTCCCCGCCGGAGGCGGTGGGAGCCGTCACGCCCGCGCGTACCCAAGCTCGCGCGCCGCGGCCAGCATCTTCATGGCGTGCGCCTCGGGCCTCAGGTGCGAGTCGAACGCGGCCGCCACGCGCCCGTCGGGGCCCACGAGGTAGCTCACGCGGCGGGGGAGGCCGCCGAGCATGGTGGCGCCGTAGTCGTCGTGCATGCGGCCGCTGCCGTCGGAGAGGAGCGCAAAGGGGAGCTTGCGGTGCTCCACGAAGCGGCGGTGGCTCTCCAGGTCGTCGCGCGAGACGCCGATGACGAGCACGCGCGCGTCCTGGAAATCCTCCCACGCGTCGCGGTACGCGCACGCCTCCACGATGCAGCCCGGCGTCTCGTCCTTGGGGTAGAAGTAGAGGACGAACGCGCGGCCCCGCAGGTCGTCCAGCGTCCACGTGCGGCCCGTGGCGTCGGGCGCGCGGAACGGGGGCGCTTCCTCGCCGACGCGCAAGGGGCGGCTCATCAGGGGTGCGAGACCCCTCCTTCCCATGAACCTTCCCGCGTCATCCTCACCGGAGGTAGCGGGCGAGGAACTCGCGCGTGCGGGCGTGGCGCGGGCTCGCGAGCACCTGCTCGGGCGGGCCCTCCTCGACGACCTGGCCCGCCTCCATGAAGACGACGCGGTCCGCGACCTCGCGCGCGAAGCCCATCTCGTGCGTCACGACCACCATGGTGAGCCCCTCCTCCGCGAGCTTGCGCATGACGCGCAGCACCTCGCCGGTCAGCTCGGGGTCCAGCGCGCTCGTGGGCTCGTCGAAGAGGATCGCCCGCGGCCGCATCGCGATGGCGCGCGCGATGGCGACGCGCTGCTGCTGGCCTCCGCTCAGGCGCCCCGGGTGCTCGTCGGCCTTGTCGGCGAGCCCCACGCGGGCGAGCACGTCCTTCGCGCGCGCGTCCGCCTCCTCGCGCGGCAGCCCGAGCACCTCGCGCAGCGGCAGCGTCACGTTCTCGCGCACGCGCAGGTGCGGGAAGAGGTTGAACTGCTGGAAGACCATGACGAACTGCTCGCGCACCTTGCGGATGTCCGCGCCGGGCGCCATCACGTCCTCGCCGCCCAGCACGATGGTGCCCGCGTCGGCGGCGACGAGGCGCGTGAGGCAGCGCAGGAGCGTGCTCTTGCCGCACCCCGAGGGCCCGATGACGCAGACCACCTGGCCCGGCTCCACCACGAGGTCGACGCCGCGCAGCACGTCCACCTTGCCGAAGCTCTTGCGCACGCCGCGCGCCTCGATGAGCGCCGTCACGGCGCGGCCCCCAGCCCGAGCCCCGGGATCGCGAGGCGGCGCTCAAGATAGCGAAGCGCGGTGGTGATGGAGTACGTCATGACGAAGTAGATCAGCGCGACGCCCAGGAACGCCTCCAGCACGATGAACGTCTGCGCGGAGAAGATGCGCGCGACCTGCGTCAGCTCCACGACGCCGATGACCGAGACGAGGGAGGTGTCCTTGAGGAGCGTCACGAACTCGTTGCCCAGGGGCGGGATGGCGAGGCGGAACGCCTGGGGCACGATGATGTGGCGCATCGCCTGGAGGTACGTCATGCCCAGGCTGATGCTGGCCTCCATCTGCCCCGTGGGGATGGCCTGGATGCCGGCGCGCATCGCCTCCGCCTGGTACGCGCTGGTGTTCACCGTGAGCGCGAGCCCGCCGGCGATGAGGATGGGGAGCTTCAGGCCCACGAAGGGGAGCACGAGCCACGCGATGAGGATCTGGACGAGCAGCGGCGTGCCGCGGATGACCTCGATGTACGCGGCGGCAGGCCAGCGCAGGATGCGCCATCGGCTCACGCGCATGAGGGCGAGCACGACGGCGAGCACGAAGCCCAGGATCGTCGTCACGACGGCCAATTCCACCGTGAAGGTTGCGCCGCGCAGGAACGCGTCGCGGATGCCCCACACCTCCAGGAGGCGCGTGAGGAACGTCGACTTCACGACGACGGGCTCCAGGAACGTGTCGTTGCGCCCCTGGTCGTCGGTCACGCGCAGCCGCACGTCGTAGGCGGAGGCGACGGCGAAGACGTGCGTCTCGGTCACGTTGCCCGGGACGAAGCCGGGTCCTCCGGGCTCGCCCCAGTCCCACTCGTAGGAGACGATGCGCGTGGCGCCGCGGCTGGGCTGGCTGAACGTCGCGTTCACGACGATGAGGAGCCCGCCGTTCTGCGGCTCCTGCCGCGCGATGATGAAGTTGGCCTCGGGGCGCGCGCCGATGACGAGGAGCGTCTGGTTCACGAACGCGACGCGCCCGGCGCTGTCCGTCACGCGCAGGCCCACGACGTGCAGCCCGCCCTGGGAGTACGCGTGCGGCTCGGTGAGGTTGCCCGCGACGTAGGCCGCGCCCTCGTCCCAGCGCCACGCGTACTCCGCGATGCGGGCGCCGGAGGACGCGATGGACTCGGAGGCGTCCGCGAGGACCTTCTCCCCCGTGCCGACCTTCGCCTGGTCCAGGGTGAAGTAGGCCAGCGGCGCGTCGCGCTGCGCGCCCGCCAGCGGCGGCGCCGCGAGGAGCGCCGCGAGGAGGACGAGGCTCGCGCGGCCGCGGCGCATGGGCGCCTACACCTGCCACTTGTCGGCGAGGGTCTGGAGCGTCCCGTCCTGCTTCATGGACACCAGCGCGCCGTTGATGGCGGTCAGCAGCTCGGGCTTGCCCTTCGCGATGGCGATGCCGAACTGCTCCTCCGTGGGGACCTCGAAGGCCTTCTTGAGCTGCCCGTTGGAGCTCGTGATGAGCGTGCGCACAACGGCGCGGTCGATCATCATCGCGTCCACGTCGCCGCGCTCCAGCGCCGGCACGCAGTCGGGGAAGTGGTCCTCCAGCAGCATCGACTCGTTCTTCTGCCCGTGCGCCACCAGGTAGTCGTAGGACGTCGTGCCGGTCTGCGTGCAGACCTTGTGCGCCTGGAGGTCCTCGGGCTTGTTGATGTCCGCGCTGCCGGAGCGCACGCCCACCATGAGCGAGTTGTCGTAGTACGACACCGAGAAGTCCACCTGCTGCTTGCGCTCGTCGGTGATGGTGAACGCGCTGATGCCCGCGTCGAACTGCCCGCTCTGGATGGAGGGGATGATGGCCGTGAACTGCGCGTTCTGATAGCTCACGTTGATGCCCGTCCGGTTTCCGATCTCCGTCATGAGGTCGATGTCGAAGCCCACGATCTTGCCATCCGGCGTCGTGTCCTCGAAGGGCGGGTAGTCCGCCTCGGTGCCCACCTTGATGCTCCTGATGGTGAGCGTCGGCGAGGTGGGCGTCGTGCCCGCGGGCGTGCTGGCGGCCGGCGTCGAGCCGGACGGGGTGGACGTGGAGGGCGTCCCGCCCGTGTTGTTCGTCGCGCAGCCCGCCAGGACGAGGACCGCAAGAAGGACGAGGGTGAAGAGGCTCCGGCGTCGAGTCATCGGGACGACCTGCCCGCCCCCAACGCCGCCAGCCAGGGAAAAACCCCCCGAAACGCCGCGGCCAGGAAGGGGCCTTCCACCCGAAACAAGGGAAGGCCCGCCGGGTTGGACCGGCTGGGCTTAAGCCTGGAGCGCCGGCTTACGCCTCCGTTCCCCCTCGGGGGAGAGAGTGACCGTCCCATGGCCAAGACCAGCGCCAAGAACAACAAGGTGTTCACCAGCCTCCCCGCCGACAAGGCCATCTTCCAGAACGAGGAGCGCCCCTACATGATGTACGTCGGCTCCCGCAACGACACCAAGAAGGGCTGGAAGAAGCTCACCGAGATCCCCAAGGACCGCCAGCTCATGCAGACCGAGACTGGCATGTTCGTGCTGGGGAAGAAGTGAAGCGAAGTAGCTAGCCCATCCCGCGCTTAAGAGCGAATTGCCCGACCCGTAGAAAACCCTTGCGGGTCGGTTCACGACTCCTTTTTTCTGTGGAAATCCACGGCTTGGGTAGCCCTGCATAGCCCGGTGAACCGGACGCTCACCAGGCCGTCACTACCACCCGACTCAGCCGATTCCGAACTCCGCAATCCCGACGCGCGTCCCCGCGGGACGCCGGGACGCCCGGCTGGGCGGGGCGGCGCGCGACCTGCAGCCGGCAAGGGCCGTGACGGGCAACCAAAAAGGCGCGAGGCGTCGGAAGCCACGACCCCGGGTTGCCGTCGCCTCGATGATGGCTTCCCTGAAGCGGAACGCGGCCAGACCTGCCCACATGGGGCTCAAGCTTGGTGGAGACAGACCTTTATCCCCGATTGCCCCGTCGCGCCTTCGTGAACAGCTTCGGCCAGCGGCCCTTCATCCTGGATGATCCGGCAGCCTCCCTCGCCTTGGAGACCTTGGGCAAGTTCCTCCTGCGAGAGGGGCGCGCGACCGAGGACGCCCCCGGCATCGTGAACCTCCGTACGAGGGTCCGGTACGCAGGCCGCGAGGTCGTGGTCAACGAGACGGTTGCGGGGCCGTTGTCCATGGTGATGGATGCCTACGACGCGGCGGACGACTTCGCCGCCGCTGTCGCGCTGGCGGATTGCGTCCTCCACGGGGAGCCGGTTTTCATCCTGGAGGAGCGCAAGGGCGCGCGCCCTGTCGGCCTCCGCCTCGCGTGGGTGGCTGGCAATGCCCTCGTCGCGTCCGACGTCATCCACCGCGTCCGCGAGGGGATCGCCAAGGAGGGCAAGAAGCACCGCGAGATCGTGGTCCCCTTGACTAAGGAAGTCCTTCTGGAACGTGCGAGTCCCTACCTTGCCTCCGTCTCGCCAGCCACCTCGGTCCCGCGGTGAAGGGTCACGGGTGCATCTCGGGGAGAAGCGCGAGTCCCGCTATGTGCTCGTAGCGTCGGTCTCAGTGAGGATGTGGCTTGCCAAGAGGGCCTTGAGCATCTCGTAATGGCTTTCCTGGAGGCGGAGCATGGCCAGGGGAACGCTGATCGTCCGATTCTGTATGACGACGGTCAGCGTGATGTCGTACATCTCTTCAAGTAGTTGGGCGAGTTGGGCGTCGAGTTCGTCGAGTTGTTTCGCTGGCGGAAGATCCGCGAGCTTGACCTCGACCCTCTCAAGCTTCCTTGAGTTCCTGGCGACGTGGGGATCGAGAAGGGCGCCGCCTCGACGGCCCTCCAGGAAGCGTTGCTTGCTGACGACTTCAAGCTCGTACTGCTTGCGTGTCATCTTGCTCCACTTGATGCCGGACGAGTCGAGGCCGCACTTCTTGTAGAGCACGGCGAGGAGGCGTCGCTCCTCGGGCGTGAACTCGCTGAGGATTCCTTCGATGTAGGTTCGGAACTCGTGGGAGGAGAGGTTGAGAAGGGAGGGTTCAGATCGCACGGCGTCCACGATCCGGATCTGCTCCTCGATGGGCAGGCCCTGGACGAGGCCGGCGAGCTTCGCTTGGTCCTCGGGGCGCTCCTTGAAGCCGTAGGCGAGGCGGACTGCGGCCTTGAACCCGATGGTGCGCGAGCTGACGAGCTTCTGGGTTTCGGGGGCCAGGGTCAGGATTGTCATGTAGTCGGCGATGGTGGGTTCGGCCTTGTGGAGGCGTGCGGCCAGGGCGGCGCTTGTGGGGAAGATGCGTTCCCCGCGCTCGTTGGTTTGGGCGAGCATTTTCTTGTAGATGAGGGCGGTTTGGATGGCGTCCGGGTCCTTGCGTTTGTCGTTCTCGTTGTGCGACTCGATAAGGGCCTCCTCGTCGGTCATCGTCGCGTTGATGGAGCAAGGCACGCGCTCAAGCCCCGCGGCCTGCGCCGCAGCGAGGCGGCGGGCCCCGCAGACGACTTCGTAGTGTCCAGGCTTTTTCTTGGAGGGTCGCGTGGTCAGGGGTGTTCGGATGCCGTGGGCGCGAACCTCGGCGACGTCCTCGTCAGTGAGTTCGACGGGGAAGCCGTAGCGCACGTTGAAGGGGCTGACGAAGAGGACGCTTGGGGAGAGGTATTGGACGGGCCCGATGTCCCGTGGGGCGGCGGGGCTCGTCATGGGACCTCGCGCGGGGGTGGGTTGGCTAGTTCCATGTGGCTCTCTCCTGCCACGCGCTCAGGGGGCGATGGTCGTCGGGGCGGAGGTCGAGGTCCATGGGGAGGCGACGTAGGAGCTCCACAGCGGGAGTCTCGCGGAACATATCGGCGAGGGCCTCTGCAGGCGGCCACGCGGGGCACTCTTGCGTTTCGGGGACGAGGCGGAGGATCGCGTCGCGTTCTTCGTGGGCGTCCGCGACGGCGAGACAGAGCGCGTCAAGGCGGGCCATGCGGGCTTTGTGATCGGCGAGGGCGACTTCGCCGGCGGCTTCCATGCGCTCCAGGAGCGAGGGGGAAGCTGTGCGGAGGGGGACGATGATTAGGTCATTGGCGTGCGGCAGGGGCTCAGGAATAGGATCCATGGGTGACGTGGGTGCAGGGCTTTGGGCAGGTGCTCGGCGGATCGACGCGGTGAGGCGTTGCACGAGCCGGAACTTGAGGGTGAGAGCCAGCAGGAGGCTGGCCCACGCGAGGGGCCAGAAGTTCAGATCATCGCCTCCAGCGTGCTGGAGGCAGACTTGGCGTGGTTGTCGGTTTGCATGGGAGTCCCTTGGATGCATGGCTTTGTTCAGGGACTGGAGGGCGCGCGGGGTGCCCTCGGAGCAACCGTGGGCGAGCCGGGCCTTAGAAGTTCGCATGAAACCCGCGTCGGGTTCATATGGGTCGCGTTGCGCCAGGCGTTCGGCCAGCCGGATTAGGTACGGTTTCTACGAGCCATCCTGAGAGAGGGACTGGCGGGCTGGCCTGCCCTGGGCGGCATGGGCGCAAGAGCGTTTATGACCAAGTTCTTGCTTGTTAGGCCCCCACGGGGGTGGGTCGTATTCCGGAGTCCAAGGCCATCGTGCTCGTGCCTTTCGTTTGCCCCATCTGCGCCGCCTCGCACGGCGTTCACCTCATTAGCGTGACCCGCGCTGGCGGCACGGCCTGCCCCTCTTGCGGCAAGTGGCTGCGCCTGATGGACGTCGTGCGTGCCATCCATGACCCCCGGCGGGCAAAGCACGAACTTGCGAGCCCGTGAACGCAGTCGGTCCCACCTTCGATGCGTCGCGGAGAAGGGCTTGATGGGCACCGTGCAACCGGAGGCCCATCCTGCGGAAGGAAACGTATGATTCCCGCGAGCGACTACTTCTTCCAATGCGGGTGATCGCCCTTCCCCAGAGGCGAGTTCCACGGGCATGCGGTGCTCGCGTCATAGTAAAGGACATCGAGCGGCTCGTACGGGAGCAGCGCCGTGGTCGCGATGGCCTCGCGCCGGGCGCGCAGGTGTTCGACGCGTTTGACCAGGTCCTCCTTGGGTTGAGCTTCGTAGAGACGGGCGCCCACGAAGATGCGCCGGATGGCTGCGTTTCTGGCGATGGCTTCGAGGATGTGATCGTCCTGCGCGGAGAAGGAGAAGCCGAACGTCACAAGATCACCAGTGACGCCTTTTTGGAGCCGGTCGTAGCAGAAGCGGAGGTAATTGTTGGCGCGGATGCGTCCCAGCTTGCGTTGGCTGTCGCCCTCCGAGACGAAGAGGGGCAGGTGACCCCTCTCGATGGCCGCGACGATGTCGCGGCGCAGGTAGTCGAGCTTGAACTTGTGGCCCATCAATTCGGCGGTGCGGACGCGACGCTTCCACGCCACACCGTCCTGCTGGAGCAGATGCAGGGCGCCATGCAGGAAGTGGAAGCCGCGCTGGGGCGTGCCCTCCTTGGGGTGGAGCATGACGCTGCGTGCGAAGGCGAGAGCGTCAGGGACTTGCCCCTCGAGGCAGAAGCCGTCCTTGAACAACTGGATCAAGGCGCCTTCCTCGCCGGTGCCCAGGAGCTTGTGCTTCTTGTTGGAGATCCAGTAGAGGAGGAGATCGTAGTTGGTGGTGAAGACTTCCTTGAATTGGCCCAGGAAGAAGGCGCACGAGGCGATCTCGTGCTCACTGAAAGCGACATGGGGTTCCAGGTGGATTTTCTTGAGCGCGGTGATGAGAGCCAGCCGGACGCCTTGGATGTCCTCGTCGATGTCTTTGTCGCGGCCGCGTTGGGTTTCGAGCGCGGCGAGGACCGTCTCGAAGTTCGTCGTGCCCAGCTTGGCCGCCAAGTCCTTCGCGCGGGGAGAAAGGGCGCCGGCTGCGCTGGCAACGTTCCAGAGTGAGTCGTAGTGGAACGCCGAGTCGCGGTCGATGCTGAAGCCGTTCCCCAAGAGGAGAATGCGTCCCCCTTCCGTGGGCCACGGGGCCTTGGGCCCTGTGGGCAGGACTTCTTTGAGGTAGTCGAGGACGTGGACCGCCACAGATTCAGGCCCCCTCAGGACTCGCCACGATCCCGCACTAACGAGGCCATATATAGCCCGGCGATTCTGTCGCGTCGTGTGCCTGCTTCGGGAGGTTGGACTTGGACCCTGAACATCGGGCAGGAATCCGTCCAACCAGACCCTTCTGATGTCGTGGTCTTCCTCGACGAGAGCGGCCACGAGGTTCCCACGGCCTCTGGCGATGGATCGCCCGTTTTCTGCATGGGCGCGGTCGTCACCACCGTGGCCAACTACCTCGCTCTCATCCGTGGGCCGTGGCGCCGCATGAAGGAGGAACACTTCGGCAGGGCTGACACGCACCTGCACGCCAAGGACCTCAACGGCGCCCCACGCGATCTCCTCGACCCGATCCGTGACTTCTTCCTGCACAGTGATTTCAACCGCGTTGGCCGCGGCTTCACCCACGCCACAACGCATCCAGGCCAGCAGCTTGTCGAGGCCTCAAGCGACTTGCGCGGGAACGACGAGCTCATGGCCTCCTTCGCGCTGGCGCTCATGCCAAAGATCGCCGAGGCGATTCCCACGACATCGTACGCCCGCGCGTTCATGATCTTCGAGGCCACCGACCGGCTGCGCGCCAGATACAGCCGCGTCTTTGGAACCTATCACTTCGCCATCCAGAACGATACTGGGCTGCACCCCATCCCGACCGAGAAGTTCTTCTCGCCCAGCAAGCTCGCCGAGCCTGGCGTCGAAGTGGCCGACTTCGTCGCCTACGCTGCCGGCCGACAAGCGCGCGCGAGCCTTGCGGGCCGCCACGCGGATGTTCCGGAGTGGGTCCGCGCCGTCTGGACGCCGCCCCAGGGCCGCTTCCTCAGCGTCTCCACAATGCAGCTCGACCCCACAGAAAGCCCCAAGCCGAGATAACCCGCGGCTGGAACGCTTCACGGCGCACGTTCATGGACGGTGATTTCGGTGGGCGACACTGGGATCGTGACCGTTCCCTTTTCAGGATGCTGGTAGAGGAGCGTGTGCTTGAGGCTGTGGACGGTCTGCGCCGGGCTCAAGGGGCTGCCGTCTCCGTTCACTTTGAGCTGGACGTGGCGCGCATCCTCCTTACCGTCTGTCACTTGGTCGATCTCCACGGCGAGCTGGAGCCCATCGAAGATGGGCCAAGGCTCCTGGATAGGGTCTGGGTTGGGCTCGGGCGTCGTCGAGGTGTCGGTGTACGTGCCTTCGAGAACCATGATCGGCCGCAGCGGTCCCAGGGGGAGGTCCAGGCGCTTGGCGAAGAGTTCCGAGGATTTGGGGACGCCAGCCTCGCGGAGGATGGCGCGCCGTACGTAGCCGTAGGCTTTCAGGGTGGCCTGGTCGGCGTGGCCGCGGATTTCATCGAAACCGGAGAGGCCGTGTTCGAGCTTGTCGCTGGCGTCGAGGAGCTTCTTGTAGCAGTCGCGGTCGCCACCAAAGACGTGAGTTTCACGGACCCAGGCGTCATACCGATTGAGGTGGGAGCGGTCCTTCTCGTTCGCGGGTTGGAAGCCGTGGGCGATGGCGAGCTTGTGTTTGCTTTCGCCCGTGTCGGGTAGCCCGCCGGCTTGGAGCAGGCGTTGGTGGACGACGCGGCCGAGGTTTTCCACGGCCATGTAGAGGTGCTCCGCGGCCATGATCCAGTTCCCTGGATCGAGCTTGTCCAGGGCGAGGCTGTAGTGGGCCATCGCTCGGTGGAGCCGGTCCTTGCGGGGGTGGGCTTCGACGGCTTGGCTGAACTCCTTGAGGGCGTTCGCGTCAAGCTCCCGCCTTACCCACGGCGACCACTGGGGCTGGATGGGGCGCTCCACGACGAAGGTGCCTGTGTCAGTCGGCATTCGAGGTGGGGCGGAGGCCATCACCTCGAATGGTTCGCTGATCGTCGCGTTGGCCGCGATGGCCGCCAATTGAAGGTAGGGCGAGGCCAGATTGGCCAGCGTGGCGACGGCGGCCTCGGCACTGGCATACTCGCCCGCGGCCTGGGCCAAGAGTCCCATCGCTCCATCCTGACCCTCGCTACGCCAGTTCCGCAAGCGTACGCCGCGGACGGGCAGCGACGAATCGGGGCCCGCCTGCACGTAGAGGATGGTATCGTCCTTGAGCCGAATCGAGGACGTCGCACGGATCGTCACGACCCACAACCGAGGACTTGTGGATGACATGCCCGCCGAAACCCGCAAGACCCTGATGAAGGAACCGCCGTTCCAGGCTCGGGTCATTGACTCATTTTGAGGGGCTTGGATGGTGGTCATCCCATGCGACGCGTGCTGGGAACCTATCTTCTGCTCCCCAAGCTGGTGCGGTGTTCGATCATCCAGAAGAGAGCTCCGAAGGTCTGTTGCATGCCTAGTTCGACATCCGCTTCGGAGGCGCGTTTGCCTCCGTGGGCGCCCTTTGCGCTAAGGAGTGAGTAGAGCTTGCGTAGCAAGGCGCCAACGTCGGGGTCGGCGACGCGGAGGACAATCTCGCGCCAGTCGCCTTTTCCCGTCAGTTCGCGCCCCAGGGCTTCCAAAGCGCGTCGGCAGGAGCCGAGCGCTTGTTGGCGGCCATCAGGGGCATCCCCGGAGGCGGCGTGGATGGCGCCCTCCATGATCTCCCGCACGGCGGGGTATCCGCCCAATCGGCTCAGGAGGGCTTCGCGGTTGGGGAACTTGATCGAGACGAAGCCGGGTGGCAAGTCGGAGAGGTCCACGTAGCGCAATGCCCGACGTTCGCGTTCCTCGTGCCACGTTCGGATTTGCTCCTCCTTGATCCGCGCCGGGATGTGGGCGTTGTAGACGAGATCCGCCTCAGAAAGGCGGCGCAGCACGCGATTCAGGTTCCGGATTCGAGTTAGGAGCTTGACGCCATCGTTCGCCTTGGCGAGTTGACGTACGAGCTCAGCGCTGTTGCCGCCGATCTTGATCGATGGCTTGTAGACCGAGACCTGCCCCAAGACGGAACGAGCTTGGGTGTAGAGCGCGTTGCAGCGAGCCTCGAGTTCGGCCTGTCGCTCCTTGAGCTTGCCGTCAAAAAAGAGTCCCGAAACGGTTTGCGCGAGGGGTGGCAAGCTCAGTTCACGGGCCGCGGCACGGCCGAACTGCCCCACCACCTTCCGGTCCCGCGGCTTCATCAAGCCGGCGACGTCCCGCTCCAACTGCTCCCCTTGCGCGAGAAGTTGGGCAACACTCGACCGCGCGTCCACGGCCACCACATCCGAATTGCCCCGGAATAGTCATTTAGACGAAGCAAAGGTTCTGGTGGGCGGGACGAAAGTAGTCCCTTCGCAGAGCCATGGGAAAGCAGGGGCGTTCGTGGGTCGAGCACCCCACTCTTCTTGGGATTCTTCTGGGAACGTTTATGATTCTCGTTTTGGGTGAAGCGTCGTGATCGATGGATCCGCGCCGACTGAGGCCGCGGGAGAAGCCAGCCCCGAGTTGGCAGTCATGGAGCATCCTCAGTTCATCTCGGTCGTCCCGGCGTTCCGATCGCGACGGCTCAGGCCTCGCGCGTGGGCTTGGAGTGGTACGTCACTCGGGTCGTCGTCCGCGATCCGGCCCAGCGAGGCCGAGGCCTTGGGGAGCGCATGGTCAAGCGGCTCCTGGAAGCCATCCGGCGGCAAGGCCCTGCCGTGGTTCTCGTGGAACCGGGCGGCTATGCCGCTGACCTTGAACGCCAGCGAGCATTCTACGCCAAGTGCGGCTTCCAACCCGTGAGCGGGTCAAACATCATGAGAATCGAACTCCCCTGAGGAGCATCGTGGGATGGGCCGCCGGCGGCCCATTCTTTGGAGGTTGGTTTGCAATTCATCACGGCTCGTGATGGGGCGGTTAAGCATGCTGCATTCTTTGCCCCATGGCCCGCGCCGCGAAAGCGCGGGCGTTACGGGTTGCCGCGAGAGAAGCTTCCCCAAAGCCGCGCGGCAACCCTCCAATCCTTCATGCAGAGGCGGTCGGGTCCGACGAAACACAGCCACGGGCCCAGCTACCCGCTGGGGTCGCGGGTCGCGTCAACAATTGGGAGCTTGCCTCGGGGACGGACACGTCCCGATTCAACCGAACGCGGGAGGAGCGAATGTGACCGGGTCAAGTCCTGATTGTTGACTCGGCGTCCCGTTGTTAATCCGAAGCTCTGCGATTGGCTTGATTTGGCTGGGCGGGGGCGCGTCGTCAATCGAGAACAGGAATGACTCAATCCCGTGGGGCGGGAGCGTGAAATGGTAGGGATCGACCGTGTCAGTCACGATGGCGCCGTTCGTGGCGTTGGCGAAGAAGGCGATGGCCTCCTCGTGAGTCCAGAGGGGTCGCTGGGTGGTTGCGTCGTGGAAGGAGACGTCGAACGTCTGCGTGGTGTTTGAACCGTTACAGGCGACGTAGGCGTATCGCGCGGCGTCGCCCACGAGGGCCGCCTTGGCTCCCGAGCTTCTCACGATGCCGACGGCGCCTTGGCAGGGGTCCGTGTTGGCGGGGACGACTTGGAACGTCCGCTCCTCGCCGTGCCCGACCTCGGTGCCGTTCTCGTCGAACGCGAGGCGCACGTGCACAAGATCCGGCGCATCCATGGGCACGTCGACCGGGACGACCTCGAACTCAACGCTGCCCAATGGGATGGGGAAGGGCACGCGCACGTCGATGCCGAACTCGGGGATTTGGGCATGAAGATCGCCCGAGAAGTCCGCCGTTCCCTTGTTGCTGGCCAGGAGAATGAACACCGTGAAGCCGCCTTGGGATGCGGGTGGGATCACGATGGGGTCCAAGGCGGGGTAGGCTCCTGTCGCGCGGGTCATGAGGGGCCCCTGCGTGGGGTCGAGATTGGACGGGACGCCTTGCGCCTCTCCCAAGGAGGGCATGAGGAGGGGAGAAAGCAGGGCGAGAAGGATCAGAGCGCGGAGGAGGAGTCTCACGGGCGTGGAGCGTAGAGCACGTGCATCGACCTTTGGTGGAACCATCCACACTCAGTTTGGCTCGACGGCCTTGGTGGACACCGCCCTGCCGGCATAGTAGGAACGGCCCCCTGATGGAGCGACTTCGATGCATCAAGGTTCAACGAGGGCTTTTCCGCTGTGGCCCTCGCCAGGACCGAGAAAGGACTCGAAGATCATGGTTCGCGATGTCCACGTCGAAGGCTTCGGGATCGAACGAGTCCCCGACCCACGTTTTCCAACTCTCGTGTTCCGCATGCGCGGGGTCGCGAAGGGCCGAGAGCATGTGCAAGTAGCCGCTTGGGCCTCCGCAGTCGTCGGGTGGAGCAGCTCGTCCCCCGTCCACGCAATACGGGTAGGTGGCGTCCGACTCGGCCGGGAATCGGTTTACGAGCTGGATCGTGTGACGCCAATCATCCCCGAAGTCCCAGACGTAGATGAACCAAGATCTTCGGCGCAGGCCCAAGTCGAGGAGTCGGACTTCTCGCGAGTCCAAGACGTCCTCGTTGTCCTCGGCTTCCTCGTCGGGCAGGCCAATGCGTTGGTCGCGGGCCCAGAACTCGTAGAGGTGCGCGCCGTTCCAGGGCATGATCGCTTGGATGAGATCGTGGAGTTGATGGAGCGTGGCGTCGGCCGGCACGTGAACCAACCGCCACACGGGCGGGTCGATACCCCCCAAGGTGATTCGAAGTTCGTAGATTTCCCTGACGATGCGCTTGATCCTCGGGCGCACGAGTGCCACCACGCCGCTTCCTTGCCGGAGCGGCTTGGAGCGAGCAGGGCCCACGGGGGCGGGCACACTATCCGGGTTGAAAGCGCTTCTGCAATACATGGGCGGGTGATGCTTGGCGCCGCGCGAGCTGGAGGATCGCCTCCGCGTGCCAACAGCCTCGCCGGCCTTGGGCCTCCCCTGATGGCCCGCTATGGCTCCCGGCGGGAGCGCATGACCAGGGCCAACGAGGCGAGACATCCGAGGGCGAGCCCGGCCCCCAGCCCGTCGGCCTTCTTCTCGGGAGGGGCGAACCTCCTGCTTGCCGCAAGATGGTGGCCGCACCCGAGGGCGTGCAGCCCGCCAAACCTCATCCCTTGCGTCCCGGCTGGCCCGCCCGTGGCCGCCTCACCGCGGGACCTCGCGCGCACGCGCTTGACGGAGGCAGAGGCCATCGTGGAGAAGGCCGGCGCCCTCTCCCGCGAGGCGTTGGCCGCCAACCGCTCTGACGCCTTGGAGGCCGCCACGGAGGCCGTCAGGCACGCCGTCTTCGCCATCCAGGACGCCGAGCGCGCGAGTATGGACCTCGCGGAGCCCACGAAGCGCGCCGAGGCCGCCACGTGCGCCGCGATGCTGGCTTTGGAGCGCGCGATCAGGCTCCTGGCGAAGTAGTCCCCGACCGCATGGACCGCATGCCGATGGGCGTCACGTCCAGGAGACTTCTCCTTGGCGCGCTTCGTCAAGACGCGCAGAGCGTCTACGGGGTCGCTGGGCTGTCGGCGACCCACCGGGTCAGGCGCGCCTGGATGGTGGGCTTCCATCCTTCCAGTGAGGCCGGTCGAGGCTCCGCAGGCTGAGTTGATGCCGGGATCTGTGGCTTGGGGGTACTAGCCAGGGCCGGTGGGGTAGAGGCACTGGCCTGGACTGTGGGACCGGCACGGCGGGCCGCGTGGGTCTGGGTTGGGCTCAGGCCGGGGGCATCCCACGGCTTGCCGTTGTCGATGCACAACAGGAATGGCGGAGCGTGGCAGTCCGGGCAGAAGCGTTCGAAGGGCTCGGTGCCGATGCGGAAGCCCAGGCTGATCCAGCGCTGGATCTCCTCCCGGAGTTCGACTTGGCGCGGCTCCCACTGGTCGGGAGTCGGCGCGATGCTCAGGAGGGCATCGCGCCGGGCGGCGTAGGCCTCCATCGTGGTGCGGGCCAAGAGGTGTCGGCGGGCGGTATCCTCACCCAGGGCCCGCTGGCCATCGCAACGTGCGCCTGTCGGCGTGTCGTGCGCGACGAGGTTGCCGTTCGTCCGTTGTCGTAGGTCGTCGCGTCCGCATGTGGCGCACGTCGCGGTCTCCGGCTTCGCGACCGTGGGGCTGTCGGGCTGGGTGCCTCGCGCCTGTGTGAGTTGGCCATTCCATCCGACACAGGGCGGGCAGCCAGCCTCGAAGCGGGGCGCGTGTAGCTTGCCGCCCTTGCAAGTCACGTGGGGCGGGGCCGCGCAGACGCAGCAGGCGACCTCCAAGGCGAGTTCGACGGCCTCTTGGCATTCGGCCTCGGTTGGAGGCCGCGTGTACATGAGCCGCCGGCCCGTCGCGATCGGCTTCAGGCGCGTGGCCTCCTCGGTGCCCTTGATGGCGTACTCGCGACCCATCCCGTCGGGGGTCACGACGCGGAAGCGCGCCGCGCCGTGGACCCGCGCGAACGCGAGGCAGGCAGGAAGGATCGTTTCGAGAAGGCTCCGATTGCCCCACGCGAAGGGAGGACCAGATTTCCGGACGCGGCGCTCCCCGAAGATGGCGCGGAAGACGAGGAAGTGGCGCTCCGCTGCTTCGCGCACCATGACGAGAACCTGACCCTCGGCCTCTCCGTCCGAGTGTTTCGATGTCGTCGTCGGTTGCGCTAGCGGCTTTCCGATGAGGGATGCTTGGGCGGCCAACCGAGCGAACTCTGCCTCTGCGTCGGAACGCTCCGCGTGGGCCTCAGCGAGGAAGGTGCGGCGCGCCCTTGCTTCGGCCTCGTCATTCTCGGGTCGTCCGGAGTCGAGGCCGAACAGTTCCACATCGCGGAGGGCGTCATGCGGACCCCCTAGGCGCGGCAACGCCTGCTCATGCGGGAGCGGGGCGAGCGCCTGGCGCCCTCTGGGCCCGCGTCGTAGAGCTGCGCGCAGTTCGGGCCCCGCAGGAGTCCAGACGACGGCGCTGTCCGCGGGCAATGGGATGGGTCTCCCGGTCTTGGGGGGCCGGTCCTTCTTGACGAAGAAGCGTGTCGTCGAGGTGCGTCCGTCATCCATGGTGACGGTGTGCTCCAGGAGCACCCAGCCCTCGGTCTCGAAGGGCGCTTCGGCGGCCGGCTTGTCTGTCTTGGGGGGATGCTGCGGGTCTTTCAGGTGCTTCTTCGTGGTTCGCTTGGGCTTCAGGGGGAGTGGGTCCGTGCCGACGCGCTTGGCGAAACAGGGGCCGCACAGCAGGCGCCCGATGGGGAGGTCGGCCTTGTGGTTCTCTTCGCTGTCGGCCACGGCGGCAACGTAGTGCCCGACGTCCTCGTCGTCGTGGGCTGGCCCGTCGGGGGTGCTGCAATCCTGGCAGATCAGGCCCACGAGGCTGACGCGTTCGGCCAACGCACGTCGGGCGGCGTGGAAGGCGCCGAAGCCCGCTCGCGTGACGTGCCCGCTGGGGCGAAGGCACGGATGCGGGGGCAGGGCGTAGCACGTGCTGCAGGGCACGGCCGCTGCGCCGTGGATGCCCGCGTACGGGACGTTGTGGTTGTTCGTCTCAATCTGGGCGATCAGGCGCATGACCTCGAGGGCACGCTCGGAGTCGCGCTCGATCTTCTTGTGACGTTCGGGACTGGCTCGTGATTGTCGTGTCATACAAGTTTGCATGGGGCTTTGTCCAAGGGGATGGAGCGTCTAGCGCAGCTCGCGCTGGCGTCGGGTCGTGGTGGGCAGGTTGAGCGGCCGGGGCCGCAGACGTGGGCGACGCCGCTGTTCACGCCGCGTGCATCGCGTGCACGCCTTGACCCGGACGCGACGGCCGCCGCCCAAGTCGTAGGAGAACGTGAACGCACGACGCCCGGAGGTGCAAAGCTCACAGTAGGTGGCGAGGAAACTCAGGTTGGAGTCCATGGGTGGTGTCCAAGGGCGGTTTGTTCAACACGGCGCGGCGAGGATGCGGCGCCCCGGAAGGATTATGGCCTGTGCGTCGTCCTGGCGGCGGCATGGGCCAGGATGGGGCTGGATTGGGTCGCGCGAAGCGGATCGAGATTTTCCTCGACTTCGCGAGGCGCCAGGGCGGACCCGTCTTCGGCGAGATTCACCGGACCATGAGCGCGGCGCACGGGCCGGGGCGCGCGATCGACGATGCACGCTTGGCTGACGTGCTATGGACGGAGACGCGGCGGGCCAAGCTCCTGGTTGGCGATGCCTGGGACGCCTACGCGGCCGCCAGCGCGGCTGTGCGCCGGGCGATGCCGAACGCCTCCGCGAGGGGGCATTGGCGAGGCGTCGCGTACCGCCCATCCGGACGGACGCGGGCCATCGAAACGAATTTGCGCCTGATCGTGGACGAGCCCGTGAACCACCAGAACGTCTTCGCGGTCTTCACCGGTCTGGAGTTGCTCAACGAGCTGCTCAACGACATGGTGAAGGTCTCGTGGGATGAAGCGCTCAAGGATGCGCAGGTCCGGGCCGCGCGCGAGCCCGAGCGCCTCTGGGCCCACTTTTGGGACCTGGGGTGGTACCACGGGGGCGCGTGGTCGCTCACCGACATGCGGAACGGGTGGTCCCACGGATACGCCCTGATCCAAGGCACCGGCGTGGTCTTCCAGGAGCCCTTCAAACTGGCCGGCCGGACCCTGTCAGTTCAGGAAGCTTGGGGGTACGTCGAGGCGGGTTTGGCGACGTACGATGCGTTCCTCCTTGGGTCTGCGGCGGGCGAGGCCTGGGCCGCAGCCGGCCGCGCCCCGTAGCTCGACGATGTTTCGAGTTGATCGGCCTCCCGCTGGAGTCCCGCGCAGCTTGCGCCGTGTCTCCGCTGGTAGTGGAGGTCTTCGTGCAACAGGGCTGGATCGGATGTGTCGATGAGCCGGGGCACCCGGCGATCGCGCTCAGGATGGGGTGGCGCTCGCCGTGACGGCTCGGGCTTCGGCCGCCCAGATGGCGATGGACTCAGGCGTCACGCCGGGAAGGGTGCTAGCGAGGTCGGGCTCGATGGCGGCAAGCCGCTGCGCGCGGAGATCCTCGTAGTATAGGTCGGCTCCGACGAAGGCGCGACCTGTTTTCTTGGCGACGGCCAGGGCTGTCCCGCTTCCGGAAAAGACATCGGCCACGAGATCGCCGGGCATGGTGTAGAGAAGCACGGCGCGTCGGGCGAGCTCCTCGGGGAACTGGGCGGGGTGGCCGGTTCGCTCCTTGTGGTTGTGGCCCAGGTGGCGGATGCGCCACACGTTCGTGGGGTGGGCGCCGAAGGGGTTGCCGCTCAACTTGCCTTTGTTGGGTCCTTTGAAGGCGCGCTTGTCGGGTTCCTTCTGGGGCGTGCGGGCGGGCGTGGCGTTGAAGGTCTTGGGCGCGCCCTTGCTGAAAATGAGCATGACTTCGTAGCGCTCGGCGAGCCGGTTCTTGGGCGTGAGGCCGTGGGGGAATTCCCAGACGACGCGGTCCTGGTAGGTCAGGCCCATGGCGCAGAGGTGCTCGAAGAGGACGCAGTCAAGGGGGTAGCGCGCGCCTTGGTCCGTGTGCGTGTTGCCCACCTGGAGACAGATCACCCCGCCCTGCGCCGTCGTCCGGGCCAGCTCGCTGACGACTTGGAGAAGCCAGCCGATGTAGTAGTGGAAGCGGTGCTTGTCGATCAGGTGCGCGTCGCCGTACGGCTTGCCCACATTATAGGGAGGCGACGTGATGTGAAGCGCCACCGACTCATCCGGCAGCCCATCCAGGAAATCCAGGACGTCGCTCGTCGTGGACGCGTTGAGGAGCTCCTGAAGGAACTCTTTCCGTCGCCGGGCGCGTGCGGCTGCGCGTTCTTGGATTCGTGCTTCGTTCTTTCTCGCGTTGTGGCGGAGGGCGAGTTTCCAGATCTTGCCTCGGCTGATGCCATGCTTCGCGGAGACCTCTTCATAGGACATTGTAGCGAGGTCGGCGAGAACATTGGCTTCCCAGAGGGCGATGGAGGGACTAGTCTTCTGGGCAGGTGGCAGAGCGCCTAGATGCGTCTGGAAAGTCTGGTGAGGAAAGTGGGAATCAGGCTTGCTGCTGGCGTGTCCTTGGACTACCATGAGAATGCCAAAAGGGCTTGGTTCAGGGGGCACAGGTGCGCCTGAGGGGGCGCTGTGCGGTCGTGTCAGGAAAGGGTGCTCCGCTCCGGGAATTCACGCGGGCGGCGTGGCGTTCTCCCAGAGTGTGTTGAAGATGCCTTCGAGTTCGAGGCGGTGACGGTGGTCGACGCGGACGATGAAGGAGTGCGCGCTGCCGATTGCGTTGAGCGAGCATCCCAGGACGTATGCAGACTCGGCGGTGATCAAGAACCGGTCGTGGATCTCTTTGGGGAGCGTGCGCAACTCCGTTGCCTGCTTGCGAAGGTCACGCTGCCGGATGGCTGTCAACTCTCGCCATTGCCGCGAGCCCATGAGAACCCGAAGCTTGCGCGTCTTGCCAAGGTAGGCGGTGATGCTTTCGGGCGATGCGTAGGGATCGCACAGGGCGATGGGGCCGTCATCGGACTGGAACCAGAGACGTGCCATGGCAAGGGCTTGAGGGTCGCTTCTTGCAGGGATGTAGAGGAGTTGGGCATCAGGCGAAAAGCCGAATTCCGGAACGCGCGTCCGCCAAGGCTGTTCGGTTGCGATGGAGCGTAGTTCGCTGATCAATGCGTTTGCGTCGCCGGCGGCGAACGACATGCGAATTTCGCCGATCAGTCCTACGCTCGCGGAGGAGAGATGGTCCCCGCCTTGAGAGAGGTCGAGTCGCATGTCGCGGGCGGATCGTGTGCGGAAGCGTGTTGGCCTGCGAACGTGGACGTCCCATGTAGGCGTGGCCGCGTGAATCGCGGCGAAGGTCTGCTCGCACTCAGCGAGCTGAAGGTGTAGGTTGTGGTCCTCGTGGTCGGCGTCGTGCGCGATGCGGACGGGGGTGCTGCTCGTCGAGAGGTGGACGGGGCCGTCCATGAGCGTCTCACTGAGGACCAATGGCTGGGCCTGCGCCAGGCCGCCAGGCACCACCAATTCATGAACTCCCCTCAGGAAGGGCCGCTTCCGAGGGAGGACCACAATGGTGGAGCCTGCGTAGCCGGGTCGAGGTCGGAACCCGCCCGTGGGAAACGCGACGTCGGCTTGGACCCAGGCGGCGTGTTTGGCGGCGAATTCTTCCGGACGAGCCCAGAACTCATAGACAGCGCCTGGGAGAAGGATGCCATGATCCTCCATGCTGGGAATGTCCGGCGTCCAGCTGATGATCTCGGGTTCGTGCCTGCGCACCTCGATGAAGCGCGAGGCATCGATGGTTGCCTCAGCCTCGCCTCGGCTCAGGAGCCGCGTCTTGAGGGCGTAGCTCGGTGCCTTGCGGGTGCAGAACCATGCGGGGAGCGGCGAATCGTCCCAGCCCAGGATCATCCGGTAGACGCTGACGTCGTTCACCAGCATGTCGAGGAGGTGAAAGGTCGTACAATCGGCTGCGTCCTGCTGAACGGCCTCGTTGAGTTCGCGGGCTTCGTGTTCGTCCATCGGCCCTCAGAGCCTCGGAAGTGCATCTCAGCGCATGAAGAAGGGGATGATGCCCAGGACGAGTCCCAGGATCCCCACGAGCAATCCCAGGACCAAGGAGATGAAGGCGAGTCGGGCAGCAACGCGGTACGCCGGATCGGTCGCGGACCATGCCCAACGCCAGGTCCCAAGAATGCGGGGTTTGGAAAGTTCCAGGCTGACTGTGATGCCTTTGGCCAGGCCGAGCTTCTGGCGTGTTGCGTCATCGATTCGGATTCTGGGAGGCACCAGGCCTTTTCCCTCTTCGTCACCGCGGAGAATCACGAGCGCTCGCTTGCCTCCATGGACTCTGACCCGCGCAATGGTTCCCTCCAGCATTGGCCTGCCTCGTCCGTCCTTGCGCGCCGACTCGTGGATTCTGGCGAAGTCGCGGTAGACGTCGGCCTCGCGGGCTGCCACAACTTGGAATTCTCGGGTTTTCACAGACGGCATTTTGACTCCTTGGCAGGGGGATGGGTAGATGGGTGATACAGGCCGACTGCTTCAAACGCTCGGTGGAATGCGACCTGGGCTCTTGCGAAGCGATGCGGCGCCTGCCGCTTTCAAGGGTCTGGAGGCCAGAGGCGCTGCTCCGTGGCCATCAAGTGCCCTCCCGGGAAGGGGGCGTGGCGGGCGCGGCATCCAGCCCGAGGATCTTGAGGAGGGAGTGGTAGCGCTCCTCGTTGAGGGCGCGCGTGGCGCGGTTGGCCTCGGCCACCGCGCTCTCCAGCCCGTCGTAGATGTTGGCGAGGCGAGCGAGGAAGGCCTCGGCCCAGCATTCCTGACGCTTCGCGATGCTCTTGAAACGGCGCGTGAGCCGGTCGTATTCGAGGAGGTTCCGGGGGTCGAGGTCGCGCCAGATGTCGTGTCAGACCCAGTCGAAGATGATGCCCGTTGGGGGGCGACCACGTCCACGCGTCAGCCACGTGCCGCCGAGCGAGGCGAACGTTGCCGCTCACCCCCTCTGGGTGGTGGACTTGGTAGGGAAGCCACCAGGGATTCTCCATCGCCTCCTTCAGCTTCGCGCGCGTCGCGGCGACGTGGTCCTGGTCCAAGAGGGAGCCGAGCAGGAGGAGAGCGCCAGCGTGGTTCGGGGCAGTGGGGTTGTTCGGGCCTGTCGTTTGGTCGGAAGACATGGAATGGTTCTCAAGGGGCTTGGTTCAGGCGATGAGAGACGAGAGGCTACTCGTGCCGCGCGCCCGAGTAGAAGAAGGGGCTTCCTTCGGGGACGAACTCCAGCCAGTGGATCTTGCTGGGGTGGAGTGCGACACGGGTCTCGCTGGCGAGCCAGCCGTGGCGTCGGGCCACGTGCGCGAGATCAGGGAGGTTGTCGAGGTTCCAGTCGTTCGTGAGGAGAATGCACCCCTCCGCGTCGGCGCCGTAGGTGCCGAAGAGGGTTCGGCCGTCGCGCAGCTTGACCAGGGCGTACCATGCGGGGTGGCCCTCTGCCTTTTCCAGGAGACGCACTCTCTCGACCAAGGCGGCCTCATCCTCGGGGCCCTCGACGGAAAGGCGGATTCGCATCAGGCCTTCCTCCTGAGGAGAACCGAGCGGGCCCGGTTCGGTGTCGGCGGAACACGGGACGTGTCTTGCGGACTTGAGGTGGAGACGGCTGGGGATTCGGTTGGGATCATGGTTGTCAACAGGAGTCTTCGGACACGTGCAGCGCCAGCTCTCTCATCGCAGGAGCGCTGTTGCGGCGGGAAGGGGCGAGTGCCGAAGGCTTAGACGCGGCCTCGGCGAATGGTGGGCGAGCGCGGGCGCAGCGCTGCAGTGGTGGGGGTCTTGAGCCCTCCGGCGGTTCGAGGGAGGGGCCACCGGCACTCTCAAGATACCTCCTGGTCACGAGGAGCGCATGGTTGAACCTGCAAGAGACCTGACGCCTGAAGAGGATGCGCGGATGATGGCCGACATTCGCTTCGTCAATGCGGAGGTCGAGATCGCCGAAGGAATCGTCCTGCGCCGGGATGGCGAGGACTGGCTCCTCGAATCGACGACGGGGAACACGGGCGTGAGCTTCGTGTTCACCAGGCCGCAAGTGGAGGCGCTCGTCGAGACGATCCGGGTCAAGCTCGCCCGGGAGCACGACCTAGACGCCTTCGCGGCCCGACTGCGCGCCCGCGAGGCAAGCGCGTAGCCTGAGGGCGGGGACCGCTGGCTCAGTCGAGGTTCATGGCCTCTTGTTGCTGCCAGAGGACGGGCGCGCGTTGGGCCAAGTTCCTCAGGAGGCACGTCCCGCATTCCAGGTCGCCCCGTTGCCGCGCCTCGGCGTCCAAAGCGCCTCCACAGGCAAGGCAAGCGTCGCTGGCCCAGGGAGAATACTTGGGTCCCTTCCCAGCAAGGCGCGCGTGGATCTCGTAGAAGGCAAAATCCGAGAGCAGCATGCCGTCTTTTGGCTCGCATCCGTGTGGGCAAGGAAGGCTCGGGACTGCGCCGAAGGCGCGGCACACGAGGGGGCGCAGGCGGTAAACTCCGCAGCGCCCCTTTGTGGTCAAGAAGGGGCATGTTGGGCCCTCGACTTGGACCGGGCCTACGGCGCTCTCCAAGATGCGGCCCTCGGCTTGGGTCGCGCTCCAGGCCCGGCAGGAAGCCTGGCAGAGCCCCTTACATGCCACTTCAGGAATGCTGCGCCAAGCCTCCTGGACGTCTGCTGGGACTCGGATCCGGCCCAGCGCTTGGGGCGTGGG
The DNA here is from genome assembly GCA_021325135.1 of Pseudomonadota bacterium. Classification (GTDB taxonomy): domain Archaea; phylum Thermoplasmatota; class SW-10-69-26; order JACQPN01; family JAJPHT01; genus JAJPHT01. Next base: position 6,860 of record JAJPHT010000051.1, on the reverse strand, counting down.
CCACCGGGCCTTCCCCTCAGCGGAGGGGGTGTTCCTCGAGGAGGGTGGCGGCGCCGTCATGCCTGGCCTCTGCAAGGGGGTGGGACCCCAAGAAGGCGTCGTGCCGACGGGCCTATGCGTTTGAGGTGGGCGTGGGTTCCGGCTGGGGCGTCAGGATGGCGTAGCCCCGGAGGTTCCACAGCTCGGTCCAGCTCGTTCTGCAGGCAGGGCACGTGCCGACGCGCTGGACGCTGCCGGGGCTGGCCTCGACGAAGCTGGCGGATTCGCGGCCAGAGAGATTGAGCCAGCAGTGCGGGCAGGCATCTCCATCGCGCTGGACGAATTCGTCAAAGGGCATGGAGGGCACTCCCGCGGCCTCCAAGGCGGCCTCAAGGGCACCGTGGAAGCTGTCGCAGACGTCGTCGAGTTCACCACAGGGGTCGTTGGGATGGATCAGGGCCCACCAGCGGTTGGAGGAGACCTCCCAGGGCGTCTCCTCGCCAGTCTCGTCCGGGAGACGACCCGTGGGGAACGCGCGGCGGAGTTCGTCCGAGTCTCGGATCTCCTGGCCCGTTTCGTGGTTGAGGACGCGGAGTTCTCCTTGGGCTTCGATGTCAAAGCTGCCCTTGGGGCCTCGGATCGTGGCCAGGATTCCGGCTGGGTAGAAGCAGGCGTCCTCATAGGGCGTCTCGTAGGGGGAGTGCAGAATGGTCTCGGTCTGGTGGCTCATGGTTTTCTCTGTCGGGACTTGGTTCAGACTGGCGGTTCCAACGTGCTCTCGGGGTGCGCAGTCTATGAGGGGGAGTCGCGTGCCGCCATGTGGTGGGCCACGAGGATCAGGAACGCCGTTTCCTCCAAGGCCTCGCTGAGCATGTCCATGGGTTCTGTGTCGAGGATGTCGCGTCGCCCGCTCCGCTCCAAGACGGCCAGGAGAGCCAAGGCCCGAGCGAGCACGTCGAGGTAGCCTGCGCGCAGGTCCGCGGCCAGCGCGGCTGGGGGGTGCGTCAGGAGGGCGGCCGCCTTGGCCTGGGCTTCGTCGAGGTAGGCCGAGAGGCCCACGTCGATGGGCGTGGGGACGCCGGCGGCCTGGACGCGGCGGAAGTGGTGAGATCCCTGAGGGACACCGACGCACACCTCTCCCTCCCGGCTGGGACAATCTGGGCAGGGCACGCTCGTGATGCGTCGGTTTTGGTCAAAGGAGAATACGATGTCGCTGATCCATTCTGTCATCTGGGGGTTCCTGGGAGGCTTCTTCCACGGGTCCGTGTCGGCTGAATCCTGCGCCGCTTGCGGCTCACGAATCGGGGCGAGGGCTCCTGGGAGAGGAGATCCTCCTCGAACGTGACGCGGTCCGCCAGGTGGCGTTGGACGCGGACGAGGTTGCGTGCTTCTTGGGCCCGCTGGTAGGTGTGGGCGCGGCCGAAGGCGCTGCTGTCGACGCTCGTGGCGCCCACGCGTATGGCCCAGGCAATCCGCTCGACACGGCTGACCCGACCCACGTGGCAGTAGGGATCGGGCTCGTAGTCGTTGGCCCGGCGCGCCACGAAGCGCACCAGGCTGGGCGTCATCTCGTCCTTGAAGGCGTCGCTGCCGCCCACGAAGATGCCCGAGAAGGGGCACTCCAGTTCCAGGGCATATTCCCAGGCGTAGGCGATGTCGCGCAGGCTCATGCCGTCTTGGGCCGCGAAGAGCCATGGGATCTGGCGCGGAAGGCGGTCGATCCAGCCGAGGCTGAAGTGGAGACTCTCCCGACCGCCCATGACGATGTCGGGGCAGACGCCGAAGTCGGGCCAGGAGGCGAAGCCCGTGTTGAGGGGCTTGCGGCGGGGGTTCTTGACACTGCGCAACGTGGCGCCCCAGAGGCCCATCTCGATCTTGCCCACCCCCACCGTCTCGTCCCAGAGGCATTGGGTGAACTCGCGCTCGGGGAACACGGGTGTCTTGCCCGTGCGCAGGGCCTTCCTGTAGGCGTGGTAGGCACCGTTGTCGAAGCACCACGGAATGCGAGGCTCCGGGTTCTTCCAGGCGGTGGCGGCGATCAAGCGCCCCATCTGGAACTTGATGAGCTCCCGGAGGGCGTGGAGGCCGGCGACGCTGCCGGCGTAGACGATGAAGGGGCGCCGACGCAGGCGGGCCACGCGCTCATCCCTCCGGGCTCCTGACCGGGCTCAGGCGGAGGTCGGCTCGTCTGCGCGCCAGGGCGGCGTGGAATTGGTGGGCTTCTTCCCGCAGGTTGGCCAGCGCCGTGGTGTCGTGGCCCAAGGCGCGCAGGAGTGCGTCCTCGTGCTCCTCCGCACGCAGCTCGAAGGCGAGGCTCAGGTCGCGCAGCGTTTCGGTGGCCTGCTCGTGGAGCGAGCGGTTGGTGCGCAGGCGCTCGACGAACTCCTCGCGTGAGATGAGACGCGGCCGACGCTCCAGGCGGCGCCGGATGGCCGGCATGAGGTCGGGGAGGGAGACGTCCAGCAGGCGTGCGACTTCGTCGGAGGCCTCGAGAAGATCGTCGATGGCCGCGCTCTGCTGGGCCGTGATGGGGTTGGGTGGCCTCATGTCGCCTCCGGCATCGGGACTTCAGGGAGGTCGGGGAGGAACTCGTCGGGATCGGGCCGCAGCACTCGGGGGGGCGACCGGGGAGCGCCGCGGCATGCGCGGCACACCGCCTGGGTGGGGAAGCCGTAGGCAGGCTTTCCACATCGAATGCAGACAAATGGATCGTTCATTCAAGCAACGCAGAAGGGCTTGGTCCAAGCGCGAGGTGTCCACAACAAGTTCAAGTTCGATGAGCGTGCGCTGGTGATATCACGCCGCGTGTTCATCGCTTCAACTGTTGCGATGCGCTCAAACGCGCTCGTGCCGACGGAAAGATGTCCTCGCAAGGCGTTACGTTCACGGTGATATCAACGCCCAAGCAGCGCCGCGCCGCAAAGAAGACTCCCGAGGAACGCCTTGCTCTCGCTGAGACGAAAGTTCGAGAGTTGGCTACGAAGATCAAGCGTCTCACGACGCTCATGAAGAGGCATGAGCGCAGCGCTCGCGCGCTCCGGCGCGTCGTGGAACGCCGCGCCGCCGAGCCCCCGCCTGAACCCGTGCACGAGCCTGCCACGCTTTTCCAAGCGTTGGAGGAGCAGACGAGGGAGACTGCGGAGGCGGACGAGGCCGCGCTCTTGGCACGCCTCCAACGGGAGGCCGAAGCTTTCGCGACGACGCTTGGCGTCGTGCGTCCGACCGTGCGTTGGGCGGGCACGCCGGGCGCGTGCGCGCGAGTCGTGCGCGCCCACGTGCACACCCACCCGGTCGGTTACGCGCCGGGCTGGCGTCGCATCAAGGGCGAACTGGTCCACTTGAAGCGCAGGCGCTGGGTCCACCATCGGGGAGACATCTGCGTGTCGCGCTCCTACGTGGACCACCTCATGCGGCGGCATCCGGTCACCGAGCCCGCGCGCTTGATGGCGCACGAAGTCAGCCACCTGAGCCGCTCGCACAAGCGCCGAGGCTACGGGAACGCCCATGGACGGGGATTCTACGAGAATCTGTCCCGTCTCCTTGGCACCTCGCCCGAGGAGGCGCGGCGCCATGATCATCACCAGGACGACCCGACGTCCACAACCCCGGGCGGTTAGGCGTCATCCGCCCCAGTTGGTCATGGTGCAATGGCCGTGGCTCATTTTGTACTCGTGAAGCTCCGCGTCGGTCATGTGGCCGTGCTGCGCGAGGGCTTCGTTGAGTCGTTCGCGCAATCGCTTGTGGCCGTACACGCCATGGAACTCCGCGAGTGGGATGACGCGCAGCCCGCCCTCGCGGTCGGGGCGGCCCGCGGCATCGCGCTGGATCTTCGCCTCCTCAAGCTGCTCCCATTCGTGGAACTTGTCGGGATGGAAGCGCCAGAGCCAGACCAGTTCGATGGGACTCTGGTAGTGGCAGCGCATGCAGTTCGAAGGAGGGGGAACCTCGCAGCCGTACCGCTTGATGATGGCCTGGGCGCCCGCGCGGTCGATATCCTCCTCGTAGAGCGGGAAGCACTGGTCGATCCAGTAGCCCCACAGGCTCGGGTTGTTTCGCGCGGCGCGCTCCTGCGGGGTGAGGGGTTTCTTGGCCCGGCCCCGCGTGAGGGCGAGCGTCTGGTGTTCGGGCTTCCGCTTCTCGTAAGGGACGCGCTTTGTCTCCTTGGCGGCCATGCCCAAGAGGACGCGGATCTTCCCATGCTCCCGGCCGAAGGCGTGGATGGCCCGCTTCTGGCCGCTGGGATACCCGTAGGTCTGGCCGATCCAGTCGTCGAGAAACTTGTAGATGGGCGCGATCTTGAGCTGCTGCGTGCACGCGCCGGAGAAGCCGTGGACTTGGACCGTCTCGTACTCGCGGTAGTGAGTGATGAGGTCCCTCCAGGAGGGTGCGTGATACCCTCGGTCTTTCGTGATGGTCTCGAACGCGATGTTCTCCTTGGCGCACCAGGCGCGCGTGCGCTCGATGTGGGCGTACGTCTCGGGGTGCTCGTCTCCGGTGTCGCTGAACACGACGAGGAAGTCCCGTGGTGCCCAGCGGGCGCGCCAGGCATCGTCGTAGCGGTAGAGGTAGAGCATCGCGGTGGAGTCCTGACCTGCTCCGAAACTCAAGACGGTCAGCCTTGGTTCTGGGCGGAGATTGCGTTTTGGAGGAGAGGCGTAGCTCTCCAGGGTCGTCTGTGGCATGAGAAGAAGCTGAAGGGCGTTGTTCAGTGGGGGATGAAGGCGACGTGGCCTTGCGTCTCGCTCTCGCCGGGTGTGCGGGAGAAGCAGAACTGGCAGGCGGCGCAGGATGGCATCTTCCCGACCTGCTGGGGGCAGACCAGGGGGCTCGTGCCCGGCTCGATCTGGGTGGTCAGCAAGGCGACGCGCCAGCCGAGGGGCGCGCCGTAGCGAGCCGCCAGGTCTTGCGCATCGGGGTTCACGATCGGCATACTGGGATCGATGCTGGCGAAGAGCTGCATGTTGGGCAGCGCGTGTAGGCGTTCCAAATGGGGGAGGAGAGCGGGGACGCGGTACGAGCGCGTGTACGCCCAGAAGCGCGTGTGCGGGCAGGCCCGCACAATGCGCACCCAAGCGTCCGCGTACGCCTCGCCGAAGAAGTCTCCCGCGGCGTGAAGGCGGACGATGCCAACCGCCCGTCCGCGAATCTCCGCGACGACGCCCTTGACAAAGGCATCGAGACCTTCCTCTTGGATGCGTTGGAAGTTGGAGGCGTAGCGGTTGCGTACACTGGGCCAGGCTTGGCGGCCTCTACGGGCGTAACATCTTTGGCCGCACCAGGCAGACGCGCCTGGGCACGTCCCCCCCGCCACCTCCGCGGGATCGCCAGGCAGGAGATTGAACGTGGGTGTCCACGCACCAACTTTGGCGTTGCCGAGGGTCAGCCATGATTTCGGTCGCGGTTTCTGCTTCGCAGACAACGCGGAGGTTCGCTTGCTTGCGCTCGGTGAATGGAGTTTCAACATGGCTTCAAGGCTGTGGGCTTGGTCCAAGGGGGGCGCGAGGATGAGGCGCGATCGTGCGGACGAACGTTCGGCCCCGTCTGCGGTTTGGTGTCCAGGAGTGCCTAGGGGCTGGATGGATCGAGGCGCCTAAGGGCGTCTTCGAGAGTGCGCAGCGTGAGGTCGGGAGTCTGGATCACGACGCTCGTATGCTTCACGTTGAAGCGCCACGCAGCGTCCTCGGGGCTCACGTGGAGGAATTCCAGCTCGCTCGCGTAAGCGAATTCGTCGCGCGAGGCAGCGTCTTCGAGGATGGGCACCTCACCGGGCAGAAGGAACCAGGCGTCGGTCTCCGCGCTCCACGCTTGGCCGAGGAGGTCGAGGCCCTCGAACGCTGGCCGTGTCGCGGCGTCCCAATCGGCCTCCTCGTCGCACGTCCAGGGCTGGAGTCTGATGGGATTCCAGATGCGGATGTCGTGGAGGCGGGCGGCGTGCGCGTTCTTCGCCAGGAGAGGCCACGTGGCAAGGCTCGCGCAGCGACGCATGGTGTCGAGAAGCGCGTCCGCCCATGCGTGCGTCAGGTGGATTGTGACGTGGGTTCCGGCATAGACTCCGCCCTCGTCGTCCAAGGCATGGGTCTTGCCGATCAGCGTCAAGACGATGGGCTCTTGTGCAATCATTCAGACACCTCTGGGCTGGACGCCGTGACGAATGTGCGGGAAGGACTGAGATTCAGAGCTTTGCTGTGCGACATGAGTGTTCTAAGGCGGGGCTTGGTCCAATTTGAAAACCTGCGGGCATGCTCGTGCCCGAGGATTGGGTCATGGAGGAGGGAGAGTTGCGCCTTGAGAGGCGCGGCTCATGACGGAGCGAAGGAGTTTTTCTTTCGGTGAGAGGGCCACCCTTCCGTATGCGTACCCTTGATACGGGACCACGCCTCGCCCTGGCGATTCGCCCTCAAGGTTCTCCGTGCGCGAGGAGAATCCGCATAGACCAACACGACGTGCGTCCGAACCGTTATAGCAGACCCGCCCACCTTCCGCCGCAGCGGGGCTGTAGCCTTGTCCAGCCGTGGATCGTTCGTCGCCACCGTCATTGTACTCACGCTCGTGGCGCCTCTCCTTCCGCCCGCAGCTGCGCAGGGAACGGTGACCGTCAGCCTCGTCACGCCCATGGGGTTCCAGGCCAACCCGCTCCTCCTCGTGACGGGCGGCGGCTTCGGCGCGAGCTATCCTGGGCCGGGGACCCAGCCCTTGGTCAGCCTTGGCACGAGCGGCGATGCCAACGTGGCGCCCTGGATCGCGTCCGATGCGAACAGCGCCTGCAACCTCCGCGTGCTCCAGTGGAGCGACGCGCAGGTCATCGTCCGCGGCGTCGGCCTTGGGACGAGAGCGTGCCCCGTGGAGCGCGGGATGCGCTTCAGCCTCACGATCCGCAGCGC
>JAJPHT010000001.1 GCA_021325135.1 Pseudomonadota bacterium | reverse complement strand
TCAAGACGAGCATCACGCCGGTGCATCCGCTCCCCGCGTGGGTCGAGTCGGGCACCACCATGGACGTCTCCGCCGCGATTCCCCCGGACGGCAAGGCGCCCTTCACCTGGCTTTGGGCCGTGGCGCCGCTCCTGGGCACCGCGCCCGTCACGCAGAAGGCGACCGGCCTCGACACGGGCTCGAAGCGCGCGGACGACTACATGCCTCCGGGGGAGAGCCGCTCGCTGACCTTCGGCGTGCCCGGCGTCTTCCAGATGCACTGCCACCCGCACGCCTACATCATGCGCGGCAACGTCACCGTCATCGACGGGCTCGACGCGCCGATGCACTACGACGTGTACATCGAGGATGGCGCGACCTACAAGGACTTCGGGTTCTTCCCGCAGAACCTCACCGTGCCCAAGGGCGCGGTCGTGACCTACCACAACGTGGGCCACATGGCGCACACGGCGACCGAGCTCTCGCAGGACGCGCCGCTCACGCTCCAGCCCCTCGCCACGAGCCAGGGCACGGTCACGCTCACCGGCAACGGCTGGACGCGCGTCGTCGCCATCGTCCACGACGCGGACGGGCGCATCGGCGAAGCGGACTATCCCGTGTACGTCGCCCCGTTCCCCGCGCCCTACCACAACGTGTTCGGCGCCAACCTCACCACCGGCGCGCCGACGCAGCTCGACGCCGCGCCCGCGCCCGTCTCCGCCTCGGACACCAAGGCGTTCAAGCTGGACGACAATGGCACCGCGTTCGTCAATGTCACGTTCCTCGACCCCGTCGCGCAGAACGCCGCGCCCACCGGAGAGGCGGAGCCGGCCAGCGCGTGCAGCGGCGAGTGGCATCTCCAGGAGCAGGGGGTGACGCAGGACACACTCACCGGCGCCAACGCGAACCCCTCCCACGCGACGGGGCGCGTGCAGGGCACGACGTACGGCCTCGTGGTCACGCTGCGCCAGGGCGCCTCGTGCGAGGCCATCGAGGACGTGACCGTCGTGTACGACCGCGTCCCGCCACCGGTGCTTCCCTACGTGGACCCGGAGAGCCTTCCGCACACGCATTGCGACCCGGTTCCCCTGGTCTCCCTGGCGTCCGCTGGTATGCAGAGCGAAGCGTTTTCAACCAGACCGCGCGTGCGCTCGTCCAATGTTCTGCCCGAACGACAAGGCGATGCTGAAGCCGGTGGGCGGCGTGCTGACGTGCCCCAAGTGCGGCTATCAGAAGAAGGCCGTCGCGGGCCAGAACGTCGTCCACAGCAAGCAGGTGGTGGACGAGAAGAAGTCGGTCATGGTGGACTCCATGGAGAAGGTCAGCCTCCTGCCCACGACCAACGAGTACGCCTGCGAGAAGTGCGGCAACCACACCGCGTACTACTACATGCGACAGACGCGCAGCGCGGATGAGGCCACGACGCGCTTCCTCGAATGCACCAAGTGCGGCCACAAATGGAGGGAGTACCGATGAAGGCCGCCTCGGCGGATCTGATCCCCGCGCTGCCCGACGCGCCCGGTGCCTACGCCGTCGTGTGCCGCCTGCCCGGCGCCACCGAGCGCGCGCTGGGCGAGATCCTGCTCCTGGGCGTGGCACCCGCCCTTCGCCGCCGCGCGGCCGCGCTGCTGGGTGGGCACGCGGGCCTGCTTGCGCACCACGAGGCCGGCGGACAGGCGGACTTCCTCCACGTGCCCCTTGACAAGGTGGAGGCCGGGCTCGAGGCCGCGCTGGTCCAGGAGCACGTTCACCGCGCCGGCGTGCGTCCACCGTGGAACCGCGGGGTGCCCAAGACGAAGCCCTCCGACGCGGCGGTGCGGCTCGCCGACGCGATCCTCGACGCGCTCAACGTGCGGCCGCGCTGAGGCCCGCCGTCGCGACGAAGCGGCGCACGTACGCCACGAGCAGCCGCGTGAACACCTCGCGCGTGACGTCCTCGGGCAGGTCGTCCAGCCGCGCCTGGAACCAGGGCGCCTCGCGCGCGACGTCGGGCGCGATGCGGGCGAGATATCGTTCCTGCGCGGCCACCGCCTGCGCGCGGGCCCGGGGCGCGTCGGCCAGGCGCGCAAGCGCGATGGCGCGGGCGTTGCCCACCATGTCCTCCGTCTGGTCCCAGCGGCGCTGGAGCCCGTCCTCGATGGCGTAGGGCTCGTCGTTGGTGAAGCCCGCGATGAGCCCCTCGATGGCGCCCGGCGCGACCAAGTCCAAGCGCCGCGCGACACGCAGGGCCAGCGGGTCCGCGTAGAGGTCCTGCGTGAAGTTGATCGCGTGGTGGATCGTGCTGCGCTGGTACTCGTGGCGCAGCCGGCCGGCGATGCCCGCGTAGGCGGCGGTGATGGCGTCGTCGTCGTGCGAGGGGTGCTCCGAGGCCATGCGCTGGACGTGGCCCAGCTCGTGCGCGAGGAGGAGCGCGACGTCGGCGCTTCCCGCCGCGCGGTCGCTCACGAGGACGACGAACCCCTCGCCGTCGCGGAACGTCGTCGCGGCGGGCGGCAGGTCCTGGCGGATCGCGATGGCGACCGGGCGCGTGATGGGGAAGCCCTCCTGCGCGAAGCCGGCTTCCAGCGCGCGCCGGATGCGGTCGAGGTCGGCGCGGTCCACGCCTCAGCACCCCTTGAGGTCGAGCGCCAGCC
>JAJPHT010000036.1 GCA_021325135.1 Pseudomonadota bacterium | reverse complement strand
TTGGTGATGTCGCCGCGGCCCTTGCCCGAGCCGCCGCCGGTGTAGGAGATCGTCACTCCGGAGTTCTGGTCGTGGAACGCCGTGCGCCACTTGTCCATGAGGGGAGCAACGAACGTGGAGCCATCGCCCAGCAGGTCCGCGTGGAGCGCGGGCGTCGCGGGCGTCATGGTGGCTGGCGTCGAGGAGACGGGCGTCGACGACGCCGCGGTGCTCGCGGTGGGCGTCGTGGCCGAGGGCGTGGACTGGCTGGGGGGCGAGTTGGTCGCGCAGCCCGCCAGCACCATCATGCCGACCAGGGCGAGCGTCAGGGTGAGCGTCTTCATGGGACTCGAAGTCTCCGGCGGGGCAAGGGAGGAGAGGATGCCAAGCCTGTTGCCGTCGAAGAATCCGGACCGCTCCGGGGACTCTGGCATCTCCGGAGCGATCCGGAATCGTGGAGGGGAGCCATGAAGACCCCCCCAGCGCACTTGGCGGCCCGTTGATCGTCCGGGGAGCGTGTAACCCATGGAGCTTCGCAAGATCCAGCTGACCGGCGGCTCGAGCTACACGGTGACCCTGCCCAAGGAGTGGGTCGACCAGGCGGCCCTGAAGGCCGGCGACGTCGTCGGGTTCAACTCGCAGGCGGACGGCAGCATCGCCATCTACCCGCACGCGCGGTTCAACGCGGAGCACGCGAAGTACGAGGCGGAGCTGACCGCCGAGGACCCGGACGCCAACTTCCGCACCATCGTCGCGGCCTACCTCAACGGCTACGACGTCATCGTCATCCGCTCCAAGAAGCCGCTCTCCGCCGCGACGCGCCGCGCCGTGCGCACGGCCTCGAAGCGCATCATCGGCATCCAGGTCGTGGAGGAGGACGCGCACAGCGTGACCCTCCAGGACTTCATGGACCCCAAGGAGTTCCACGTGGACAAGGGGCTGCGCCGCATGCAGACGCTCTGCCGCAACATGCAGGAGGACGCGCTGAAGCTCTTCTCCGAGCGCCTCGACGACTTCGAGACCGTCTTCAACGAGCGCGACGACGAGGTCGACTCCCTCTTCTGGATGATCAACAAGCAGTACCACGCGATCCTGCGCGATCCCTCCTACGCGCAGAAGATGGGCTTGAACGCCAACCAGGCGCTCAACTACCTCATGTGCGCGCGCCTGATCGAGCGCACGGCGGACCACGCCGCCCGCATGGCGGAGAGCATCGCGGCCATCCGCGGCGACAAGGTGCAGCACAAGCTGGAGAGCCGCATCGAGAAGCAGGCGCGCAAGGCGGTGCAGCTCTTCGCCGACTCGCTCCTGGCCTTCCACAAGCAGGACATCGACATGGCCAACCACATCATCGGCGAGGCGCACGCGTTCAAGACCGTGCAGGAGACCGTGATGAAGGAGTCGCTGAGCCTGGGCGGCGAGAGCATCCTCCACGTCGCCCTCACGCTGGAGAGCATCGGCCGCACGGCCGCCTACGCCGCGGACGTGGCCGAGACGGCCATCAACCACCGCGTCGTCATGGCCCACTGAGGGATCGGAGGCCTCCGGAGCGGCCTGGAGCGGGCCGGTGCCTCCAGGCGTCGCCGTTATGCCTCCAGGCGGCTTGCAGCGGCCATGAACGTCGCGGTCATCGACATCGGGACCAACAGCATCCACATGCTGGTCGTCCGGATCGACGCGGACCTCAAGGCGCACGTCCTGGACAAGGCCAAGGAGATGGCGCGCCTGGGGAAGGGCACCTTCGAGACGGGCCGCCTGGACGAGGCCACGCAGCAGCGCGCCCTCAACACGCTCAAGGGGTTCGCGCGGCTCGCGCAGAAGCGCGGCGCGCAGCGCATCGTCGCCGTCGCCACCAGCGCCGTGCGCGAGGCGGAGAACGGCGGCGCCTTCCTCCAGGAGGTCTACAGCGAGACGGGCATCCACCCGCGCATCATCACCGGCGCCGAGGAGGCGCGCCTGGTGTTCAAGGCCGTGCAGAGCGCCATGCCCCTGGACGAGAGCCCGGTGCTGGTCGTCGACCTGGGCGGCGGCTCGGTGGAGTTCGCCAGCGGCTCCTCCCGCATGCTCCAGTGGGCGAGCAGCCTCAAGCTGGGCGTCCAGCGCCTCGAATCGTTGGCCCTCCACGAGCGCGAGCCCACGCCCGAGGGGCGGCAGCGCCTGCGCGCGACGCTGGCGAGCGAGCTGGCGCCCATCGCCGCCAAGGCCAAGGCGCAGGGCATCAAGACGTGCTACGTGACGTCGGGCAGTGCGGCCGCGGTCCTGCGCATCCTCCGCGAGCGCGGCGAGGCCAAGGCTGACGACGAGCGCCTTCCCCGCAAGGCGCTGGCGCAGCTTGACGACGAGCTGGCCTCCATGCCCGCCGAGAAGCGCCGCCAGATGCCGGGCCTGGAGCCCTCCCGCGCCGACCTCATCGTGGGCGCGGCCGCCTTCTTCCGCGCCCTGGCCGACGAGCTGGGGCTCGACCACCTCACCGTGAGCGACCGCGGCCTGCGCGAAGGCCTCGTGCAGGACTTCCTCGACCAGCACGGCGCGGAGATCCAATGGGAGATCACGGAGCCCAACGCGCGCCGCCGCGAGGTCCTGCGGTTCGCCGAGAAGCTGGGCTACGACGCCGCCCACGCGCACCACGTCGCGCACCTGGCGCTGGCCCTCTTCGACGCCACCTTCCCGCTCCACGGCCTTGACGAGACGACGCGGGAGCTGTTCGAGTACGGCGCGCTGCTCCACGACGTGGGCTACGCCGTCGCCGAGAAGGGGCACCACAAGCACTCGGAGTATCTCATCCTCCACGGGCTCCAGGGCGGATTCTCCGAGGAGGAGGTGCGCGTCATCGCCGCCATCGCGCGCTACCACCGCAAGGCCGCCCCCAAGGCGAGCCACGAGAACTGGGCCGCGATGGGCGCGCCCTCCCGCGACGTCGTGGAGAAGGTCGAGGGGCTGCTGCGCCTCGCGGACGCGCTGGACCGCTCCCACGCCCGCGTCGTGCCCCGCGTCGAGGCCGAGATCGGCGAGGCCTCGCTGGACGTGACGGTCCACGTCAACGGGCCCGCCGAGCTGGAGATGTGGGCCGCCCAGCGCAAGGTCGAGTGGCTCGAGCGCGCCTACAGCATCCCCGTGACCTTCCACGTCCAGACCGACGGAGCGTGATCGCATGCCCACCGCCGCCCAGCAGGCCCTGAACCCCCTCCACGACGCCCACCCGTACCCCGGCGCCCTCATCGTCGTCGAAGGCATCGACGGCTCCGGCAAGTCCACGCAGCTGAAGCTCCTGCGCCGCCACCTGGAGGCCCAGGGCTACGCGCTGAAGTTCACCGAGTGGAACAGCAGCGAGCTGGTCAAGGACACCATGAAGATGGGCAAGAAGAAGAACCTCCTCACGCCCACGACGTTCTCGCTCCTGCACGCCACCGACTTCGCGGACCGCTACTACTACGAGATCCTGCCCGCGCTGAAGGCCGGCATGGTCGTGCTGGCGGACCGCTACGTCTACACGGCCTTCGCCCGCGACGCGGTGCGCGGCGTGGACCCCGGGTGGGTGCGCAACCTCTACCGCTTCGCCGCGAAGCCCGACCTCGCGCTCTACTTCAAGGTCCCCATCGAGGTGAGCCTGGACCGCCTCACCTCCGCGCGCGCCAACATCAAGTTCCACGAGGCCGGCATGGACCTCGGCCTCGCCGCGAACGTCATCGATTCCTTCCGCATCTTCCAGGGGCGCGTCCTGGAGGAGTACGACCGCTGCGTGGCCGAGTTCGGCCTCCAGTCCATCGACGCGCAGGGCCCCATCCGCGAGCAGCAGGAGCACGTCCGCGCCCTCGCCGAGAAGATGCTCGCCGCGAAGCCCGCCGTCCGCAAGGTGGTGAAGAAGTGACCCCGACCCGAGCCACGAGCCGCAAGCGAGGCCTCCCCCGCGTCGAGCGCGAGGAGGTCAAGGGCAAGCTCATCGTCCTGGAGGGCACCGACGGCGTCGGCCGCTCCACGCAGATCGCGCGCCTCGTCCCCTGGATCGAGACGCACGGCCTCCCGGTGGTCGTCACCGGCTGGAACCGCTCGCTCCTCGTCTCCAAGCTCATCACCAGCGCCAAGGAGGGCACGCTCCTCAACAAGGTCACCTACACGCTCCTCTACGCGACGGACTTCGCCGACAGGCTGGAGCGCGTGGTCATCCCCGCCCTCAAGAGCGGCATGGTCGTCGTCGCGGACCGCTACGTCGCCACCGCCATGGTGCGCGGCGCCGTGCGCGACGTCGACCGCGACTGGATGCGCGAGCTCTACGGCTTCGCGCCGCCGCCCGACCTCACCGTCTACATGCGCCTCGACGTGGACGACCTCATCACGCGCACGCTGGACCGCACCCGGCTCAACTACTGGGAGAGCGGCATGGACCGGCACATGGGCGAGGACATCCACGACTCCTTCATGAGCTATCAATCCAAGCAGATCCGCGAGTACGACGAGATGGCCAAGGAGGCGGGCTGGAAGACCGTCGACGCGCGCCGCGCCGTGGACGAGACGCAGGTGGAGATCAGGAAGGCCGTCGCCCCCGTCCTTCAGATCCCGCTGGACCGCGTCCACGAGCGCCTGCAGCCCATGACGACGCTGGTGGACGAGGAAGGCTAGCCCGCGAGCCACGCCGCGGCCGCGCCGCGCGCGGCCTCCAGCCCCTCGCGCGCCTCGCGCCGGGCCGCCTCGGAGGAGAGCCCCGCCCGCGCCAGCGCGCCGGCCAGGAGGGTCGCGTCGCGCCAGCGCCCCAGCGGCTGCGCGATGGCGTCGGCCCCTTCCGCGTGGGGGATCGCCTCGGCGTCGGCGGCGCCGAGGGCCATCGCGCCGTCGCGCAGCCGCTTCGCGTCGAGGCGCAGCGCGTGCCAGGCCGTCTCACCCCCGTCGCGCAGCGCGTGCTCGGCGCGGACGCGCACGCGCGCGGCGGGGAGCGCCAGCGCGTCGCCCCAGGCGTCGGGCGGGATGGCGTCCACGACGCGGCGCAGCGGCCGGCGCAGCGCGGAGGGCCGCGCGCGGGCGCACGCGCGCAGCGCGGCCTTGCGCCGGCCGCGGTCCGCGTCGCGCAGCACGAGGGTCGCCACCTCGGGGGTCCCTTCCAGGCGCTCGCGCAGGACGTCCGCGTCGCGGTGGCGCCCGAGGCCGCGGGGCAGGGGCGTCACGGCCTCGCGGGCGCGGGCGACCTGCGTGGGCTTGAGCGCCCACTCGGCCAGGTCGACGCAGGCGGCGAGGCGCCGGCACTCGCGGCGGTGCGCGTGGAGAGTGCCCGCGCGGCGCGGGTCGTCCGCCAGCGCCTCGGCCGAGGCCTCGACGCGGGAGGCCTGGTCGAGGACGAGGCGGCGCACGACGCCCCCGCGCGCCATGAGGCCGGTCATGGGGCGCCTTGCGCGCGCGGGACGCTTGGCGCTTTCGGCGAAGGGCTCACACGTCCGCGCGCTCGCCCAGGGGCCGGATCCACCGCTCGTAGGGAGGGACCCACGCAAGGCCAGGACGTCTCCGTGTCGAGGTCTTCGTCTCCATGCCCCTTGATGGCGCGCGGACGGGCATGAGCCTCCCCGAAGGAGGCTCCAGAGGGCTCCGAGGCCCGCGCGAACTCGGCAGGGAGGCGTTATCGCCCCCGCGGGGATTGTAAGCGCAACCCCCTGCGGCCATCCGCATTCGCCCGGAGCCCATGAAGCTCCGCAACTCCACCCATGTGGCCGCAGGGTGTTATTCTCATCGGATCAGGAGCGCGGCCGCTCCCGCCGCGAGCCCCAGCGCGAAGGCCGCCAGCGAGGCGACGCGGTCGGCGCGCGTGTTCACCTGGATGGGGGAGTCGCTCATCGATGCCCGGATGCCCGGGAGAGGCGATGCCCCTTTCCGTGGGAGACCCCAGGGGGCGCCGTGTCCTCCGGAGCGATCAGTCGAGCTCGCGGAGGATGGCCGGCGTCACGACCCAGCGCACGATGCCGCGCGGCTCGGGCTCCAGGGTGGTGACGTCCACGCGGCAGACGCCGCCCTTCTTCAGCTCGAGGAAGGAGGGCGACTCGTGGCCGAGGGTGAGCGCGGCGATCCAGCGCTCCAGGTCGGGCGAGTGGCCCACGAGGAGGACGTCCTTCTCCCCCGCGTGGTCCGCGAGGATCTGCGCCAGCATCTCGGGGCGGCCGCCGTGGACCAGGTGGTCGTTGGTCTGGACCTGGCCCTCGAAGTGGAGCCCCTTGGCGACGATCTGCGCCGTCTCCTGCGCGCGGGCGTAGGGGCTCGTGAGGATGGCGTCGGGCGTGCCGACGAGCTTGCGGAGGCCCTTGCCCCCCTTGCGCGCCGACTGCCGCCCCTTGTCGGTGAGGGGCCGCTCGGCGTCGTCGCCGGGCCAGTCCTCGGCGCTGCCCGCGGGCGCGTGGCGCACGAAGTAGAGGCGGAAGAGGGTGCGGGGCTCCTCGGGGGCGTGGTCGGCGGCGGGGGCTTCCTCGGCTTCGGCGGGCGGCGTCGCGGTGATCTCGATCATGGTGGGCTCCGGCCCGGAGGGCTTCGCTTCGGCGGCGGGCAGCATGGGCGGTCGCCCCTCGAACGCGTCCCCAAGCAAGAACCTGGTGGAGACGGAGTCCGGAGATGGGCGAAAAATCTGGAGTTTCAGAGAAGAAGGCGAGGGCCGGCCGCGTCCTGCGACCGGCCCGTGGTGGGAGTTCGGTCAGCCTCAGTTCACGCCGAAGGCGATGAAGTGGCCATCGACGATCTCGCCCGAGACGCTGGTGTAGATGCCCGCGTCGATGCTGCGCGCCGCGCCCACGGTGCCGGTCACGCAGTCGCCGAGGACCGCGGGGCCCGCGACGATGACGTTGCCCGTGCACGTGACGAAGGCGTCGGCCTGCTGGGTCGCGCTCGTCTGGACCGCGGCCACGGAGGCCTGCATGCCCACGAGGGTCGAGAAGCTGTCCGCCGAGGGCGTGAACACGCCGCTGCCGTCCACCGTGACGACGCTGTCCTTGAGGGGGTAGCCGTTCGTCTGGCGGTCGCCCACCGTGAAGGTCTGCTGGGCGCCGTAGTTCATGCGCTCGATGCCGTGCAGGCTGAGGGCCTGGACGGAGGGCGTCAGGGCGACGAAGCCGGTGGGGAGGAACTGCTGGCCGTCGGTGACCATCCACGCGAGGACGCTCTTCGCGGCGTTGTACTGGTCCGCGGTGACGACGTCGCGGTAGTTGTTGGCGCCGTCGGCGACGTCGTAGGGGTTGCCGATCACGATATCGTAGGTGAACGTCGTGACGGGGTAGCTGTCGGAGCCGGGGGCCCACGCGATGCTGATGCCGGTCCAGGAGTCCTGGGCGCGGGGCAGCGAGGGGCTCGCGGCGTCGGCGGCGGCTTGGCCGGAGGCGGCGCTGGGCTTCACGTACGCGCCGGCCGAGTTCTGGATGGCCGCGTACTTGAGGCCCAGGGCGATGGCCTGGTCGAGCTCGACGTAGGCGATGCCGCCGGGCGTGGCGACGAGCTTCTGGGCGAGGCCGACGTTGCCGGAGCCGCAGCCGTCGATGCTCGCGGGGGGCGAGATGGTCTGGGACGCGGCCCAGGGGGCGCCCACGGAGCGGGTCAGGAAGTCCGTGAAGACGAACGTCGTGCCCGAGGAGTCGCAGCGGGCCAGCGTCGAGATGGCCGTGCTCTCGGGCGCGAGGCAGGGGTTGTTCGCGACGAGGCGCGCGTCGTTCCAGACGGTGATGTGCTTGAGGTAGATCTCGCTGATCTGGCTGGGGGTGAGCTGGAGGTTGCCCGCCGTGCAGCTGTTGATGTTCGCGTCGACGGTGACCTCGCCGATGGTGAGGGGCAGGGTGAGGATCTCGGCGCCGATGGCGTTGGCGCGCGCGTACTCCGAGGCGGAGAGGGGCGCGTCGCTGCCGGCGATGACGCTCCAGCGCTGGCCCGCGACGCCCGCGGCGGCGGCGCTGCCCGCGAACTTGGAGGCGAGGGTCGTGTCGACCGTCACGCCCGCGGCGTTGGTGCCCAGAAGGCCCGACTTGCCGCAGCCGGAGCCGCAGGCCCAGTAGGCGATCTGGTCGCCGTTGTTCGCGTAGTGGGGGAGCGCGGCGGCCCAGAAGGGGAACTGGAAGCTGCTGCCGCGGCCGCCCATGAGCTGGTTGCCGGCGCCGGTGCTGGCGTCGGTGCGGAGGGTGTAGACGGCGCCGTTGAGGTCGGGCGCCGCGTTCTTGCTGGAGGAGACGACGAGGCCCTTCACGGTCGCGGCGTTGTCGGCGGCCGACAGGGGGGCGGCCGCGGCGAGGAAGCCGGCGGCGAGGACGAGGACGAGAGCGGTTCTGAACATGCGGGATGCCATGGGAGTTGCCTCCGACCCGCAACAGCCTGGCTGCAGGTATTGTCCGTTCCCGACGGAGACTCCGGCCCCTCCCCGGCGCCCCGTGGGTTCCGTGCGAACAGGGCGTCACGAAGGGGGCCCAGTCTGCCTCGGAGAGACCCCGCAGGTTTCGCCTGGAGCCGCGGCCCCCTCGGGAGCCTCGGGGTCGCTCCGATGATTCCGGAGGGAAGGCACTTCCCTCTCGATTCTGCCTCTGCGCGCGGAGGTTGCCTTGGTCCGTCCGGTCGCCGCGCTGGCCCTGGCCGCGCTGCTCCTCGCGCCTGCGCTTGCCGCCGAGCCCCAGGCGCCCGCCCCCCCGTCGCCCCAGGCCGGGCAGCCGCTCTCCGCCCTGGACGTGTCGTTCGCCCTGGCCCGCCTCGCGCGGGGCGAGAGCCCGCTCTCCGTGCTGGCCCCGTTCCAGGGCGCGCAGGCGAAGCTCTCCATACCCTCTGCCCTCATGGCGCCCGTGCTGAGCCCCCCGCCCCTGGAGACGACGCTGCGCGCCCTCCAGCGGGCGAATGCGGGCGACGGCCTCGACGAAGCCGGGGTCCTCGCGACGCTCCAGGACCATCCTCTCCCTCCGGACCTCGCCCGCGCGCTCTCTGGCTTGGGGCAGGCCGCGCTGGGGGCGCAGGCGCTCGCGGCCGGCGGCGACGCCTACGCGGGCGCGGCGCTGGTGCAGGCCGCCCTCGACGCGTACCGCGGCACGTTCGAGAAGCGGACGATCCTCCTCTCGTACCCCGCCGCCTACTCGCGCCTCGCGTGGGACGAGACGGGCACGCGCGCCTCGCTGGCCAGCGCCATCGCCGCGCGCACGCCCGAGGACGCCCTCGCGGCGGCGGGGCTCCGCGCCGCTCCCCTCCTGGGCGCGCCGCCCGCGCTCTCGGCGGAGCTGGCCGCGCTGGCCGTCAAGCTGGAGCTTCCCGTGGACGCGCCCACGCGCGCCGCGTGGGCGGTGGCCGATGGGCTCCCCGAGGGGACGCGCGCGCCGCTCCAGGCGGCGCTCCAGCACGCGATGCGCGCCATGGACCTGCGCGAGCAGGCGGTGCGCGCGCTGACGCCTGCAGACATCGCGCTCCTCCAGGAGCCGGCCCTGGTGGCCGACGCCGCGCTGGCGCCCGACCCCACGCCCGCGCAGCTGGCGCTCCTCGTGCGCTACGGCGAGGCCGTCTCCCGCCTCGACGAGCCCGCGATGCTGTCAGGAGCCGACGAGCTTCTCGCGGCCCGCGACGCGCTCATGAGCGCGCCCGCCCCCTCCGAAGACGAGGGGCTGGGCATGGGCAGCCTCGCCACCAGCGTCGACCCCTCCAGCGGGGACCTCGTGGTGCGCCTGGGGGACTCGGGCCCGGGCCTCGATCTCCCGGGGGGCATCCCGTCCTTCGACCCCAAGACGGGCTCCCTCACGGTGAGGGACGCCAGCGGCGCGACGCTCCTCCAGACGCCCGCCGTGGCGGACCCCGGCAACAACGTCCTCTTCCAGGACCCCTACGGGCTCGTCGTCGTGAGCGGTCGCGGGACGACCTATACCGACGCCTCCTTCGGGGGGCGCGAGGTGGTCGCGGAGTGGCCCGGCGCGCCGCAGGCGGACCCGGCGGAGAGCGCCGACGCGCTGCTATCCTCCGTGGACGCCGCGCTGGCGAAGGCCCCCGACGGCGGCGCGTGGCCCTACCTCTCCGCGCAGGGGCACGCCGCCCTCGCGCCCTTCCAAGGCCAGGGCGCGCCCACCCGCGCGCGGCTCCTCGTGAACCCCGCGGGCTATCAGGTCCTCCGCTGGGACCTGGGGGGCGACGACGCGTACCTCACCAACGCAGGCGGCGCCGGCACGCGAGGCCTCCTGGCGCTGGAGGGCGACGGCGCCACGGGCCTCGCGAAGGACCTGCTCCCGCGCCCGCTCCCCGTGGCGCTCCTTGTGGACGACGGAGGAAACGACCGCTACGTCACCAGCGAGGACGCGACCATCGCGGCCGCCAACGGCACGCTGGCGCTCCTGGCGGACCTGGGCGGCCGCGACCGCTTCGACCTCCAGGGCGCCCACCGCGGCATCGCCTCGGCCTCGGCGGGCGGCGTCGCGCTCCTCCTCCACGGCGCGGGGGACGCGACGTTCCGCGGCCAGGCTGACAGCGTCTCCCGCGCCGACGCCGACGGCACGGCCCTCCTCGTCGCCGCCGGCGGGAACGACACGTACTCGGGGGGCGACCGCAGCCTGGGCGCGTCGATCCTGGGCCGCGAGGCGGGGCTCGTGGACCTGGGCGGCGACGATCGATATCAGGCCGCGAACCTCTCCCTGGGCGCGTCCACCGGAGGGATCGGCCTCCTTCTGGACGCGGCCGGCAACGACACGTACGTGGACGCGGCCGCCACCGCGCAGGGGTACGCGGCCCCCGAGGCGGACGCCGCCCCGGCGCGCATCGCGGTGCTGGCGGACCTGGGCGGGAACGACGCCGGCGCGTGCGGCGCGGGCCGCCTGTCCAACGCCATGCTGGGGAGCGCCAACGTGGGCCGCTCGCCCTTCGACCCCGCCTTCGGCGTCTGCGCGGACCTGCGCCTCGCCCCCGCGCCCGCCGGCACGGAGGTCCCGCCCACGTTCTTCGCGTCCAGCTTCGGCAACTTCACGCTCCCCGGCCTCGCGCGCGTGGGCACCCTCGGCGACGACGTCGTCCCCGGCCCCTACGTCCTCGACGTCGACGTCATGGGCAACGACACCTACGGCGTGGGCGCCGTCGCGGTGGCCAACGCCTCGCGCGCCGCGAAGCTCTCCATGGACCTCGGCTACGTCGGCCCCGTCTCCATCCTGCTCGACACCGACGGGAACAACCTCTTCGACGCCGCGCTGGGGCAGGCGGGCGACGAGGCGGGGCGCTTCGGCTTCGCGGACGGCGGCGTGGCGGTGCAGGCCACCATCTGGTCGCGCGCCGCGGAGCCCACCGACCCCTCGGGCGACCTCGATGCGCTTGGCGCCTCGCTCGCGCGCGCGGGGGACAACGCCTCCGCGGCGCGCGACGCGCTCCTCGCGGGGGGCGCGCCCGCGCAGGCGCTGCTCAACGTCACGCAGCAGCAGCCCTCGATCCCGCCGCCGCTGGAGCACCCCTCCGGGACCAACGCGTACCTCCACGTCCACGAGGGGCTCGGCGCGGCGCGCGACCTGGGCGCGGCGCTGGTGCTCTCCGAAGGGTACGCGACGAGGGTGGACGCCGCGCCCGACCCCCGCACGAGCTGCCGCCTCGCGTGCGCCGCCACCGGAGGGAGCGCGCTGGTCCTCTCGCAGGGCGGGCCTGGGGACGACGTCACGGCGAGCCCCGGCTCTCTGGGCGCCGCGACCCCTGGCGAGCTGGGCGCGCTGGCCGTCTACCTCCACCGCGGCGGGACGGACCGCTATCGCGGCAGCAACGAGAGCATGGGGGCGCTTTCGCCCGTCGCGCCCTCCTCCGGGGAGCGCCCCACGGTCGCGCTCTTCGTCAAGGACGGCTGGGCGGACGACGGGTATGACGCCAACATGACGGCGCCGGGCCTGCTGCGGGAGCCGCGCGGGAACGACGCGGCCTGGCAGGACGCCGCGCTGGAGGATGCGTTCTCCGAGCCCGGCGGCCGCTCGCTGCGCGTGGCGCAGGGCGTCGACAACCTCGACTGGTACCTCAACGCGAACCTCAAGCGGGCCGACGAGGGCGTGGCGCCGGGCGTCGGACCCGACGATCCGCTGGCGCCCCACGAGGCCCCCCTCGACGCGTCGTCCACGGGCCCCGCGGGCGAGACCGTCGGCGAGGCGGCGCGCGCGGGCGGCTACGCGGCGGGGGACGCGGCCTACGCGGCGCTCTCCGCCGCGGGGCTCGGAAAAGGGTTCGGCGAGCCCGCGCGCCGCCTCGTCGACCAGCAGGCGGACGCCGCGGCGAACGACGTCGAGCACCCCCAGGAGGGGGGCGGAGGTTCCGCGTCGACGCCCGACGAGCGCGACCAGGGGCAGGCGGTGGACGACCCCGGCAGCGGCGGCTCGCTCACGGGGCCGCAGGGCGCGCAGCCCGTCACCCTGGCGCGCACGGCGTTCTCGCCCATCGTGCACCTCGCGGCCGTCGCGAACCCCGACGCCGAGAGCCGCTACGCGCCGCCCCACAGCTACGCGAGCCTGGGCGAGACCATCGGCTTCCGCCTCGACGTGCAGGCTCCGCCCGCGTTCGCCGAATCCGCCGCGTCCCCCGCCGACGCGATCGCGCGCATCGAGCTCTCCGTCCGCGGCACCGGCCCGTCGTGGCAGGGGTGCCCCGACCCCGCGCTGCGCGACCCGCTGGACCCGCAGGCGTGCCTCGTCGTGCAGTGGAACCGGACCGACACGACGCCCCAGCCCCACGTGCGCCGCTACGGCGCCTCGGCCACCGGCTGGCAGGTCGACTGGAGCGCGTCGGGCTACGTCCCCGGCAGCGCGCGGCCGCTCATCCCGCCGGGCCCCTACGCGCTGACGTTCCGCGCCTTCGCGGAGCGCCCCTACGGCGAGCCCGCCGCGCCCTTCGGCGTGCGCGACGGCCTCCTGGACGCCACGCTGTCGGACGCCTTCAACTACACCGACGACTCCTACGGCCTCTACGGCGGGTCCTCCTCGCTGGCGGTCCTCCTCTACAACACGCCCGTCATCGGCGACTCCATCGCGGTCGTCTCCTCCAACGGCGCGGCTCCCGCCACGTTCAGCGCGCCCGTCACCGAGCCGTGCAACGTCACCGTCAACGTCACCGACGACTCGGGGAGCCTCGTGCCGGGCGGCAGCTTCCAGGTGGCCACGTCGTTCGCGGACGACCCCGCCTCGCTGGCGCGCGTGGGCTTCGATTACGTGAACTTCACCTGGCACGGCGAGACCCTGCCTCGCGGACGCTATCAATTCCACGTCCACTGGGTCGGCCGCGTCTCGGGCAAGGCGCCCTCGCCTTCCAACGACAAGACGCCCTACGTCTGGGTCGACGACCGCGCGCCCGCCGTCTCGCAGGACCCGCGCGGCACGCCCGTTCGCGTCAACGCCTCCGAGGCGCCCGGCGGCCGCTTCCCCGTGCCGGTGCTCTACGACCCCGACGAGGCCTCGGGCCACGGCGCGCCGGTGGACCGCATCCACCTCTGGTACCAGGAGGACGTGCTGGACCCTGCGGACCCGCACCGCGTCCTGGAGCGCCACAACTGGACGTACGCGGGCGCCGCCACCGACATCGGCGCGACGTTCGCCAACCCGCTCCCCGGCGGCGGCAGGGCCGACTGGTACGCGCCGCGCTTCCCCGGCGATCCTCGCCCCGGGCCCCCGAGGGTCTACCGCATCGCGGCCTACGCCGAGGACAACGCCGGCAACGTCAAGGTGGCCGACCCCTCGACGACCCCTCCGTCCGGCCCCGACTGCGTGGCGGGCCGCTGCGCGGTCTACTACTATGATATCACACCGCCGCGCACGCGCCTCGCGCTCCTCGACCCCTCGCCCGAGCTGGCGCGCGCCGCGGGAGGGCCCATCGTGCTGCGCGCCGACGCGCCGGAGACGCCCGACGTCGCCCGCATCGACGTGCTCGCGCTGCCGGTGCCGCCGGGCCGCGACGCGCTCCTCCAGGCCTCCGCCGTGCAGGCCGATCCCGCCCCCGCGGCCGGGCCCGCGAAGCCCAACCTCACGCTCTCCGCCCCCGACGAGGGCCTCGCGCTCGCGGGCCCCCAGGGGCTCGTGGAGGCGGGCGCGCCCCTGCACCTGCGCCTCAAGGTGACGAACCGCGAGAAGGGCGGCGCCTTCGGCGTCGACGACCTCACCGACCTCTCCCGGCCGGTGTGGGTCCGCCTCGACCTGCTCAACGACTCGGGGGCGCCCGCGATGGAGCCCGTCTGGATCAACGCGACCGCGCGGGCGGGGAACCTCGTGGCGGGCGGCAACCAGACCCTCGCCCTCGACCTGCCCGCGCCCCCCGCGCCGGGGCTCTACGTCCTGCGCGCGGGCGTGGACCTCGATCTCACCGACCCCAACGCGACGGCGCTCCCGTTCCAGGCCGCCTTCGCCGCGTGGACGCGCGCCCCCTCCGCCGGCGACGGGACGTATGGATATCAGCCGGACAACCTCACCGACAACGAGAGCCTGCTCTTCCTGGCCCGCGGCGTGGACCTCGTGGGCAACGTCGAGGAGAAGGCCGACTACGACGCGCGCGTCGACGTGGACCTGACGCCCCCCGCCCTGGCAGGCCCGGCCGCGGTCGACGCCTCGAGCACGACGGCCGTGGTGCGCTTCTCCACGACGGAGCCCGCCAGCGCCACCGTCGAGGCCACCGACGACGGGGGCAACCTCACGCAGGCGGCCGACGACGACGTGGCGCTGGACCACGAGGTGCGCCTGGAGGGCCTGACCCCTGGCGCGAGCCATCGCCTCACGCTCCGCCTCGTGGACGCCGTGGGCAACGCGGCCAACGTCTCCGCTGGCCCCTTCCGGACGGCGGACTTCGTGGACGTGCGCGCCGCCGCCCTCCCGCCCCTCGTGGCCAGGCCGATGGACGTCGCGTGGAACGTCTCCGCGCGGGACGCCGAGCAGGTCGTGTACGACGTCTCGCTCTCGCTGGACGGCGGCCGGACCTACGTCGCGAACCTCACGGGCGCGGGGCTCCCCGCCTACGAGTCGGGCAACTCCACCCACTCGGCGCGTCTCGACCCCGCCACGCTCCCCGAGTCCCCCCGGGCGCGATTGCGCGTCTGCGCGCGCCCTGCGGACGGGGGCGAGGCGCGCGCGTGCGACGTCACGCCTCTCTTCACGCTGGACGGCGTGGCGCCCCGCACCCTGATCAACGCCAGCGCGAACCTCTCCTCCTACCAGCGGGGGCCCGTGGACCTCCGCCT
Source organism: Pseudomonadota bacterium (assembly GCA_021325135.1). GTDB lineage: Archaea > Thermoplasmatota > SW-10-69-26 > JACQPN01 > JAJPHT01 > JAJPHT01. The sequence goes on along the minus strand of JAJPHT010000036.1, from coordinate 144,375 downwards.
GAGCGCGCTGGACAACGGCAGCGGCGTCGCGGCCGTGGAGTGGAGCCGCGACAACGCGACCTTCCAGCCGGCGTCCGACCCGGTGCGCGTCGCGGGGGACGCGCCGGTGGACGTCTTCGTGCGCGCCCGCGACAACGCGGGGAACGCGGAGCCCGCCCAGCGCGTCCGCGTCCTGCTCGACGGCCAGGCGCCCGCCCTCTCCGCGGAGCTTCCCGGCGGCGCCCTCGCCGGCGCCGCCACCGTGCCCGTCCTCGTGCGCGCGAGCGACGGTCTCTCCGGCGTCGCGCGCGTGGACGCGGTGGCGGACGACGGCTTCCGCGCGAGCCTGCTGCCCCGCGACCTCGTGGGCGGCGTGGGCCGCCTCGCGTGGAGCCTGGGCGGCGCCGAGGGGCCGCGCTGGCTCCTGGTGAGCGCGCGGGACGCGGCGGGGAACGTCGCGCAGTCCAACGTCACGCTGCGCGTCGATCGCACGCCGCCGCGGCTCCTTGAGGGCGCTCTCCGCGCGGGGCTTACGTCCGCCTCGGCCGACCTCTCGTGGAGCGAGCCCGTCTCCGTGAGCGCGCTTCTCGCGACGCCCGAGGGCGCAATCCCGCTGGACGCCTCGCCCGCCCTCGTGCGCGCGGACGCGCTGCGCCCAGGTACCGCCTACGCGCTGGTCCTCGCCGCCCGCGACGCCGCGGGCAACCTGGGCGAGGCGCGTCTGGACTTCCGCACCCTTCCCGATTTCACCCCGCCGCCCGCGCCCGCCACGATGGGCGCCACGGCGGAGCCCGACGGCACGGTGGCGCTGCGCTGGGCGCCCGTGGCCGACGAGGGCGGAGCGGTTGTCTATCGCGTGCTGCGCGGCGAGAACGGCTCGTGGGCGCCGCTGCGCACCACGGCGAGCCCCTTCGCGCTGGACGACGAGGCGGTCGCGGGCCACGCCTACGACTACCGCGTCGCGGCCGTGGACGGCGCGGGCAACGTGGGCCCTGTCTCGCCCACCGCCAGCGTCACCGCGAGGGAGGCGGTGAAGGTCCTCGCCCGCGAGGCGCGCGTCGTGGACGGACGCATCGAGGTGCGCGTCCTCTTCAGCGCGGACCCCGGCGCCCCCGCGCAGGTCGTCGCCGAGGGGCGCTCCTTCCCCCTGGCGCCCCAGGGCGAGGCCCTCTACGCGGCCACGCTGGACCTGGGCCCCGCGACCCTGGCGCGCGACCCGGGCTATCACGTCGAGGCGGGCGCGCTGCGCGATCCTCCCGTGGGCGAGGCGCGGCTCCCCCTGGTCGCGGGCGCGCCGCATGGGCGGGGCCTCGCGGGCGCGTTGCGCGCCGTGCCCGCCCCCGCGCCGTGGCTCGCCCTTCTCGCAGCCGCCGCGCTGATGGGGAGGCGGCGCCGATGAAGGCCCGCGCGCTCCTCGCGCTCCTGCTCCTGCTGCCGCTCCCCTCCATCGGCGCCACCGAGCCCGTCGCCGCGCCCGAGCCGCCCGTGGACGCGACGATCCTCCACGAGACGTTCGACGGCGGGGCGGGCTTCGCGTCGCGCGGCTGGCGCGTGGACCTCATGGCGGGCGACGGCGTGGGCTTCGCGGTGGAGCGCGGCGCCGCGCGCACGCAGTACGTCGCGGGCCTCGACGCGCGCCTCGTCGCCCCGGAGCTGGACCTGCGCCACGTGGCGGGCGCGCCCCTGCCTCCCGGCGCCGCCGCGCCCGCGCAGCCCTCTCTCGTGGAGCCCCTGGCGTGGCCGCCCAACGGCAGCGTCTCCCTCGCCGCGCCCTCCGTCGCCAGCGCGGCGCACGTCCGGCTGCGCCTCCTCCACGAGTGGGACTTCGCGCCCGGCGACGGCGCCTTCGTGGAGGCGCGCGCGCTCGGCGCGGGGGGCGTGTGGTCCCCCTGGCGCGAGCTGACGCCCGTCGTGCCCGACGACGCCCTCGTGCAGGCGGGCGGCGTGCTGGAGGCGCCCGGCTACGCCATGCACGACGGGCGCCTCGCCACGGGCGAGCCCGGCTTCGTGGGCGCCTCCCCCCGCGCGCTGCGCACCGAGTACGACCTGGGCCCCTTCGCCGGGAGCGTGATCGAGGTGGGGTTCCGCGCGCGAAGCTCCGCCCTGCTCCCGCCCGACGCCGCGGGGTGGGGGCTCGACGACGTGCAGGTGAACGCCACGCTGGATGAGCCCGACGTCGCGGTCGAAGGCTTCGCGGGGCTCGCGGACGGGCGGATGGTCGCCTCGCTGGGCGCGCCCGCGGCCCTCGTGCGCAACTGGGGCCCCGCCGCCACGGGGCCGGTGGTCGTCACGCTGGAGGCGGACGGCCCTGACGGGCGTCCCGTCGCGGCGGCGAGCGTGCCCGTGGGCCCCGTCGCTCCGGGCGCGGTGGCCCAGGCGCAGTTCCCGAAGGACGTCGACGTCAAGGGGAGCGCGACGCTCTGCGCGCGCCTGGCCCTGGACCGCACGCGCGTCGACCTGGATTCCTCGGATGACTCGACGTGCGTCCGCGTGCGCGTGGAGAGCGCGATGCGGCTGGGCCTCTCCGCGGCGCAGGACGAGGCCTCCGCGGTGACGGCGCTGGGCGCGGCGAAGACGATCCACGCGCGCGTCCTCAACGAGGGCACCCGGGGCGGGCCCGCCAGCGTGGGCCTCTGGGCGTGGCAGCTGGGCTCGGCCCCGCAGCAGGTGACGAGCGCCTCCTTCGAGGCGCCCGCGCCCGGCTCCGCCGCGACGCTGGACCTGCGCTGGACGCCCCCGTCGCGCGGCGAATGGCGCGTCGAGGCGCGCGCGGAGGGGGCCGCCAGCGCGGCGCTCTCCACCTACGTCGACGCCTCGCCCCCGCCGGCCCTCCAGCCCGACCTCGCGCCGCCCGCCGACCCCGCGCGCCCCTGGAGCGAGGGCGCCGCGGACCGCCTCCCGGGGTGGGGCTTCGACGCGTGGGGGCTCGACAACGGCACTCCCGTTCCGCTGGACCCGATGGCGCCGCGCGGCACGCACGCGCTGGCCGCGTGGGCGCGCGACGGGCTCGCCAACGGCTCCTCCGTCCGCGGCGTCGTCCCCCTGCGCCTCGCGCTCCCGGGCGCCGCGCCCGTGGCGCTCCCCGCCAACCAGAGCGCGTCCGTCCCCGTGAACGTCAGCTACGCCCGCGCGCTTCTCCTGGCGTGCCCGCCCGCGTGCGACGACCCGGGCAGCCGCGTCGGCGTCGTCAACCTCAGCCGGCTGGCCAACGAGAGCGTGTCCGACGAGAACCTCACGCTCTCCGCCAACGGCACGACGATCCTGGTGGGGAACGGCACCCTCGAAGAGGGCGGCGCCGACGGCACGCTCCTCTACGTGGCCGCTGATATCACCCTCGATCCGGGCGCTCAGCTCGCCTACGCGCCCCTCGTCCTGGCGGCGCCCAACGGGTCGGCCACGCTCCTGCCCGCGGGCCGCGCGTGGCCCTACGAGGGCGGCGCGCGCTGCTGCGTCTTCGGACCCTACTCGGCGGCGGACCTGCTCGCCGCGCTGCCCGCGCCCGCCGCCGCCAACGGCACGCAGGCCTTGGCGCGCTACGTCGTGGAGCGCGACCTCTCCGACCTCTACGCCGCGGCCGGGCCCGGCGAGCACGAGATCGTCTTCGAGAGCCGCGGCGCCTTCTCGTGGGACGGCGCGGCGGGCGTGCGCGGCCACGTGCAGCTTCTCGGGGGGATCGAGCTTCCCGACGAGGCGGGCGCGGCCCCCGACGCGGCGACGTTCGAGCGCGCCACCGCCGGGTGGGAGGGCGTGGCGATCCCGGTCCACCCCGACGCGGGCGCGCAGCGCCTTCGCCTCACGCTGGAGGTCGCAGGCGGCAACCTCACCGCGCAAAGCCCCGACGCGCCCACCTGGCTCGTGGACGAGGTGCGCCTCCTGGAGCGCGCGGACGGAACGCAGCCCTGGCGCGTCGTGGGGCGCGCGGAGGGCTTCGAGGAGGGCGGCGCGGCGTGGAGCGGCGACTGGGGCCTCGCGGCGCAGGACCTTCCCAGCGCGCACGGCCGCGGGTGGGGCGTCGTCGCGCTCCCCGACGTGCCGCCCCACCGCTGGAGCCTGGAGGGGGGCGCGCTGGCGTGGCGCGAGTCGCCGGGGGCCGCCACGAGCGAGCCCGTCTGGAGCGTGGCCCGCACGCCGTTCGTCTCGCTGGCGGGGGTCCCCGCGCCGGAGGTCCGCTTCGAGACGCGCTACGACTTCGGCGCGGACCAGGCGGGGCGCAACCTCGCGGGCGGCGCGCTGGTCGCCGTGCTGGAGGCCAACGCGACGGAGCCCGAGGAGCGCGTCCTGCTCGCGCCCGACGCGGGCGCGGAGGGGAGCGCGTACCGCGGGGACGTGGACGCGCCCGCCTTCCAGCCGCTGGCCCGGGCGCTGGGCGCGCGCGTGCCCGCGGGCGCCACTGCCACCGCGTGGGTGGGCAACGCGTCGTGGGTCCCGGTGCGCGTCGGCCTCGCGCCGCTGGCCTCCGCGCTGGCCACGCGCCGCGTGGCGCTGGAACTCCACGCCTTGGCCTCCGCGCCGCTCCAGGGCGAAGGGTGGTCCGTCCGCGGCCTGCGCGTCGGCGCGCCCGGTCCTGCCCACGACGTCAAGGTCGAGCTGCCCGGGGTCGCGCCCGCGGTGGGCCTGGGCGCTCCGGTCCCCCTGTCGGTGAGCCTCGCGGATGCCGGCCTCTTCGCGCCGCGCCGGGCGGACGTCACGGTGAGCGTCGTCAACGCGTCGGGCGGGATCGAGTACGGCCCCGAGACGCTGCGCGTGGACGATCCCGGCGCGCTGCCTGCCCCGGGGGCCTCGCGCCTGCTCGCGCTGCCGCAAGCCTGGGTGCCCGCTTCCTACGGCCCGCACGTCCTCCGGGTCTCCGTCGCGACCGACCCCCCCGACGAGAGCCCCTTGGACGATCTCCTCTCCCGCGCCGTGGACGTGCGCGACGAGCTGGACGCCGCGCTGGCGGTCCCCGCGGGGGGCCTGGTGGAGGGCGACCCGCGCCCCGGCGCGCCCCTGGGTCTCCAGGTTGATATCATCAACCAGGGGACGCTTCCCCTGGACGCCGCGCGCCCCGCGACGATATCGTTCCAGGTGCTCGACGCGTCGGGGCGCAGCGCGCTGGCCGCGCCGGTCTCGCTGGACGCCGCCGCGGCGCTGGGCCGCCCGGTCGCCCCCGGGGAGCGCGCCACGATCTCCGCTCCCGCCGCGTGGACGCCCTCCTCCAGCGGCGCGTACCGCGTCGTCGCCTCGCTGGCGCTCCCGGGGGCCGCGCCCGTCGTGGGCGCCGAGCAGCCCCTCCGCGTGGAGGAGGCGATCCCCCTCGATCTCGCCGCGGCGCAGGGCCAGGACCCGTGGAGCAACGCCACCGGCGTCTGGCGCTTCGAGCCGCGCCCCGGCGTCGACTCCTCGCTGGCGCTTCCGCCGCTCGACCTGCGCGGCGCGGTCTCCGCCACGCTGGAGGTGCGCCACCGCTACGCGCTGGAGGAGGGCTTCGACGGCGGCCGCCTTGAGGCGCTCTCCCCCTCGGGCCCGTGGGTGCCCGTTCCGCCCGCGGGCGGCGAGCCCGGCGCGCTGCTGGCGCCCAGCGCGCTCGACGCCAACGCCAGCGCGCCCGCGTTCACGGGCGTGAGCGGCGGCGAGCGCGTAGACCGCTTCGACCTCTCCGCCGCGCCCGCGCTGCGCGAGCGCCTCCAGCTTCCCGTCCCTTCGGACCCTGAGAACCGCTGGGCGGGCCCGCAGCGGGAGGGCAACGCCACCGCGTGGTACGTCGGCCCCCACGACGCGCCCGCGGGAGCGCCCGCCGACGCGACGGCGTTCCTGCGCGTCGACGCGCTGGCGTTCCCCGTCGACGTGCCGGCGGGCGCGCGGGGCGACCTGGAGGCGCGCGTCCGCGTCTGGGCGAGCCTGGGCGTCTCGGGCGATCCGCACGCGCCCCCGAGCCTCGCGCGCCTCGCGCTGGAGACGCCGGATGGCTCGACGCGCTTCGAGGGCCCCGCCGTCTCGTCCACCGAAGGCTGGACGGACCTCGCCGCGACGTTCCCCGGCGCGGGCGCCGCGCTGGCGGGCCGCAGCGCGCGCCTCGTCGTGGAGGTGCGCGCCCTCGCGCCGCGCTCGACGGGCTTCGCGGACGATGCAGCGGCGCCTTTCGGCGGGGTCGCCCTCGCCTCGCCCCGCGTCGAGACGGCGGAGGGCGCGCCGCTGCCCCTGGGGAACGCCACCGCGGAGGCGGCGTCGACGTGGCTGCGCGCGGAGGACGACCCGAACGCCCGCCTCCCCCTCGCGCCCGCGTCCGACGGCTTCCGTCTCCTGGCGGACATGGCGCCGCCTGCATGGCGCGCGCTTCCCGCGGGCGGCTGGCGCCTCGATTCCGCAGCGGGCGGCTTCGCGGACGCGCGCCTCGTCTTCCCCGTCGACCTCACCACCGCGGTCGCCAACGCGACGCTGCGGCTCGACGAGACGCGCTCCCTCCACGGCTCGTCCCAGGTCGGCGTCGAGGCCTCGGACGACGACGGGCGGACGTGGCGCGCGGCGCCGGAGATCGGCAACGCCACCTACGACCTCACGCCGTTTGCCGGCCGGCCCGTCCTCGTCGCGCTGCGCGCCGCGCTCTCGACGGCGCCCGCGGCGCGCGGCGACTTCTGGGAGGCGCGAGGCGCGCGCCTGGAGGCGGACGTCTTCCGCGGCGACGAGGTGCGCCTGCGCTTCCGCGGCTCCGCCGACGCGACGGGCACCGAAGGAAGCTGGCAGATCCTGGGCGCGACGCTGCGCGTGCTGCGCCACGGCGAGGGCGCGGGGCTGCGCCTGCTGGCGCCCACCGACGCGCCCCTCACCCAGGGATATCGCACGCTCCTCTTCGAGGTCGTGAACCGCGGCCAGGCCGCGTGGCCCGGCGGCGCGCTCCACGTGCGCGTCTTCGATCCCCCCGAGTGGGGCCCGCGCCCGCCCCACGAGACGACGCGCCAGGTCCCTCCCCTCGCGCCGGGCGAGTCCGCGCAGGTCCCCGTCCGCGGCGTCGACATCAACTGGATCCTCGTCGCGAACGCGTCGGCAAGCCGCGTCGAGGCGGACCTCGCCGCCGCGCCGGGCGAGACGCTCCTGGCCGACAACCGCGTGGACGCCCTGGTGGGCGGCGCCAACGTCCGCGAGCGCTCGCGCGTCGTCCCGCTGCGCCTCGACGCCACGCCCCAGGTGCTCGACCCCGCCTCGGGCGGCGAGATCGTCTTCCACGCCCTCGTGGCCAACGACGGCGAGGACCCCGCCTCCCTGGGCGCCTCGACGCTGGAGATCTTCCACGACAACGAGAGCGTGCGTCTCCTCCCCAACGCGCGCCCCCTCGCCGCGCGCCTGGGGCCTGGTGAGACGCTGGACGTGACGTGGAGGTGGCGCCCTCCGGCGTCCTTCCCCGCGGGCGACTACGTCGCGGTGGCGCACGTCGCGACCACGACGCCCCGGGGCGCGCTCGTCCTTGACGCCAACGCGACGTTCCACGTGGGGCGCTTCCTGGGCAGGCTCGCCTACGCGGAGCCCTTCGGCGCGACGGCCGACCAGGCGGCGACCGCGCCGGGCTGGGACTGCCTCACCCGCGCGCCCTGCGCCATGGAGGACCCGACGCGCCACGCGAGCCCGCCGGTGGGCCTCGCCGTGGGCCTTCCACCCGCGGACGCGACGGACTCCGCCACCGTGGCGAGCCTCCAGTCGCCGCCCTTCCCCGTGGCGGGCTTCGCGGGCGCGTGGCTGCGCCTCGCGGTGCTCCACGACCTGCCCGCGGGAGCGGCCGCGACGGTCTGGGTGGCGCCCCTCTTCGCCAACGGCACGCAGGGAGCGTGGACCCCGGCCGCGCAGCTTGCGGGCCGCAGCCCAGGCGCGTCGCAGGGGCGCTTCGCCCCCGTGGAGCGCGATCTCTCCCCCCTCCTGGCCCCCGACGTGCAGGCCGTCCGCCTCCGCGTCGACGCGCCGCGGCCGCCCGCGGGAGGCGCCTCGTACCTCGTCATCGACGACGCGTCGGTGACGCCGTTGAACGCCTCCTTCGGCCCGCTCCCGGACGCGGCGCTCCCCGACGCCGCGCAGAAGCGCCTCCGCTTCGAGGTGCGCAACGAGGGCGAGCTGGGCGACGCGTACCTCCTCTCGCTGGCCGACGCCGCGGGCCGCCCCGCCGCGCTGCCTGCGGGCTGGAACGCCACCTTCGTGGACGCCCTCACGGGGAAACCCCTGGCGGGCCCGCTGGCGGTCCCGGCCCACGACGCGCGCGCCCTGGACCTCGTGCTGACCACCGCGCCGAGCCTGGGCGCGGGCCCCTTGCGCGGCCCGGTCCCGCTGCCCCTCACGCTGCGCTCGACGCTGCTGCCCAACCTCACGCGCAGCGCGACGTGGTCGCTCCACGCGGCGGGCCTGCCGCGGCCCGACCTCGCCGTGACGGGGCTGCGCGTGCGCGGCGACGACGAGCCCGCGGGCCAGCCGCGCACCGTCGAATTGGACGTGGCCAACCTGGGGCTCGCGGACGCCGCGGCGCCCCTCTCGTTTCTCGCGCGGCCCCCCGACGGCGTCGTCGAGGCGCCCGACGACCTGTCGCCCAAGGGCGATATCATCCTCGCGGCGGGCGCCACGCGCGCGCTGGAGATCTCCTGGACGCCGCGCCACGCCGGGACCTACCGCCTGGAGGCGCGCCTCGACCCCGCGGGCGCCGTCCCCGAGGCCGACCGCGCGAACGACGCCGCGAGCCTCTCCTCGGCGGTGGCGCCGCTCCCCTTCCCCGACCTGCGCGTCGGCCTAGCGCTGGACGACGCCGCGCCAGCGGTGGGCGCTCCCGTGGGCTATCATCTCCGCGTCGAGAACCGCGGCGCGGCCGCCGCGCGCGGCGTCGAGGTCGCCCTGGCCGCGGGCGTCGAGAGCCTGCTGGAGGGCGAGACCTCCCTCCCCGTGGGCGACCTCGCGCCGGGCGCCAGCTGGACGCGCAACGCCTCCTGGACGCCCCAGGTGCCCGGCATCGTGCGGCTCACCGCGTCGGCATACGCGCGGGGCGGCGCGCCCGAGCCCGGCGCCACGCTGGACGACAACGCCGCGACGCTCTCGACGCTGGTGCGCGAGGAGGCGGCCCACGTGCAGCCGCTCCCCCCCGACGACGCGCGCTCCGCCCTCTTCCGCCTCACGAACCTGGGCAACGCCCCCGAGACCTACGCCCTCCAGCCCGAGGCTCCCGACGGATGGGCCCTCTCCACCGAGGCCAACGGCACCGCCGCAGGCAGCGTCGACCTGCCGGCCGGCGGGTGGGTCGTCCTGAGAGTGCGCGCGCTGCCGCCCGACTCCGCGCTGGCGGGGAGCGTGCCGGTGGGGCTCTCCGCGGTGGACGCCGAAGGCAAGGTCCACGCGGCGCAGGGAAGCATCGACGTGCCGCGGCGGCCCGCCCTGGACGTGTCGCTCCTCCCCAGCGACGGCTCGACGCTCCCCGTCCTCCTGGACAACCGCGGCAACGCGCCGGAGACGGTCCACCTGCGCACCGAGGGCTTCCCCGCCTCGTGGAGCCTGCGCGCCGCGACGCTCCTCTCGCAGCCCGGCGAGCGCCGCGTGGCGCAGGTGCCCCTGGATCTTGGTGGCGACGACGCGCCGCGGGCGATCCCCGTCTCCGTCACGTGGACCAGCGAGGACCTCGCCGGCCGCGCGCAGGGCGCCGTCCGCCTCGCGCCGCGCCACGACCTCCGCCTTGACCTCCAGGGGAACCTCACGGCGGGGGCCGAGTCGCAGGTAACACTCCTCGTGCGCAACGCCGGCAACGTCCCCGAGGAGGGCGTCCTCTCGTGGGACCTGCCCCCGGGCTCGTCGGCCGCGCCCGCCGCGCGCAGCTACCGCGTGGCCCCCGGCGCGACCGCGGCGTTGGGCTACTCCCTGCTGGCGCCCGCCGGGGCGCAGACGCTCCCGCTCGTGGCGCGCGCGGAGGGCACGACGGACGCGAGCCTCGCGCGCAACGTCACCCTGCTGGTGGCGGACGTGGGGCTGGACAACGTGACGCGGGAGGGCGCGCGCTGGAGCATCGCGGCGCAGAACCGCGGCGACGTGCCCGCGCCCGCCGTGGCGGAGCTGTACGTGGACGGCGCGGGCGTCGCGCAGCGCGACCTGGGCGTCCTCGACCCGGGCGCCCTCGTGGAGTCCGACCTCGCGTGGAACGCCAGCGCGCCAGGCCCGCACTCCTACGCCGTGGTGCTGGCCCCCCGCGAGGGCTTCGTCGACGCGCGGCCCGAAGACAACGCGCGGCTGGGCTCGTTCACGCTGGCGGGCCCCGCGTCGCCCCTGGCCGTGGGCGTCGTCCGGCGCGCGGCCCCCGACGCCGGCCTGCCCCTTGCGCTCCTGGCCGTGGCTGCGCTGGCCCTCGCCCGGAGGTGGCGGCGATGAAGGCGCGCGCCCTCCTCCTCGCCATTTTGCTATCACCACTCGCGGCGCCCCCTGCCGAGGCCGCCCGCGCGCCCTGGTGGGACCCCGCGTGGCACTTCCGCCTGCCGCTGGACCTGGCCGCCGACGCGGCCGATCCCGTGGACGGGCGCGCGGTCCACCTGGCGGGCGCCTCGGACGTCGCGCTGCTGGCGCCCCTCGACCTGCGCGCCGCGGTGCGCGACGCGCGCGCGTGGCCCCTGGACGGCGCGGGCGAGCCCGCAGGCTGGACGCTGGACCCCGCGAGCCTCCGCGTCGTCGACGCCTCCGGCGCCCTCCTCCCGTCGCGCTATCTCCCCTTCGACCTCCACGGAGGCGAAGGCGGCACGCTGGCGCTGCTCGTCCCGGGCGCCTGGAGCGGCGAGCGGCGCGTCGAGGTCTACTTCGACGTCCTGGAGCACGCGCCGGTGCCGGGTCCCTCTCCCGAAGGCTCCGCGAGGCTCGATGCGCTCTTCGGCCCCGGCCCCGGCGTCCGCTTCCTGGCCCGGGTCCCGGCCATCCCGCCTGATGCCACGCTCCGCCTCGTCGTCCTCCCCGCCGCGGGAGACGCGCGCGTGAAGGTGGAGCGCCTCTCCCCCGGCGCGGCCCCCGAGACGTTGGCCGACGGGCTCGCCGCGCCCGCGCGCCTCGCGCTCCCCTCTGCGGACCTCGCCTACGACCTGCGCGTGACGGCGGACGCGCCGGTCGTGGCGGCGCTGGAGACCGTGGGAGGGGACGCGCAGCCCGCGGCCTTGGCGGCGCCCGCGCTGGAGGGGGGCTTCGCGGGCCGCCGCTTCCTGCTGCCCGCGCTGGGCGGCGACACGACGTGGGACGTGGTGGGCGCCTCGCGCGCCAACGCCACGGTCCGCGCGTGCGACGACGGGCGCGCGCTGGCGTCTTTCTCGGCGCCGCGCCTGGGCTCCGCCTCGCTGCTCGTGCCCTCCGGGGGGTGCGCGCGGCTGGAGGCCGACGGACCCGTGGTCGCCCTCGCCCGCGGCGCGCAGGCCGGCGGCGTGGACCGCTTCCTCCAGCAGGCCGTCTCCCTCGACGGGGGCCCCTCGGGCAGCCTCCTCGTCGCCCAGCGCGCGGGGGGCCACGCGCTGCTATCAAACCTGCCGGTGGGCGCGCAGGCCTTCCCCCTGGCGCGCCCCAACGAGGCGCTCTCCGGACGCGCCGGCGACCCGCCCCGGGAGACGTGGGCCACGCGCGCCTCCCCCTCCGCCGCCAGCGAGCCGTGGGCCCTCCTCGCGCCCGGAGCCGACGCGACCGCCCTCCTGGGGAGCGACGGCCTCGCCGTCCTCGCCGGCAAGTCGGGCCTCTCCTTCTCGGCGCCGCTGGCCACGGACCGCGCGCCCGACGCGCCCGCCACCCTGGAGGCCGCGCTGGAGCTGCCCTTCGCAGGGACGCGCGTCGAGACGGACGCGCGGGCCCTCAACGGCACGCCGCTCTCCCGCGCGACGGGCACGATCTCGCTCGCGGGCGCCCTCGCGACGACGCCCGACGGCAAGGCGCCCCTCGCGCGGGAGGACACCCTCCTGCAGGTCGACGTCTCGAAGCCCGCCTTCCTCTTCGCGTGGCGGCCGGGCGCGCCCTTCGACGCCTTCCTGCCGGGCCTTCCCCCCGAGGCGCGCGCCACGGCCTCGCCCGTGGAGGAGCACGGCGCCCTGCTATCATGGTCCGATCCCGCCAAGGAGGCGGCGGCCAAGCCCGGCGACCACGCGCGCCTCTCGCTCTCGCTCCAGAACCTTGGAGCGGCGGAGGACGGCTCGCCGCTCACGGAGGACGTGGCGCTCTCCCTGGAGCCCGCGCCCGACGCGCGCTGCCTCGCGGCGTGGGACGCGCGCCTGGCCGCCTCGACGCTCCCGGGCCTCGTGGCCCCCGGCAGCGCGCGCGTCGACGCGCTGGTGGACGTGCCCGTGGACGCGCGCGACGGCGACTGCCTCTCGCTGCGGCTCGTCGCGCAGTCGTCCCAGGACAACGCCACGCGCGCCGAGGCGCGGCTCGTGCTGCGCGCGCGCTCCGGCTTCGAGCCCGTCCTGCGCGCGCTGGACGCCTCGGGCCAGGAGGCGCAGCGCGTGGACCTCGCCCTGGCGCCCGGCGTCCCCTCGCGCGTCTCGCTCCTGCTGCGCAACGCGGGCGCCCAGGCAGGCGACGCCGACCTCTCCCTCGCCGCGGGGCCCGGCTACAACGCCACGCTCAACGCGACCCGCGTCCACGTGGAGCCCAACGGCACCGCGCCCCTGGAGCTGACCCTGACCGCGCCCACCGGAAGCGAGCCGCCCTGGGAGTTCGTCGTGGAGGCCACCTCCGTCTCCGACCCGTCGGCGCGCGACCAGGCCGTCGTCGCCGCCGCGCCGCGGGCCAACGCCACGGTGGAGGCCCACGCTTCCGATCGCATCGTGCGCCCCGTCCCGGGAGGCTCCGCCAACGCCACGATCCTGCTGCGCAACCTGGGCGGGGACGCGGAGGTCCGCGTGCGCAGCGTCGGCGCGCTTCCCGACGGGTGGCGCGTCGCGCTGGACCCGCCCTCGGTCCTCCTGCGGGCCGCGGGCGCGCGCAACGAGTCGGGCGCCACGCTGGACGAGGCCAGCGTGCGCGCCGAGGTGCTCGCGCCCCGCGGCGCGCCGGTGGGGCTCTCGGTGCCGCTGGCCCTCGTCGTCGAGCCCACCGTGGGCGCGGGGGCCGCCGCGCGCGTGGGGCTCGTCGCCGTCGCGGCCAACGACCTCGCGCTCCGCGTCGAAGGGCCCGACGCGTTGCTGGGCGCGCCCGCGTCCAACGGAACCGCGCGCGTGACGGTGCGCAGCGAGGCCCTGGCGCCCCTCGACCTCGCCGTCGAGCCGCTGGTGGCGCCGCGCGGCTGGCGCGCGACGCTGGACGGGCTGCCCGCCTCGCTGGCGCCTGGCGAGGAGGCGCGCGCCACGCTGCACTGGAGCGTCGAGCCGGGCGCGCCCCCGCAGGAGGGGAACGTCACCCTCGCGATCTTGGCCTCCGACGCCACGACGCCGGCCGCGCTCCGATCGCTCTCCATCCCCGCCCGCACGCCCGCCGCGCCCGCGCTGGTCCTCGTCGCCCCCGCCGAGGCGCGCGCCACGCCCGGCCAGCCGCTGCGCCTCCGCGTCGTGCTGCGCAACGACGGCAACGCGCCCGCCGACGCGCCCGCCACGCTGAGCCCCGAGGGGATCGCGCGCTTCGCGGACGCCCCCGAGGCGGGGCTCCTAGCCCCGGGCGCCACCCGGCTCCTTGATATCATCGTCAACGCGTCCGCCGACGCGACCCTCACCGTGCGGGCGGGCGAGGCGAGCCGCGACGTCGCCGTGGTCGGGCTTCGCCGCGACCTTGCCATCCTGGACGCGCGCGTCGAGGGCGCCCCCGGCGCGCAGGTCGTGAACGTCACGCTGGAGAACCGCGGCGACGGAGACGCGACGGCCCTCCTCCTGCGCGTGCGCGCGGGCAACGTCACGCTGGCGCAGCGCGCGCTCCCCGGCCTCGCCGCGGGCGGGCGCGCCACGCACGTCCTCCTCGTGGGCGACGCGCCCGCCGGCGCCACCGTCGACCTCCTGGGCAGCGACGGCGCCGCCGACGCCCAGGCGACCCTCCAGGGCGCCGCGCCCCTGCGCGCGACGCCCGCGGCCGCGCCCTGGGCGGCGCTCCTTCTCGCCCTCGCGCTGCGGAGGCGATCCTCGTGAGGCTTCTGCGCGCGCTGCGGGCCGACCTGCGCCTCGCCGCGCTCCTCCTGGTGGCCGCCCTCGCGGCCGGCGCGCTGGTGGAGCTCCTCGTCTCCGGGCACGCGGCACCCTCGGCGAGCGCCGCCGTGGCGGCCCCCGACGCGGCGCGGGACAGCGACGGCGACGGGGTCCCCGACCTGGAGGAGGTCGCGCGCTGGGGCACGAACCTCTTCTCCCCCGACAGCGACGGCGACGGGCTGCCCGACGCGTGGGAGATCGCCCACAGCCGCGCCGACGCCGCCACGGGCGAGCGATGCCCCGACCCCGCGCGGCCCGACGCGCAGGCCGACTGCCTGGGCAAAGGGACGACGCTGGCCCAGGACCTCGCCGCGGGCACCGACCCGTGGAAGGCCGACACCGACGGCGACGGCATCCCGGACGCCTACGAGACGACGCATGGCATGGACTCCAAGCAGGCCGACGCCGCAGCGGACCCCTTCCACGACGGGATCACGAACCTGGAACGATATCACGCGGGCGCGCGCGGCGACCGGCTCGACACCGCGTGCTCGGGCATGGGCGACGGCGAGAAGGTCCGCGCCGGGCTCGACCCGTCGCGCGCCAGCACGGGAGGCAGCGGCGTCCCGGACGGGTGGGCCCTCCACTTCGGGCTCGACCCGCGCGACCCCGCCATCGGCGCGCTGCGGCTGGACGGCGACCCCTCGGGGCTCACGGCGCTGGAGAAGGCCCAGGCCTCCTTCGCGCGGCTCGACCTGTGCGCGCGCCTCCCGGGCGTCGAGCCGCCCTTTGCCAAGGGGCTCGACCCGCGCAGCGCGGACAGCGACGGCGACGGCATGCCCGACGCGTGGGAGATCCGCTACGGCCTCGACCCGCTGGACCCCTCCGACGCGGCCAAGGACGGCGGCGGGGGCGTGCCGAACCTCCAGGCGTACCGGCTCGGCTTCTGCCCCGACAAGCCCGACTGCGACGGCGACGGCCTCACCAACGCGGAGGAGGCGCTCGTGGGCTGGAACGTCACCGTGGACGGCGTCACGCGCCACGTCACCAGCGACCCCATGCGCCCCGTGAGCGACGGAGACCACATCCCCGACAAGGCCAAGCGCGACGGCGCCTGGACCGCGGAGGGCAAGAGCTATCATTTCTCCCCCCTGGACCCGGGCACCGCGGACACCGACGGCGACGGGCTGCCCGACGCGGTCGAGGTGGCGAAGTACGCGGGTCTCCTGGACCCCGCGAAGCGCGACAGCGACGGCGACGGCATGCCCGATGGCGAGAAGGTCGCCTACTGGGACGGGCGCGCTGCGGCGGACCCCGCGCACGCGGACCGCCTCTGCGCGCTCTGCGGGCAGCCGCCCAACGTGGCGGACCCGGACGTGGACGGCGACGGCATCCGCAACGGCGACGAGGTCCACCCGCCGCCGCGCCCCGTGGCGCCCGGCTCCGCGCAGCGCGCGGCCTTCCCCGCCACGGACCCCGCGAGCGGCGACACCGACGGCGACGGGCTCCCCGACGCGTGGGAGCGCGCCAACGCCCGCTGGCTCGCGGACCTAGGCGCGTGGGACCTCGATCCTTCGCGCGCGGACAGCCTCGCGGGCCTGCCCGGCGACAGCCGCGGCTGCGGAGACGCGCCCTCGTGCGCCGACGCGGCGCGCGACCTGGACGGCGACGCGCTCCCCGCGAAGCTGGAGCTGGCCGCCGGCACCGACCCCCACGCCGCCGACACGGACGGCGACGGGCTCCCCGACGGCTGGGAGTACCAGCACGGCGCGGCCGGCGGCGCGCGCTTCGCCGCCACCGCCGTCGCGGGGCGCGGCTTCTCGTGGCTGGGACGCGCGGGGGCGCCGGTCCCGCTCTCCCCCACCGACCCCGCCGACGCGGACGCGCCCTTGGCTCGATATCAGTCCTGGGCGAACGGCACGATGCGTAGCGTGACGTGGACGTTCCGCGACGCGTACCGCCTCAACGCCTCCACGACGCGCCCCGACGGGGCCGGCGACGGCCTGCCCGACTTCTGGAAGGCGCTGCGCGGCGCGGCCGACCCCGCCAAGGACCCCGACGGCGACGGGCTCACGAACCTCCAGGAGTTCGCGGCGGGGACCGACCCGCTGCGCGCCGACACCGACGGGGGCGGCCTGCCCGACGGGCTGGAGGCGCGTCTCCACCTCGACCCGCTCTCGCCCGCGGACGACGCCGCGCAGGGGGACGCGGACGGCGATGGCCTCTCCAACGCCGACGAGATCGGCGTGTACCACACCGACCCCGACAGCCCCGACAGCATCGGCAAGGGGCTCCTGGACGGACCCGACGTCACCCTTCCCGACGCGCCCTCGCCGCTTCGCGACCGGCTCCTCTCGCTGGGCATCGTCCACGAGAGGCAGGCCGACGGCTCGCTCCGGTTCCTCGGGAACTTCGACGTCGCCAAGGACCCCGCCAAGGACTGCGCGCACAAGGTGAGCTGCGCGGGCGACGGCCTGCCCGACGCGTGGAAGCTCCACTACGGGCTCGACGCGACGGCGTACCACACGCCCAGCGAGTCCCCCGCGGGCGACGGGATCGGCCTGCTCGCGAAGTACCGCTGGGGGCGGCCCGCCAACTGGAGCGAGGAGAGCGACGGCCCCTGGTGGCTGGGGCTCGATCCCACCCGGCGCGCGACCGCGCAGGACCTCTCCGACCTCGACCGCGACGGGCTCAACGACACCACGGGGGAGGACCCGACGCCGTACTACGGGGCCGTGGACGTGCACGACCGCGGCGCCGCGTTCGCCGCGCTTCTGGCGCGCGAAGGCCAGGCGGCGCCACCCCCCGTCGCGCCTGCGCGCCTCGTCCTGGACGCCCCGCCCTCGGCGCTCGTCAAAGGGGGCGAGGCCGAGGCGCGCGGCCACCTCGTCGCGGACGGCCCCCGGGGCGGGGTCCCCGTGCTGGCGCGGATCGCGACCGACGCGGAGGCGGAGCCCTCAGCCGACCCCGCGCTGGCGGCGGGGGTCGCGTTCACGCGGGACGACGGGTCGTTCACGCTGCGCGTCCGCCTCGCGCCGGACCAGTCGACCCAGCCCCCCGACGGGGCCGTCCTCTTCGGCGCGGTCCAGCACGGCAACGTCTCGTGGCGCGCCCGCACCGACCTCGCCGCTCCGGGAGGAAGCGCGCGGCTCCTCGTGTGGAGCTACGGCGTGCGCCGCTCCTCCGACGTGCTATCAGGAGCCTCCGCGCTCACCGCGCCCCTCCCCGTGCGCGCCAACGCCTCGCTCCCCCCGCTGGCCGCCAGCGCGGCGCCCGGCGCGGAGGCCCTCGTCGCGCTGACGCTGGAGGATGGCGCGGGCGACCTGCACGCGCCCCTCCTTCCGGACGCGCTGCGCCTCGACGTGGGCGGGGCGAGCCTCGCCCCCCAGTGGGACGGCGCCAACGCCACGTTCCGCGTGCCCGTGCCCGCCGACGCCCGCGAGCCCCTGGCGGGCACGCTCCGCTGGAGCGGCGACGGGGCCTTGGGCGCGGCGGAGGCGCCCGTCGCGATCTCGCCGCGCCTGCCCACGGTCCTCGCCGTGGCCGCGCAGGACGCCTCCGCGCTGACCTCGGGGAGCCTCGCGCTCTCGGGCTCGCTCTCCTCCGGCGGAGCGCCCCTGGCCGGAGCCCCGGTGAGCCTCGCCTTCGGCCCCTGGAGCGGCGCCGCGCTCACGGGCCCCGACGGAAGCTATCACGCCCAGGTCCCGCTGGCGGGCTTTCCCCTGGGCGGCCGGCAGCCGCGCGCCTCCTTCGCGGGCGATGGCCTCCACGAGGCGGCCAACGCCACGGGGCGGGGCGCCACCGTCCGCGCCGCGCCCGCGCTGGGCGTCGAGCGCCTCGCGCTGCGGCTGGGCGAGCCCGCGACGTTGCGCGGCACGCTCCTCGCCGCGGGCGCCCCGCTGGACGACCCGTCCGCGGAGGGCGGCGCCGTCGTGCGCGTCCGCGCGGGCGCGCTGGCCCTCCTGGGGCACCCCGACGCGCAGGGGCGCTTCTCCGTCGCGCTCCCCGCGAGCCTCGCGCAGCGGCCCGGCCCCGTTGCGCTGAGCCTCGACGTGGACGCCTCCCCCCTGGCGGACGCAGCGCACATTGATATCAATTTGGAGGTCGCCGCTCCCGCGCGTCTTCTCCTGGACGACGCCACCGCTGTGCGCGGCCACGACGCTCTCCTCCAAGGCGCGCTCCTCGACGCCGCGGGGGCGCCCATCGCGGGCGCACCGGTCCTCGTGGAGAACGCGACCGCGGCCACCGACGCGGAGGGGCGCTTCGCCGCGCGCGTGCCCGTGCCCGCGGACGCCAGCCTGGGCGCTGCGCCGTGGCGCGCGGCCTTCGCGGGCGCAGGGGACGACGAGGCCGCCTCCGCGACGGGCAACCTCACCGTCCTCGCCGCGCTGCGCGTGGAGGCCGACCCCGCGGCCCTCGTGGCGGGCGCGCCGTGGCTCACCGGCCATGCGACCCTCGACGCCGGGGGCCCCGCGCCCCTCTCCTCGCTGAGCCTCGACGGCCAGCCCGTGGGCGTGGACGAGACGGGCGCCTTCCGCCTCGCGCTGGGCAACGCGACCGCCCGCGTGAGGGCGCTCTCCTTCCACGCCCGCGCGCCGGGCGGCCACGGCGTGGCGCCCCTGGACCAGGACCTCGGCGTGCTCGTGCTCCAGCCCTCGCGCCTCGCCATCCCGGCCCCGCCCGAGGACCTCGCCCCCGGCTCGCACGTCACGCTCTCCGCTGCGCTGGACGACGCCCTGGGGCCGCTCGCCGGAGAGACGATCTCGTGGTCGCTGGGGAACCGGACGCTGGGACACGTCGCGACGGGGCCCGACGGGGTCGCGCGCCTCGACGCGACGATCCCCCAGGACGCGCCGCTGGGCCCCACGACGCTCCGGGCGTCCTTCGCGGGCAACGGGGGCGACCTCCCCTCGGAGTCCGCCGCGCCGACGCGCGTCCGCGAGCGCCCCACGCTGCGCCTCGACGCGCTGGGCGGCCGGCTCCGCGTCGAGGTGCTCGACGGCGCCGGGCGCCCCGCCGCGGACGCGCCGCTGCTGCTTCGCCTGGACGGGCAGCCGTTCCCGCTGGTCGCGCGCACCGACGCCGCGGGCGTCGTCGAGGCGCGCCTCCCGCCCGGCTCGCGCGTCGTCGCGGAGGTGGTGGGCGCGCCCGACCTGCTGCCCGCCAGCGCGGTCGCGACCCTGGCGCCCGCCCCCTTCGCCCCCGCGTCCGTCGCGCCGTGGATCGCGGGCGCGGCCGTCGCTCTTGCCGCGCTCCTGGTCCTGGGGCTCGCGGCCGCGCGGCGCCTGCCCCGCCGCGAGCGCCGCGAGGTCGCGCAGGCCCTCGCCGAGGCGGAGGCCGCCTTCGAGGCGTCCGACGAGCACGGCGCCGCGGCCGTCCTCGCGTACCGCCACCTCCTCGCCGCGCTCGCGCGGGGCGGCCACGTCGTGCCGCGCAGCGCCACGCCCGGCGACGTGCGCGCGGCGCTGCGCGAAGCGCTGGGGCTGCCTGAGGCCGACGTGGACGTCGTGGTGGACGCCTTCGAGCTGGCGCGCTACGCGCAGCGCGGGCCCGACGCGCGGGACGCGGCGCGCGTCGCCGCCGCGCTGGCGCGCCTCCGGGAGGCGCTCCCGTGAGCCCGCGCGCGTGGCGCCTCGCCGCGCTGCTGGCGCTCGCGCTGGCGGCGGGCCTTGTCGCGGCCGACGCCGCGCAGCGCGTCTCGCAGCGCCGCGGGGGCGGCCCCGATTGGGCTCCCGCCGAGGCGATGCTCAAGGCCAACGGTGATATCACGTCGCGGCTCGCGCTGGGGGAGGCCGCCCTCTCCGACGCTCCCGCGCAGGGGCGCGGCCTGGTCCTCGCCAAGGGCGGCGCGCCCCTGGCACCCGCGGAGCTGGACGCCCTCGCCTCGTTCGCGGCGCGGGGCGGCCGCGTCGTCGTGCTGGGCGATCCCGACGCCGCCGCGCGCCTGGGCAGCGGCGTCGCGTCGGCGCCCATCCTGCTCGCAGGCAACGCGAGCTTCCCCGACGCCCACGCCGTGCTCGACCCGCGCCCCGGCGCCCGAGTCGCGGCGTGGAGCGCCAACGGCTCTTTCGTGGACGTGGACGGTGACGGGCGCGCCACCGCGGCCGACGCGCCGGGGCCCTTCGCCCTCGCGACGTGGTCGCCCGACGGGCGCGTCCTCGTCGTGGGCTCCGCCGGGTGGCTCTCGCCCGATGCGCTGCGCGACCCCGCGGGCGCGGCGGAGGCGCAGCGCTGGCTCGCGCAGGCGTTCCCGCCGGGGACCCGCGTCGCGCTGGACGCCGCGCACGACGCGCCTTGGCCCGCCGCGATTCCCGGCTCCCTGCAGGACGCGGCCGCGACGCCGCAGCTTGGCGCCCCGGTCGCGCTGGCCCTCGCGGCCTCGGGGCTCTGCGCCGCCCTGGGGCTCGCCCGCGAAGAGGGGCGGGCGGAGCGCCGCGGCCTTGACGCGCCCGTGCGCCGGGAGGACGTGCGATGAGCCTCACGCCCCAGGGGCGCGCGGCGCTCGTGGCCGGCGCGGCGGCGGTGGGACTTGGCCTCGCGGTGGGCTCGCTCCTGGCGGCGGCCCTGGGCGCGTCCCTCCTCGCGGCACTGGCGTGGGCGCTCCTCGCGACGCGCGCGCCGCGCGCCCGGGCCGCGCGACGCGTGGGTGCCTCCATCGCGCGCGAGGGCGAGCCCGTCCAGGTGGAGGTGGGCGTCGAGTCGCTGGAGGGCGCGCGCATCGAGGTCGAGGACGCGCTCCCTCCCGGGCTCGAAGCGGCCGAGGGCGACCTCATCGGCCAGGGCGCCCGCGTGGGCCTGGCCTTCGCCGTCGTCGCCCGCGTCCCCGGGCGCTTCGTCTTCCGCGGCCTCACGGCGCGCGTCTCCGACCCCCTGGGGCTCGTGGAGCGGACGCACGTCATCGAGGCTCCAGGCGAGATCGTCGCCCTTCCGCGCGTCGAGGACCTCCGGGGCTCCCTCGCCGCCTCGCGTCGCTTTCTTCCCGCCTCGGGCATCCACCTCGTGGGCCAGGCGGGCGGAGGGTCGGACTTCTTCGCGCTGCGCGACTACCAGCCCGGCGACACGCTGCGCGACGTGAACTGGCGCGCCTCGGCCCGCACGGGGCGCAAGCTCATCGTGAGCCAGCGCGAGATGGAGAGCCAGGCCGAGGCGACGGTCTTCCTCGACGCGCGCGGCCTCTCCCGGGTGGGCACCGTGGGCAACCACGCGTGGGCCGACGAGCTGCGCGCGTTGGCCTCCCTCGCCGCGCTCCTGGCGAGGCGCCGCGACCGGCCCGTCGTCGTGCGCTACGGCGAGGGCGTCGAGACGCTGCGCGCCGCGCCCGGAGACGCCGCCCTCGCGGGCGTGCTGGCGAGCCTCCTCGCGCGCGAGCCCGCGGGCGGCGCCACGCTGCGCGAGGCCGTCGACGCCGCGTTGCCTCGCCTGCGCCGCCGCGCGCCCGCCCTCGTGCTCTCCCCCCTGCTGGACGACCCCACCGTGGCCGACGCGGTCGCGGCGCTGCGCGCGCTGGAGCTGGACGTGGTCGTGCTCGCGCTGGACGGGCCCGCGTTCCTCGCGCTGGCGGGCGAGCCCACCGAGGAGGCGCGGGCCCAGCGCGAGCGGACGCTCTCCGCGCTGCGGGCCCACGGCGTGAGGGTCGTCGACTGGCGCCTCTCGGAGCGCCTGGCGCTGGCCCTCGCGCGGGGGGAAGCGTGATGCGCCCGCCCGCGTGGATGGCCGGCGCGGCCCTCGTGGGGATCGCCGCCCTGGCGGCGGCCGCGGAGCGCGCGCTCCAGCCCTCGGCCATGCTGCGCCTCGCCGCAGGCGCTTTGCTCGCTCTCCTCGCGCTTCTCGCCCTCGCGGCCTCCCGCGGGCAGATCGGCCTGGGCGCCGCGCTGGCCCGGGGCGCCCTCGTCGCCGCGGCCGCCACGGGGGGCGCCCTCGTCGCGTGGCTGGCGGGCGCCGCGCTGGGCTGGACCGAGGCGACCAGCGGCCCGTGGCTCGCCCTCGGGGCGCTGGCGGGGACGGCCGCGCTCGCGGCCATCGTCGGCCTCGGGGCCCGGTGGAGAAGAAAAGGGCGCGCCGCCTGAGGAGGCTTCGGGGGAGCGGAGCGCCGGAAGGGGCATCCGCGTCCGGGGGCTCAAGGGCTTCGGCCGGAATCTCCGGGCCGGTCCGGAGCCCCCAGGAAACTCCGAAGGCACGCCCCATGCCCTCCCGCGCCTCTGGCTCCGCGTGACCGCGATCCTCCAGCGCCCCGCGCCGGCCCCCGGCCGCTCCGCGACCCCCGAGGTCCAGCACCTGGCCCGCACGTGCCGCGCGCTCGTCGACGAGGTCGCCAAGGTCATCGTGGGCAAGCGCGAGGTCCTAGACCTCGTCACCGTCAACTTCCTGGCGGGAGGCAACATCCTCTTCGAGGACTTCCCCGGCATGGCGAAGACGCTCATGAGCAACACCTTCGCCCGCGCGGCCGGCTGCGACTTCGGCCGCATCCAGTTCACGCCCGACGTGCTGCCCGGCGACATCACCGGCGCCAGCGTCTACAACCAGCAGACCAGCGAGTTCACCTTCCGCCGCGGCCCGGTCTTCACCAACGTGCTCCTCGCCGACGAGATCAACCGCGCGCCCCCCAAGACCCAGGCCGCCCTGCTGGAGGCCATGCAGGAGCGCCAGGTCACGCTGGAGGGCACGACGCACAAGCTCCCCAAGCCCTACATCGTCATGGCCACGCAGAACCCCGCCGAGCAGGAGGGGTGCTATCCCTTGCCCGAGGCGCAGATGGACCGCTTCCTCATGAAGCTCAGCGTGGGCTACCCCAGCCGCGCCGAGGAGGCCGAGATCCTGCGCCGCCGCATCGCCCGCGGCAAGGACGACGCCGACGTGCGCGTCGTGGCCGACCCGCGCCAGATCGTCGCCATGCAGCAGACCGTGGAGACGATCCATGTGAGCCCCGCCCTCGTGGACTACCTGGCCGAGATCGTCTGCCGCACCCGCGAGCACGCGGACGTCTACGTGGGCAGCTCGCCGCGCGGCTCGCAGGCCATGCTCAAGGGCGCGCGCGCCTACGCCGCCATGAAGGGGCGCAGCTTCGTGGTCCCGGACGACATCCGGGTCCTGGCCCCGCACATCCTCGCCCACCGGCTGATCCTCAAGCCCGAGGCGCGCATCCGCGGCGTCAAGGCGCACGACGTCGTGCGGACGATCCTCGCCGAAGCGCCCGTCCCGGGCGCGTGAGCCCTCAGGTGGCCGCCGCGCGGGTCGGCCGCACGCACCGGGCGCAGAAGCAAGGCTCCGCCGCCACGAGCCGCCGCTTCAGGCGCGCGCCGGACGGGGTGGCCCGCCTCGCGCTCCGCTCCTCGACGCCGCCTCGGCCGCACGACGCCAGGCGTGGACACGCCAGCCTTCCGGCAAGGGTGGGGATCAGCGGAGCGCCGCATCGAAGGCAGGAAGCGCGCACGACCCCGGATGGCCCCGCGCAGGAAATCAACCCGCGCGTCTGAAGACGCGGATGCCCACGGAGACCGCTGGAGACGCCGTGCCCCTCCGACGAGAAGCCAAGTGAAGACGGGCGACGATGAGACGACGGCGCCCCGGACCGCGCGTCCTTCCAGGCTCGCGCACACGAGCCCTTTCCACCCATCCGCGGGGCGGCGCGCCCTTTTCTCTCCACTCGGGTCGAGGGCCCCACCACGCGCTCCAACAAGGGTGCCCACGTCCAAGGGGTCGCCGCCTGGGAGCCGGGAGCACCAGCCTGGCCCAGGAACGCGAGACGGCCGAACTTCACCCATCGGACTCCATATCATCCGGACAAGCGAAGCGGATCCGCTTCCGTCGGCCTCCGAGCCGCAGGGCGGTCTTCCGGGCGCGCAACGGCTCAAGGCGCTTTTCCTTCGACCCCATCGACGGTTCCGGAAACGGGATAGCCCCACGAACCGGGCGGTCCCCAACCCGATAATCCGCCAGGTCCAGAGGACCCCATGAGAACGGGCCTCCAATGACCGCCGCAGGATGGTCGCGAGCACTTAGAACTGGAATCCACAAGTGCTTGAGGACCATGAGGTCCCGGCACTCCAGCTTCGCGTAGCGCCTCGCTTGGAGCGCGGGTCTCGACGGCGTGCCAGAAGGAGGTCTTGCGCGAGCACCTCAACCGCTTCGCGCCCGACATCATCCTCACCGAAGCCTGTACCGCCGTGGTAGGCCCGGAGATCCTCTCGAAGATGCTGCTCAAGCGCGGCATGAGGAAGACGCGCATCGTTCTCTTCAGCACGGTGATGCCCCAGCTTGGGACGGAGGACTACGTCGCAGCGGGCGAAGAGCAGCCGGGCGAGGTGGGGAAGGCGTGAGCGAGGCGGAGTTGGTCCTCGGGCTTCTGCTGGGCGTCGGGCTCAGCGTAGGCATTGGTGGGTTCGTAGGGTTCTTCTTCCACCGACTGCAGATCCTGCATCCTCAAGTACTGGTGTTGGAAATGCGGCGGTAGTCAACTGCGATGGGCGGACCTTCACGACGGCACGATTGAGTGAGCAGGGCCCCGCACTCGTGCGGCCGGCCGCAGCATACTTGATAGAGCCTACGGCGTTCAGCAACGTAATCGCCTACTTCGAGGATGCGGAGGAGTCACACGCGCCGCGCGTCGCCAGCCCGAAGAAGTACGAGCGACCGATAGCGCTTTCGCTCATGCGCGAGCGTATGCGCGGCTTTTCGCCGTCACAGTTCTTCGCGTGACTGGCGGTAGCGAGCGCAGCCGCGCTCCGCCACAATGTCTCCTGATGTGCGGTCCGAGCGAGCGCTCTCACGATTCGCCGAAAAGGCGCGTGTAGAGGGCAGAAATGCTTCCTACTCCGACAAGATTCCTGTGCGGAACGTCGTAGTGATGGGCGCGCTCCGCCTTCATGCCTGCGGCGTTCGGTCTGGTCCTCTTCGACTTCTTGAACCTCAAGAGCGAGGGCAAGCTTTCACGAGGCGCGCCGCCGTAGAAGTGGTATGCGAGATAGTGGCGCTCGTTCGCATAATCGTAGCACCACTGGAGGATGATTACGCAGCCCCCCGGTTTTGTTCCGAGGTTCTCGTGAACGTTCTGCTTTGCTGTCGTGCCGTTCTCATAGATACTTCAGTTGGATGTAACGGACAGCCTTGTTGGCTTCCATGACGAGATCGTAGCCGTTACTGTCGACTTCAGCCCGCAGGACTTCGACATGCTGCGCTCGGACGTCGAGGCCCTCCCGCATAATTTCCGCGATGAATGCATGTTCTGCGAGACGTTCAAGGTAGGAGGAAGTCTCGGATCTGCGCGTATTCGTAGCTTTGGTGATTGCCTGGCGCAACTTGCGCCGGGACGGCTCGTCGAGCCGCGGACGCGCGGTAGGTGGCGGTCCTATCGTTTCGAGGCGGTTCTTCCGATCGCGAACCATCGGCCCCCAGAGCTCGCTGGCCCGGCTTCAAACGCTCGGAATGGGGCCGAAAACTTCAGTTACTGATCCTACGGTTCCTGCGGGGCGCGTTGGATGTCATGGACCTCTCTGAGGCGCCCGTCGTCTTCGAACCTCCGCGAGAGACTCTTGGCAGGCGCGAGTCGACGGCGCGCGCAATCCGCCTCGCAACGCCTGCAACGTCAGCCTCAATGCTGCACTCCCAGACCGTGAGCACTTTCCACCCATCCCGGCGGAGCTGGCGAGCTACGCGCGCATCGCGTCGGCGGTTCGCCAACAGCTTGGGAACCCAATAGCCCTGGTTGGAGGACGGCATCCGGCCGTGCCTTGGACATCCATGCCAAAAGCAGCCGTGGACAAACACCGCGACGCGAGCATGCGTAAAGACGAGATCGGGTTTGCCGGGGAGCGTTGAGCTCGGTCGCGCAGCGAAGCCGATGGAACGGAGGGCGCGACGTACTACAACTTCGGGCCCCGTGTTAGCGCTCCTGATGCGCGCCATGACAGCTGACCGCTTCGCTGAGCCCCAGATGTCCGTCACACCGCCCGATGGACGCTCCCCAGACCTGAACCCTCCCACACCGCAAACGGATCCCTTCACTTAGAGAAAGCTCTTCTTCGAAACTCTAAGCTCTTCCTATACGGCAAAGAATAAAGAGTCGAATGAACCTCACAGATTGAAGATGCCGGTGCGTGTCTTAACGGAGGAAGCGATGCCCGATTCCGACAAGCTCCGCCGGGTTTTGGAAGCAGTTCAACGCGGATCCCCTGAGCCTCAAAAGATGAAGGACATCGCCCAGGCTGCCGCACTTTCGGCAAACACCGTGGGCAAATACGTTGACCTGGCGGAAGCTAAGGAGCTCGTGCACACAGACCGCTACGGCTCCGTACGGAGAGTGTGGCTCACAGACGCTGGCAAGCGGTGGCTCGGCACTCCAGGTGAAGCAAAGGGGAGGGGGAGGAAGTGACTCCCCGGCGAGCGCGCGCTTCTCCAGACGCCGCTGAACTCTTTGACCGGGCTTCCCGCGGAACTGTCGTCGACCTCTTCGCGGGCGCTGGCGGCATCTCCGAGGGCTTCCGGCAGGCAGGTTTCAAAATCATCGCCGGCTCCGACTATGATCCAGATGCCACGGCCACATATGCGCTGAACTTTCCAGGTGCTGACGTAGTCACCGGCGACATTCGCCAGAGCACCATCAAGCAGCGGATCCTCTCAGCGGCAAAGGACGCCTCCATTGTCGTGGGCGGCCCTCCCTGCCAAGCGTTCTCGCAGGTTCGCAACTTCAGCCGCATGATTGACGACCCGCGCAATAGCCTATACCGAGAATTCGTCGACGTCATTTCAGCGGCAAGGCCCGTGGCGTTCCTCATGGAGAACGTCACCGGCATCGACGAGCTGGGGATGCGGGAACAAATGCTCTCTGACCTCAGCATCGGCGGCGCCTACAAGGTGCGCGGGCAGGTGGTCAACGCGGCGGATTTCGGTGTGCCCCAGACTCGGAAGCGCCTTCTCTTCATTGGCCTGCGGGAAGAGTTGTCGACCGAACCGCCCGAACTCCGCGGGACCAGAGCAACAGACGCAG
Organism: Pseudomonadota bacterium; assembly: GCA_021325135.1. Taxonomy (GTDB): domain Archaea; phylum Thermoplasmatota; class SW-10-69-26; order JACQPN01; family JAJPHT01; genus JAJPHT01. The sequence continues at coordinate 117,360 of JAJPHT010000036.1, read as the reverse complement.
TAAGCCTCGCGCGGTTCAATGGCGTCGCACCGGCGCACTACAAGATCGTCGCGCAGACGCCACTCGACGGAAAGAACGTGCTTCTCGCTCTGAAGGATAAGGAAGACAAGTCTGTCGTCTCTGCGGCCGATGCTATCTCAGACCTCGCGGGCCTACCGGTCGGCAACCGCTTGGACGAACTCCCCTGCTCCGAACTCGCACCCGCAGCGACGGCCTACCAGCGAGAGATGCGGAAAGGCGCTGGCAAGACAATTACCAACGTCCAAGTCCCGAGAATCAACGTGGACACCGCTATTCGCTTGGAGAGCATCCCGCCGGGCGGTAACCACCGCGATCTTCCCGACGAACTCCTTGAGCGATATATCAGCGGCCAGAAGTGGGGCCAGGACAACGGCAGTGGTAAGCTCTCTCGCCGCCACTTCTACGCATATCGCCGCCTCCACCCAGGCATTTGGGCGTGGACCCTGACCACGAAGGGCGATTGCGTCTACCACTACAAGCATGCCCGCGCGCTCTCTGTGAGGGAGTTTGCCCGGCTCCAGTCCTTCCCGGACCGCTTCACCTTCACAACGGATCCCCGCGTCGGCCAGATCGAGGGAAGGCACAGTGAAGGCGCCGCGCATTCGCGGTACCGTCAAGTCGGGAACGCGGTACCGCCCCTCCTTGCCAAGGCAGCGGCCCAAGCGATCCGGGCTTCGCTGCGGAAGGCGCTCAGTTCAGAAGGGTTGAAAACCTTGGCGGCCTAGCCCGAACCTGTTGAGTCCGGCCGAAGAAGAAGCCGAGGACCCGCTCATTGACGCGGCATTTGGGGCCCAGAATAGAGCGCGGCTGATCCAGCAGTATTTCCGCGAAGTGCAGACTCCACAGCTTACTGCGGTGACCGCTTGGGAGCACCTGTACAGGATGCTCTTGTGGACTGATCCTACGACGGGCCTTGCCCACTGCTACGAGAGCGACAAGTGCCAGCCGGGCAAACCGTGGTATGCGCGGTCGCTTGCCTTCCACGACTGGCTCGCGCGCGAACTCCGCATGGCGCCTGGGGAGATGGGTGCGCAGCTTGACTGGCTGTTCAGGAAGGCGAGCGCTCAGCTCGCTGCCTTCGTCGATGCGAACCGCGAGCGGGTTGCGGCACTCGCGGCCGAACAGGTGGCGCCTTACGCGGGCAGGGACTTCCCAAAGCCGGGTGAGGATCCGAAGCTCGAACAAATCCTCGGAGGGGCGCTCGCGCACCATTTTGCAACGACTCCTTCGAGAACAGAATGGGGCGAGGTCATCCGCTCTACGCGGCAGCATATCGGACTCGAGAACAAGCGGAAGAACCTCGTCGGCGAGGGCTTCGAAGATGTTCTCGCTGCCGTCGTGGCGCAGGCCGCGGCGACTCGAGGACTGGATGTCCGGACACGCAGCCTGCTCGGCGATCTGCCTGGGTTCCAACCTCCCGCCGAAGAGGGTGACAAGCCCCAGAAGGTCGACTTGGCGATCCTCCCTGCAAAGAAGAAGCGCGTCCTCGTCACGGCGAAGTGGAGCATCCGCTCTGACCGTGAAAAGCAGTTCGAGGCGGATTACCTCGATTACACGAAGGCCAACACGGGCAAGCCGTTCGATTACGTTGTCATTACCAACGAATTCGATCCAGCTCGCCTCGCTCGCGCTTGCGGCAAAGTCGCAGGCAGCAACCACCTCTTCGCGAAGGTCGTTCACATCAACCCCGCCGGCCTTGCGCCTACCTATGCGGGTTCAAAAGACAACCGTGTTCGGCGGAGCGTAGAGGCAGTCGCCGAACAGCTTGAGACGGGTCGGCTGATCAGCCTTGGAGACTGGCTATCATCGCTCTAAGGCATGCCAACCCGCCATGGCGAACGCCCACAAGGCTGCTTCACGAAGATTTCTTAGTACCTCCACGACTCTGCGGCCCGCGTGAGCGCGCATCGACGACCCGAACGAGCGGCCGCTCCAATCACGGTCATCCTCGACTCCACCGCGTTACGCGGCCACGAGAAGAGACTGAACCTCGCCCCCCTCGCCAACCTGGCCAAGCCAGCCGCGAAAGCAGGGATCATCGTCCGCCTTCCGTTCGTGGTCATGATGGAACTCGCGCGCGGCGGTTGGACCGAGACGAAAACCCACCATGAGGCCGTGAGCCGAGCGCTTCGCGCGAGCCGGCAAATCGGCCTCCCCGGACCCGAATGGCCTAAGCCCGACCGTAAGGAAGTGACCAAGGCCATTGAGAAAGCGATCTGGAGCGCAGCCGAAGGCTGCGACTTTAGTATCCTTGGCATCCCGGAAGTAAGCCACGAGGACCTTCTGCGCCGCGAATTCCGTCACGGAAAACCCTTCAAACCCGATGGCAGCGGCTACCGAGACGCGCTGATTTGGCACTCCATCCTTGAGTACGCGCAGGAGGAAGAGCCTGGGCAGATCTTTTTCGTCACCAACAACACCACAGACTTCGCCAACAAGGACGGCAGCCTCGACGAACTACTCGCCGCCGAAGCCGAGAAAGCAAAGGCGAAAATCATCCTTGTCAAGGACGTCCATCACCTCATTGCAAGCCACATTGGTCCCATGCTCAACATGGTGAACACGGCCGTAGGGCAACCCTTCGACAAAGCCTACCCACTTGCCAAAGACGACCTCCTACGCGCCCTGAACCAACACCTTGCCGGTGTGACAACATTCTCCGAGCTGGGTGACGACATCGGAGATGACAACATCATCGAGAGACACTCGCCTTCGCTTGGAAACGTCGAATGGGCCCGCGATGTGGGCGACGGGAATATCCTCGTCCAGCTCGGAGCGCCCATGTACGTCCTCGGCGCCTATGACGTGAGCGATCCTCACGAGCCTCCGATTCACGAATACGAAAGCGGCACGCTCACTTTCACGATCCAGGCACTCATCGGCCCTGATGGCAAGCTCCTAAACGCAGAAATCCTCCCAATTCAAGTCAAAGATACGGACCTCGGTGAGCTCGACGAACTCGAGCGGATCAACCTGTTCTCCAAGTACGAAGATGAGGACCAATAACTCACATGCTACGAGGGTGCAGGCCACTAGAGTCATAGCGAAGCCCCTTCTCACGCTCGCCGAGAACGTGACGAGCGGTCTTCTCCTCGCCCTGCGACGTGACTACCGCGAGCAGTTTGTCGTCGTAGAGTGCGCGCAGCCACTCAGGGAGGCGCCGCGGCTCGCGTATGTAGACGCCAGCCAAGCCGCGCCTCATCGCCTGCACCCCTTTCCGGTCCGCCGACCTGGCTGGCAAATCGCTGATGGTTTCGGCTTATCCTCACCCGTAACCGGATGATAGCCCCACTCGGATTCGAACCGAGGTCGCAGGATCCAAAGTCCCGAATCATTGGCCACTAGACCATGGGGCTGGTTGGCGAATCGCGGCTAGGTGGACCCGTCCCTTGAAGGTTGGGGGTCGGCGGGCGGGGCGTCGGGGCCCGGCGGGCGTGGTGCGCGTCGCGCCCGCTTGGCGAGCCATGCGAGGGGCAGTCCGATGGCAGCGGCGAGGGCGGGCGCGATCCACGGGTGGCTGCGGGCGAGGAGGATGGCGTCGTCGGCGAGCGTGCGCGCAGGCACCCCCTGCGCAGCAGCGGGGGGTTGCGGGAGGTGATATCGCGGGTCGGGGGGCGCGGCGCGGGCGCCCAGGGTGACCTGCGCGTGGCTTTCGAGGGCGATGGGGAGCGTGGCGGTGACGCGCAGCGTGTAGACGCCGGGGGGGAGGGCGTCAAGGCGGCCGCGGAGGACCGTGCGCGACCCTTCCTGCGACGCGCCGCTCCAGGAGCCTGCGGCGCCGGCGGGGCCGGTGAGCGTCGCGTCGAGGCCTGGCGCGGGGGTGGCGGAGGCGACCTCGAAGGCGAGCGCGGTGGCGCCCTCCTTGATGGGGATGCGCGTCTCCCAGGCGCCTTGCGCGGCGGGGGCGAGGCTGAGGGCTCCTCCGTTGGCGGCCGCCTGCGTGGCGTCGTCGTAGGTCTCGACGCCGCCCGCGGCGAGGGGGTTGTCGTGGAGCGGCGCCTGGCCCAGCGCGGCGCGCAGGGCGTCGGGCGCGTCCACGAGGCCTTGGCCGTAGGCGGCGTCGGGGCCCGTGGGGCCCAAGTCGATGGCGCTCTCGCGCAGGTCGCGCAGCACGTCGTCGGGCGCGAGCCTGGGGTTGGCCTGGAGCATGCGCGCGACGAGGCCGGCGACGTGGGGCGCGGCCTGGCTCGTGCCCGACATCTCGCGGTGGAGCGCGTCGGGGTCGGTCGCGGGGTCGGGCGTCGTCTCCTGGCTGCGCAGGCCGACGACGCGGTCGCCGGGGGCCACGACGTCGGGCTTGGCCCACGCGCCGCCCTTGGCGGGCTCGACGGGGCCGCGCGAGCTGTAGGGCGCGATCTGGCCCGCGTCGTCCACGGCGCCCACGGTGACGACGCGCGGGTCCTGCGCCTCGACGCTCAGCGAGCCCGCGATGGGGCCGTGGTTGGAGGCGCTGAACACGACGACGACGCCGTCGTCCACGACGCGGTCCACCGCCTGGATCAGCGCGTCGTCGGGGTCGAAGGTGCGCGGCTCCCCGGTGCGGCCCCAGGCGTTGACGACGACGCGGATGCCCTGCTGCGCGGCGTTCTGGTGGAGCCAGTCGTAGGCGAGGAGCGCGCTGGTGGTGGTAAAGCTCTGCGAGAGGATGTCGAGGCCGACGAGCGTGGCGCCCGGGGCGGTACCCGCGTGCGCGCCTCCGCTGCTGGCGCCGCTGGCGGCGACGATGCCCGCGACGTGCGTGCCGTGGCCGTTGGTGTCCCCCGCGGCGGGGACGAACGCGCCGTCCACGAGGCGCCAGTTGCCCGCGACGCGCCCGGCGAGGTCGGGGTGCGTGGCGTCGATGCCGGAGTCCACGACCGCGACCGTGACGCCCGTGCCGTCGGCGCCGAAGGGGGCGAGGTCGTCGGGGTCCGCGCGCGTGAGGCGCAGCGCGTGGTCGGGCGCGGCCGCCGCGGCGGTGGGCAGGCCGTGAAGCTCCAGGGGCTCTCCGCGCTGGATGCGGACGACGCCGGGCGTCGCGGCGAGGGCGCGCGCCAGGGCGTCGGACGCGTCGGGGACGACGAAGCCGGGCACGACGTGGAGCGGGAGGGCGCCGGCGGGGAGGCCGACGTGCGAGCCCGGCGCGACGAGGACGATGAGGTCCCCTCGCCCTTCGCCCGCCTGCCCCAGGGGGGCCAGCAGGGCGGCCAGGAGGAGGACGGCCCACGCGCGCACGCGCGACCCTGGGCCCCCGGGAGGCAAAGCGGGTCCGCCAACGGGCCTCCGCCCCTGGGGACCTGGCCCGCTGGAGGCCCAAAAAGGTGAAATACGCTTCATGGCGTCCGCGCCTGAGCCCACCTCGCAGGGATGGCCGAGCGGTTAGGCGTCAGACTGCAGATCTGAAGATCGAGGGTTCGATCCCCTCTCCCTGCTTTCGCTCAATGGGCGCGCAGCGCGCGCTCGAAGTAGCCCACGCGGGCCCGGTGCACCGCCACGCGCGCCACCCACAGGATCGCGCCGCCGAAGAGGAGGCCGACGCCCATGAGGCTGAACAGGACCCACGTCGGCCACGCGACCTGCGGCGCGAGCCCGGCGATGAGCGCGCAGAGGATCGAGAAGGCGCCCGCCACGAGGAGGCTGAGGCTCATGCCCCGCGCGAGCGTGTAGCCCACGCGGTTGAGCAGCTCCGTGGCCAGGACGTTGCCCAGGTAGGCGTCGCCCGTCGCGCTGGCCGCGCCCAGGGCCTGGATGACCGCTGCCTCGCCCATGCGCGAGAGGTGCGCCGAGGGGTCGGAGGCTGCGCGGAGATCGTCCAGGGCGTGCAGGTAGCGGTTGTCGCCCATATGCGACGCCCTTGGTGGGTCTGCTTACTAAGGCCAGCGCCCATCTGCCTGACCGGCGCTCCGGCCTGGCCCTTCAGCCGTGCTTCCTGCCGTTCGGGCGACGCACGGTTAACAATGGTCGAACAAAACGGGCCCCATGCGGTCCCTTGAACCCCAGATGACCCAGGGCCCTCGTCTGGACATCTTCCAGTGCGTCGCCCGCGTGCCGGGCGCCCACCTGCGGGGCATCGAGCGGATGACGGGCCTCCCCCTCGGGCAGGTGCTCTACCATCTGGACCGCCTGGAGCGGATGGGCCTTCTCGTCTCGACGCGCGACTGGGGCTTCCGGCGCTACTTCGTGGCGCGCGACGTCGACCGGAGGGAGAAGAAGCTCCTGGGCGCGCTGCGCCACGACGTGCCGCGCCGCATCGCGGTGGCGCTCCTGGAGCGCCCGGGGCAGACGCACAAGGAGCTTCAGACCCTGGCGGGCGTCGCGGGCTCGACGCTCTCCTTCCACCTTCAGCGCCTCCTCGCGACGGGGGTCCTGGAGCGGGAGCGGGCGGGCGCCTCCCACGTCTACCGCCTGGCGGACCCGGCGCTCCTGCGGCACGAGCTGATCTACTACCGCGAGAGCTTCGCGGACCCGGAGGTCGACCGGTTCGTGCGCGACGTGCTTCTGGCCGCGCCCGAGGAGATCCCTTCGTGAGGCGTACCCATGGGCTTTTTCCCGCGCTGCCGAACGGTGGTGGCGGGTGCGCCTGTGGTCCTCGGCGACGGGTCCTTCGTCCGTGACGGGCTGCGCGCCCTCCTGGACTTCCTGCATCGCTACGCGGCGCCCACGGGCGCGCGGGGCAGCGTGCTGCTCATGGCGGGCGGCCTGCTGGTGCTCGCCTTCCTCTTCACGGCGTCCCTCTTCCGCAGCACCATCGTGGGGGACCTCGCGGCCGTCGCCAACGCGCGGCGGCCCCTCCCCCGCGCCCGGCTGCCCGACGAGCGCCCTCCGGCCAAGGTGGCGGCGACCGCCGCGCCGGTGCCCTTCGACGCGGCGCGGCGCCTTGGCCACGAGTCCGCCATCGGCCTCGACGAGGCGTTCGAGGAGCTGGCCGCGCTGGGCGTCGACGCGCGCATCGTGCAGAGCCGCGCGACGCGCAAGGTGGTGCGGCTCTACCGCTGCGCGACGTGCGCGATGGCGCGCGCGCCCGTGGGGTGCGAGCACGAGCGCGGGCTCCTTGCGGGCGCCTTCGAGCGCCTGACAGGCGACCTCGCGAAGGTGGAGGAGATCGCCTGCCGCGCGCGCGGCGCGCCCTGCTGCGAGTTCGAGGTGCGCCACGCGCCGCTCCTGCGCATCCGCGCCCCGAGAAAGACGCGCGACAGGACGGTGGCGCGGGCGTGAAGCGGCGCCTCCTGGGCCTCGCGGCCATCCTGCTCGCCGGCACCGCGGGGGCCCTTCTGGGCCTCGCCATGCACTCGGCCTTCCTCCTCGCCACGAAGACTGCGCACACCCTCCCCCGCGCGCTCCACTGGCCCTGGACCACGGCGCGCCAGGCCATGGTGCTGGGGGCCGCGCTCGTCTCGCTCCTCCTCGCGAGCCGCGCCGCGGGCCTCCTGCGCTGGCGCGACCTCGCGCGCGACCTCATGGGCGCGGGCGTCGGCGCCGCGGCGGGCTTCATCCTCTACGCCCTGGGCTACCTCGCGGCGGGCCACCCCACGGGCGCGGCGGGGGGCTTCTACGCCATGGACTACTGGGGCGTCCTCGACACGCTCACCGTCGCGGAGCTCATCGCCGCGGTCTTGGGCGGCGTCGTGGGCCTCATCGTCATCCGCTTCGGCTGGCGCCTCTACGGCGTCCTCGCCTACGTCGCGTTCGTGAGCATCGTCGCCGGCTACTTCGGCTACGTGTTCAACGTGGCGCTCCCCCGCGTGCCCCTTCAGGCATTGCCGTTCAGCATCTTCCTGCTCTGGGCCGAAGGCATGAGCCTCGCCATGGTCGTCGTGCACGCCTTCTACGGCCTCGACAACGTGGTCAAGCGCCGCTGGGAGCGCACGCCGGACAAGGTGCCCTTCAGCCGGCACTACCTTCCCCGGGTGGCGTTCCACTACGCGTGCTTCAACGAGCCGCCCGAGATCGTCTTCGACGCGCTCTCCCGCTTCAAGGACCTGGACTACCCCAAGGACCGCTACGTCGTCATGGTGCTCGACGACAGCACCGACGAGCGCTGCCGCGCGCCCGTGGAGCGCTTCTGCCGCGAGAACGGCTTCGTCTACGTCCACCGCGCGAACCGCAAGGGGTACAAGGCGGGCGCGCTCAACCACGCGCTCAAGATCACGCCCCCCGACGTGGAGATCATCAGCGTCATCGACGCGGACTACCACGTGGAGCCCGAGTACCTGCGCGAGACGGTGGGGTACTTCATCGACGCGCGCCTGGGCTTCCTCCAGACGCCGCAGGACTACCGCAACGTCCACCAGAGCTTCCTGACCCGTCAGTACTACTTCGCGGACGGCTACTTCTACCGCGCCATCATGCCCAGCCGCAACGAGGCGAACGCCATCAGCTTCTGCGGCACCATGGGCATGGTGCGCCGCGAGGCGCTGGAGCAGGTGGGCGGCTGGGCCGAGAACCACGTGACGGAGGACTGCGAGCTTTCCGTGCGTCTCCTCGACGCGGGCTGGCGGAGCCTGTTCATCCCCAAGACGTTCGGCAAGGGGCTCATCCCGCCCACCTACGACGCGTACAAGAAGCAGCACCACCGCTGGGCCTTCGGCGGGGCGAAGGTGCTCAAGGCGCACCTGGGCAAGCTCGTGGGGCCCGGCGGCATGACGCTGCGCCAGCGGTTCGACTTCTTCATCTCCTGCCTCCAGTGGTTCGACGGCGTCTACATCGTCGTCATCGCGGGCGCGGTCGCGGCCATCGCCCTGGGCGAGGTCCGCGGGCACCCGCTCCAGGTCTACCACCAGAACGAGATCGCGCTCCTGGGCCTCGTGCCCATCTTCCTGCTGCTGGACGGCTTCGCGCGCCTGCACCTGGCGCTGCGCCGCAGCATGAACCTCAGCATGTGGGGGACGCTCAAGGTCATGGGCGTGTGGTACGCCATCAAGTTCGTCCACATGCGCGCCGCGCTGAAGGCCGCTATGGGGTTCAAGGTCCCCTTCGTGCGCACGCCCAAGGCGCCCGCGGGGCGGCCCGGCAAGTGGGCCTCCTTCATGCGCGCGCTGCGCCTCACGCCCTTCGAGACGGGCTTCTTCCTGGTGCTCGCGGGCATCAGCGTGGCCCTTGTCGTCACGGGCGGCGCGAGCTGGACGACGTCGCGCGCTCTCCTCCTCGTCTGGATCGTCATGTACGCGCTGGTGTTCCTCGCGGCGCCGCTCTACGCGTACAAGTCGTTCCGGACCTTCGTGCCCGACGCCGAGCTCCCCACCCTCGCGGTGGGGTTCCGGCTCCCCCGCCCGGGCGCCCAGGCGAGCAAGGCGCCCCCCAACGTCATGGGGCCGTGAGGGGCCGATCAGAAGTTGGCCGTGAGCGTGCCGGCCGTGGAGGGGGCCTGGACGAGGATCCAGTAGAGGTCGTCCGCCCCCGTCTCCGTGGCGCCGCTCCCCTGGAGCTTGTTGACGCACGCCGAGGCGTTCCACGAGTTGACGAAGCGCACCAGGCAGTCGGAGGGGTCCACGGCGGGGGCGATCACGCCGTCGGGCGCGCAGCCGGAGGCCCCCATGTCGTCCATGCCCAGCACGCCCGAGACCGAGAGCCCCGTGAAGTCCGAGGCCGTGCCGAGACCGGAGTGGAGGTTGAGGTCGTAGCCGCAGGCGGCCTCCCAGGTCCCGAGGTAGCCGAAGGCGCCGCCGGTCGTGCCCGCGTCGAGGTCGCCGTCCCAGTCGCCGGGGATGCCGTCGCCGTTGCAGTCCGCGACGTTGGTGTCCCAGACGCTCACCAGCCCGGTGCCGGAGCCCTGCATCGCGGCCGCGTGGGGGTGGTGCCCGAGGGGCGCGCCGTAGGTGTGCGTCGGCTGGTCGAAGTCGGGGCAGACGGAGTTGGCCCCGACGAGGCCCGCGAGCGCGCAGGAGGTCACGAGGAGAGCGCCAAGAAGGACGATGGCTTTGGTCATGCACCCGTGCCATGCGCCTGGAAGGGTTGGACGTTGGCAGGATGTTGCCTGCGGCGCGCGCCCTTACGCGGGCCCCGAAGCGAGGGTCCGCAGCGCGCGCTCCAGCACGCGCACGCCGCGCCGGAAGTCCTCGACCTCGATGCGCTCCTGCGGCGTGTGGTCCAGCGTGCTATCACCGGGCCCGTACGCGACGGTGGGGCACTTCCAGAGGGGTGCCAGCAGGTTGGCGTCCGAGGTGCCGGTCTTGCGCACGTAGCGCGGCGTCATCCCCTCCTCGCGGATGGCGGCCACGAAGGCGCGCGTGAGGCGCGCGTTCTTCTCGCCCAGCCACGCGGGCGCCCACTCCGGAATGGTCAGCTTGGCCGCGCCCGCGCGCTCGCGGAGGAAGTCCAGGAACGCGGGCGTGTCGAAGCCCGGCGGCGTGCGCGCGCTGCCCGAGAGCCGCACGCGGACGCGTCCCGAGGGGAGAAGCTCCGTCTGGAAGTCGTTGAGCTTGACCGTGGGCATCTCGAACATCGATTCCCCGTGCTGCTGCGCGAGGAACGTCTGGACGGCGTGCCAGAAGGCGAGCCCGCGGTCGGGCACGCTGGGGTGCGGCGCGCCGGTGTGCTGGAGGTCGTCCTCCAGCTCGTAGCGGATCTTGACGATACCCTTGTAGCCCAGGGTCACGCCGCTGGTCCCTGAGGGCTCGCCGATGACCAGCGCCTCGGGGCGGTGCCGGTCCACGAGGAAGCGCGCGCCCTCCGAAGGCCCCTCCTCGTCGCACGCGCCCACGACGACGAAGCGGTGCGTGGGGCTCTCCTTGAGGCGCGCCGCCGCGCAGAGGAACGCCGCGAGGGGGCCCTTGGCGTCCACCGCGCCGCGCCCCCAGAGCCAGCCATCCTCCAGCGTGACGGGCAGCACGGGCGCCACCGTGTCGACGTGCCCGACCAGGAGGACCTCGCGCGATCCGCGGCCCGCGATGGCCACGGCGTTGCCCGCGGCGTCGCGGTGGGCCTCCAGCCCCAGCGCGCGGGCGCAGCGCACGAAGGCCGCGACGGCGCGCTCGGTGTCGCCGGTCACGCTCCCTTCGCGCACCAGGGCCTCCAGCACGGCGGCGTCGTCCACGACGAGAGGGAGCCGCTTCCGCCTCTTGTGCGTTTTCACGACGGGAGGAAGGTGTACGCCACAGGGGCGGCCGCGTCATAGTTGGCGTCGTGGCAGGTGCAGAAGGCGTTCTCCCAGGCGTTGCGAGGCCGCGCGAAGACCTCCGCCTCCTTGTAGCCGGCCCAGCAGCAGAAGTGCGTGCACGCGGAGAAGACGGCCACAAGGTCGCCCAGGAAGACGCGCTCCTGGAGCAGCGCCAGCTCTCCGGCCTGGAGGGGCTTCGCGGGCTTCACGGGGTCGCGCGCGTCCTTGAGGGCCGGCACGCGGACGACGAGAGCCTGGAGGCGATGCGCGTCGGGGGCCCCGTCCGGCGTGCGCCAGACGACGCGCGCGCCGAAGCCCACGTCGGGGAAATCCTCCGGGCGCACGGGCTCCCCCAGCTTGTCCGCATACCAGGGCCGGACCACCTTGCCGAGGTCCGGCGGGAACCAGTAGCGCAGCCGGTCGTCCAGCGCGGCGCCGCGGACGAGGCCGGGCGCGGACTGGTGGCCGCAGTAGCGGCACCACGCCAGGGGATCGTAGGTCGCGCCGCGGAAGGAGAAGGGCTCCGCGTTCACCGCCAGCGCCCCGTCGGCGTCGCGCCGCAGCGGCAGGTAGGGGAGCCCGCGGGGCGCGGGGCCGCCGACGCGGTGCGCGCCGAAGTAGCGGACGATCCCCGAGGGTCCGCGCGGCTCGACGAGGCTGCGCGCCATGCCCAGGCCCGCGCTGCCCAAGGCCGCGGCGCCCGCGACGCCGACGCAGGCCTTGACGAACGCGCGCCTCTCCATCGGCCTGGACGTGGCCCTGAGGGGGCTTGATCCCTTGGTGCTTACGCGGGCTGCGGCCGGCTGAGGCTCGCCAGGAGCGCCACGAAGGCGACCGCCAGCAGGGCCACCGCCCACGCGCGGGGCAGGTTGCGCGCGAGCCAGCCCAGCGCCCCGCCCAGGCCGATCCAGGCGGAGGTCCAGACGGCGCACGCGAAGGCGGAGAGGAGGACGAACGCGGCGGGCGGGAGGTCCGCCTTGCCCGCCGCGTAGGCGAGGCGCGCCCGGTCGCGCGTCGAGAACTTGGCCGCGAAGAACGCGCCCACCGGCCCGTGCTCCAGGGCCTCGCTCAGGTCGTCCACGTCGAGCCCCGCGCGCCACCACCCGCCGTGGCGCCGCAGCGTGCGCACCGGCCGGACGCGGTACCACGCGTAGAACGCCAGGTCCGAGAGGAAGGCGCCGGTCCACGCCGCCACGAGAAGCCACGGCGAGACGCCCACGAAGCCCACCGCCACGCACGCCACCGCCGCGAAGCCCAGGTGGCCCGGCACCCAGCGCCCCCAAAGCGGCACGGCCTCCAGCGAGGCGATGGCGAAGAGGGCGACGAGATATCCCGTCGCGTCGGGCGTCCAGGCGGGCAGCATCGCGGGCGTGGCGCCCCCGGGAAGGATAAGAATGGCGATCCGGCACCGGACCGAAAGGCACGCACGGGACGTGAGCCCCCGGGGCGGAGCCGGCTTTTTCCGGGGTCGCGGGGTTTGGCTCCCGATGCGAGCCCGCCTCCCCGTCATCTGGCGCATCCTCCAGACGAACCTGCCGGTCGGGCGCTGGTTCTCCCTGCAAGACATCTATGCGCTGGTTCGGAGCCGCGTGAGGCTGGACGCCGGTGACCGCCGTCCGCCTGCGAGCTACGCAGCCCACGACACCCGGTGGCAGCGCAACGTCCGCAGCGTCCTGCTCTACCGGACCCGCAAGGCCCAGATGGATTGGGACGGTCACGCCCGATATCGCCTCCCGACGCGTGAGGAGACCGAACAGGCGGAGACGCTGGAACAGGTGGTGCGCCCGCAGCGCCGGCGGACCGGGCGCGGGCTCGACGCCGCGGCCCGACGCGCGGTCGAACAGCGGGCGATGACCGTCGCCACGGTCTACTACCAGCGGCTGGGTTGGACCGTCCACGACGTCTCGGCCCGCGAATCCTACGATCTCCTCCTTCGGAAGGGGCGCAGCGTCCTCCACGTGGAGATCAAGGGCACGACGGGCGAGGGCGACACCGTGACGCTGACGAAGAACGAGGTGAAGCATGCCCTCTTGTTCCACCCCGAGACGGAGCTCTTCGTCGTCAGCGGCATCCGTCTTCGCGCGGGGGATCCGATCCGGGCCATCGGGGGCCGCTCCCGGCGCTTCCCCCGCTGGAAGGCCGAAGAGGCGCGGCTGACACCTTTGGCATATGCCTACGACGTGCCTTCACGCTGAGGCGTTCCCCGCCGCGCGCACCGCCTTCGCCGTCGCCTCCACCGCCGCGTCCACCTGCGCCTCGTCCACGACGAGGGGCGGGAGGTAGCGGATGGTGGTGGCGCCGGTGGGCAGCGTGAGCACGCCTTCGGCGACGAGGCCGTTGAGGACGGGCACGTTGCGGGTGCGGAGCTCCAGGCCCACCATGAGGCCGCGGCCGCGCACCTCCCGCGCGGCGTCACCTGCGGCCCGAGCGAGCCCGTCCAGCAGGCGCGGGCCCAGCTTGGCGGCGCGCTCGGCGAGGCGCTCCTCGCGGATGACGTCCAGCACGGCGAGCCCGGCGGCGCACGCCAGCGGCCCGCCGCCGAAGGTGTTGCCGTGCGCGGAGGTGGGGAGCTTCGCCGCCTCGTCCGTGAGGAGGACGCCGCCCATGGGCAGGCCCGCGGCGACGCTCTTGGCGAAGCAGAGGATATCAGGCGTCACGCCCTCGTGCTCGCAGGCCCAGAAGGAGCCCGTGCGCGCGAAGCCGGTCTGGATCTCGTCGAGCACGAGCAGGGCGCCCGCGTCGTGGGCGATGTCGCGCGCGGCGCGCAGGTAGCCCGAGGGCGGGACCTGCACGCCGCCTTCTCCCTGGATGGGCTCGATCACGACGGCGGCCGTCTGCGAGGTGACCGCGCTTTTCAGCTCCTCCTCGCTGCCGAACGCGACGTGCGCGACGTCTGATAGCAGGGGGTGGAACGGGTCGCGGTACTCGGGCTTGTGCGTGAGCGAGAGCGCGCCGAAGGTCCTCCCGTGGAAGGCGCGCTTGGTGGCGACGAAGCCCGGGCGGCGCGTCGTGCCGCGGGCGAACTTCAGCGCCGCCTCGACGGCCTCGGTGCCGGAGTTGGCGAGGAAGACGCGTTCCAGACCGCGGGGCGCCGTGGCCAGCAGCGCCTCCTGGAAGAGCGCGCGCTGGTCGTTGTGGTACGTCTGCGGGATCGCGATGAGGCGCGCCGCCTGCTCCTGGATCGCACGGACCACCCGGGGGTGGCAGTGGCCGACGTTGCCCACGCCGTAGTTGGCGCCGAAGTCCAAGTAGCGCCGCCCCTCGGCGTCCCAGAGCCATGCGCCCTCGCCGCGCACGACGCTCAAGGGCCGCTTGGGGAAGACGCCCGACTCGCGCCGCTGCTCGATGGCCTTCATCTGCTCCGTGTTCATCGAGGCACCTCGAAGCCGGGCCGGAAGATGTGCGTTCCGCCTCCGTTCCGGGCGGAAAGCACGGGGTCCGTCCGGTTCGCGGTCGCGAACACGACGCGGCCGACGCCCAGCGCGAAGGCCTCCTCCGCGCCGAGGATCTTCTTCTTGAAGCGCCCCTGCGCGAACTCGGCGGCGCGCGCCAGGCCCTCCTGCGGGACGCGGGAGATCAGCGACGAGGGGTCGTCCACGTCGCGCAGCAGGCCCGGCACGTTGCTCAGGATGATCAGCGCCTCGGCGCCCAGCGCGCCCGCGATGGCGGCGGCCGCGCGGTCCGCATCGGCGTTCACGGCCTCGCCCGCGGCGCTGATGGCCGGGACCGTGACCACGGGGAGATAGCCGTTCTCCAGCAGGAGGCGCAGCAGGCCCGCGTTCACCGTCTCGATGGTGCCCGTGTGGTCGCCCCGCAGCACGACCTTCTTGCCATCGACGACGGCCTTGATGGCGTCCTTGCGCTGGCCCTCCAGCAGGCGGCCGTCCACGCCCGTGAGCCCGACGGCGTTGCAGCCGCGCTTCTGGAGGCTCTCCACGACGCGCAGGTTCAGCTTGCCGCTGGCCATGGCGAAGGCGTCCAGCGTGGCCTCGTCCGTGAAGCGCGAGACGTGCCCCGAGACGGACGTGACGAAGCGCGGCGGGATGCCGAGCCTTTCGCTGAGCTGGTTCGTCTCGTCGCTGGCGCCGTGCACGAGGACGACCCTCTCGCCCTCTTTCCACATCTGGGCGATATCATCCAGCACGGCCTCCACGTCGATGCCCGCGCCGCCGCCGACCTTGACGACGATGCTCGCCGCAGCCTGCGGGCTCCGGCGGCCATCCTCGCTGTCGCTGCGGATCATGGATGCAGCCCCGTGAGGTCCGATAGCCCGGTGGTCTCCGGCAGCCCGAAGGCGACGTTGAAGTTCTGGATCGCCGCGCCCGCCGTGCCCTTGCAGAGGTTGTCCAGGGCGCCCAGGACCACGAGGCGATTCGTCTCCTCGTCAAGCTCGAAGCCGACGTGGAACTCGTTGGTGCCCGCGAGGAGCTTGGGCTCCGGATAGCGGTAGAGGCCGCTCCTCTCCTTCACGACGCGGACGAAGGGCTCGTCCTGATAGCTCGCGCGGAAGGCGCGCCAGACGTCCTTCTCCGTCGTGCCGGGCCGGACCCAGACGTGGGACGTGGCGAGGATGCCGCGCACCAGCTCGATGGCGTGGCACGAGAGGCCCGCGCGCAGGCCCGTCTCTTGGAGGATCTCCGCCTCGTGGCGGTGGCCCGTGGGCGCGTAGGGCCTCACCACGTCGCGGCGCTCGGGGTGGTGCGTGCTCGCGCTGGCCTCGGCGCCCGCCGCGCTGCTGCCCACCTTCGCGTCCACGACGACGGGCATGCCCTCCTGGAGCAGGCCGCGGATCGGCGCGAGGCTCAGGATCGCGGTCGTGGCGATGCAGCCCGCGCCGCTCACGAGCCTCGCGCCCTTGATCTCCTCGCGGTGAAGCTCGGCGATGCCGTAGGCGCGCTGCGCGAGAAGCTCGGGGTGCGGATGCTGCCAGCCCTTGTAGTGCTTCGCGTAGGCGCCCGCGTCGCGCAGGCGGAAGTCCGCCGAGAGGTCGAAGACGCGCTCCGCCGCCTTCATGTGGTGCGTGATGGCGGGCGCGCTGGTGCCGTGCGGGCCGCAGAGGAACACCGCGTCGACGCTCTTCGTGTGCGCGTCCTCGTGGCGGTGGAACGTGAGGTCCCCCGCGGGGCCGCGGAGGTTCGGATGGACCGTCCGGACCTTCTCGCCGGCGAAGCGGTTGCTCGTGGCGTAGGCGACCTCGAGCTGCGGGTGCCGCAGGGCGAGGCGCAGAAGCTCGCCGCCGCCGTAGCCCGACGCGCCGACGATCCCCACCCGGAAGGCCATTCAGCGCCGCCCCTTCGCGACTTCCACCACGTAATCGATGATGTGCCCGGGGATGTCGACGCCGGTGGGCGCGACGCTGTTCTTGAACTCCATGGTGTGGTTGACCTCGTGGCACGTCAGGCCGCTGGCGGTCTCCATGAGGTCCATGGCCAGCACGCCGCCGCCCACGGCCTCCGCGGCGCGGGCGCAGATCTCGTTGATCTCCGGCGTCACGGGGCACGCGCTGGCGCGGCCGCCCTGCGCGGTGTTGGTGATGAAGTGCTTGTCGTTGGTGCGGTAGATGGCCGCGACGACGCGGTCGCCCACCCAGAAGGCGCGGATGTCGCGGCCCGGCTTCTCGACGTACTCCTGCGCGTAGGTCACGCCGTGCTGCACGCTGCCCAGCGTGCGCTTGTGCTCCAGGAGGGCCAGGGCCGTCTCGCGGTCGGGCGCCTTGGCGATGAGGCGGCCCCACGAGCCCACGACGGGCTTGAGGACCGCGGGGTAGCGCGCCGCCTCCACCGCGCGCAGGCTGCTCTCCTCCTCGAAGGCGAGGTACGTCCGCGGGGTCGGCACGCCGTGGCGCGCGAGCAGGAAGGACGTGAGCGCCTTGTCGCCGCAGTTGACCAGCACGCGGTGCGGGTTCACGCAGGGGAAGCCGTACTGCTCCAGCGCCATGGTGACGTAGTGGCTCGCGTAGTACGAGATGCCGCGCTCCAGGAACGCGTCGAAGCCCAGCAGCTCATTGGGCGGCTCGTGGACGGGGAGCACCAGCTCGCGGTCGTCGATGGGGACGAGGTCCACGCCGCGATCCCGCGCGGCGTCCATGAGCATCTTCTCGTCGTTGCGGATGCGGCTCCAGATGAGCCCGATCTTCACCATTCAGATCACCTTCACAAGCTCGCGCATCGCGCAGAGGTCCTCGTGGATGCGGCGCAGGTCGTCGTCGCTGGCGTCGTTCACTCCGCGGCGCTTCACGTAGGCGAGCACGAGGTCGACCATCTCGTCGCACGCGTCGAGGCCCAAGGCCTCCAGGCGGTACTTGACGGTGGGGCGGCCCGCCATCTTGTCCACCACGAGCCGGCGCGTGCGCCCCACGAGGTCGGCGGGAATGCTCTCGTAGTGCTCGGGGTTGAGCAGCACCGCCGCGACGTGCAGGCCCGCGTTGTGCGTGAACGCGTTCGCGCCCACGATGGGGGCCTGCCGCCACGTCGGGACGCCGCTCATCTCTTCCACCATAGCCGAGAGCCCGGGGAGCGCGTCCAGGCGCCAGGGGGCCTCCACCCCGGCGCGCAGCCTCAGCGCCACGGCCATCTCGGCCAGCGGCGCGATGCCCGTGCGCTCCCCGAGCCCGTTCACCGTCACGTCGACCACGCTCGCGCCGGCCTCCACGGCGGCGAACGAGTTCGCGACGGCCATGCCCAGGTCGTTGTGGCAATGGACGCCGATCGCGGTCCGGCCCGGCACCGCCTCCCGCAGCGCCGAGACGAAGCCGTGCATGCGCGAAGGCGTCATGTAACCCGTCGTGTCCGCGACCCCGATGCGGTCCGCGCCAGCCTCCGACGCGGCCTGCGAGATGCGGATCACCTTGTTGATGTCACTTCTGACGGTGTCCTCCGGCGTGTAGCGCACCTTCAGGCCGTGCGCCTTGGCGTAGGACACGCAGTCCTGGATGAGCCCGATGGCCTGGTCGATGTCCTTCCGGAACTGCTCCTCCAGCCGCTTGTCCGCGACGCTGAAGAAGATGCCCACCCAGTCCGCGTCCGTGCGCAGCGCCAGGTCGATGTCGCCCTTGAGCGCGCGCGAGTGCGCGACCACCTCGGCGGAGAGGCCCAGCCGCGCGACCTCCCGCGTCGCGTGGAAGACCTCCTCGCTCACCGCGGGGTGCCCCGCCTCGATGAAGTCGATGCCGAAGGCGTCCAGCTTGCGCGCGATGGCCAGCTTCTGCTCCAGCGTGAACGAGACGCCGGGGGTCTGCTCGCCCTCGCGGAGGGTCGAGTCCAGAAGCTGGACCTTGCGCATCTCACTCGCCCCAGTCTTCTGCCACTTCGGGGGCGGGCTCCAGCGTCACGGGGCTCAGGCCCCGGACCTCCAGCTCCAGGCCGCAGTCCGGGCAGTCGACGATCTCGCCGACAACGGGATTGCGCAGCGCGATGTCCGCGCCGCAGTCGAGACATTCGGTCATGGGGGGTCACTCCATTGGCGGTTTCCGCAGTTGAATTGGCGGAAACCGTGTGTGGAGGCGGCGAAAGCGTAGCTTGTATTTGAAATTTTGGGTGAATCCGAGGGCGTGGCCGCGGAAAGGGGGCCACGGGTGTGGTCCCACCCGTGGGGCCGGCTCGCCACGGGCGTGACCACGGGTGGGGCGGCGAGCCTCCCCGGGTGTGACCACACCCGTGGGCCCGCCCGGGAGCCGCCCGCCGGCCATCGTTCGGGAACCCTCATGCCCGCTTCGCCAGGCGGCGGAGCGACCCGCATGACGCAAGGCTCGCGACCGGCCGAGGCGCGGGGGGCGTGGCCTGCCGCGCCCGTGGTCACGCCCGAGGACCTCTCGCGCCTGGTGGGCGGCGCCGGCCGCTTCGCCCTGCGCCACCGCGCGACGGCCCCCTTCGAGTGGTCGCTGGTGCTGGAGGGCCCGTCCGGCTCGCTCACGTGGGCGCTCCCCGCGGGCGTCCCGTGGGCGGAGGGGGAGTCGCGGCCCGCCACGTCGCGGGAGCCCAGCGCGACGCCCGATCCGGCGTGGGACGCGGGGCCCTATGTCCTGCGGCGGCACGGGGGCGATGCGGCCGCGCGCGAGCTTCGCCTGGAGGGCCGCCGCGTGCTCGGCCGCTATCTGCTCCGGCACGAGCGCGGCGTGCAGTGGCGCCTGACGCGGCTCGATCCGCCCAGCCTGCGGCCGATGCCGGAGCGCGTGCTGCCCATGCTCGCGCACGCGGCGCCCTATCCCACGGACCCGGAGCGGTGGGCGTTCGAGATCAAGTGGGACGGCATCCGCGCGCTGCTGCACGTGCGCGACGGGCGCGTGCGCGTGCTCTCGCGGACGCTCCAGGACGTGACGGCGCAGTACCCCGAGCTGGCGCCTCTCGCGGGGGCGCTGCGGGGGCGTCGCGCGATCCTCGATGGGGAGATCGTCGCGTTCGACGGGAGCGGGCGGCCAAGCTTCCAGCGTCTCCAGTCCCGCCTAGGCGTCGGATCGAAAACCGGCGTCGAGCAGAAGAGCCGGGAAGCGCCCGTGACGTTCGTGGCGTTCGACCTTCTCTACCTGGACGGCCGCGACCTCACGGGCAGCCCCTACGAGGAGCGGCGCGCCGCGCTGCTCTCCCTGGGCCTCAGCGGCGAGGCGTGGCGCGTCTCGCCCTCGGTGGTGGGCGACGGGCGCGCGGTGCTTGCAATTCCCGGCGTCGAGGGCGCGGTGGCCAAGCGGCTGGGCTCCGTCTACGAGCCCGGCGCGCGCAGCGGCGCGTGGCGGAAGATCAAGCTCCAGCGCCGGCAGGAGCTTGTGATCGGCGGCTACACCACGGGCCGCGGCGCGCGGCGGGGGCAGATCGGCGCGCTCCTCGTGGGCGTGCACGACGCGCCCCCCGACGAGGCGCGCGAACGCGGCGAGCCTCAACGCCTCCTGTACGCGGGCAGCGTGGGCACGGGATTCACGGCGCGCGAATTGGCCCGCCTGAAGGGGCTGCTGGAGCCGCTGCGCCGCGAGGCATCCCCCTTCGCGGGGTCCGTGGACAAGAAAGAGGTCGTCTTCGTGGAGCCGCGCCTGGTGGCCGAGTTCGAGTTCACGGAGTGGACCGCCTCCGGCCGCCTCAGGCACCCCTCCTACAAGGGGCTCCGCGCCGACAAGGCGCCCGAGGACGTCGTGCGCGAGGAGGCGTGATAGCATCCCGCCGCGCTCCCTCTGGAAGGGCTCCCTGGGCTTCGGCCTCGTGAACGTGCCCGTGCGCGTCGTCAGCGCGCAGCGCCCCCGCGACGTGCGCTTCCACCAATTGCACGACGCCGACGGCGCGCGCATCCAGTACAGGAAGGTCTGCAGCGCGGAGGGCGAGGAGGTGTCTCCCGACCACATCGTCAAGGGGTGGCCCGTGGGCGAGGGCTTCGTCACGGTCACGGACGAGGAGCTGGAGGCGCTCGATCCGGAGGCCACCGACGCCATCGAGATCCAGGACTTCGTGGACCTCTCCGAGATCGATCCCCTCTACTTCGAGAAGGCGTACTGGCTCGTGCCCGACAAGGGCGCCGGCAAGGCGTACCGCCTGCTCGTGGAGGCCATGCGCAAGGCGGGCCGCGTGGCCATCGCGCGCGTCGTCATGCGCGGCAAGGAGCACCTGGTCGCCGTGCGCGCGGTGGGCGACGCGCTGGCCATGGAGACGATGCTCCACGCCGACGAGGTGGTGCCCCAGGCGGACCTGGAGCTTGCGGAGCCCGCGCCGCCCGGCCCGCGCGAGGTCGAGATGGCGGGGCAGCTCATCGACGCGCTGACCACCACGTTCGACCCGGGCCGCTACCCGGACGAGCACCGGGCGCGCCTGCTGGCCTACCTCGAAGGCAAGGCCGAGGGGCGCGAGGTCGTGCTGCCCCCCAAGGTGCAGGCCAGGCGGCCGGCGGACCTGGCGGACGCCCTCCAGAAGAGCCTTGAAGCCGCGCGACGCAGGGGAAGCGAGGAAGCGAGCGCGTGACGTCCTCGGTGGTGGAGATCGGCGGGCATCGGCTGGAGCTGACCCACCTGGAGAAGGTCCTCTATCCGCAGGCGGGCTTCACCAAGGCGCACGTCATCGACTACTACCGCCGCGTCGCGCCCACGCTGCTGCCGCACCTCAAGGACCGCCCCGTCACGCTGAAACGATATCCCGACGGCGTCGAGGGCTCGTTCTTCTACGAGAAGCAATGCCCCCCGTACCGCCCCTCCTTCGTGCGCACGGCGCCGGTCTACAGCGAGACGCGTGGGAAGGACATCGACTACTGCGTGCTCGACTCGCTGCCAAGCCTGGTGTGGGCCGCGAACCTCGCCGACCTGGAGCTGCACACGTTCCTCCACCGCAAGGGCGACGTCTCCCGGCCCGACGGCCTCGTCTTCGACCTCGACCCCGGCGAGGGCACGGACATCGTGGACTGCTGCCGGCTGGGCCTGCGCGTGCGCGACCTCTTCGACGAGCTTGGCCTCGTCGCGCTGGCGAAGACGTCGGGCTCCAAGGGGCTCCAGGTCATGGTCCCCCTGAACACGCCCACGACCTACGAGGAGACGAAGCCCTTCGCGCGCGCCGTGGGCGAGATCCTGGAGCGCGAGACGCCGGAGACGGTCACGACCAACATGAGCCGCTCGGAGCGCCCGGGCCGCGTGCTCGTGGACTGGAGCCAGAACGACGACCACAAGACGACGGTGTGCGCCTACTCGCTTCGCGCGAAGGCGTTCCCCACCGTCTCGACGCCCGTGACGTGGGAGGAGGTGGAGGCCGTCGCGCGCAGCGGCGAGGCGGCGAGGATGCGCTTCCTCGTGGAGGACGTGCTGGAGCGCGTCGAGGAGAAGGGCGACCTGTGGCGGCCCGCCCTCGACCTGGAGCAGGCGCTTCCGGTCCTCTCGTGACGCGATCAGCGCGTCGCGCGGCGGGGCTGCTGGCGCGTCTGGACCTCGCCCATGAGGCGCGTGTCCAGGATGCCCTTCACCTTCTCCAGCGCGGCCACCTCCTCGTCGAGGTTCTTCTGCAGGAGCTGGACCACGTCCTCCAGCTGGAGCGAGCGCGCGAGGCCGATGAGCCCCTCGTAGGCGGAGATCTCGTAGCGCTCCGTCTTCACGGCCGCGCCGGCGTTGAAGATGTCGCGCACGGGCTCGCCCAGGTCGCCCTTGCGGTCCAGCGAGCGCTTCTCCTCCAGGAGGCCGTCGATGCCCTTGCAGCCCTCGCCCCGGCTGGGCTCCCGGCCCCAGATGTCGAAGACGTTCTCCAGGCGCTGCACGTGGCCGCGCGTCTCCTGGAGGTGCGCGCGGAACGCCTCGCGGAGCTTCTCGTCGCCCGCCTCGCTCTCCAGCGTCTGGAGCGCGGCGACGAGCTTGTTCTCGGCGTCGTAGATGTCCTTCAGCTCGTGCTCGAAAAGGTCGTGGAGGTTGTCCATGCGGCCGGCGAGCGGCCAGCGGGGGAGAATCGTTTCTGGCTCGATCCCCGCACGCCCCCTGGGCTGCCCGCTTCTCCGCCGTCGCACCGACGCCCAGCGAGGCTTCATAGGCGAGGTGGCTCCGACCCCGGCCTCGATGCGCGAGGGCTTCGCGGCGGGCGTGTGCGTCGATCTCGGGGCGTTCGATCCCTCCCTGGAGGATGCGGGAGCGGCAAGCTGGCTGGCGAGGGCCCAGGGCCTGCCCGCCTGGGTGTGCGTCATGGAGGACCGCCAGCCGGTCTTCTTCCACGGCTACCTGGGGTACGACCCCGAGGCGGAGGTCCCCCTCAACCGGCACGGGCCGCACGCGCACGCGTGGCGCCACAAGGACCTGCGGCGCCTGGTCGCGGCCTTCCACGACCTGGGCGTCCAGGTGCTCTTCGGCTACTGGCTCCACGAGTGCGAGTGGGTCGACAAGCGCCACCCCGAGCTTCTCATCCGCGACCAGCACGGCAACCTCTGGCAGGACGAGGTGGAGCTGAACGCCGACTTCTCGCCGCTGCGCCGCCTGCGCGCCGACCCCGAGCACGACGTGCGCGAGGGCGAGCGCTACAGCCGGTGGAGCGCGCGCCGCTACGCGCAGCTTGCCCGCGACTTCGGCTTCGACGGCCTCTTCCTGGGCGACGGCGGCATGGGCTTCCGCCGCCACGGCAAGGACTGGAAGGACCTGCGCCACTTCGACTTCCACGAGGACTGGCTCGCCGAGTTCGCGGAGGACCACGCCTTCGAGCGCCACGAGGGGTGCCGCATCGGCGGCCCCACGCAGGAGGCGTCTGATGATATCAAAGCCCACCACTGGGACCACTGGGTGCAGTGGAGCTGCGACCGATGGACCGGCTACTACCGCGACATGGCGGAGGCGGTCCACGCCACCGGCGGCATCCTCGCCGCGTACAACTGCATGAACTACGACCCCGCCCTCGCGCGCCTCCACGGCGTGGACTACCGCGGCATCGCGCAGGCGGGCCTTGACGTCATGGTCTTCCAGGCGTACGACTACGCGTGGGGGCCCCTGGGGCCCTTCGGGTTCCTGCACATCGCGCGCAAGGACGCGGCGACCAACCTCGCGGCGCTCCTGAGGACGCGCGCCCACGTGGGCTACGACACCGCGATGCGCATCGTGGTGAGCGTCGAGACGGAGGACGAGGTCGAGGGCTGGGACGCGCCCACGATGCACACCTTGGGCGAGCTGCACCAGCTTGGCCATGCCGTCGCTTTCGACGGCCGCAGGTGGCGCCGCGCCGCGGATGGCGCGTTCGTCGTGTGGGGCAACAGCGTGGACGCGCCAGAGTGGCGCGCGCTCTCCGACGCCATGGCGCAGCTTTCCGCCGACCCACCCGCGCCTCCGGGAGCCATCCTCTTCGACGAGGCGGAGGCGCGCGCACTGGCACGCGCCGTGCCCACGAGCGTCGACTCCGACCCGCTCTACGCGCACCTGGACGCGTCGCGCGCCGTGGGCGAGCACCCCGTGGGCTTCGCCGTCACGACGCCTGCGGCCATGGCGCCGCCGCTGGCGGCGCGGGCGCCCAGGAAGACCTAGCGAGGTCCACGAGCCCGCGCAGCGTGCCCGCGCCGCGGGCCAGCTCCTTGGCCGTCGCCACCGCGATCATGGGGAGCGCCTCGCGCCCCGCGCCGCCCTTGAGCACGCGCCGCGTCGCGCGCGCGGCCGCGCCCGCGAGCCCCGCCGCCACGAGCCAGGCCTCGCCCCCCAGGGCGCCCGCGGCGGCCGCCGCGAGGAGGCCCGCGGGCGGCGCGCTGAGCAGCACGCCCGGCAACGCCTCGCGCGAGCCCGAGGCGCCGCGCCTGGCCCGCGCGAGGGCGCGCGCGTGCGTGGGCACGTCGTGGCGCGCGTACCAGAACTGCTTGCGCAGGTACGTGGAGAGGGAGCCGTCGATCTCGGGCGGGTCGTGGACGACGACGGGGCGCGGGTCGTGGACGACCTCGAAGCCCGCGTCGCGCAGGCGCCACGCGAGGTCGTAGTCCTCGGCGCACGCCAGCGTCTCGTCGAAGCCCCCCACCGAGAGGAGCGCGTCGCGCCGGTAGGCGACGTTGCTCGTGATGACGCCGCGGTAGAACGCGCGCGCGTCGTTGTCCTCCAGGCGGCCTAGGAGCGTGCGGCGCGGCATGCGCAGCGCGCCCCCGACGCCGCCCAAGGCGGGCCGCTCCGCGAAGACCTCGTGGAGGGCCGCGAGCCAGCCGGGCGAGGGCACGCAGTCGGCGTCGGTGAAGGCGACGATCGCCCCTCTCGCCTCGCGGATGCCCACGTTGCGCGCGGCGCTGGGACCGTCGCCCGGGTCCTCCAGCAGGCGGACGCCGCGCTTGCGCGCGATCTCCCCGCACCCGTCCGTGGACTGGCCGTCGACGACGAGCACCTCGAAGCGGCCCCGGGGGAAGCTCTGCCGGTCCAGCGCGTCGAGGCACGCCTCCAGCGTGCCCGCCTCGTTGCGGCAGGGGATGATCACGCTGGCCCAGGTCACGCGCGCGCCTCCGCGAGCCACCGCTCCGCGATCCAGTGGGCGACGCCCTCGCCGCCGGGCAGCGGCACGACCTCGTCGGCCTCCTCCTTGAGGAGGGGCACCGCGTTGAGCACGGCGACGCCGTGGCCCACCGCGCGCAGGAGCGGCACGTCGTTCTCGCCGTCGCCCATGGCCGCGCAGTCGTGCGGGTCGACACCCAGCGCGCGCAGCGCCGCGAGGAGGCCCACCGCCTTGTCGACGCCGCGGGGCAGCACCATGACGCGGTCGCGGTTGCGCACGAGGTCCAGGGGGAGCCCGCGCGACCGGAAGTGGTCTGCGAGGCGGTCGGCGTGCGCGGCGTCGACGGAGGCCAGCACGTCGCCGAACTCCGCCTCCACGTCCAGCCCCTCCAGCGCCTTGCGCACGTCCCCCAGCGTCGGGCGCGTCATGCGCGCGGGCCCGCCCGCGAGCTTCCAGAGGCAGCCGTTCTCCGCGACCAGCGCGTCGGCGTGCCGGCCCAGCTCGCGCTCCAGGTAGCCCATGCCGCGGCCCGACACGACGACGACCTTGAGGCCCGCGCGGCGCGCGCGGTCGATGACGTCCAGCGCGCGCGGCACCGGGCGGAGGTCCTCGGTGGTGAGCGTGCGGTCGTAGTCCAGGGCGACGGCCTTGATCTCACGCCCGGCGGGCATGCGGCACCTCCTTGGCGGCGAGGGGGGCGAAGATGCCCTCCAGCGCGGCGCGGCCCACGGGGAGCGTCGCCTCCTGCGCCGCGAGACGCCCCTCGGCCCCCATCTCGGCCGCGCGCTCGGGGTCGCGCAGGATGTCCACGATGCAGTCGGCCAGGGGCTCGGGCTCCGAGCAGTCGCACACGGCGCCGTTCACGTCGCGCTCGACGAGCTCCGCGACGCCCGTGCGGTCGGAGACGACGATGGGCTTGGCGTGCAGCCACGCCTCCACGGCGGCGAGGCCGAACCCTTCCCGCGTGCTGGGCAGCGCGAAGACCGAGGAGGCCTCGTAGGCCGCAGGCAGGAGACCCTCCTCCAGGTGCCCGGTGAACGTGACGCGGTGCGAGACGCCCAGGCGCTTCGCCAGCTCCTCCAGGTGGGCCCGCCAGCGCGCGCCCTTGTCGAGGCCCAGCCCCCCCTTGCTCGACGAGGAGAAGCTGCCGTTCCCCACGAGGACGAGGCGCGCGTGGGGGAGGACGCCCAGCACGCAGGGCATCGCGCGGATGAGCCGGTCCTGCCCCTTCATGGGGTCCATGCGCCCCACGTTGAGGATGACGAGGTCGCGCTCCGGGACCTGATATCGTTCCCGGAACGTGGCGACGTCCTCGGGCCGGGCCCTCGCGTGCTCGGAGGGGTCGATGAATGGCCGCACGACGTGGATGGGCCGGCGCAGGCCGTCGCGGCGGAGGTTGTGCGCGTAGCGGCGCGTGCTCACGATGACGGCGTCGTAGCGCTCCAGCCGCGCGATGAAGAGGTCGCGCCACTCGGGCGGCACGATGGAGGGGTAGGGCGTGTGGAGGTGGAACGCCTTGGGGACCTCGGGGCCGCGCCACGCCTCGGCGACGCCGATCTGCTGGAAGTCGTGCACGTAGAGGAGGTCCAGCCCGCCCATGCGGCGCGCGGCCCTCTCCAGCGCCTCGGCGCTGCGCGCCTGGTGCGCGTCGAACGCCGCCCAGGCCTCCTCGGAGAGGCCCTTCGCGCCGTAGGGGCGCGGGCCGCCCGGGTACGAGTTGAGGATCGACCAGAGGCGCTCCTTCACCTGCGCGTAGCCCCGGGTCGTCGGCTCCTCGTGGCCCACGAAGGAGAGGTGGACGCCCTGGTGGTCGAGGTCGGGTGCCCGCTCGCCTGCCGCCAGCGCGACCCACTCGGCGCGCCGCGCGAAGCCGCTCTCCAGCCAGCTCGTCAGCAGGGGGAGGAGCATCCGCGTGACGCCCCCGGTGGTGAACTTGTAGTCCTCCCCTTCGGAGAGCCCGTCGAGGTTCACCGGACCGACCAGGCTGGCGGCCGCGTCGCGGAAGCGCACGAGGGGCGTCTGCGTGTTGACCGCGAGCCGGAGCCCCGACTGGCGCTCGCCTTGCGTCTCCATCAGGTCCTCGTGTGGCAGGCAACGGAGTCAAGCGTTCCGGCTCAACCGTCGTTGGCTCGGGCATGCGGACGCCGGAGCGCCGAAGACGGAAGATCGAAACGGGTATCTCCGGGCTGGGGGCGAACGAGCGGGGTGGACCAGAGACTCGCCCGCCTCTCAGCCGGCCTGGAGCGGCCCATCGGGGACCATGGCGCCATCGGCGAGGGGCGCAGCGTGGCGCTGCTCGCCAGCGACGGCACGCTGGACTGGTGGTGCCCTGGCCGCTTCGACGCGCCCAGCGCGTTCGCGGCGATCCTGGACGCGGAGGCGGGGGGCCACTTCCGCCTCGGGCCCACGGTGGAGGCCTCCAGCCTCATGCGCTACGTGTCGGACACCAACGTGCTCGAGACGGTCCACACGACGGAGCGCGGGCGCGTGCGCGTGTGCGACTTCATGCCGTTCCCCGAGGACGCGGGCGTCGAGGACGCGGTGCTCGTGCGGCGCGTCGAGGGGCTCGAAGGCGCGGTGGAGATGGGCTTCTCCTTCCGCCCGCGCTTCGCGTATGGCGCCGTCACGCCCCGCCTCGCGCGCACGCCGGCGGGCCTCCTCGCGCGGGGCGCGGGGGAGATCATGCTCCTCCAGGCGCCCGAGGCGTGCCTCGCGGGCGAGGCGCGGCTCGTCGTGGGCGAGGGGGAGCGCTTCGACGTCGTGCTGCGGCACCGTCCCTTCGTCGCGGCCGCGCCCTTCGACGAGCCCCTCGCCATGGGCCCCGCCGCGCTGGAGGCGCGCGCCGTCGCGCGGTGGCGCGCGTGGAGCGCGAAGACGCGCTACGAGGGCCCCGAGGCGCCCATGGTGCGGCGCAGCGCGCTCGCGCTGAAGCTCCTCCAGTACGCGCCCACCGGGGCCATCGTCGCCGCGCCCACCACGAGCCTTCCGGAGGCGCTGGGCGGCGCGCGCAACTGGGACTACCGCTTCGCGTGGCTGCGCGACGCGGCCCTCTGCGCCCGGGCGCTCCACGACGTGGGCCACCCCGAGGAGGGGCGCGCCTTCGCAAGCTGGGTCGAGCGCACGCTGGGGAGGGAGCCGGGCGACCTGCGCATCATGTACAGCGTCTCGGGGCAGACCGACCTCGCGGAGCGCGAGCTGGCGCACCTGCGCGGGCACCGCGGCAGCGCGCCGGTCCGCGTGGGCAACGGCGCGGCCGAGCAGCGCCAGCTCGACGTGTACGGCGAGCTCGTCGACGCGCTCGCGGGCATGGGCGCCGTGGGGCCCCGCGCGTGGCCCATCGTGCGCGGGCTCGCGGAGCGCGTCGCGCAGACGTGGCGCGAGCCCGACAGCGGCATCTGGGAGATGCGCGCGCAGCCGCGCCACTTCGTGCTGAGCAAGGCCATGGCGTGGGCCGCCCTCACGCGCGCCGCCGCCCTGGCGCGGGAGAAGGGCTACGCGGGCGACGCCGACGCCTGGCTCTCCGAGGCCGAGGCCATCCGCGCCGACGTCGACGAGCGCGGCGTCCACCCCGAGGTGGGCTTCGTGCAGGCCTACGGCTTCGTCGCGCCCGACGCGTCGAACCTGCTCCTGCCCCTCGTGGGCTTCGTGGACGCGCGCGACCCGCGCATGCTGCGCACGACGGATTGCGTCATCGAGACGCTGGCGACCGACGGGCTCGTGTACCGCTACCGCAACGACGACGGCCTCCCCGGCGGCGAGGCGACGTTCGCATACTGCGCCTTCTGGCTCGTCGAGGTGCTGGCGCTCCAGGGGCGCGTCGCGGAGGCGCGCCGCCTCCTGGAGAGCCTCCTCGTGCGCGCGAGCCCCCTGGGCCTCTACGCCGAGGAGATCGACGAGAAGAGCGGCGAGCACCTGGGGAACTTCCCCCAGGGGTTCCCCCACGCGGGCCTCATCAGCGCGGCGCTGGCGCTGAAGCGGGCGGAGGCCGGCGAATTGAAGCCAGCGCGCCCCCTAGGCGCCTGACATGGCGGACCTGAAGTGGCCACCGGGCTGGAAGCTGGAGGCCGAGGGCAAGCGCATCGCCGTGGAGGTGCAGACGGAGGACTTCCTCGCTGCCGTCCGCCTCCTGCAGGAGATCGCGCCCCTGGCCGAGGAGCTGGAGCACCACCCCGACTTCCACCTCACCGGCTACAACAACGTCCGCATCGTGACGTACTCCCATGACGTGGGCCGGCTCACGGAGCGCGATGAGCGGCTGGCGCGCGAGGTGCAGAAGGTCCTCCAGAAGAATGGCCTGGCGCCGGCGTGAAACTTTTTTTTTCCTTTTGATCACGCTCCTCGATGCAACCCGAACCCACGAACCACCGGACCACGGGTCTTACTCTGGTCCGGTGGTTCGTGGGGTCGGGTTGCATCGGGCAAGCCTGACCAGGGTGGCAATCCAAGGTCGGAACCTCAAAACCGCTAAACGCAGGCCCGCGCCTCCCCGCCCGATGGCGGGTGTCACGCTGACGCTGCCGCGGTCGCTGCGCGACTACTGGGCCGGCGAGCCCCAGGTGCGCCTCGACGCCGCGACGCTGGCGGACGCGCTCTCCGAAGTGGGCCGGCGCTGGCCGGGCCTCGCGGAGCGCATCCTCGACGACCGCGGGCGCGTGAGGCCCCACATCGGCCTCTTCGTCAACGCGCTCCCGGTCATGCACCAGGACCCTCGCGAGGTGCGCCTCGCCGATGGGGACGTCGTGCGCGTGCTGCCCGCCGTCAGCGGAGGATCAGGGAATGGTCGCCAAGGGTGAGACGGTCGTCGTCGCCGGAACGAGGAAGGGCGTCTTCGTCGCGCACAGCCGCGACCGCCGCCGCTGGAAGATGGAGGGCCCCTTCTTCGAGGGGGTCGAATGCTATCACGCCTCGCTGGACCCCCGCGACGGCAGGACCCTGTGGGCCGCGCCCGCGAGCATGCACTGGGGCCCCACGGTGCGCTCCAGCCGCGACTGGGGCAAGCGCTGGACGAAGCCCGCGGCGCCCAAGTACCCCAAGGAGAGCGGCCTCTCGGTGTCGCGCATCTGGCACGTCGAGCCCGTGGGCGACGAGCTGTGGGCGGGCGTGGAGCCCGCCGGCCTCTTCCGCAGCGTGGACGGGGGCAAGTCGTGGGAGGGCGTCGAGGGGTTCAACGCGCAGCCCGGCCGCGACAAGTGGACGCCCGGAGGCGGCGGCCTCTGCCTGCACACCATCCTCCCCTACCCCGGCGAGCCCAAGCGCATGATCGCGGCCGCCAGCGCCGTGGGCATCTTCGGCACCAACGACGGCGGCGCGTCGTGGCGCCTCATGAACGGCGGCATCCAGGCGGGGCACCTCCCCGAGGGCGTCACGAAGGAGGGCGCCGCGGGCTCCTGCCCGCACAAGATCGTCCGCGACAGCCGCGACCCGGCGGTGCTCTACATGCAGAACCACTTCGGCGTCTACCGGCGCCGCCGCGGCGACGACGCGTGGACCGACATCAGCAAGGGGCTGCCCAGCCGCTTCGGCTTCCCCATGGTCGCGCACCCGCACGACGGGGGCACCGTCTACACCGTGCCCCTGGAGGCCGACGCCAACCGCGTGACCCCTGGAGGAGCCATGGCTGTCTGGCGCACGAAGAACGGCGGCAAGACGTGGCAGCGCCTCGCCAAGGGCCTGCCGCAGAAGGGCGCGTTCCACACGATCCTGCGCGAGGGCATGGCGACCGACGGCAAGGACCCGGCGGGGCTCTACGTCGGCACCACCACCGGGCACCTCTACGCGAGCCGCGACGAAGGGGGCTCGTGGAGCGAGATCGCGACGACCCTTCCCCCCATCCTCAGCGTCGAGGCGGGCGTGGCGCGCTAGCGCGGGTCGTCCGCCGGCTCGTCCTTCGCGACGTAGCTCGTCTTGATCATGCCCACCCGGAAGGGGTTCTTCGAGACGGACTTGGTCAAGGGCATCATAGGTTTCAGAGAACCTCCAGGATCATATATCCGATGGCCGAGGCCCCGAGAAGGAGCGAGGCCGCCAGCAGCGCCGCGACGCCCCGCTCCACGAGGCGCCCTTTCGCGTTGATGGCCGCGCGGTTCGCCTCCACGGCATCCCGGTGCGTCTCCAGCGTGAAGCCAATGGTGTCGGGGTAACGCAGGTCGATGCCTTCCCCCAGGTCGATGACGCCCAAGGCGAGGTCGCGGCGGAAGAGCGCCGCCACGGCCAGCGCCATCGAGGCGATGAGGCCAGCCACGCCGAGGATGCCCGCCGCCAGGAGGGCGCCCGCCATGGGGCCCATCTCGTCGGGCCCGCGTCGCGCGGCGATGCCGAGGGCCGTCGCGGTGAGGCCAAGGCCCACGCCGTCCATCTTCACCAGTTCCACCGCCTTCCGGTCGAGGTCGGCCACGGCGCGCAGCGTCGCGTCCATGTGGCGCCTCGACTCTTCCAGCAGCGTCCGCGCGGTGTCGCGGTCCATCGCCCCTGGATGGGCCTTAGGCGGATGGCCTTTGTCCCGTCATCACCCTACGAGTCTGTTCTGGCGGGGGATTCCTGCCTGGGGCCAGCGAAGAGGCGGATCACCTCGGGGACGAAGGCGGGGATGTCCTCGGGCTTGCGGCTCGTGACGAGGTTGCCGTCCACGACGACCTCCTCGTCCACCCAGAGGGCGCCCGCGCGCGCCAGGTCGTACTCGATGCCGGGCCACGAGGTGAGGCGGTATTCCTGCGCGTAGCCCGCGTCCGCGATGAGCCAGGGGCCGTGGCAAAGGGCGGCGACGGGCTTTCCCTCCTCGAAGAACGAGGCGACGAAGCGCAGGTGCGGGAGGCTCTGCCGCATCGTGTCGGGGCTCGCGAGGCCGCCGGGGATGAAGAGCGCGTCGTACTCCTCGGGGCGCGCCTCCTCCAGCAGGCGGTCGCCCTTCGCGCCCTCGGCGGGGTCGAGGTGGCGCACGCCGCGGATGCTCTCCAGGTGGGCCTCGTCCTCCGCCAGGATGTCCACGCGCGCGCCCGCGGCGCGCAGCGCGGCGACCGGATCGTCCAGCTCCACTTGCTCGAACCCGTCGCTCACCAGCACCGCCACGCGCACGCAGTCCAGCTCGTCGCTCGCCATCGTCACACCTTGGCAAGCTGGGCGCCCGCGCCCGCTTACGCGTTCTGGCCGACGAATCTGGAAAGCTTGATCCGGCCCGGGGCGCGCTGCCAGCGCATGCGCGCGGCGAGGGCGCTCCTCCTGGCGGGCCTCCTGCTCGCGATGGCCGCGCCTTCGGCGGTCGCGCAGGAGCGGTTCTCCGTCGAGGCGCAGTCCCCCGAGGGCGCGCAGCCGGTCCTCGTGAACCTCACCGTCCCCGTCAAGGTGACGGCGCCCTGCTCGCTCCTTCCCAACGGCACGGCGCAGGAGGGGGACGTGCATGTCGAGGGCGCGCCCGCGTGGCTGGTCGTGGACGCCAACGACACCGCGTTCCGCGTCGGGCCCTGCGGCGCGGACCCCCAGGTCGCCTCCGTCAACCTCACCCTCCGCCTCACCGACCGCGCGCCCGCCCTGGCCGCCGCGCAGGTGGGGCTCGTCGCCACGCTGCGCGGGCAGTCCGCCTCGACCTCCATCACCCTCGTCGCGCAGCCCTTCGTCCTCGTGGACGCGTCGGCCGACCGCTCGGTCGCCGAGGGCCCGCCGCAGTCCATCCTCGCGTTCCCGCTGCGCGTGAGCAACCTCGGCAACGCCCTCACACGCGTGACCATCGAGGTGGGCGCCGCGCCGGAGGGGTGGGTCGTCCTCGCGCCGCCGCCCCTTACGCTCCAGTCCGCGCAGGCGGGCGGCCTCGTGACGCAGGGCACGGTGAACGTCGTCGTGCAGACGCCGCACCGCTTCGGTTTCGTGCGTGGCGACGCCGTGATCCCCGTGTGGATCAACGCCACCTCGGCCGCGGGCGGCGCCAGCAACGAGACGACCTTCACGCTCACGGCGCGCGTGCGGGGCTTCGACGCGCCCAGCCCGGGAGGCGCGCTGGCCCTGGCGCCGCTCCTGGTCGCGGCGGTCCTCCTGGCGCGCCGCGCCCGCTAGCGCATCCCCCACGGGGCGAGAAGGGATTTCCCCGTGGCGCGCCAGACGCGCCCCATGGCGCGCGCCTCCCCCGGATGGTTCGTCACCGCGATGGTCCTGGGCATCGCGGGCGCCCTCCTGCCCATCGTCCTCCTCGTGTGGGACGCCTGGGGCCTCAGCGCCGTCCTCGCGGGGCTGGTCGCCGCGTTCCTCGCCTGGCGCGCGAGCCGGCCGGGCGCCACCAGCGTCGTCGCGCTCGCGCTGGAGATCATCGTCCTGGGCGCGTGGCTGGCGGGGCACCCGTGGCTCGCGGGCTCGGGGATCGCCTACCTCGTCGGGCAGACGATCGTGGGCCTGGCCCTGATCCTGTGCGCGCTCGTCCCGCTCCTCCTCCCCGCGCCGCGCCCGTCGGGCCGGGCCGCCACGCGCGCCGCCGCGCGCCGGGCGGGGCGCTCCCGGTAGCTACCACGCCTCGCGGACCTGGCCCGCGCGCATCCGCTCCACCAGCGCGAGGAGGCGCTCCCTCATCTCTCCGGGCGGCGCGCGCCCCGGTCCGCCGTGGCCGGGGAGCACCCACTCGAAGGACGCGGCCCGCGCGAGGCGCTCCAGCGAGCGCGTCTGCTCCTCGAAGGAGAACCAGGTGAAGTCGGGCGAGACGTTGAGGTCGCCCAGCTCGCGGCTCCAGTGCACCGAGTCGCCGCTGAAGAGGAAGCGGTCGTCCACGAGGAAGCAGACGCTCCCGCGCGTGTGGCCCGGCACGGGAATGGCGCGCACGCCCGGCGCGATCTCCCGCTCCCCGCGCAGCAGGTCCGTGGCCGAGGGAGCCGCGCGGCGGTCGGTCTCGTGGATCCAGGTCCGCGCGCCGAACGCCTTGGCGTAGCGCGCGAAGTCGGCCACGTCGTCGCGGTGCGTGAGCAGGACGTGCGCGATGCCGCCCCGCGCGCGGAGGGCCTCCGCGAGGCGCGTCGACCAGCGCGGCGCGTCCACGAGGAGGTTGCCCCCGGGGCGCGGCACGAAGTAGCTGCTGGCGCCGAAGGAGCGCTCGGAGAGGTACCCCGTGAGGAAGACGCCCGGCGCGACCTCGTGCGGGTAGAGGCCTTCGGGGGGCACAGCGCCGCGCGGAGCGCCGATGCTGGCGGTGGGGCACGCCAGGAGGGCCAGCCACGCGGCGCGCTCCTCCTCGGGCCCCCGCGGCTCGCGCGTGAAGTGGGAGAGGCCCTCCGCGTCCGCCTCGATGAGGCCGGGCGCCAGCTGGCGCGCCGCGTCGCAGTCGATGCACGTCGAGTCCACGAACCACGCGCCGCCGCGATCCTTGGGGTTCCGGCGCCGGGGGTCAGCCACGGCCGCGCACGCTCCTGCGCATGCGCACCTTCCCCTTGCGCTCCTCGCCCGCGAGGCGGAACCCTTCGCGCTCGAACATGGGGCGCACGCCGGTCCACGCGAAGGCGTTGGCCAGCCTCTCGCCCTTCACGGGGTACGCCTCCAGCCTGCCTCCGCCGTCGCGGCGCACGGCCTCCATCGCGCCGCGCAGCAGCGCCGTCGCGACGCCCTGCCCGCGCAGGCCCGGCTTCACGAAGAAGCAGGGCACCGCGACGGGGTCGTCCTCGGTGCGAAGCGAGGGCGAGCGGGCCAGGCGCGGGAACTCCGACTTCCTCCCCAGCGCGGCCCAGCCCACGGGCTCGCCCGCCTCGTCGAACGCCAGGAGGCCGCGCGCCTCGCCGGACTCCACGAGCGCGCGGAAGCGCCGCTTCGCGGCCGCGTCGCGCACCCTCTCGCCCCTCTCCTCGCGCCAGAACATGCACCAGCAGCCGGCGCACGCTCCCCTGGGGCCGAAGAGGCGCTCGATATCAGGCCAGGAGGAGGGGCCGATGGGCTCGACGCGCAGCGCCACGGAGGATCGCATCCGGCGCAGGACGCTTCAGGCTTCCGCGGGAAGCCGGGTGCCTAACAAGCTGAAGCTCGCCCAGCTCATGCTCCACGTCCGGCGGGAAGGTCCCCGCCTGGAGATCCAGACTCGCATGCAAACCCGCACCCTTCACCTGCTCGTGATTTCCCTCCTCCTGACCGGCGGCGTCAGCCTGGTCGCTTCGCCCAGCGCGAGCGCCAGCTGCCTGGTCCAGGTCGGCGGCACCCAAGGCTGCAGTGGAACCTGCCTCGTCGCCGTCGGGGACTGCGACTCCTGCTCGGGGACGTGCCCGGCCTCGTGCACGATCGTCGTGGGCACGTGCCTCGGAAGCTGCCTCGTCCAGGTCAGCGGCACGTGCAACGACCACGGCTCCTGCACCGTGTCGGTCGACTGGTGCAACTCGGACTGCCTCGTGAACGTCGGGCGCGGCGCCATGGGCTGCAACTTCGGCTCGCACTGCGAGATCAACCTGAACGTCTGCCTCGCGGGGGGCACGTGCCTCGTGAACGCGGGCACGTGCGCGGGAAATTGCGACGTCAACGCGGGCGCGTGCCCGGCGGGCGCCAATTGCGTCCTCTACGTCACGGTCTGCCTCCTGCTCGCGGCGTCCGATCCCGCGCACGCCCACGAGGCCGCGCCCGGGCCGCTGGTGGTCGCGACGGAGCTGCCCTAGGGGCTCTCGCCGAAGCTGCGGCGCAGCCGCTCCACCACCGCGGGGTCCGCCAGCGTCGTGGCGTCCCCCGCGGGCCGCCCCTCGGCGACGTCGCGCAGCAGGCGGCGCATGATCTTGCCGCTGCGCGTCTTGGGCAGGTCGGGCGTGACGATCACGCGCTCGGGCCGCGCGATGGCGCCCAGCGCCTTGACCACGTGGTCGCGAAGCTCCTGCTCGGAGACCTGCGCGCCGCCGCGGGGGATGACGTAGGCGACGATGGCCTCCCCCTTGATCGCGTCGTGCTTCCCGATGACGGCGGCCTCCGCGACGGCGGGGTGCGAGACGAGGGCGCTCTCCACCTCCATGGTGCCGATGCGGTGGCCCGCGACCTTGATCACGTCGTCCACGCGCCCCAGGATCATGTAGTAGCCGCGGTCGCGCTTCGCGCCGTCCTTGGGGAAGTACGCGCCCGGGAAGCGGCTCCAGTATTCGCTTTGATATCGCGCGTCGTCGTTCCAGAGGGTGCGGAACATGGCCGGCCAGGGGCGCCTGAGCACGAGGTAGCCACCTTCGTGCGGGCTCGTGACGGGCTTGCCCTCCTCGTCGAGGACGTCCGCCTCGACGCCGGGGAAGGGGCGCCCTGCGAAGCCGGGCCGCGCGGCGTCCACGCCGGGGAGCGTCGTGATCATGATCATGCCCGTCTCGGTCTGCCACCAGGTGTCGACCACGGGGCAGCGTCCGCCGCCGATGGCGCGGTGGTACCACGTCCACGCCTCGGGGTTGATGGGCTCGCCCACGGTGCCCAGGAGGCGCAGCGAGGAGAGGTCGTGGCGCCGGGGCCATTCCTCGCCCCACGACATGAACTGGCGGATGGCGGTGGGCGCGGTGTAGAAGATGGTGACGCCGCGCCGCTGGATGAGGTCCCAGAAGCGCGCCTTGTCCGGGAAGTCCGGCGATCCCTCGTACATGACCACCGTCGCGCCGTTGCTCAGGGGGCCGTACACGACGTAGCTGTGCCCCGTGACCCAGCCGCAGTCCGCCGTGCAGAAGTAGACGTCGTCCTCCTTGAGGTCGAAGACCATCTTCGTCGTCGCGTAGACGCCCGTGAGATAGCCCCCCGTGGTGTGCAGCACGCCCTTGGGCTTCCCGGTGGTGCCGCTGGTGTAGAGCGTGAAGAGGGGGTCCTCCGCGTCCATGGGCTCGGCCTGCGCATGGTCGGGCTGCTGCGGGACCACGTCGTGCCACCACGCGTCGCGGCCCGGCGCCATGGGCACGTCCTTCCCGGTGCGCCGCAGCACGATCACGCGCTCGACGGTGGGGCACGACGCCAGCGCCTCGTCCACGGTGGCCTTCAGCGGCACGACGTTGCCGCGCCGCCAGCCGCCGTCCGCCGTGACGACGAGCCGCGCGCCCGCGTCCTGGATGCGCGAGGCCAGCGCCTGCGCGCTGAAGCCGCCGAAGACGACGCTGTGGATGGCGCCCACGTGCGCGCACGCGAGCATGGCCACGGCGATCTCGGGCACCATGGGCATGTAGATGGCCACGCGGTCCCCCTTCCGCACGCCCAGGGAGCGCAGCGCGTTGGCCATCCTGTTGACCTCCCGCGAGAGCTCGGCGTAGGTGAGCGTGCGCTCGTCGCCCGGCTCCCCCTCCCACACGAGGGCGGGCTTGTCGCGGCGCGGGCCGCGCGCGTGGCGCCCGACGCAGTTCTCCGAGACGTTGAGCCGGCCGCCGACGAACCACTTGGCGTGGGGCGGGTCCCACTCCAGGACCTTCCCCCAGGGGCGCGTCCAGAGCAGTTCCCGGGCGAGGCCGCTCCAGAACCCCTCGGGGTCCGCGGCGGCCTCCTCGTAGACGCCCTCGTCGCGGACCAGCGCGTGCTCGCGGAAGGCGGGCGGCGGCGGGAACGAGCGCTCCTCGTCCAGGAGCGACTCGATGGTGGGAGCGTGCGTCACGGCCTCGGGAGCGCGACGCGCGCGCATAAGGGCACCCTCAAGCAACGCATCGGGAAGCTTGATGGCCGCGCCTGCGGAGGGCGCCCCGTGCGAGCCTTCGTCCTTCTTGCCCTCCTGGTTTCCGCGCTGGCCCCTCTTGCGGACGCGCAGGCGTTCCTCTCCTCGGGGACCGTGACGATGACGATCCGCCCTCCCCCCGACCCCATCGTGCCCTTGGGCCCCGCGACCGAGATCCCCATGACGGTGCGGGTCGCCTGCGACGCGACCTACGTCGGTCAGCCCATCTCCCTGGCCCTCTCCGTGACCCGCGCGCCTGCGTGGGCCGCCGTCCACGTCTCCCCCGCGACGGCCTCGCTGGACTCGACGACGTGCCTCCAGGAGGGCGAGGCGGACCTCCCCGCCACCGTCTCCGTCTCCACCACCGACATGGCCCCCGCGTTCGTGAACACCTTCATCCAGATCGCGGCGCGGGCCGACTCCGCCGCGCACGCGACCGGCACGGGCCAGGTCGAGTTCCCCATCGCGGCCGACTACTTCTCCGTCGTCGTGGTCGACGCGCCGGTGGGCCAGGTCGCGGTGCCCGCGGGCGGCATCGCCACGGTCCCCATCAAGGTCGTGAACCTGGGCAACGCCAACACGAAGGTCTCCTTCGAGACGACGGTGTCGGGGGACGACGTCGTGGCGCCCTTCCCCGCGCCCGTGATCCTCCAGAGCCGCCAGGCCGGCGGCACGCAGACCGCGCAGGTGATCCCCTTCGTCGTCCAGCGCGCCCCCGGCTCGACGGCAACGGGCATCGAGCGCGTCACGGTGCATTGGACCTCGTCCTACGCCCTCGACGGGAACCTCCGCGGCGACTCGGGCTCGCGCTCGTTCCTCGTCCTCCCGGGCTCGGGCTCCCCCTCCGACCCGCCCCAGGACCTCCAGTCGCTGGAGCACCGCGTCCCCGCGCCGGGCCTCGGCCTCGTCGCGCTGGGTGTCGTCGCGGTGGCCCTCGTCGCCCGCCGCTGGGCGCGCTGAGCGCGGTCACCCTTATTCGGCGCGACGCGGCTGGGCGCGCCATGATCCCGTGGGTGGGCCGCGGCGTGGACCGCCTCCTCTCCCGCGGAAAGGGGCTCGACGCCTCGGGCGATCCGTTCGGTCCTCCTCTGGAGCGCGCGGAGGTGGACGAGCGCCTCGCCCTCGTGCGCGCGTCGCGCGAGGCGCCGACCCTGCTGCGCGAGCCGCCGCAGGGCTCCCGCGCGTGGTGCGTGCTGTCGCCGCCCTACGGCGCGCTGGGCCGCCGGGGCGAGCCGGGCCTCTACGGTATCCACCTGGCGGCGCTGCGCCGGGAGGGCTTCGGCGTCGTGCTCCTCGCGCTGCCCTACCACGGCCCGCGGGCGCTGCCGGGCAGGCCCAGCGGGTGGGGCTTCGTGCGCGCGGACCTGGGCGAGACGCAGCGCGCGTTCCTGGACGCGGCGGCGCAGGCGGCGGGCGCCGCGCGCTGGCTGCGCGAGGAGCGCGGCGCGCAGCGCGTCGCCGGCATGGGCCTCTCGCTGGGCGCCCTGGGGCTCGGGCTCGCGGCGGCGCAGGGCGCGCCCTTCGACGCGCTCGCCTTCTGCGCGGCGGTGGACAACCCCGCGTCGTTCTACGGCACCGGCGAGAGCCGCGCCGCGCGCCGCGCCACGCTGGCGGCGCACGGGTACGACCTGGCGCGCGTCGAGGAGGCCTTCGCCCCCATCTCGCCCTCGTCGCTCCCCGCGCCGAAGGCCCCCTCCGCGTTCGCCGTGCCGCCCCACGACGCGGTGGTGCCCCCCGCCTGGCAGGAGCGCTGGCGCTCGAAGTGGGGCGGCGAGGCGATCCCCGCGGCGGGGCACGGCCACGGCACCGCGCTGGCGAGCCCGCGCCTCGCGCGCGAGATGTCGCGGCGCCTCACGCGCGGCCGAACCAGCCCTTGACGCCCGGCTGGAGGAGGTACCAGAGGATGGCGCCGCCCAGCGCGAGGCCGACGATGCCGCTGGCGTCGCGGCCCAGGAAGCGCAGCGCGCCGCCCAGCGCCCAGAGCCCGCCCCACACGAGGCCCAGGACCCAGCCCCACGAGCGGGCGTTCCAGAGGCCGTAGCCGGTCAGCCCCGAGACGGCGGCGAAGGCGAGCGCGCTGAAGGCGATCATCATGCCGATGGCCGTGCCCATGGCGGCGCCGCCGCGCTGGCCCACCAGGGAGCCGATCATCGCGCCGAAGAGGACGGCGCCCAGCGCGAAGAGGACCGCGGCGCCCGCGGCGATGAAGGCGACGACCGCGAGGATGCTGACGCCCACGGGGCGCGCGGCGGGCGCGGAGGCCACGGGCTCGGGGTGCATCGTCGGGGGCGGGGGCGCAAGCGGCGTGCTCATGGCCGTCGGACCTGGACGGCGCAGCTTCAACCGATCGGAACGCGTCAACGCGTGGCGGTGAGCGGCGCGGGGCCCGCGGCGGGCGCCTCCGGCAGGGCGAGGGCCGTCTGCGGGAGGATCTCCAGGAGGCCCGGCTCCCCGGGCTGCCCCGCGTCCCAGTCCACGACGCGCGCGCCGCGAAGCTCCAGCGAGAGCGTCGCGCCCGCGTGGAAGACGTGCTCGGTGGGCAGCAGCGGCAGCGGGACCTGCACCGTCTCGCCGGGCTGCACGGGGTCGTACTGGTCGTGGCCGTGGCGGTGCGCGAGGTTGAACATGCCGAACGTCACGAGGCGCGTGCCGTTGGCGTCGGTCTCGCGCAGGTACGCGGCGACGTAGGCGTTGTCCGCGCCGGTGAGGTGGACCGCGAGGCGCACGACGCCGTTCCCCGAGAGGCGCACGTCCTGCGCGAGGGGCGCGGAGGTCAGCGTCAGCGAGGTGGGCACCGGCAGGGGGGCGAGCCCCAGGCGCGCCGCGGGGGGCTGCAC
Organism: Pseudomonadota bacterium; assembly: GCA_021325135.1. GTDB lineage: Archaea > Thermoplasmatota > SW-10-69-26 > JACQPN01 > JAJPHT01 > JAJPHT01. The sequence continues at coordinate 76,956 of JAJPHT010000036.1, read as the reverse complement.
GTTCTGGATGCCCTCCGTGGTGTCCAGGAGGATGCTCGCGCTGCCGGAGCCCGCCGCGCCGCCCAGCTTCCCGCCCGCGGGGTCCGTGGCGAGCACGGCGTCCGCCGCCGCAGGGTCGGGCCACTGGCTGGCCTCGCGCTCGCGCCCGTCGCTGTCCAGCACGAGGGCGGCGGGCAGCTTCTCGAAGCCCACGGGCTTGCCCTTGACGTATTGGTCGAGCCAGAGGAGCATGAGCGCCTCGTCGTCGGCGCGCGCGGGGTGCTGGTGCACCCAGTGGCCGAAGAGGCCCAGCTTGGGCGCGGTGATGGCGTTGAACCAGTCGGGGATCATCTGCGCCTTGACGTTGCTGTCCTCGAAGCCGTGGGTGTAGAGCACCGCGGCCTGGATCTTCGACGCGGGGACGCTGAAGTTGCGGAGGGCGTAGAAGTCGTCGTACACGGCGCGCGGGTCCGAGGCGCGGGCCAGCACGGTGGGGTCGCACACGCCGTTGGCCGCGTTGAGCGCCGTGCTCAAGGGGTCGCCGAAGTTTTGCTCCGCCTGCGTGCCAAGCTGGTCGTAGGAGATGGCGCTCCCCATGCCCTCGCCGTTGGGGACGCCGCCGAAGTGCCAGTCGTCGTAGGCGTTGACCACCGGCGCCACGGCGATGATGGCCTTCAGCGCGGGCGGGTCCTGCACGGCGGCCTCCACCGGCGTCGTCGCGACGTAGGACTGGCCGTAGAAGCCCACCTTGCCGTCGCTCCAGGGCTGCTTCGCCACCCAGTCCACGAGGAACGCCTGGTCCTTCTGCTCGTTGGCGCCCCAGACCTCGACGCAGCCGCCGCTCTCGCCGTAGCCGCGCACGTCGGCCGAGACGACCGCGTAGCCGCGCTGCGCCCAGTCGTGGACGAAGTAGTCCCACGCCGCGGGCTTGCCCGTCGCGCGGTCCGCCGTGTTGTACGGGCTGCTCCAGATCACCGCGGGCCACGGGCCCGCGCCCTGGGGGAGCGTGACCTCGACGCGCAGCGGCGTGCCGTCGAAGCTGGGCACCGTCTGGACCTTGGTGGGCTCCAGCTCGTGGTCCCGCATCGAGAGCTGCGAGAGGTCCAGCTTCGCCAGGGGCCCGTCGAGAGGCGTGGACAGGAGGTCCACCTGCACGGTGCCTTGGCCGGGGCCGGCTGCGCGCACGGTCCACGTGGCCGGGAGGCGGTCCACCACCGCGACGCCCGAGCACGAGGCGCTGCCCACGGTGGGGGCGTCCCACGCGGCGACGACGGGGTCGAAGTTGCAGCGGCGCCGCTGCGTGTCCGCGCTGCGCATCGACGCGCTCACGGCGTCCTTCTCCCCCGCGAGCACCGTCATCCGCACCAGCGTCGTCCCCAGGGGGATCGTGACGTTGCGCTCGAAGGGGAGCGTCGCCTTCTCGAAGACGAGGCGCGCGCCCCCGGGGATCGCCTCCAGCTGCGCGCCCTCGGGGACCTTCTCCACGACGGGCGCGGGCGCGGGGTCCACCGACGCGCCGAGGCATCCGGCGAGGGCGGGGAGCACGAGGGCGAGGCCCAGGAGGGCGTGGCGCATGGACGCGCGACCCGAAGGCGGCCACTTAGCTCTTGTTGGAGCCCGGACGCGCGAAAACGGCGCAAAACCCGCGGCGCCGACGCATGGGAGTGGGATTCAAACGGGAGGGCCGCGTTCGGGCGTCGGGAGAATCCCACTCATGGCTGCCTCCAAGACCGCCAAGACCACCGACATCGCCGAGCACGTCGCGAAGAAGACCGGCCTCACGCCCAAGCAGGCCCGCGAGAGCATCAAGGCGACCTTCGACGGCGTCGCGATGCTCCTCAAGAAGAACGACCGCGTCTCCGTCACCGGCGTGGGCGTCTTCTCCAAGACCGTGAAGCCCGCGCAGAAGGGCGGCAAGAAGGCCAAGAACCCCTTCACGGGCGAGGAGTACATCACGAAGCCCAAGCCCGCCAGCACGAAGGTCAAGTTCCGCCCCGGCAAGGGCTTCAAGTCCAGCCTCGGCGCGAAGTAAGCACCGGAACCGTCTTCCGCGCCTTCCCCGCTGCGGGGCGTGCATGCGCACCGCAGCCCTTCTTCTCGTTGCCCTCGCCTTCCTCACGCCCCTCGCTGCCGCGTCCCAGGACCTCGGCGTCTCCGTGGGCGCGACGCCGACGCTGCCCACCGCGTCCTGCCCGACGTGCCTCGGCGTCGACGCGCACGCGGGCGTGGGCAACGTCGCCGGCTGCTTCGACTGCCCCACGCTTGGCGCGGAGGCCTCGGTCCAGACCGACGGCAGCGCCGTCACGGGCCACATCCTGGTCTGCCGCGGCGGATTCGTCTACGTCTGCCTCGTCGACGAGAGCTTCCAGCTCTGAGGCTCAGCAGACGCTCGCCTGCGCCTTCGGCGCGGGCCCCGTGTAGTCGAAGGCGAGCGTCAGCTTCACGTCCTGCTTCAGCGCGAGGGCGGGCGCGTCGCTGGGCAGCCCGAGGCGCACGTCCACCTGCTTCGCGCCCGCGGGCGGCACCATCGTCCCCTTGAGCGTGAGCTTCAGGGGCGAGGCGCCCTCCGCGTCGGCCGTGCCGTTGGCGGCCGTGTCCTGGGAGAGCGCCAGCGCGTCCGCCGTGGGCAGCGTGGAGACCCAGGTCGCGTTGGCGGCGCCCACGAGGATCTGCGTGCTGTTGTCCGAGAGGATGGCCACGCAGTCGGGGTCCGAGCCGGTGGGGTCCCCGCCGGCCACGGGCGCCGCGGTGAGCACGAGGTCGAACGCGCCCTCGAAGTGGTGCACCTCGGTCTGGTTGGGGAACGGGGGCATCGGCGGCATGGGGGGCATGGGCGGGATGGTGGGGGGCGTCCCGTTCCACGGAGCGCTCTGGTTCTGCTCCTCCGTGCCGTTGGTCGCGGGCGGGGGCGCGGAGTCCTCCTGCGGCGCGCTGGAGTTCGCCTGCGTCTCGGCCGTGGCGTTGACCGGCCCCGCCTGCGCGGTGGCGTTGACGCTCCCGTCGGCGGCGACGTCCGTGGACGCGGTGTCCTCCCGCTGCGGCTCGGGCCGCGTGCATCCAAGGGTGAGGACGACGAGAAGGACGAGGGCGAGCGCGCGGCGCATGAGGAAGCCTCCCTGGGCCCCGAACCACGGGAGGGGAATATAACGCTTGACTGCAGGACGTTGACGGATCACCCCGAGGCGTGACACGCGAGGGTTCATCCCGCCTTGCCGGCTCGTGCGGCGCGAGGCTTCACCTTGCGAACCACCTTCAGCGCCGCCCTGGCGTGCGCCCTCCTTCTTGCCTGCTGCGCGGCCGACGCCCTCGACGCCCCCCGCGCGCTCATCACCCAGGTCGCCGCCGGCGAGGGGACCACCTGCGTCGTCCAGACGCCCGGCTGGGTCCGCTGCGTGAACGACCTGGGCGAGCCCACCTTCGAGGACCGCACCGGCGACGCCTCCAAGGTCGCCACCGGCATCGACCAGACCTGCGTGCTGCGCATCACCGGCAACGTGGACTGCCACGGCTTCTTCGCCGAGGGCGGCTACAACGGCGGCGACGCCGTGGACGTGGGCCTGGGCGCGTTCCATGCGTGCGTGCTCACCCGCGCGGGCGACGTCCACTGCTGGGGCAACGACGCGCAGGGCGAGGCGATCCAGCGCTCCCTGGGCGACGTCGCGCAGCTCGCCGTGGGCGGCTGGCACACCTGCCTGCGCCTGAAGACGGGCCAGGTCACGTGCGAGGGCGACCAGGAGGACCAGATGTTCAACTACACCGGGACCGACACGCTCCAGGTCTCCGCGGGCCAGTCCCACACGTGCATCCTCTTCAAGGACCACACCGTGCGCTGCCGCGGCTGGGGCTACTGGTCGGGCGAGACCGTCGTCGACTCGACGGGCGACGCCACCGCCATCGCGGCGGGCGACTGGGGCGTCACCTGCGTGCTCCACCTCACCGGCAACGTCTCGTGCAACGGCAGCGCGTCCGACGGCGGCGGCTCCTACGGCCTGGGCAACGCCATCGGCGTGGCCTCCGGCTGGGGACACAGCTGCGCCATCGTCGGCGTGGGCACGGCGGGCCTGCGTGCGACCTGCTGGGGCAGCGGGGCGCCTGCGGGCGGCGTGGGGTTCCCGGCCTAAAGCGGGGGTTTCAGGGGGCTCGCCCCCCTGACGTTTCGGTCGTCTGCTGGACTTTTCTTTCACGTCAGGGGGCTGCGCCCCCCGAACCCCCCGCTTTTGGCTTTTGCCATCACCCCTAGTCCTCCCATCGCTGCTTGACCCACGCATCCAGCATCGCGCGGCTCGCCTCGGGGCTCGCGTAGGCGATGTCCGTCACCGAGATGACGCCGCGCGCCTCGCCCGCGTCCAGCACGACGAGGCGCTTGATGCGCAGGCGCTTCATGAGCGCCGCGGCGTCGTCGACGCTCGCGTCGGGGGGCACCGTCGCGATGGGCGCGCTCATGATCTCCTCCAGGCGCGTGGCGTCGGGGTCGCGCCCCGCGCCCACGACGCGGAAGACCACGTCGCGCTCCGTGACGATTCCCACCGCGTCGTCGCCCCGCGTCACCACGAGGCAGCCCACGCGCTGGCGCTCCATGAGCCGCGCCGCGTCGCGCACGCTGGCGCGCGCGTCCGCGGCCACCACGGGGCGATGCATGAGCGAGTCCACGAGCATGCGCATCTCTCTGCTGGCGGGCGATATCTGGCTTGCGCTCGCGCGGAGCCGTCACGCCTCGCGCCGCGCGCGGGAGGCCACGAGGAGGGCCAGCCCAAGCCACGGGAGCCCCAGCAGCGCGGCGTGGACCGCCAGCGCGGCCGACCCGAAGATCGCCGGCAGCGGCGCGAAGGAGCCGTAGAAGAGGCGGGCTGCGAGGGAGCCCGAAGGCAGCCGCGCCACGAGCCGGAAGGGCAACTCCGCCGCGGGCGCCAGCGCGCGCTCGACGAACGCGGGGAGGAGGCCCGAGAGGGGCGGCGCGGAGAGGACGACGAGCGCGCTCCCCGCCGCGGGGAGGCTGACGAGAAGGGAGAGGATCGCAGCGGGGGCGCGTCTCATCGGGAGGAGAGTGGGCGCTCCATCGCGTTCACCTCCCGGTCACGAGAGTATAGACCGGTAGGGATTGTGCCGACGCAAGCCGGCACGGTCATCCACGGGCGCCATGCTTGCTGCCCCGATGCGCCCCGCGCTCGCCCTCCTGGCCCTTGCCCTCCTCGTCCTCCCGGGCTGCACGAGGCCGGAGACGGCCCCGAGCCCCGGCGCATCCACGGCCTCGATCACGTTCCGCGTCCACGCGCCCGGCGTCTCGGCCCTCCAGCTCGCGTTCCCCTTTCAGTGGGGCGCCAGCGCGCGGCCCAACGTCGACATGCAGCGCAAGGGGGACTCCTTCGAGGCCGCGGTGGCGCTCCCCGTGGGCGCGCTGGTGCGCTACGCCTACGCGCCCGTGGGGCTGGACTACGACCACCGCGAGCAGGTGCAGCCCGGCCGCGAGGCCAGCCGCGCGCTGGTCGTCGCCCGCGACCAGACGGTGGAAGACGAGGCGTGGGCGTTCGGCCCCGACGCGACGCCGCGCTCCGCGCGCCTCTCGGGCCGCGTCCTCGACAATGCGACGGGCGAGCCCGTGCTGGAGCCCATCGTCGTCGCGGACGGCATCCTCGCCTCCACGCTCAACGGCACGTTCGACGTGGCCGTGCGCGACCGCGCGATGCTGGTCACGGTCTACACGCTGGACGGGAGCCACCGCGCGCGCTCCCTGGTGGTCCGCCCCGGGGAGATGGAGGTGCGCCTGGACGCCGCGCCGCTGGCGCGCGTGCGCCTGGTGGCGACGGGCCCGACGCCGCCCCACCACGAGGTGCGCGTGTTCGGCACGGCCGCGCAGATCGGGCCCCGGTTCCTCTACCAGAACCGCTTCATCGAGGAGAACTTCCAGACGATGCCTCCGGGCGGGCTCGACCTGGACCTGCACGAAGGCCAGTGGGTCGACTACCTCTACAGCGTGGGCAACGTCGCGACGAGCTACGAGCGCCGCGAGGACGGCTCCCCCGTCGTCCGCGGCTTCGTGGCCCACGACGGGCTCGTCCTGCGCGACGCGCTGGGGTCCTTCGTGGGCGACCGCGCGACGTGGTTCAACGTCACGGTGCCCGCGTACACGTCGCCCACGGAGGTCGTGGGCATCAAGGGGACGACGGTGCAGTACCTTCCCATGCACCGCGTCAACGCGACATCGTGGACGCTGGTGGAGTCGGGCGACGCGAAGGGCCTCGCGTACCGCTACTACAAGGGGGTCCCCGACGCGGGGGACGAGGCGAAGGCGGACCGCGTCGTCGCGGGGCCCGCGATGGAGGACGTCGTCGCGGCGTGGAAGCAGCAGGACGGGCCCATCCCCGCGGCCAACGCCGCCGCGCCGCCCATCCAGCACGCCTTCGACCTGTGGGCGTACCCGCCGGACCTCTACGGGACGATGCACGCCGTCCACCTCCCCGAGCTTTTCGACCGCTACGCCGCGGAAGGATATCACGGCGTCGTCGTCAACCAGGTGATGGGCTACGCCGCCATCGACCCTCTTCCCCGCATCCAGCGCGACGATCCCATGACGCTCTACCTGCCCACGTCGGAGGCGATGCGCGCCGCGAAGCTCGCCCACGCCCGCAACCTGTCCATCTACGAGTACACGCAGATGGTGGGCGGCGAGGCGCTGCTCCCGCACCCGCGCGCGTTCAACGCGACGTGGTGGGCCGCGTGGCTGGAGGAGAACGAGCGCTTCAACGTCGAGCAGGCGCGCCTCGCGCAGGCCGCCGGCATGGACCAGCTCCTCGTCCACGGGCGCGAGCCGGGCTTCGACGTGACGGACCCCGCGATCCTCGCGCAGATCAACGGGGGCATGCGGCACATCATCGCGCAGATGCGCCAGCAGTACCGCGGGACGCTCGTGGCCGTCTACGACCCGTTCACGCCCGCCTTCGACTACTGGAAGGACACGGACGTCATCGCCCAATCGGCGCCGGCGTACAACCTGAGCGCCAACGCGACGCAGGCGGACGTGGACGCGTGGGCCGCGGGCTTCCTGGACTCGCGCCTCGCGCCGCTCAACGCCACGCTGGGCAAGCCCATCGAGCTGCAGGTGAGCGCGCAGTCGGTCCAGGGCGCGCTCAGCGGCGTCATCGTCCCTGAGAGCGAGGGCGCCAACACCGAGGTGAACCACGCGAAGCCGTGGAGCGGCGAGGAGCAGCGCATGGCGTTCGAGGCGTTCCTCAAGGCGGCCAACGCGCGCCCGTGGATCCGCGGCGTCTACGTGCGCTCCTTCGGCCTCACCGACGTGCCCCTGGCGCGGGACGACGACGTGCGCGGCAAGCCCGCCGAGGCCTACGCGGCCGCGTGGGGCCACGCGCTCGCCGCCGCGCGGGGCTCAGCCTGAAGCCAGGCCGCCGCGGTGCAGGGTCCATGCCTGCCTACGTCGTCGCCCTCATCCAGTCCATCTCCGACCCCGAGACGTACAAGCAGTACGTGGGGCAGGTGGAGGCCACGCTCGCGCCCTTCGGGGGGCGCTTCCTCGCGCGCAGGCCCGGCCCCGAGACGCTGGAAGGGGGGCCCGCGCCCTCGCGCGCCATCATCCTGGAGTTCCCTTCGGAGGAGAAGGCGCGCGCGTGGCACGCCTCGCCCGCGTACCAGCCGGTGATGCGGCTGCGCCAGTCCGCGTCCCAGGGCACTCTCCTGTTGCTCCCGGGCTATATGGGCTGAGCGTTTTCTCGCGCTCCACGATGCAACCCGAACCAACGAACCACCGAACCACGGCTCTGACTTTGGTTCGTTGGTTCGGGTTGCATCGAGCAGGCCTGGCCAGGGAGATATCAATTGGGGGCGCGGCGAAGCGGCTCACGAAGCGCGCAGCCACGAGACGGTGAAGGACGCCCCCGTCGCGTCGAGGGGCCCAGTGGCGGCCTTGGTCTGCCCCGCGCCGTTGACCATCTGGATGCCGTCGGCCTGCCAAGCCGCGTCGGAGATCGCGCCCGTGTGCCCGTTCACGGTGGCGCTGGCGCCGGTCATGGAGGTCGAGCCGAAGTCGGCCAGGGGCAGGACGCCGCCGGACCAGGGCGCCTCGACGACCCACTCGGCGCTGGAGCGGTCGGCCTTGGCGCGCTGCGTCGTCGTGAAGGTGGCGCCCGTCGTCGCGTCGGCGAGGGTCAGCACGAAGGCGGAGCCCGTCCAGCGCACCTCGGCGCGCATCTGGTCCCCCGGGTGGATCGTCATGCCGATGCGCCGCGAGCCCTTGGGGTACATCTCCCACCACGCGGCGTAGTACGGCGTCGCGCCGTTGTTGAGGCAGTCGGACTCGGTGCCGGTCTGCTCGACGCTGTTGGAGGAGTAGCCGTCGATGCCGACCCACGACGCGCTGTAGGCGCTCACGCCTCCGGTGGCCGAGCAGTCCACCGCGGGCACGATCCACGAGCCCTTCACGTCGGAGACCGCGCCGCGCGCCGGGGAGGCCAGGCTCGTCTCGATGGCGTAGCCGGCCCAGTTCGTGCTCGTGCCCAGGCGCTCCCCCCGCAGGCGGAGGCCGTGGCCGGTCCCCGCGGGCGCCGCGTCTGGAAGGGCGAGGATCAGGAGGCAGGCTGCGGCGAAGGCGAGACGCGCGGCTCGCATGCCCGCCCGGTCTGCCCGCGCCAGGGATGAGCCCGTTGGTTTTCCGGAAAGCGTCAGAGGCGCGCCAGGACGTGTCGCGCGGCCAGCGTCACCCACTTGCTGGGCCTGCCCTCGTCCTCCACCACGAGGGGCTTCACCGAGCCGCGGTCGCGCAGCGTGTAGTCTGCGCCCTCGTCCAGGTCCGGGTGCGGCCGGTCCGCGCGCCAGCGGCCATCCGCGTCGCGCTTCCCCTCCAGCCACCTCAGAGCGGGGCGCAACCGCTCGTCGCGCGGATCGCCCAGCGAGGTCGCCAGCTCCAGGCCGACCAGCGCGTCGTAGTAGTAGTGCCGCGGGAAGTGCAGGCGCCGCCACGGCTCGTAGGGGTCGTCCATCCCCAGGCGATTCTCCAGGAGGAACCCGACGCCGCGCGCCGCCGCCTCGCGCATCCTCGGCGGGCGGTCCGCGGGAGGGACCGCGGCGAACGCGCCCAGGGCCTCCCACGCGTCCAGCGTGCCGGGGGGCGCCTGGTCGGGCCAGCAGTGCCAGCCGCCGTCGGGAAGCTGCGCGTCCACGAGCCAGCGCAGGGCGCGCTCCACGCGCGCATCGTCGCCGCGCCCCATGAGCAGCGCGGAGCGGGCGAGGTTCCCCGTGAGGCACACCTCCTGGTCGTCCCAGTCCGCGTAGAACGCGTCGAGGCACGCCTCCAGCAGGGCCCCCGCGGCGGGGACCGAGGCCGGGACGCCCATCTCCGCGAGCGCGACCAGGCGATGGAAGGGCGCGCCGTACTTCGGGCGGTAGAGCGAGCGCGAGTCCTTCCCGGCGATCGCGAGGCCTGATAGCACGCGCGCGGCCGAGCCCCGCTGGGCGATGGCGCGGCGCGCCTCCTGGACCTCCGGGTCGTCGGGCGCCCGGCCCAGGAGGTCCGTGAGCGTCCGCGCGCGCACGGCGGGGTCGGAGGGGTCGAGGAGCCACGCGAGGACGGGGTCCACGAGGGGGCACGCGGGGGGCTTGGCTTAAGGGGCGCGCGAGCGCGGGGGAACGTTGATGCGCGGCGGGCCAGGTGGCCGGGGCGTGCACGCGGACCTGCTCTTCCTCGACGGCCCCGTCCTCACCCAGGACCCGGCGCGGCCCGAGAGCGACGCCCTCGCCGTGGTGGGCGACCGCATCGCGGCCCTGGGCGCGGAGGCGCGCGCGATGCGCGGGCCCGCGACGCGCGTCGTGGACCTGCGCGGGCGCGCGCTCGTGCCCGGCTTCGTGGACGCGCACAACCACCTCGTGAGCTACGGCCTTCGCCTCATGCGCCTCGACCTCTCGCGCGTGGAGGACAAGGGGGAGCTTCTCGCCATGGTGACGGAGCGCGCACGCATGACCCCCGCCGAAGGGTGGATCGTCGGGCACTCGTGGGACGAGACCCGATGGCGCGACCCGGTGCTGCCCGCCCAGGAGGAGCTTGACGCGGCCGCGGGCGGACGCCGCTGCCTCCTCGCGCGCGTGGACCGGCACGGGGGGCTCGTCACCACCGCGGCGCTGCGGGCGGCGGGCGTCGCCTCGAAGGGGCCCTTCGTCGCGGAGGCGGACTACGACCCCCTCGTGAAGCTCACCGCGCCGACGCTCCAGACGCTGGTGAAGGCGGTCGCCGCCGCGTCGCGCCGCGCCCATGAGCTTGGCGTCACCAGCAGCCACGTCATGTGCGGAGGCGAGGACTTCGCCGCGCTCCAGGCAGCGCGCGACCAGGGCGCCCTGGGAGTCCGCGCGTCGTGCTTCGTCTACGAGGAGCACCTGGAGCACGCGGTGGAGCTTGGCGCGCGCCGCGGCCTGGGCGACGCGTGGGTGCGCCTCCTGGGGCTCAAGCTCTTCGCGGACGGCTCGCTGGGCAGCCGGTCCGCCGCGATATCGTTCCCCTACCAGGACGCGGCGGGGATCGGCCAGCTCATCCACGGCGAAGGGCGCCTGGAGGCGCTGGTGAAGCGCGCGCGGGAGAAGGGGCTCCAGGTGGCGGTGCACGCCATCGGCGACCGCGCCGCGAAGCGGGTGCTGGACGCCTTCGAGCTTGCGGGCGTCACCCCCGCGGACCGCGCGCGCATCGAGCACCTCGAGATGGCCGAGGACCACGACGTCAGCCGCGCCGCCGCCATGGGCGTCGTCGCCAGCGTGCAGCCCAACTTCACCGGCGAGTGGGGGCACAAGGGGGGGATGTACGAGAGGCGCCTGGGGTGGGAGCGCGCGCGGCGGCTCAACCGCTTCGCGGTCTACCACGAGACGGGGCTGCCGCTCGCCTTCGGAAGCGACGACATGCCGCTGGGGCCGCTCTACGGCATCCGCAGCGCGGTGGAGGCGCCCGAGCCCAGCCAGCGCTTGGGCGTCGAGAAGGCGATCCACGCGTACACCGCGGGTGCGGCGTTCGCGGGCTTCGCCGAGGACGAGGTGGGCTCGCTGCGGCCGGGCCTCCTGGCGGACCTCGTGGTGCTCTCACGCGACCCGCGGGCCGGGGACCTGGGGGGCGTGCGCGTCGAGATGACCATCCTCGGCGGGCGCGCGGTCTTCGAGGCCTGAGGGCGCGGGCTCCAGGAGATATCGTTTCGCGGCGACGATCTGCGCCGCCGTGCCGCCCACGACGACCTCGGCGCCCGGCGGGATGGGCGTCGCGTCGGTGAGGGCGAGGGCCGTCTGCGTGCCGGGGCGCAGCAGCGCGACGAGGGAGGCGCCGCTGCGGCGCTTGAGGTCCAGGTCGCCCACGCGCGCCCACGCGGCGCGGGTGCCCGCGCGCACGAGCACGGCCTCCACCTCGTAGCCGAAGGGGCTCACGCCGCGGAAGTCCTGGAGGCGCACGTCGGGCGCGGGGCGCGCGTCGAGGAGGCCGCGGCAGCGCTCCACCAGCGCGTGGAGGAGGGGCAGGCGCGCGATGAGCCCGACGGCCGCGAGCGCCGCGCCCGCCAGGAGCCAGGGGAGCGCGCGCGGCGACGCGACGGCCCACCCCATGGCGCAGACGGCGGCGAGCGCCACCGCGAGGCCCAGCACGCTGCCGGTGGCGGACCAGGAGCGCGCGCCGCCGGCCCCTCCGCGGGAGAGGCGCCCGGGGCGCAGCGCGACGCGGTGCACCTCGTCGTGGGCGGCCTCGCGCATGGCGGCGGCGACGAGGAGCGAGAAGGGGATGGCGAGGAGGGCGGCGAGGAGGCCCGTCGCGACGGCGGCGGGGAGCACGAGCCGGTCCTCCAGGAAGAGGTCCGCGCCGCGCGTCGCGAGGCCCGCCAGCGCGGCCAGCGCGACCGCGCAGCCCAGGGCGGTGATGGCGACGCGCGCGTGGCGCCTGACGCTGACGTCGATGGCGTGGGGCAGGCGGCGCGGCTGCGCGGCGACGTCGCGGGCGCCCAGGACGCGCGCGACGCGCTCGGCGGCGTCGGGCAGGTAGCGCAGGCGCAGGCCCGTGAGCGCGACGGTGACGAGCCACGCGAGGAAGGCGAACGCGGCGAGGCGCCCCAGCGTGGCCTTGGCGACGGGGTCGTTGGCGGTGTCGCCCAGGAACGCGCTGCACGCGAACACGATGCCCATGGTGCCGGCCTGGCCCAGGATGGCGCCCGCCCGCGCTGCGGTGATCGGGGGGACGCCGCCCAGGCGCAGGCCCACCGAGACGCTCACCATCTTGATGGCGACGAAGACGGGCGCGGCCAGGAGCGCGTAGGGGAGCATCTCGCGCACGTAGGCCGGGTCCAGCGCGAGGCCCATGCCGACGTAGGAGGTGATGGCGAAGAGGTCGCGCAGCGGCAGCATGCGCGCGGAGACGCCGGGCGCGTGGCGCGCGGCGCCCACGGCGATGCCCGCGAGGAAGGCGCCCACGTTGCGGCCCGCGTGGAGGGACTCGGAGAGCGCGGCGAAGCCGAAGAGGACGCCCACGACGGCGAGGGTGAGAAGCTCCTCCGAGCGCGAGCGGCCCAGCTGCTCCAGCACGATGGGCATGAGCACCGCGCCCGCGGTGAACGCCAGCGACGCGAAGACCAGCATCTCCACCGCGTTCTCCCAGAGGGCCGAGAGGTCGAAGACGCCGTGGGGCGTCGCGCCCACGTAGAGCCCCAGCCCGGCGACGAGGCCCATGGCCAGGAGGTCCTCGGCCAGCGTCGCGGCGCCCGCGGCCCGCGCGTCCTCGCGCGTGCTCAGGTTGCGGTCGGCCAGCGCCTTGGAGAGGATGCTCGTGGAGGTCGTGCCCAGCGCCGCGCCCAGGATGGCGCCCTCCAGGAAGGACCAGCCCAGGATGCGCGCCAGCACGATGCCCGCCAGTGTGCAGAGGGCCATCTCCATGCCGCCGGCCATGAGGGCGGGCTTCCAGCGCCCGCGCAGGCGGCGCGCGTCGAAGTCGAGCCCCAGGATGAACATGCGGAAGACGACCGCGAAGTAGAGCAGGTCGGTGATGAGGCCGTTGTCCACGAACCCCGCCGGGTGGATCGCGGGGCCCAGCACGACGCCCGCGCCCAGGTAACCGAGCACCTCGGGGAGGCCCACGCGCCGGCAGACCCAGCCGCCCGCGACGGCGCCCAGGGCCACGAGGAAGAGCTGCAGCAGGATGGGCGTGTCGATGGCCGTGCCTCATCCCCTCCGCGACGCAGGGCGCCGCGTGGCGGACGCTCGGCTGCGCAACCCATCCATGCCGGTGGATTCCGCGGGAAGGGTAGAAAACGCTGCCGAATCCATCCCCGCGCGTGGCGGCGACGCTGGCGACGATCCTCCTGGCCTGGGTGGGCGCCGCGTCCCTCGTGGACTTCGCCCTGGCGGTCGCGGACAAGTCCCAGGCGCGGCGCGGCGGCGCGCGGGTCCGCGAGCGCACGCTCCTCGCGTGGGCGCTGGCCGGGGGCTCCCCGGGCCTCGTGCTGGCGATGCTCCTCGCCAGGCACAAGACGCGCAAGGCCGCGTTCCTCCTCCCGCTGGGCGGCATCCTCGTCGCCCAGGCCGCCGCGGCGTGGCTCCTGCTGCGCGCCTAGCGGCCCCGGCGGTACTGCGCCGACACGTAGCCCAGCACGCCCGCGAAGGCGAGCACGCCCGCCAGCACGAGGAGGCCGTACACGATGCCCGGCGCGCCCTCCACCGACTCGCTGGGCCCCACCGCGGAGCCGTTGTTCCCCGTCGACGGGCTGGGGGCCGTCTGGTTGTTCCCCGTGGGCATGGCGGGCTGCGCCGCCGCCAGGGGGGCCACGAGGACGAGCGCGAGGACGAGGAGCCGCCAGCTTCGCATGGCGCCTGTCTTGGGCCTGCCGCGTGAGGTGGCTTCTGGCCGGCCCTTCGAAGGGCCCATCGACCGCGCCGCCAGACCCTTTTTGCTGGCCGCCTGCCGGTCCTCTCCACCAGGTGTGACCTCACATGGAGAACGAGAACCGGAAGACCACGGGCACGACGGACAAGATCAAGGGCAAGACCAACGAGGTCGTCGGCCACCTGCGCGGCGACAAGGGCCAGGAGATCAAGGGCAAGGCCCAGCAGGGCCTCGGCGAGGCCAAGAACGCCGTGGGCGACATGAAGGAGAGCTTCAAGGACCGCGAGTGAGCGGACAGGAAGCCGAAGCGCCCCTTTCTTCGCCTTCGCTCCGCTCGGCGAAAAAGTGGGCCCGCGCGGATTCGAACCGCGGACCTTCCGGTTATCAGCCGGATGCTCAAGCCGGACTAAGCTACGGGCCCTGAACGCAAACCACTCGGGGAAACCCCCGGGGAGCACGGCGAGAAAGGGGAATCCCTATTTGTACCTTTCCGGGGGCGCGATTCACTCCCATCCCGCCAGGAGCGCGCCCTTCTCGCGCGCGAGGCGGACCCACGCCTCGTCGTCGCGCAGCACGCGCCTCGCGAGGTACGCCTCGGCGTGCGCCCGGGCGGCGGGGTCGCCGTCGGAGGCGTCGCGCCAGAGCAGGCTCGCCGCGCGCAGGTGATAGCACCGTTCCAGCCAGAGGAGGGCGCGGTCCTCGGAGGGGCCGTGGCGCGCGACGTCGGCCGCGAGGTCGCGCCACGCGTCGTCCAGCGCCGCGCTGCCCTGGGAGAGGCGCAGCGAGCCGCGGACGAGCGCGTCGGTCGCGCCCTCGCGGGCCATGCCGCGCAGGAAGTCCAGGGCCTGCACGTTGGTGGTGCCTTCCCAGATGGGGAGCACCTGCGCGTCGCGCAGCAGGCGCTCGGTGACCCAGGGCTGCACGTAGCCGTTTCCCCCGAGGGATTCGCACGCGAGGGAGGCGACCTCCACCGCCATGCGCGCGGTGCCGGCCTTGGCCAGCGGCGTGAGCGCGCGCAGGAGGGGGCGGTCCTGCTTGTCGAACGCCTCGGCGCAGTCCATGGCCAGGAGGAACGCGCCGCGCACGTCGTTGGCCATGCCGGCGACCATGGCGCGGTAGAGCGGCTGCTCGGAGAGGGGCTTGCCGAAGGCGCGCCGCCAGAGGCCGTTCTTCTGCGCCTCGCGCAGCGCGCGCCGCGCGATGGCGACGCTGGCGACGGAGTTGTAGAGGCGCGAGAGGTTGACCATCTCCGCCATGGCCTTGAAGCCCTCCCCCTCGCCGGCCACGAGGAGCGCGGGCGCGGCTTCGAGGTGGACCTCCGCCGTCGCCATGCTGCGCACGCCCAGCTTCTCCTTGAGCGCGACGCGGCGGACGCCCGGGTTGCCCTTCGCCAGCACGAGGAAGAGGCCCAGCCCGCGCGTGCCCGCGGGCGCGTCCGGCATGCGGGCGAGGGTGAGGATGACCTCCGCGTTGGCGTTGCTGGCGAACCACTTGTGGCCGGTGAGGCGCCACCCGCCCTCGGCCCCCTTCTCGGCGCGCGTCGCGGTGGCCGCCACGTCGCTGCCCCCCTGGGGCTCGGTGAGGAGCATCGCGCCCTCGTAGGCGCCCTCGACGCCGCGCTGCACGAGCCGGCGCACGACCTCCTCGTGCCCGCCCTGGCGGTCCAGCACGAAGGCGGCGCCGTCGGTCATGCACGCCGGGCAGTAGTAGCCGCACTCGGCCTGGCCGTAGAGGTAGCCCAGGAGGAGCGTCGCGAGGCGCGAGCCCTTGGCGGGCCCCTCGCGCCAGGCCAGGGTGAAGACCTCGTGCTCGCGGGCGAGGCGCTGCAGCTCGCGGTACTCCGGGGTGAGGACGACCTCGTTGCCCTCCAGGCGAGGGGGGCGCGCGTCGGCGGCGCGGGCCAGGGGGTCGATCTCCCGGGGCGCGACGGCGCCCAGGGCGTCCAGGCGCGCCTCCAGGTCCTTGCGCGCGGCGGGGGGCGCGCGGGTGGCCAGGACGCGCCGCAGCGCGGGGTCGTCGCGGAGCCAGTTCTCGCCGGCCGCCGGCTCGGCCGGGAGGTAGGGCGTGGCGCTCATGGCCAGGATTGGACGACGCGGAGCTTAGCCGTGGCGGGTGCCGCCGGGCCCCCCGGAACAGAGGCAACGCCCGGGGAGCCCGGCCGCACAGCGGGGGGCCACGCTGTTACACGCCAAGGCAGAGAAAGCAGTATCGATGGAAGATTGTGAAACGCCCCGCGAGGGGCGTAACAGTCCACCCTTGTTAGGGGTGGCGGGATAACAGTCTACCTCATGGCCTTGGGGGGCGCGCGGAACTGCCAGCGCTCGGCGGGCCGCATCTGAAGCGCCCTGCCCCGGATGGTCGTGCTCCGCATCGCCTCGGCGACCTCCTCGACGCGGTCGGAGGGCACCTCGACGACGCTCATGCGCGCCAGGATGTCGATGCGGCCGATCTCGCCGCCCGTGAGCCCGCCCTCGTTGGCGAAGGCGCCCACGATGTCGGCGGGCCGCACGCCGTCCTCGCGGCCGACGTTCAAGGCCACGGCAACGTGCGCGCCGGCGAACTCGCGGCGGGGGGAGGCGGGGCGGGGCGCGCGGCGCGGCTCCAGCGGGGGGGCGACGAGCCCCTCGTGCCGGGCCAGGAGGCCCAGGAGCTTCGCGGCAAGCACGCGGGGGTTGGCGCCCTTCTCCACGAGGCCGTCCACGATGCGCAGGTGGTCCTCGGCGGTCTGGAGCGTCTGCTCGGCGAGCCACTGCTCGGTGTTGGCGCGCACCGCCTCGCGGACCTGCTCGTCGGAGGGCGCCTCGAACCACTCCAGGCGGCCGCCCAGGGCGCGCTCGATGCCGCGCAGGCGGCCGCGGTCGCCGGGCGTCACGAAGAGGAAGCTCCTCCCCTCGCGGCCGGCGCGGCCCGTGCGCCCGATGCGGTGGACGTAGGCCTCGGCCTCGCGGGGCGCGTCGTAGTTGACGACGTGGCTGAGGGTGTCGACGTCCAGGCCGCGCGCGGCGACGTTGGTCGCGACGAGCACCTTGGTCTCGCCCTGGCGCAGGCGGTCCAGCACGGCCTCGCGGAGGCTCTGGACCATCCCGCCGTGGAGCGCCTCGGCGCGGATGCCCTTGCCGCGAAGCTGCATGACCAGCTCGTCCACCGTCTCGCGCGTGTGGCGGAAGATGAGCGCGCCCGTGGGGCGCTCGGCGGTGAGGATGCGCACGAGGGCGTCGAGCTTCTCGTGGTGCTGCACGGCGACGGCGTACTGCGTCGTGTTCGCCGTGGCGACGCTGCGGTTCTCGCCCGCGACGCTCACGATCTCGGGGTCCTTGAGGAAGCGGTCCGCCAGGGCCACGATGGGCTCGGGCATGGTCGCGCTGAAGAGGAGCGTCTGGCGCTGGGGGCCTACGGCCTCCAGGATCGCCTCGACCTCCTCCAGGAAGCCCATGTCCAGCATCTCGTCGGCCTCGTCGAGGACGACGATGCCCGCGCTCTCGGGCGCCAGGGTGCCGCGCTCGATGTGGTCGCGCAGGCGGCCCGGCGTCGCGACGAGGATGCTGTAGTCGCCGCTCTGGATGGCGCGCGCCTGGGGCCCGAACGCGGCGCCGCCGTAGAGCGCCAGCGCCTTGATGCCCGCGTGCTGGCCGATGCGGTCCAATTCGGCGCAGACCTGCTGCGCCAGCTCGCGCGTGGGCGCCAGCACGAGGCCGGGCACGCCCTTGATGGCGGCCTCGACCAGGGGGATGCCGAAGGCGGCCGTCTTGCCGGTGCCGGTCTGCGCCTGGCCGATGGCGTCCTTGCCCGCAAGGAGCGTGGGGACGATGGCGGCCTGGATGGGGGAGGCCTCCTCGAAGCCCATGTCGGAGAGGGCGCGGAGGACGGGCTCGCTGAGGCTGAAGGAGTCGAACTTGACCATGCGAATGCAATTCCTCGACCGGCGTTTCCCGCGGAGGCCCTACACACGACGAACACGCGGGACGAAGACACGCGGGCCGGTCAGGAGCAGCTGGTCAGGCGGCCGAAGATGGACCTCCTACATAAGTCCATGCTTGCGCTGGGCTTGGTGTCCGGCTCCTTCTCGCTTTCGCTGGGGGCTCCGCCCCCTTTCCCCCCCCCGCCAAACCACCGGACCACGGGAACCACCGAACCAACGCCGGGGATTCGGCGATTCGGAGATTCGGGGATGGTGGGGCGGAGCCCCAGCGACACGAGCAGGGGCCCAGCACGGGCGCGCCCACTCAAGCGTAGGGCACGCCGGTCGCGTACCGGCTCGCGGGCCCCTCCGCCTCGCGCTTCACGTCCACCAGGGCGCGGCGCATGTGCGTGTCCTCGATGCGCACGCCCTGGACCTTCGCCTCGTCGGCGGGGTCGCCGCCGTGGGCGAGGTAGTCCTCCAGGGCCAGGAGCGAGGCGTTCTCCACGAGGGCCTCGATCTGCGCGCCGGAGAGGCCCTCCGTGTCCCGGGCCAGCGCCTCCAGGCTCACGTCGTCGCCCAGCGGCCGGCCGCGCGCGTGGATGTTGAGGATCTCCAGGCGCGCCTTCTCCTCGGGCATGCCCACCTCCACGATGCGGTCGAAGCGGCCGGGCCTCAGGAGGGCGGGGTCCAGCAGGTCGGCGCGGTTCGTCGCCGCGAGCACCGTCACGCCGTGCAGCGGCTCGATGCCGTCCATCTCGTTGAGGAGGCTGCTCACGATGCGCTCCGTGACCTGGCTGTCCGAGCCGCGGCCGCGCGCGGGGACGATGCTGTCGATCTCGTCGAAGAAGAGGATCGTGGGCGCCGCCTCGCGGGCCTTGCGGAACACCTCGCGCACCGCGCGCTCGCTCTCGCCCACCCACTTGCTGAGGAACTCAGGCCCCTTCACCGCGATGAAGTTGGCCTTGGACTCGGTGGCGACGGCCTTCGCGAGCAGCGTCTTCCCGGTGCCGGGCGGGCCGTGGAGCAGCACGCCGCGGGGCGGCTTCGTGCGCAGGTGGCTGAAGAGCAGGCGGTACTTGAGGGGCCACTCGACGGCCTGCTGGAGCTGGCGCTTCGCCTCCTCCGCGCCGCCCACCTGGTCCCACTTCACGTTGGGCGTCTGCACGAGCACCTCGCGCAGCGCGCTGGGCTCCATCTCGCGGAACGCCTCGGTGAAGTCCTCCATGGTGACCTCCAGCTTCTCCAGCACCTCGCCCGGGATCGCCTCCGCCTCCAGGTCCAGGTCGGGCAGGATGCGGCGCACCGCGCGCATGGCGGCCTCCTTGGCCAGGGCGGCGAGGTCCGCGCCCACGAAGCCGTGCGTGTTGTCCGCCAGGAGCGGAAGCTCCACGTCCTTCGCCAGCGGCATGCCGCGCGTGTGGATCTGGAGAATCTCCATGCGGCCGTCGCGGTCGGGGACGCCGATCACGATCTCGCGGTCGAACCGGCCCGGCCTCCTCAGCGCGGGGTCCAGCGCGTTGGGCCGGTTGGTCGCGCCGATGACGACGACCTTCCCGCGGCCCTTGAGGCCGTCCATGAGCGTGAGCAGCTGCGCGACGACGCGGCGCTCCACCTCGCCCGTCACCTCCTCGCGCTTGGGCGCGATGCTGTCAAGCTCGTCGATGAACACGATGCTGGGCGCGCCCTTCTCGGCCTCCTCGAACATCTGGCGGAGGCGCTCCTCGCTCTCGCCGTAGAACTTGCTCATGATCTCGGGGCCCGCGATCTGGAAGAACTGCGCCCCGCTCTCGTTGGCGACGGCCTTGGCGATGAGCGTCTTGCCGGTGCCCGGAGGCCCGTGGAGCAGCACGCCCTTGGGGGCCTCGACGCCCAGGCGCTCGAAGATCTCGGGGTGCCGCAGCGGAAGCTCGATCATCTCGCGGATGCGCGTCAGCTCCTCGCCCAGGCCGCCGATGTCCTCGTAGCGCACGCCCGCGCCGGCCTGCTCGACGTCGCGCGGCGGCTCCTCGTCCAGGCTCAGCGCCGTCTCGGGGCCCATGATGGCCACGTCCGCCTGGGGCCGCAGCGCGGTGACGACGAGGTCGACGCGCCGCCCCATGATGCCCAGGGGGATGAGGTCGCCGCGGTGGAGCGCGCGCCCTTCGAGCACCTGCTTGAGGTACTGCTCGCCGCCCACGATGCGCAGCGGCTCGGTGGGCGCGAGGCCCACGGCCTGCGCGGGGCGCGCCTCGGTGCGCGAGAGCGTGACCGTGTCCTCGGTGCCTACGCCCGCGTTGTGCCTTAGGATGCCGTCCATGCGCACGACGCCGCGGCCGCGGTCCTCCGGGAGCCCGGGCCACACGCGCGCCGCGGTCGTCTTCTTGCCGTGGATGAGGACGACGTCCCCGGGCTCGACGCCCAGCGCCTCCGCCAGCTTGGGGTCCAGCCGCACGAGGCCCCGCCCCGCCTCTCCGGGGCGCGACTCCGCCACGCGCGCCTTGGGTCCTTCCGCCGCTCCGCGTCCGTCCTTCCGCTCCTTGGCCATGGAGATCGCAGGGTCGCTGGCGCCCCCGTGCGTGGCGGTTCTGGCACGTTCGCCGCTTCCCCACCGTGGATAGCCTCATCCGCCGAGGGCCGCTTGCCGGCCTGTGACGGGCCCCCTGGTGGCGCTGGAGACGACCGCAGGCGACATCACGCTGGAGCTTGCGCCCGACGACGCGCCCAGGACCGTGGCGAACTTCCTCGCCTACGTCAAGGCGGGCTTCTACGCGGGCACCGTCTTCCACCGCGTGGTGCCGCGCTTCGTCGCCCAGGCCGGCGGCTACCGCCCCGACGGCTCGCGCAAGCCCGCGATCCACCCGCCCATCCGCCTGGAGTCCTCGCCGCTGAAGCACGCGGACGGCGCCCTGGGCATGGCGCGGCTCCCCGACCCGCACACCGCCACCTCCGAGTTCTACCTCTGCGACGGCCCGCAGAAGGACCTCGACGGGAACTACTGCGTCTTCGGCCGCATGGTGGACGGCCGCGACGCGCTGCGCCGCATCCTCGCCAGCCCCACCCGCGCGGGCGACTGGCCCCTGGAGCCGCCGGTCATCGTGCGCGCCTACGAAGGGAAGGTGGACCCCGCGAACCCCGCGCCCAGGTGGGAGCCCCCCAGGAAGATCGCGCCACCCGCCGACGTGGAGGCCGTGCGCGCCGCGGCGAAGAAGCTGCGCGGCCGCGCCGCCATGCTCCGCGCCCGCAAGCCCCTCCTCGCCATGGCGGACGTGGAGGCGGCCATCGCGGCGGCCGACCGCAGCGGCAAGTCCGACGACCTCCTCCGCGCCGAGAAGATGCTGGCGGAGAAGGAAGCGCGGAAGTGATTTTCTCCTTCGGTCAAGGGTCCAAAGAACGCGACGAGCGCCACGAGCGCGAAGGACGCGACGACGAGAGAAAACTTGGCGACCTTGGCGCTCTTCGCGCTCATTGCGTTCTTTGGACCCTTGACCAAAGGGCAAACCCACGGAGGAAGGACCCGCCAGGCGTCCAGCCCAGTTTCGACGCGCCAGGCGCATGGCCCAGCCTGATGCGCGCCCACGCGAAGGGGCCATGCCGCAGAGCACGCTGGACGCCTACGACGAGGGCTCGCCCTTCGCCCAGCGCGACGGGCTCGTCCACCACCCGCTGGTGCGCGAAGGCGCCCTGGAGGCGCGCGAGTACCAGACGCGCCTCGCGGAATTGGCGGTGGAGGGGAGCCTCCTCGTCGTGCTGCCCACCGGGCTGGGGAAGACCGCCATCGCGCTCCTCGCCGCGGCCGAGCGCCTGCGCCGCGAGCCGGGCGCGCAGGCCCTTGTCGTCGCGCCCACGCGCCCGCTGGTGCGCCAGCACGCGGGCGCGCTGCGCGACGCGCTGGCCCTCCGCCCCGAGTCCGTGGTGGAGCTGACGGGCGACGTCTCACCCGCGGGCCGCGCCGTCGCCTTCGCCGCCGCGCGCGTTGTCGTGGCGACGCCCCACGGCCTGGCCCACGACGTCGAGGCGGGGCGCGTCGACCTCTCCCGCGTCGCCCTTCTCGTGGTGGACGAAGCGCACCGCGCGGTGGGCGACTACCCCTACGTTCCGCTGGCGAAGGCCTACCTCGCGCAGCGCGCGGAGCCGCGCATCCTGGGGCTCACCGCGTCGCCTGGCAGCCGGCGGGAGCGCGTCGACGCCGTGCTGGAGGCCCTGGGCCGGCCGCGCGTGGAGGCGCGGGCGCGCGGGGACGAGGACGTGCGCCCCTTCGTGAAGGACCTCCGCGTGCTCTTCCGCGAGGTGGCGCTCCCGGAGCCCGCCCGCGCCGCGCGCGCCGAGCTGGAGCGCGTGCTGGCCGAGCGCCTGCGCAAGCTGCGGCCCTTCATCCCGCGGCGGAACGTGGACGCGCGAATCGGCAAGGGGCTCCTCATGGAGACGGGCGATATCATCAGGAAGAGGCTGCACGGCGCGCGGGGCGCGTCCAAGGGGTTCTTCTTCGCGGCGATGCTCAACCACGGCGTGGCCATCCAGGCCGCGCACGCGCTGGAGCTCCTGGAGACGCAGGGCATGGCGCCCTTCCGCATGTACGTGGAGCGCGCCGCGGGGCGCGAGGACCCCAGCCGCGCGCAGGCGACGTTCCTGCGGGACCCGCGCGTGCAGCGGGCGCTCCAGATCGCCAGGAGCGCCGGAGTCTCGCACCCCAAGGAGAACGCCCTCCTGGAGGCCGTCCGCATGCAATTGGAGGAGAGCCCCGGCAGCCTCGTGCTCGTCTTCGCGCAGTACCGCGACACGGTGCGCGTCCTCCTGGAGCGCCTTCGCCGCGCGGGCGTCGCGGCCGAGCGTTTCGTGGGGCAGGCCGACAAGGGCGCGGAGGACCCGGGCCTCACGCAGGAGGAGCAGGCCGCGCTGCTGCGCCGCTTCGCGGAGGGCGGCGTGCGCGTGCTCGTCGCCACCAGCGTCGCGGAGGAGGGGCTCCACGTCCCCGCGGTGGACCTCGTGGTCTTCTACGAGCCCATCCCCAGCGAGATCCGCACCATCCAGCGCCGCGGCAGGACGGGCCGCAGCCGCGTGGGGCGCGTGCTCGTGCTCGTGACGCGCGACTCCCGCGACGAGGCCGCGCGGCGTGCCGAGGCGGAGCGGGAGGCCGAGATGCATCGGCTGGTGGATGCTCTGCGCGACGCCACCGCTTGATATCATCATGATCAAGCCACGCGATGCAACCCGAATCCACGAACCACCGGACCAGGGTCCTATCTTTGGTTCGGTGGTTCGTGGGTTCGGGTTGCATCGAGGAGCGCGAGCAGATGGCCTAGCGCCAGTCGTCGAACCACGCCACCAGGCGAGCGTTGTAGACCGGGCTCGCCGGAGACAGGGTGTTGGGCGGCGTCGCCAGGAAGTAGTCGTAGACGTGGGCGGCGCGGACGACGGGCGCGTTGATGGTGGCGTTGCCCACGACGGCGGAGAGCGTGTCGTTCCAGTCCACCTCGGCGTCGAGGACGTAGGGGCCGAAGAGCCAGCTGGAGGGGACGGGGATGGAGACGTTGTAGCGGCCCACGCTGCCGGCGTCGGGCGTGCCGTCGCCGTTGAGGTCGAGGACGCTGAGGAACGAAGCGTTGCCCAGGAGGGCGGGCGCGTCGTAGAGCGTCGAGGACCAGATGGGGACGCGCGCGTCGCCCGTCCAGGGCGGGTAGAGCTTCAGCGTGATGATGGGCTTCATGCCAAGCTCCGCGAGCTGGTAGGCGAGGGACTGCACGTTGACGCTGACGTTCGCGGTGCCGCCCGTCGCGACGCGGCGCTGCGCGGGGCCCACGTCGGAGCCGAAGAGGGCGTCGCGCATGCCCGTCGCGTAGCCCGACGAGTAGGCGAACGTGCCGGGGAGCGCGGTCGCGCGGTAGACCGCCGTGCTGGCCGCGGTGTGGTTCGCCTCGACCCACGCCCCCGTCGAGCCGTCGTAGCCCGAGTAGGACGAGTCCGAAGGGAGGATGGGCGTGCGGAAGACGCCGGGCGAGGAGGGGTCCGCGATGCGGCCGCTCCAGCCCCCGAGGCTCACCGTGGGCCAGAAGGGGGAGCGGTCCTCCGTCGAGCCCGCGAGGCCGCTGCCCGCGACGCGGAACGTGAGGTTGAGGGGCGCGAAGTGCTGGACCGTGGCGTTGCCACGCCACGTCAGCGCGCTGCCGTTGGCCGTCCACGAGCCTCCGGCGCTGGAGACGCCGGTCACGCTCCCGAAGATGGAGGCGTTCGTCTCCTCGGTGATGTCGATCTCGGTCACGGCGACGGCGTCCGAGAGCGAGACGGAGGGGGACTGCGGCACGTTGGCGGCCAGCGTCCACGTCGTGGTCGCGGTGGCGCCCATGGGGCGCGGCGCGCTGAGGTAGACGCCGGGCACCTCGAAGGCGGGCAGCGTCGCGTGCGCGTCGCCCGTGACCAGGAGCGACGCGGTGGCGTAGACGCCGCGGCTCATGGCGGCGCGGATCACGTAGTGGTCGTCCTGGTCGCCGCGGTACGTGACGTTCAGCTTGAGGTCCACGACGCCGCTCGTCACGGCGTGGTTGAGGCTCGCCACGAGGTCCGCGCCCGACGCGCTGGCGTTGGCGTCGGTGGCGTTGGAGAGGATCATCCAGTCCGCGGCGTTCACGGCGGGGGAGGCCGTCGCGTTCCAGCCGCGGGGCAGCTGCACCGTGACGTTGGCGCCCGCGGGGATGGCGACGCCCGCGGACTCGTTGAGCCGCAGCGTCAGCGCGACGGGCGCCTTGGTGGCGATGCCCGCGCTGAGCGTCTGGTTGCGCAGGTCGCTCGACGCGATGGGGCTCCCCGAGCCGTCGACGAAGTAGAGCGACGCCGCGGGTGTGAGCGACGCGTTGGCGCTGGCCGCGGCCCGCGTCGCGACGCTCGTGCGCATGAGGTAGTCCGAGCCGTCGCTCGTGCGCGTGCCGTGCACGACCACGTCGAGGACGTGCCCCTGCGGCGTGAGCACGTTGGAGTTGAACACCGGCAGGTCGTAGACCAGCATGGGGTCCTGCGTCGGGTTCACGATGTCCATGGAGGGCGCCAGGAAGGCGTAGCTCCACTGGGGCTCGAAGAGGCGGTCCACGGAGATCGCCTCGCCTGGCGGCGAGCGCGGCGCGTACACCGGGTAGAGCCCCACGCCGTTGCTGAGGTACACCGCGTAGGAGGCGCCCTTGGGCAGCACGTCGGCGAGCTTCGTCGTGAGGCGCGAGCAGTTGCCCTGGAGGCACTCCATCGTGGCGACGCTCATGAGGTTCGTGCCAAGCGCGCTGTCCAGCACGGGCTCGTCGCCCAGGATGGAGAGCGCGTCGCGGGCGCGCCCCTCCAGCACGCCGCGCGAGCCCTCCGAGGGGGCCGCGGGCGTCTGGAACGTCACCACGAACGCGACGGCGGCCACCATGACCACCGCGATGACGATCGCCTCAAGGGTGTTGGCCACCCCTGCGTCGGGGCCGGAGGCGCGGGGCACGCTCCTCCCCCCGGGGTGTCGCGGAAAGCGGGTTGCGGTCGGCCGGAATCCGGACAACCCCGCGCGATCAAATAGAAGGGGAGTGCGAGCGGCCGGATTCGAACCGACGATGTCCTGAGACGGGGGATCTTGAGTCCCCTGCCATACCGGGCTAGGCGACGCTCGCGAGGGGGGACTGCCCGTTCCCCGGCTTGAAGCTGCTCCCGACGAGGAGCGGCTCCACGCCTACGCGAGGACGTGCTGCTGGACCGTGACGTGGCAGGAGTCCTGCATCGTCACGCCCACGGGCCCGAAGTCCTGGGACCAGTAGACCTGCATGCACTCCGGGGGCGGGGGCGCGGCGCCCGCGGGGGCCAGCGAGGCCTCCTGGGGGCAGGCGGCGCCGCAGCAGCCGTTGGCGCTCTCGCAGGGGACGCACTCGAGCCAGCCCCAGGCGCACGGGTCCGTCGGGTCCGCGCAGACGCGGGCGAGGTCGCCGCACGTGAAGGTCGCGTCCTGGCCGGGCACGCAGTGGGGCACCTGCTCGCCGATGGCGAGGCAGGCGGTGTTGTCCTGGCCGCCCCAGTAGCAGTGGGCCGCGTTGACGCCGCGCACGCAGAGGTACACGGGGACGGGGATGGGCTTGCTGGCGGCGGGGATGCACGCGCAGGGCGGCGGGTTGACGCCGTCGCAGCCGTCCGCGTCGGTGCCCACCTGGCAGGTGACGCCGAAGAGGACCGCGCACGTGTCGCACGTCTGGACGGGTCCGACCTCGTGGCCGTCCACGAAGCAGACCGCCGCGGCGGCGCCGGAGCCGATGAACGCCGTGCACTCCGCGTGCTGCTGGCAGGGCACGTTGCACGTCGTCGCGGGGAGGTCCTCGCAGTGGCGCGGCAGCGCGCCGACCTGGACGCACGCGTCGTCGCCGTCGCCGCACGGGACCGCCGTGACGCCGGAGACGCACACGATGGGGTACGTCGGGCAGTCCACGCACGGCTGCGGCTGCGAGGCGGACGGGGACGCCGGGTAGCACGCGCAGCCCATGAGGCACTCGTGGACCTTGGGGCCGTAGACGCAGAGCACGTCGAGGCCCTGGCAGGGCGCGTTGCCCTGCGTGCAGACCTTCTCCGACGCCTGGGGAGCGCACTCGCCCCAGCCGCCGTTGCCGGCGCAGACGGAGCCCGCGCAGAAGCCGTTGTCGTTGACCTCGCTCTGGCACCACCAGAGCTGATCTGACGCCGACGCGCCCGTCGCGACGAGCGTGACGCCGGAGAGAAGAAGGATAGCAGGCAAGCTGAGGGCAAGGAAGCGGCGCATGGGGGTCTGTGCCTCGTTGCCGCGACCCCAGGAGGGGGCCATGGCCGTTCCCGCCCCGCAGCCGAAGGGCTGCGGCGATCCGAGGTCCACGTGGCAGAGGCTCGTGCCGCACGACGGGGAGGGCGGGGGGGGCCGAGGGTGGGCACGACCCGGGCCCCCACTAAGCTCGTGGGGATCAAGGGCTGTCGTGCGTCACGCCTTGGTGGGCGGCGTGGGCGTGGCGATTCCCGCGTTGGGGTCCGCGGCGCCGTCCACGCCCGTCGCGGTGCTGTGCCCGTGCGCGACGATCCTCATGTGGTAGGTGAGGTCCCACGGCACGAACTGGCAGCCGATGATGAACTCCTGCACGAACTGGTAGTCCGGGCCGGGGCTGCCGCCCACGTTGCTGTAGCAATTGGTGGGATCGCCCTGGAAGCGCGGCACGAAGCGGAAGCCCCAGCGGCTCTTCTGCCCGTAGGGCGAGTCGTAGGACTGCGCGTCGACCTTGGCGGGGAAGTGCCACGTCTTGCCGTCGTTGCCCTGGTCCTCCGCGCGCCCTCCCGCCTGGTCGCCGTTGCCCAGCTTGGGGATGTAGGTCGCGTTGTGGTACTCCAGGATGTAGTGGTCGGGCGTGACGACGCTCCCCTCGGAGCTGAACGCGGGGTTCGTGACGGTGACGTCCACGGAGTCCGTGCCCCAGCTGATGACGCGCTCGGGGTTGACCCACTCGACGTCCTTGCCGTCGATGTTCACCTGCACGGTGCCCGAGGAGTGCTCCTTCACGTCGCCGTCGAAGATGACGCGCTCCGTCTTGTCCGCGTAGAGGTTGGGGTGCGGCGGCCAGTTGGCGATGGCGTTCCCCTTGACGGCGGTGACGGTGATGTTGAACGAGATGGCGTTGGCCTCGCCCGTGTAGAGGCGGAAGACCCAGAGCGACTTCTCCGAGTGCGGCATGTCGGCGTCGGTGGGCTTCACGGGCAGGATGAAGGGCGTGCCGTCGATGAGCTGGCCGCCCGTGCGGAACTTGCCCGGCTCGTCCGCCGCGGTGAGGTAGTCGAAGTAGAACGTGACGTGCGGGTGCGCCACGGGCTCAGGGCCCAGGACCTTGTAGTCCTTGGCGAGGATCTCCAGGTGGCCCGTCCCTTCGTAGGTGAGGTTGGGGTACGGGATGTCGAAGTCCGCGATGGCGGTGCCGGCCTGCTTGCCGTCCGGGAGCAGCGGCAGCGGGATGAGGCCCGCGTCGGTCTGCCAGATGATCTTCCTCGTCTGGCCGCCCCAGTAGTCGTGCATGTGCATCATGGAGCCCATGCCCGTCGTCTCGGTCTTGTTCGTCTCCTTGAACGCCGAGATCTCCCCGCCGTTGGGCTGGCTCGTCTCGTTGGCGGAGACGAAGCCCGTGGAGTTGGTCGACTGGGTCCCCACCTTGCCGGCGTCCAGCTTGCCGCCGATGCAGCCGGCCAGGCCGCCCCCCAGCAGCAGCGCGAGCACTGCAAGTACCGAAGCTCTCCCAAGCATCGCCCGGGGAGGGCCTTGGAGCACGCTTAAGCGTTGGGCCCCGGCAGCCTCTTTGGGGCTTTACGCGTTCGAAGGCGGGGTGGGCGCGCCTTGGGCCACGGCGGTCGATCCGCCTGCGTCGACGCCGTTGGCCGTGCTGTGGCCGTGGGCGACGACGGTCAGGTGGTACGTCATGTCCCAGGGGACGAACTGGCAGCCGATGAACGTGTTCTGCAGGTCGTGGTAGGTCGCGGGGTCGGTCTGGTCGATGACCTCGAAGCAGTTGGTGGGGTCCGCGGTGCCGGCGAAGCGCGGCATGAGGCGGAAGCCCCAGCGGCTCTTCTGGCCGTAGGGCGAGTCGTAGGACTGGTTGTCCACGGCGACGTGGAAGTGGAACGTCTTCCCGTCGGTGCCCTTGTCCTCGATGCGGCCGCCGGCCTGGTCGCCGTTGCCCAGCTTGGGCACGAAGGTCGCGTTGTGGTACTCCAGCAGGAAGTGGTCCGGCGTCACGGCGCCGCCCTGGGCGGTGAACACGACGTTGCTGATGGTGACGTCGAGGCTGTCGGTGCCCCAGCTGATGACGCGCTCGGGGTGCGTCCAGGCGGGGTCCTTGCCGTCGACGTTCTCCTGCGCGGTGCCCTCGTTCGAGAGCTTCACGTCGCCGTCGTAGACGGTGCGGTCGGTCTTGTCCGCGTAGAGGTTGGGGTGGGGCGGCCAGTTGGCGATGGCGTTGCCCTTCACCGCGGTCACGCGGATGTGGAAGCTGATGGAGGTGGCCTGCGACGTGTAGAGGCGGAAGACCCAGAGCGACTTCTCGGTGTGGGGCATGTCCGCGTCGGTGGGCTTCACGGGCAGGATGAAGGGAGTGCCCTGCTTGATCTCGCCGCCGGTGCGGAACTTGCCGGGCTCGTCGCTGGCGGTGAGGTAGTCGAAGAGGAGGCTGGGCTGCGGGTGCGCGGCCATGCCGGTGGGGTCCACCGTGACGTTGGTCAGCGACAGCTCCAGGTGGTCCGTGCCCTCGTAGGTGAGGTTCGGGTACGGGATGTCGAAGTCGGCGATGGCCGTGCCGGGGCTCTTGCCGTCGGGCAGGAGAGGCAGCGGGAGGAGCCACGCGTCCTGGTCCCAGATGACCTTGCGCGTGTCCTTGCCCCAGTAGTCGTGCATGTGCATCATGGCGCCCATGCCGGTGGTCTCGGTCTTGTTCGTCTCCTTGAAGGCCGAGATCTCCGCGCCGTTGGGCTGCGTCGTCTCGTTGGCGGAGACGACGCCCGTGTGGTTCGTCGACTGCTGGCTGACCTTGCCCCCGTTGTCCTTGCCGCCGATGCAGCCCACGAGCCCGGCGCTCAGGAGCAGGACGCCGAGGACGACGATTCTCCCGTTCATCGCCCCGTTCCGACGTGGAAGGGGGATATAGCCCATGTTGTCAAGATGTGCAACTGACCCCCTGCGGACCTAGGACAACCGTTCGCCGCAGGTCCATTGTGGCAGGGGCGCCAGGTTGACGGCTTCGAATGGCGTGGGGAGCGTCGTGGCGCCCGTCCCACCCCCTGCCGCTGCCCGCCTCCGCGGCTCCCTGGTCCGCCTTGCCGACGCCCTCAATGCGGCCCACGTGGACGCGGCCACGGCGGACGCCCTCTTCACGGACCACCGGGTGGAGGACCCCAGCGGGAGGCCCATCGAGGGGTTCGAGGCCGCGCGCTGGGAGCGCGTCTCCGTGGGCCGGCGCGAGGGCTCCTGGGCGCTGCGCGACCTGGATGGGCGCGTGCTGGCCACGCTGCGGCTGGGGGCTCCCAAGCCCACGCAGTGGCGCGTGCAGCTCTTCGACCCGTAGCCTCAGTCCAGCTCGCCGGTCGACTCGTTGAGCACCGAGGCCTTCCACCCTGGGCGCTCGCGGCTGTGGGTGATCCGGGCGACGACGCCAGCGCGCGCATCCGCGAGGACCCACACGTCGACGTCCAGGGCGGCGCGCTCGTGGCGCCAGTGCGCATCGGTGAGCCCCGGCACGGGCTCGCGCAGGGCGCCGAACACGGAGGGCCCCCGCGTCAGCGTCTCGGGGTCGGCCTGCCCGGCTTCCAGGGCGCGGGCGAGCCGCTCCACGGCGGCGCGCAGCGCGGCGACGTCCAGGTGCGGCTCGCCGCCCGCCAGCAGCGCATCGAGCCGCTTGCGCGCCGCCTCGAAGGCGTTCTCGGCCTCCTCGACGGCCTCCTTGGCCCGGGCTCGGTCGGCGGGGAGCGCGATGCGGCCCTCGCCCCAGCGGGCGAACATGGCGCGCATGGCGCGGTTGAGTTCTTCGCGGGCGGCCTGCACGGCGTCCTCGTGCTCGTGGCCGGGGGACCCCCTCCGCTTGCGGTTTTCCGTCACGGGAGCGCCCCCGCGGTGGAGAGCGAGGTGGAAGCGTGGAGGGCCCGGGATGGGCTGCGCTTGTCGAGATTCACGCCCGTGTCGTTGGAGTCCACGCTTCCACCGTGGAGGAGCCATGGCCTCGGGGGAGGGAAGAAGGGGCGCACGTCCCAGCCGGGCAGACGTGCGCCCGCTCCCGGGGTTGTGTCCCTTTCGGAAGGTGGGGAATCGGAGCCTGCGCCATGTTATGGTCCCCCTGGTGCGAGCGTGCCCCCATGCCCGCCCAGTCGGAGACGGTCCTCGCCGAGCTTCGCCAGCACTTGGGGATCGCCCCGGAGGAAGCCGCGCTCTACTTCCATCTCTGCATGGCCGGCCCCTCCAAGGCGAGCGACGTCTCCGAGGCGCTGAAGATCCACCGCAACGAGGTCTACCGCACCGCCGAGCGCCTGGGCGCCCGCGGCCTGGTCCGCATGACGGACGACCACCCCGCGCGCTACGCCGCGGTGGACCTCGCGCAGGTCTTCGACGAGACGCTGGAGGCGCGC
This sequence comes from Pseudomonadota bacterium, assembly GCA_021325135.1. GTDB lineage: Archaea > Thermoplasmatota > SW-10-69-26 > JACQPN01 > JAJPHT01 > JAJPHT01. The sequence continues at coordinate 46,147 of JAJPHT010000036.1, read as the reverse complement.
CTGAAGGCCATCGAGACGCTGCGCCGCACGCGCGTCGAGATCGAGGCCCTCGTGGGGGCCATGGGCGGAGGGCGCCCCGCGACGCAGAGCACGTACAAGGTCCTCCGTGGGAGGCGCGAGATCTACCACGTCCGCCAGCTCATGATCAGCGGCGCGCAGCGCAGCGTCGACTGGGTCTCCACCTACGGCCTCGCGCTGAAGCTCTGGGAGGAGTCGGGCGAGTGGGCCCTGGTGCGCCGCCGCGCCATGGCGGGCCTGCGCTTCCGCGCGCTCCTGCCCCCCTCGCCGGCCCTCCACGCCGCGGCGGGGGAGCTGGTGGACGCGCCCGACGCCGAGATGCGCGAGTTCGACGCGCCCGGCCTCGTGCGCTTCGTCATGGTGGACGACCGCGAGCTGCTCATGTTCGTCGTCAACGACCCCAACCCCAGCCTCAACGCCGAGGACGAGGTGGCCATCCACACGACCGCGCCGGGCTTCCTCTACGCCCAGAAGGTCTTCTTCGAGCAGAGCTGGGCCGCTGCCCGCCCCGTGGGCACCCCCCGCGCAGACCCCCTCCTGTCGGCAGGCCGGGCCCGGACTCGCGACACGGTTATTCCCCGGGAGCCGGTCCCTCTGGGCGGGTTCGAGACACATGGCGCTCCGGCTCAATGACGCCGTCGACCACGTCCGCGAGACGCTCAACGTCAGCGCGGGCGACGCGGCCGTGTACGTGAAGCTCTGCGTCGCGGGCCCCTGGAAGGTCAGCGACCTGGCCGAGGCGCTGGAGGTCCACCGCAACGACGTGTACCGCAGCCTGGAGCGCCTGGGCGCGCGCGGCCTCGTGGAGACGACGCTGGAGAGCCCCGCGCGCTACACCGCCGCGGACCCCCTCAAGGTGCTGGACCTGGAGATCGAGGCGCGCCTCGCGGCGCTGGAGGCGCTCAAGTCCTCCCGCCAGCGCACCACCGACCTCGTGAAGGCGCTCCAGTGCGACGCGCAGGGCCCCCAGAAGACGGTCTACCGCATCCTCCAGGGGCGCCAGGAGATCAGCGCCGCGCGCCGCAAGCTCATCGCCGGCGCGCGCCACGAGGTGCTGGCCCTCACCACCTCGCCCCACGCCATCGCCATCGCGGAGTTCGACGGCACGCTGGACGCCATCCTGGCCCCCGGCGAGGAGCGCCCCGAGATGCGCTTCCTCCTCAACGTCCCGGAGGAGACTCTCCTGCGCGCCGGGCTCCTGCCTGCCCGCCCGGGGCTGGAGGTGCGCCACCTGCCCACGGACCGCGCGGTGCACTTCCTCATCGTGGACGGCAAGGAGATCGTCCTCTCCGTCGTGGAGGACCCCAGCCGGTCGCTCTACGCGCCCGACGACGTGGCGCTCCACACCAGCGCCCCGGGCCTCCTGGAGGCGGAGCGGGTCTTCTTCGAGCAGTGCTGGGCCAACGCCGCCCGCTACCCTGGGGCCCCCGGGGAGCGCCCCGCGCCCGCCCCGGACGGGCCGCGTGTTCGCACGGCCGACGCGGGCAGGGCTCTATAGCCGCGGGACGGCCTGCTCCACCCCATGGAACGAGTGCAGACCGGAAGCCGCGTCCTGGATGCGGCGCTGGCCGGGGGGATCACCCCCGGGACCTCGCTCCTCGTCAGCGGGGAGGAGGGCGCCGGCGCCACCGAGTTCGCCCTCACCCTGCTGCACGCCGCATCCCTGGCCAAGGAGGGCCACAAGGCCATGTTCGCCTCGGCCCTGCGCTCCGCGGCCCGCGTCCGCGCCGAGGTGGCCGCCCTCTTCGAGGACGGCGCCGAGGCCAAGATCGAGGTCCGCGTCCTGCGCTCCGCCATCGCGCCCGACGACGTGGCCGAGCTCCTCGCCGGCCTCCAGAAGGGCGACGTGCTCGTGGTGGAGTCCGCCGACTCGCTGGCCAAGCCCGGCGACGGCTGGAGCGTCATGCCCCTCTGGCACGAATTGGCCGACGCCGCCCACGCGCAGGGCGTCGTGCTCCTCCTCCTCCACGCCCCCGGCACGCTCCCCGCCCCCGTCGAGGCCCACCTGGCGGAGGGCGCCGACGGCGTGCTGCGCTTCTCCTGGCAGGACGGCGGCCCCGCGCGCCGCCGCATCCTCGTCATCTCCAAGCTGCGCGGCCTCGCCCCCGTCCTGGGCGGCGACCACGTCCCCCTCTTCGAGGTCGCGCTGGAGCCGGGCCTGGGCTACACCATCTCCATGGAGAACAGCGTGGTGTGAGGCCTCACCCCAGCGCGAAGTCGCGGCCGTACCCCTGGTCGGGGGCGATGTCGCGGAACCATCCCGACCCGCTGGGGCCGCCCCACTGGCCGTTCCCCTCGTGGATCAGGAGGTTCGTCGTGGCGATCTCCTGTGTGAAGCTCACGCAGCGGAACAGGCTTCGGGGGGCCTCTGCGTGCGCCACGTTGCCGGTTTCCCAGGCGGCGCTGTCTTCGCCCTCCGTGGTGCCATTGTCGGGGTGATAGACGGTCACGCTGGCGGTCGACTCGGGGGGATAGGATTCCCCCTGGTACGTGAAGGCGGGGAGGAGCGTGACGATGGCCGCCGCCTCGTCCGAGCCGCAGCGGAACGTCAGCGCGAAGCTCCTCCCCTCATCGGCGAAGAGCCTGTGGGAGGCATCCACGACCTGCCAGTGGAACGCGACCGTCGTGTCGTTCGCGTCAAACCACACGGCAAGGAGGTCGATCTCGGGAGCGCCCAGCGCGATGGAGACGAAGTCGGGATCGACGTCCCGGCTCCCGTCGCGGATCTCGGGGTCGTTCGCGTCTCCAGCATGCGCCAGGGGCCAGACGAACGCGAGGGCAAGGAAGATCGAAAGGGAACGCAAAGGGAGGCCTCCTTCAGCAGATCCTGTTCACGATGGGCGGGAACGCCCGGCCTCCGACGAGGACCGTGCTGGTCACGGATTGGGGCAGGATGTGGGTGCCGCTCAGCCAGCAGCTTGGCACGTCGTTGAACGCGTCGGTGATCAGGGTCACCGGGCCGAAGAAGCCGGCTCCAGGGACCAGCGGGCCGCGCTCCATGGCCGGGAGATACACGTCGGCGTCCGCCACGCACCCCTGAGGAGGATAGTCGTGCGTCTCGTACCGCTCTCCGGTCGCGGCCGAGCCCAAAGGCCCGAAATCGAGCTGGACCTGGACGTCGTGGCACCCCGTCACGGCCACGTGGAGGGACTCGCACAGCTGGGCGTCGCACGGGGTCTGCGTGACGATGGGGTCGGGGCACATGAGGGGGTTCGTGCTGCTGCAGTACGAGTTGCCCGCCCAGGACTCGGCGGTGAGCTCGACGTATCCTCCTTGGGGGACCCCCAAGCCGACGGGGACGTACTGGGGGCCCGCCTGGCGATAGACGATGCCCGTCGCGAGGTCGAGGTATTCGCCGGGTGGCGATCCGCGCGCCGCCGGGTCCCCGACCTCGTTCCCGTCCAGGCAGGCCGGGCCGCGAGGGGGCGCGGCGCCCGCGGCGCCTCCGGGGGGCGCCATGGCCTGGCCAAGGTAGGAGACGCAGTCTGAATAGACGAGCGCCGCCCTGGCGGGCAGGGCAAGGCCGCCCAGGGCGGAGAGGACCAGGAGGGCAGCCACGGTGCGAGGGAGGAGGTTGCGGGCCATGAAGGTTTCACCGTTCACCGGGGGGCGGACAAGCCGCCACCGGCGCCGCAAGGCCTAACGAAAAGATAACACTTCGCAGGAAGCGGGGCGATTTGTCATCTTGTCTCCACAGTGGAGATAAGATGTGAATTTGGGGTTTTAAAAAAAAGGTGGCCCCGCGGCGTCGCGGGGCGCGGGAGGCGCCTTCGTAACGCCGCGGGCCGGCCGGAGCCCCGCGTCCGGCTCACTTCAGCGTCGCGTCGTAGCGGCCATACGAGATGGAGAGCGCGAGGTCGCTGGTGGCGGGCGAGGGGTCGGGGCCGCCCAGGACGACGCGGATCTCGTTGGGCTGGAGGCCGGGGCAGCGCGCGTCCCCCTGGAGGCAGGCGTAGTTGAGCGCGGGGTCGAAGCCGGCCTGCGAGAGCTGGCCGTCGAACCACGCCTTCCACGCCTGGGGGTAGAGCGTCTGGAAGGTCCAGTTGGCGGAGGCCGCGTTGACGGTCTGGCCCGTCTCCGCGAGGGCGGGGCCCGGGACGAGGTCCACGGTGAGGCCCGAGGCGCCCACCGCGCCCGAGCTGGCCGCGCCGCGAAGCTCCAGGAACGTGACGCCCACGAGGTAGCGCCCGCTCTCGTTGCCAAGCTCCAGCGGAGGGCCCGCGACGACGAAGGCGCGGTCGCGCTCGACGCGCAGCAGGCCGCCGAACTCGGAGCGGTAGCCGTACGAGGCCGCGTAGGTGCCCTGCTCGCGGAAGACGAGGCAGCCGTGCGCGCCGTCGGTGACGTCGGGGACGACGACGCCGTTGGCGACGTGCGTCGCGGTCAGGTTCCCGCAGTTGGGCTCGAAGGCCAGCGCGCCCGTGGGCGGCGCGGCCTGCGTGCGCGCGACGAGGGGGATGTCGAACGCGCGCGGCTGCGGAGGCGCGGGCAGCGAGCCGGTCGTCGAGGCGTCGGTGCCCAGCGAGGCCGCGGCCGTGCGGTCGAGGCGCGCCAGCGAGTCGCCCACGTTCCCGTCCCAGGCGCGCTCGGCGTCCGCGCCCCAGCGGGGCACGTCGGAGCGCGCGACGTACGCGAAGTACGTCACGAGCACCGCGAGCACGAGGACGAAGCCGACGACGCCCGCAACGGCGCGGTCGTCGTCACGGAGTCTAGCTGCAGTTGTTGAACGTCGTGGGCCAGTCATAGTTGGGACCATCCATGATGATCTTGGACGTGCTCTGGGGGCCGAGCGAGAAGTATTGGGCGTTCACGCTCGATCCGACGGTGACGTCGAAGTTGTTCGTCGCCGACGTCCACTCGAAGATGAACAGGAACGGGTACGTGTCGATGCTCCCGTCGTACTTCTTGGGCGACTGCGAGAACGTGATGACGTACGTGCCGTTGCGCTGGGGGCCCGAGGGCCCGCACGGCGTGGGCGAGACGCGGCTCGCCGGGACCGTGCCGCTGATCGCGTCGACGGTGTCGGTGATCTGCGTGCCGGGCTTGAACGCGGGCGACTCCATGGTGACGGAGGTCAGCGTGTACGTCGAGCCGCCGGCCACGAACGAGTAGTTCGTGAGGTTGAACTTCAGCGTCGCCGAGACGGTGCTGCCCGACTTGGTGACGTTGATCGCCATGCGGTCGAAGTAGCCCGTGGGGTAGACGGCGTACTCGTGCGCGTTGGGGTTCTCCAGCTCGTTGAAGCAGCACACGTCGACGCTTCCCGTCGCGTTGAACAGCGTGATGTGGTTGAAGCGCTGCACGGGGACCGCTGGGTGCGTGAGGACCGACATCGCCGTGTCGTTCACGACCCACATGGCGACGTTGGCGCCGCCCACGTTCGCGGCGACGACGCCCAGGAAGCCCGTGCCCGTGAGGTTGATCTGCGTGAAGGGCACGCCCTGGGTCGGCGTGAAGCCGGTGATGCTGAGCTTGTTCGTGGGGGGCGGCGGGTCGATGGTGAAGAGGCCCGGCGCCGTGGCGGAGCCGCCCGCGCTGCTGGCGGTCACGGTGTAGCTCGTGGGCGGCGCGCCGTCGGGCACGAAGAAGTGCGTCTCCGTGCCGCCGGAGCCCACCGTGAAGAACGCCGTGGGGAACACGAACGATCCGCCGGAGAGGCGCACGCTGGAGAGGAACGCGAGGTTCGTCCCGCGCAGCGTGACCTCCGTGCCGGCGAAGCCGTGCGCCGGCGTCATGCTGGTGATGGTGGGCGGCGAGCCGGGCTGGTTCACCGGCAGGTCCAGGTGGAACGACTCGACGCTCGTGTCGGAGCCGATGGGGTCCGTCACGGCGACCTGATAGTCGCCGGCCACGGCCGTCACCGGCGCGATGAGCTGCAGGTGCGTGTCGTCGATGATCCACCAGACGACGCCCAGCGGAGCGCCGGGGCCGCCCACGAGGCGCACCGAGTTCACGAAGCTGAAGTTCCGGCCGAAGACGTCGACGAGCGTGTTGGCGGTCCCCGAGACGGGCGCGAAGGGGCTTGGCTCGCGCAGCTCGGGGGGACCGGCGGGGCCGCCGGTGCCGTTGACCTCCGTGCTGTTGTTGTAGACGATGGTCAGGTTGGACACGTTGCCCTCGATGGTGACGTTGCCCGCGCCGCCGCTTCCGGGGGCTCCGGGGCTGCCGGGCGAGCCGGGGCTTCCGGGGGCTCCCGGCGTCCCGGCGCCGCCCGGGATGATGGTGACGTTGGTGGGGTTGTTCACCGTCACGTTGCCCTGGTTGTTGATGGTGGTGTTCGCGAGGCCCGCGAGGACGACGCGCACGCTCAGCGAGCTTCCGGGGCTCGCGGGCGCGCGGTTGCCGTCGACGTCCAGGGCGTTGAGGGCCAGCGGGACGGGCGTGTCGGAGGGCGTGGCCTCGGGAGGGATGCTCACGTAGGCCGCGAACTCCATGTCGCCCGCGACGAGGTCCGCGCCCGCGCCGTCGTCCTCCAGCCGCAGCACGGCGGGGCCGTGGAGGGGCGAGAGGTCGACCCACGCCGACGCGATGGCCTTGCGGCCGTCGGGGTGCGCGACGTGCGCGGCGACGCGCAGGACCGACCCGGGCGAGACGTCCGCGGGGAAGAGGCCCGAAGGCGCGGTCGCGGTGACGGTGAAGGTGCCCAGCGGCGGCGCGGAGGAGCCCAGGGAGGGGACGTCCACGATGGCCGTGGAGACGACGGCGCCCAGGGGGCGCGAGATCACGTCAATCTCCAGGTGCTCGCCGCCCGTGAGGGGCTTGGAGAGGTTGAACGGAACGGCCTCGCCCACGTCCCACCACGAGGTCGCGTTGGGGAAGGGCGCGCGGCCGTAGAGGACGCCGCCTGAGGTCACCTGCACGTCGAGGTCGGCGCGGCTGAAGTTCGCGCCGCCGGCGTGCGTCAGGGTGACGCTGCCGTTGGCGGCGCCGCTGGCCAGCGCGCTGGCCTTGAGGTCGAGGCGCGGCAGCGCGGTCTTCTGCCCGGTGCCGGCGGAGTAGAGGCCGCCCACCGCCACGCCCACGAGGGAGACCGTGATGGCGATGAGGATGATCGTGCCGATGACGTCGGAGACGCCCTCGTCGCTCCTTCGGAGGCTCACGCGAGGACCCCCAGGAGGAAGACGGCGTAGGCGCTGGCGCCCAGGATGGCCGCGTGCTTGAGGCCCGAGAGGACGTAGCCCTCGCCCAGGCGGCCCGCGACCATGCCGCAGCAGATCCCCTGCATCACGGCGGCCTGCGCGAAGAGCACGCGCGCCGTTTGCGCCTGGAGCCCTTGCGAGAGGCCGCCGCCCGTCGTCGAGGCCGCCGCGGCGCCAAGGCCGGCGGGGCCGTAGAAGAGGTTGGCGACCATGTAGAGCACGTAGAGGAACACCGCGAAGACGATGTAGATCACGACGACGTAGCTGAGCATCGCCTGGCGGCGCGTGCCGCGGAGGCTCTCGCGCTTCGTCGCGTCCGTCGCCGCGATGTCCAGCACCTCGCGGAGGTTGCCCGTGGCGGCGGAGGCGCGCTCCATGAGGATGCCCACCTTGGACATGGCCAGCGCGTTGACGCGCTGCCGCATTCGCCGCAGGGCGCTCACGAGGTTGCCGTTCCACGAGACGTCGCGCTCCACGGCGCGGAACTCCGCGGCGAGGGGGCCCGTCGCGGAGCGGCCCAGGATCTCGAAGGACTGGAGAAGGCCGATGCCGCGCTCGTTGAAGCCGGCGAGCTTGGTGAGGTTGTCGGGGATCGTCTCCTCGACGCGGCGCGCGCGGCGCACGCGGATCTCGTGGAAGACGCTCACGGGGATGGCGGCGCAGATGGCGCCCGCCACGAGGACGCCCGTGCCCACGAGGGCGAGGTCGTTGCCGCGCAGGCCGTTGATCCACGCGACGGCGCCGCCGCCGATGATGACGGCCGCGCCCACGAGGCCCGAGAACTGGAGCGCGTCGGTGGGGTGCGCGAGCATGCGGCCCGTGAAGCGGCGCCACGACGCCACCATGCGCTGGCGGAAACGTTGGACCATGATCTCGCGGCGCAGGCGGCGCGCCTCGCGGGCGGCCTCCTTGCCCTCGCCCTCGGGGACGTTGGCGGGCCAGCTGGTCTCCCACGGGGGCGGCAGCAGGCGCGTCTGCGCGGGCACGCTGGCGAGGCCGAAGTCGGCGAGGCGCTGCGCGTCGAGGTCGGGCACCTCCAGGCTCACGGGGGGCAGCAGCGTCTCCACGAGGATGAGGTAGACGATGGTGCCCAGCGGGATGAAGGCGAACACGATGAACGGGATGAGCGCCGTCTGGCCCGCCGCGAGGGGGGCCAGGCCGCTGATGACGACCATGAGGAGGAGGGGCAGCACGAGCAGGCCGCTCACGTAGATCTCGGCCAGCATCGAGGCCTGCTCCAGGTCCTTCTCCAAGGCCATGTCGGCCTCGTTGAGCTCCGTCTTCGCCTGGTGCATGAAGTAGTCCTTCGCGTCGGCGCCCGAGTTTAGCATGGTCACGAGGCCGTCGAAGAAGGAGCGCAGCCGCGCGCTGGGCGAGGTCGCCGCCGTCTCCTTCAGCGCGGAGACGAGGTCCAGGCCCAGCCACTCCACGTTGCGGATGACGACGCCGAACTCCACGGCGGCCTCGCCGTAGGCGTTGCGCTCGGAGGCGACGGCGCGGATGATCTCCAGGGGCGCGACGTTGCCCTGCGCGAGGGCGTAGCAGAGCGTCACAACGGACGGCATCTCCGCGTCGATGCGCCGCGCGCGGCCCGCCGCCGTGAGGCGCGGGTACGCGAGGAAGCCGAGGCGCATGCAGAGGAACGCGAACGCCGCGACCATGACGGCCAGGAGGGGCCGCCCCAGCGGGAAGCCGGCGAGCGCCCGCGTCGCGGCGAGGGCGGCCCACATCGCGGCGCCCAGGACGAGGGCGGTCGCGGTGGACGCGAGGTAGGAGAGCGCCATGTACCACTCGGGGAACATCCCGATGCGCGCCGCGCGCAGCGCCTTGGCGGTGGCGGCGTTGCTCTGCGCCGTCGAGACCACGGGCTCGAGCGCGCGGAACCAGAGGGAGCTGAATCGGCGGAAGGTGACGGCCATGGGGATCACTCAGCGGTTGCTCTTGGCGCGGCGGGCCTGCGCGGGCTCGTCGAGGGGCTTCGCGGGGAACGCCTCGCCTTCGACGGCGGGGAAGACGGGGCCGGGCACCCAGTCGGAGGGCTCGGAGCGGTCCGCGTAGAACTGCCTGACGGCCTTGGCCACGTCGTGGTAGTGGCGCTCGTTGCGGTTGACGAGGCGGTCCAGCACGCGGCGGCGCGCCGAGAACTCCTCGTCCAGGCGCGCGCGGCTCCAGCCGCCCTTGCTGCGGGCGCGCTCGAAGACGGCGCTCTCGGCCACGGCGTCGTGGTGGTCCTTGGCCGCGTCCCAGTGGAACAGGTCGTTCACGCGCAGGTTGCGGCTCTGGGGGTCGATGCCGTTGATCTCGGTCAACGAGAGCATGCGGCGCGCGGGGTGCCCCTCGTGGTTGACCTGCCCCTGGACCACGAGGAAGTCCAGGGAGGTGAGCATGACGCGGGGCACGTTGATGGGGGCGTTCTCCAGGCGGTAGACGGCGTTCTCCACGCTGCCCGCGTGCATCGTGCTGAAGCAGGTGTGGCCGGTGCTCATGGCCTGGAAGAGGGTGAGGCCCTCCACGCCGCGGATCTCGCCCACGATGAGGTAGTCGGGCCTCTGGCGCAGCGCGGCGCGCAGCAGGTCGAACATGGAGACGCGGTCGGTCGCGCTGCCCGTGAACGACTCGCGCGTCAGGGCCGCGAGCCAGTTGTCGTGCTTCAGCGTGATCTCGCGCGTGTCCTCGATGCTGACGATCTTGAGGGCCGGCGGGACGAACTGCGAGAGCGCGTTCAGCGTCGTGGTCTTGCCCGACGCGGTGGCGCCCATGACGAGGATGCTGCGGCGCATCTCCACCGCGAGCCAGAGCATCGCCATGGTGTCCAGGGAGTGCGTGCCGTTCTTCACGAGGTCGACCGCGGTGAGCGGGTCCTCGCGGAACTTGCGGATGGTGAAGGCGCTGCCGCGCGAGGTGATCTCGTGGCCCAGCACGGCCTGGATGCGCGAGCCGCCGGGCAGCGACGCGTCGACCAGGGGCTGCGCGATGGAGAGGAGCTTCCCGCCGCGCTGCGCGAGCTTCACGGTGAAGGTGTTGAGCTCCATCTCGTCGAACGCGATGTTGGTGCGCATCGACTGGTGCGCGTTGTGCGCGACGAAGACGGGCAGGTTGGGCCCGTTGCACGAGATGTCCTCCACGTGGACGTCGTGCATGATGGGCTCCAGGCGGCCCAGGCCCAGGTAGTTGCGCAGGAACACGTAGCCCAGCTTGTAGGCCGTGCGGCGGTCCGTCTTGAGGCGGTACATGCCCAGGAGCTGGAAGACCTTGGCGAGCAGGAACTCGGCGCGGCCCGCGTCGCCCTCCTCCTGGAGGATGAGCACGTCGCGCAGCCGGTCGTTCAACGTCGAGAGGAGCGCCTCCTCCAGGCCCGTGAGCTGCGGCTCCTGGACGTGGTAGAGAAGCTCGTGGTCCTCGCCCTCCAGGATGACGGCCATGGAGAAGGGCTCCTCCAGCCAGTAGCGCTCCTTCTCGCGGTAGCCGGCGGGCGCGTCGTAGCGCGTGATCTCGCCGTCGTGCGCCACGTCGTAGGGCTCGCCGCCCCACGCCGCGTCGAGGACGTGGAGCACGCGCAGCCGGCCCCCCTCGCCGCCGGAGTCCATGGCGAGGAGAAGCTCCTCGGCCCCGTCGACGGGGGCGGCGGGCGTGAACGCGCTGTAGAGCATGCGGGCGCCCGCGCGGCGCGCCGAGCCCGAGAGCTTGCGGCCGTTGGAGAACTCGATCATGATGAACACGTTCTCCACGTCGGCCGCGCGCCCGCGCCGCTTGACGGCGCTCACGCTGGAGACCCACTGGGCCGTGCCTTCGGCGCCGTGCTCGACGAGGAAGGCCTCGCGCCGCTCCACGGGCAGCTTGTTCCACTGCTCCGTGGGGTTCGCGACGGTGGTCGCGTAGTCCGCCGCGACGCCAGCGGAGTTCAAGGCATGGACGAACTCAAGCACAGGGACGATCGAAGGCATGGGGTCAGCTTCCTTGTCGGACGACGGTTCACGGCCTCACTGGCGCAGCGTAAGGGTCTGGTCCAGGACGGTGTTGCCGGCCTGGGAGATGGTGATGTACACGGCGACGGCTCCCGAGGGCGCGCCGTACTGGAGCTTGTACGTCTCGTAGTCGCCGGGGCTCCAGGTGCCCGAGTGCAGGCCGCCGGCCGGGAGCGCCGTGCCGTTGGACTGCTTCAAGGAGAAGCCGATGTTCGAGGCTCCGTCGGGGCCCGCCAGGTAGGTCACCTTGATGGTGTCGTCCAGCCCGTCGCCATTGGAGTCGATGGTCTGGGCCTTCCAGCTCGCCTCGGTGGGCGTCTTGGCGCTCTTCCCGCTGTAGGCGTTCACGGCGGCGTAGACGGCGCCGGCGATGATGACCGTCGCGGCCACCATGAGGATGGTGCCGATGACGGGCGAGATCGCGCGGTCGTTCCGGTTCAGGGCGTGGATCATCTTCGACATCGCATGACCTCCTTGAGGTCCGACCCCTGAGAGCCGGCCGGGCGGGCATATCGGCTTGCGCGGAACGGCCGCCGGGCGGCGCGCTTGCCCGGGTGTGGCGGGCAGGGGGCCCGGATTGCCCGCCCGCGGCGAACAACACGCCCTCCGCCGCCCCCGGGGAGGCAACGGCATATCCCCGCCCGCGGGGATGGAGCGGGCGCGGCGCCGCCGCGTGGTGAACAAGTGACGGCCTCCATGCGAGTCCACGATGCCATCGAGACCGTCAGCCGCGCCCTCGACCTCAAGGAGGGCGAGGCGGCCATCTACGTCCACCTCTGCCTCGCCGGTCCCGCCAAGGCGGGCGACCTCGCCGCGGCCCTCAAGCTGCACCGCAACGAGGTCTACCGCAACGCCACGCGCCTCCTCTCCCGCGGCCTCGTGGAATTGACTCTGGAGAGGCCCGCGCGGTACGCGGCGGTCAACCCCAAGATGGTCTTCGACTCGGAGATCACCTCCCGGCTGGCCTCGGTGGACGAGCTGCGCCTCGCCCGCGACAGCGTGTTCCCGCTGCTCACGCAGCTGCACGTCACCGCCGACGCGCCCATGAAGAGCACGTACAAGGTCGTGCAGGGGCGCGAGGAGATCTACGCGCTGCGCGACCGGCTCATCGAGGGCGCGAAGGGGAGCATCGACTGGGCCACGACGTTCCCCCCCAGCGTGGTCCTGAGCGACCGCTCGGGCGGCCTCGACCTTCTCCTGCGCCGCTGCCGCGACGACGACGTGGCGCTGCGCATGCTCGTGCGCGCCACGGACGCGGGCTGGGCCAAGCTGGACGCGTTCCGCGCCGCGGCCAGGGCGAGCGTCCGCGCGCCCGCGCTGGAGAGCACCATCCAGTTCCTCATCGTCGACGGCGGCGAGCTGCTCATGTGGGTCGTCAACGACCCCTCCGAGTCGCTCCACGCCCGCGACGAGGTGGCCATCCACACCACGGCCCCCGGCTTCGTCCAGGCCGAGGCGCTCTTCTTCGACCAGACGTGGGCCAAGGCGCGCCGCGTCCTGGGCGCCGCCGAGTAGGGCGCTCAGCCCTCGCGCTCGCCGGCCAGGAGGTCCTGGGCCGCGCCCTTCCAGATGGCCTCGAAGCGAAGCTCCTTCTGGAGGGCGTCCAGGGACGCCTCGCGGATCTTCTCCAGGCCCGCGGGGGAGGGCTCGCGCCCGTAGCGCGCCCGCGCCTCGGCCAGGGCCGCCTCAGCGGCGTCCGCGTCGCGGGAGGCCTCCAGGAGCCGCGCGAGAAGGGGACCCCTGGGCCGGGAGCCCGCGTCGGGGGTGACCATCTCGACGGCGAAGAAGGGGAGGCCGCGGGGGATCATGCATCTGGGACCCACCTGCGGGAAGATATCTGCGCGCCTCGTCACACGCGGGCAATGGATCGGGCGCGCCCCGGACGCACGACGGGCTTCTGCCCGCCCGGATGTGACGGGCAGAAGCGCCAGGGGCCCGCCGCGCCGGGCGAGCGCGCCCCTAAGCCCTTCCGGGCCCCAGGAAGGGGCATGCGCGGCCCCGCCCCGCTCGAAGACGCCTCCCTCCAGGACCTCGTCGCCCGCCTCGCGCGCTCCCTCGCCATGGTGGGCGCGGACGCCTCGGTGCAGGTGGGCGGCGCCCGCGAGGGCCACTGGATGCCCCTGGGCGTCTCCCACGGGCGCATCCTCTGGGCCGTGGCCGACCGCGACGGGCGCATCACGACGCTCATCGCGGGGCCGGGCGAGCCCGAGGCGCCGGCCGACGCCGCGCCGCGCTAGGCGTCCGCGATGAGATGCCCCTGCGCCGCCGGGTTGTCCTGGATCGACAGGCCGTCCATGGCGATGCGCGAGTCGACGAAGAGCCAGTAGCCCCCGTCGCCGCCGAAGCTCAGGCAGGGGCCGGGCTCCCAGGTGGACTGCCCGACTCCGTAGGGGGTGAAGTCGTTGAGGCAGTCGTAGGGGTCGGTCTCCGGCGTGATGGTCCCATCCGTGACGCAGCCGTTCCCTGCGTAGGGGGCCCCGTCCGACACCAGGCCCTGCGGCACCGTCTCGCCGTTGGGCAGCGGCGTGGGCCCCTCGACGTCGTCCACGCCGTAGGCGCCGCGGGGCGACGAGTCGACGAGGGCGGCGAACGGGTCGGTGACCATGCCCGTCGAGGCGTGGACCGCGAGATCGTAGCCGCAGTCGGGGTCGTACACGTCCGTGGCGCCGAAGAAGCCGCCGCCGATGCCGGTGTCGTACTCACCCGTGAAGTCCGTGTCCGTTCCGCTGCCGCAGTCCCGCGCCGACGTGTACACGCGCACCGAAAAGTCCTGCCGGATCCCCTCCGACTTCCCCGTCAGGCCGTTGTCCGTGTTGGAGAGGAAGCCAAACAGGCCCTGGTACAGGTCGCTGTGGACCGTGTTGGAGGTCGCAAGCTCGTAGACGTGGTCGTTGTTGTGCGCGCAGGTGTTGTCCGCCGTCGCGAAGCCCACCTGGGTCAGCGCAAGGGCGGCGACGAAGCCGTTCACGATGAGGGTCCGGATCATGGTAACCGCAACGATCAGCGCGGGAAGCCGTGTTAACCTCTGGCAATGCGGGTGTTGCTGGTCGTTGGGGTGCGATGGGGGATTGCCGAGGTGGGAACGACCCCGCCCCAGGCCCTGAAGGCCCTGGATGTGGAGCAGGGCGACCACGTTGCCTTTGAGGTCAGTGGCAAGACTGTCACCCTCCACAAGGTCAAGTGGACCATCGAGAAGAAGTGAATTCATTCTCAGACCCGCCGCTCGGCCCATGTGACATTCCTCGATTTCCTTGCAGCCCACGCAGGGGACTTGCTCCAAGCACTCTCGGCTATCCTCGTCGCGGTCTTCACGGGTGCCCTGTGGCGCATCGAACGCCAGCGTGACCGCGCCGCTCTTGCGATCGAGAGCTTCGGTTGGACAGAGAACGGCGATTTTTCCGTCTCTGTCATCAATGAGGGCGGCCACTCGACGGGAATACGTGCGATCTCGCTTCGAATCCGCTACAAGGAGGGTGAGGAAACGACGCTGCAACCGGCGGCCGACCCGATGGGAACTTACGATTTCCCCTATTCCGACTACCACGTCGAGAGCGGAGCCCGAGTCGAAATCACAATCAGCGACGGCTGTTGGATTCCAGAGGACATCGCCCGGGAGCGGGTCCAACGCTACGAACTCCACGTCTATCCTGTCATAGGGAAGCCCGCCAAGCACGTGGCCGACGCTTAGTGGCCACCTCTCATGCCCCCCGCCGCAGCGGAGCGAAGAAGTCGCTCCCCTACCCCCTACCTACAACACTACCCCGCCACCATCATGGGCGACGACCTCTCCGGCTACAAGGAAGCCGCGAAGAGAGAGCTTCGCGGAGCCCACCACATTGCCGAAATTCACCTGACGAACGCGCGGGCGAACAACAACCTCGTGGAGCGATTGAACAACACGACGCGCGAGCGCCAGAAGACCATTCGCGGCGTCAAGAAGACCGACGGGATCGTGGCCCGTGGGCATGCCGTCTACTACAACCATGCGCGTCCCCACAAGGCGCTGGGCGGGAAGACGCCCGCAGAGGCCGCGGGCCTAGGTGTGGCCCGCCACGAAGGCGAGCCCCGCTGGGCCGCTCTTGTACGGGCAAGCCACCGCGAGGAGCCCGCGTGACGCCCGGCACCCTTATCCCGAGGGCCAAGCGTATACGGTCGCCCAAGATGCCCGCCAAGCCCAAGGCGGCGGGAGGCGGCGCCGTCGCAAGCGGCCCCCGCCCCCGCTGCCCCAAGTGCGACCGCCCCTGCCCCCGCCTCTACTACCGCGAAGGAGCCGGCGGCAACTGGAAGACGACGCCGCTCTACTGGTGCCCCGACGGGCACGGGGCCTTTGAAGGGTGAATGTATGAACTGGATACATTGCCCCGCGTGCGCTCACCAGTTCGAGACCATCTCGCTGCCTGGTCAGGTGGTCAGTTGTCCGAACTGCCGCAATCTCGTGACAGTTCCCCGAACATACCTTCCAGGGGGAGCCGTGTATGGTCACGCGCCCGCAGCCGAACCGCCTAAGCAAGAGCCATCTGGACTTGACAAGTTCCTGGCTGTCCTAGGCGGCGCGGCCCTGGGCTACCTCATCTACAAAGCGCTCAGCCCATCGGGCGAGGAGCAATGGCATTGTTCCAACTGCGGCGCTTTCGTTGCAAAGGACCAGCGTAAGTGCACCAAATGTGGGGTGCGCCTCAGATGACCACTCAGCCCACCCCGCCGCTCGAAGAGGATGAGGCCGGCGAGTCCGTGCCGGTCGTGGCGCCGACGCCACCCGTAATGACCAAGGAGGATTTCGAACGGGCAAGGTGGTCTCGGGCGAGCGGACTCCTCCTCATGCTCCTATTCATCCTCCTTGCTGCCTGGGCACTCGCTCTGTGGAAAGCCGGCCCCGTCGAAGCCGATAAGGTCCTAGATTTGGTGAAGATCGTTGTCTTCGCAAGCGTGGGCCTCGCGGGCGGCATCGCGGCTGTCTCCAAGCTCTGACACGTGTAGGACCGAACGCGATCAAGGTCCCGAAGGGGTAGGTGTTCGCGAATGCCCCCCGGCGCAACAAGGCGAAGAAGCCGGCCCCGTACCCCCTATACGCAACACTACCGAACCCCGGCTTTGTTCCCAAATTAGGGCCCGTCATTGAAAAGCGACGGCCATTCCAAAAATGACCCAGCCATCGACCCGCTCGGGTCACTTCTTGTCCGTCCGCGCCCACTTGCCTTCCTCGTGTTCTCGAAGCAAGGCGAAGCCGCGCTCGCAGGCGTGGCTGAGGCTCGAAAACTGCTTGCCGGCCCCTACGTGCTCCATGACCCATTGGTAAAGGCCGGGGTCAATGGTCACGCTGGTTCCGATTTTCTTGCCGTGGGCAGGCCCAGTTGCACGCCGGGGCATACGTACCAAAAAATAGTATAGAAACCTTCAAGTCGTCGTATTGGATTGCAATATTCAGAACCACAATTTGGTAAGAGGGATCACGGCGCTGGCTCTAAGGGCAGAGGGCGGCAGGCCCGGCCCATAGTTCGATGCCGGCGCCAGTTCCAGGCGGCTAGTCCAGGACTCATTGGATAAGCTCCGCCGCTCGCAGGCTAGTTCTCAGTTTGCTATGGAATTCTGTCAGGCACCCCTCTGCTGAGGAATAGGCATGCCCTACCCCGGAGCCGACGACTCGCTGATCACCGTGAATCATTCCGCAGAAACGCGGCTGCCACCGCTGCAACCTCCCCGCCCGACGACACCCGACGCGCGAAGGACGCCCCCTGGAGTGGTCGCGTGATCGACGACCCGGAGGCCCCGGCCAAGTACGTCGGGGATCTCTGCTGGATCGGGTGCCCGCAGTGCGAAGGGCCGGTGAACGCGAGGCCCGTCCGCGATCAGGCGATGCGCGCGCTGCTTCTGCGCGTCGCCGACCTTATCGAGGGCGGCCGGGTCGCACCCGCGGATTTCGTCAAGCGGTTGCGCATCAGCGCCATCGACCTCTACGAGGGCATGCAGGCGGACCTTGCCGCCGCGTGCTACCCGGTTTCGATGCTGGACGATCTGGACCCGGGCGAGCCCGAGGCCGATGAAGAGGACGAGCCCAAGGGAGGGAACGAATGAACGAGCCCGGCGGCCGTGCGGTCCCGGTGCGCCTGGACGCGGCGATGTGTCCGAAGTGCGGCACCTGCATGGACCTCGAGCCACTCCTGATGGCGCGCGACCTCGCGATCGTCTCCGCGCTCGTGCAGGAGCTTGGCATCGTGGACGACGCGTCGCGCCGCGTGAAGGAACTCCTGGACGGCCTTTCCCGCAAGAGTGTCACGCTCTGCACCGACATTGGGTTCTACGGCTACGACCTCATCACCGAAGAGGAGGAACCGACGCCTCCGCCGGGCCACCGCGAGCCCGAGGCCGAAACCGCGCCTGCTGACGACTGAACCGCTTGAGACACTTCGAGCGCCTTTCTGAGACGCCGCAAACGCCCCCGACCGAAGGCCCTGCCCCGGACCGGATGGCGACTCAAGCCGCGGCGCATCCCTCCTCCGCTGCTGCTCGTGCTCTGTTGCAGACGCACGGAGCGATCCGAATGATCAAAGCACGCCGCAAGCCCCGCACGGACTACCTCATCAACCTGAGCGTCTTGTCGAGCTCACCCGAAGTGGACCGACCCTGCGCCCAAATCGGAGTCATGACGCTGATCCCCCGGATCCGCGTCGCCCACGGCATAGGCCGGAACTGCGTCACCTTCCGCTACGGATACGACTTCAAAATCGAAGTGGACCGCATCATCGCGGAACGACTCCGAAAGGA
Source organism: Pseudomonadota bacterium (assembly GCA_021325135.1). Classification (GTDB taxonomy): domain Archaea; phylum Thermoplasmatota; class SW-10-69-26; order JACQPN01; family JAJPHT01; genus JAJPHT01. The sequence goes on along the minus strand of JAJPHT010000036.1, from coordinate 28,263 downwards.
CCTGACCAAGTGGCTGGAGAAGAACCCGGGACCGCGCGATTAGGCGTTTTTTGGAACGTCCAGCGGCAGACGGGCTCGGAACGTGTCTCGTGCCAATTTCAGGGCCCGTTCCGCTTCCTCTCGAGTGGCCTTTCGGGCACCGTGCAGCACTTCATTCCGCGGGTTCTTGATGCTCATGGCCGCGGTGTAGTCGAGCCCGAGAGCGGACGCAAGGTCGAGAATCTCCAGTTTCGTGTCCGCGGTCCAGCGGTTCGTGTCCGTCATTCGTTGGAGCCGCCGATCCGAGAGTTTGTGGTCATGGAGGTAGGCCTTCCAGTCCTCGTCCACGAGTTGTTCCACGACGAGCCAGCTGAAGAAGAACGACTCCGTGGGATGACCGCGGCGGAGGTGAGTAGCGGCCTCCACGATCAGTCTCGCGTGGTCCCCGCGCGAGTGTTCGATGATTCCGTCCGCGAATCGAGCAGCCTCTGCGAACTGTTCCAGACCGATGTGCTGGATGTCGTGGGGGAATATCTCCTCGAGCGGCGTGCTGGTCGTGCGGTACGTGTAGGGCATGGACCGCAAGGAAACCCGAGCGCCGGTTTCGTGCTTGGCGATCTCGAACCCGACAAATTCGTCGTCCAAGACAACGAAGGACTGGTATTCGAGTTCCAGAAGCGCATACGACAGGGCATTGAGGTATTCCGCGGCTTGCGTACGGAACTCCTTGGACTGCTCCGCCAGCGGGCGGTGAACTCCGACAAAGCCATCGTAGGTGGCAAAGAGCGAGGCGCCGTTCTTCAAGGGAACCTGCGTGGCAATGGGCATCTGGTGGAGGTCGAAGCGCCCGATCATCATTCGATCCCACATGCTTCCCTTGGGAAAGGGTCCGATTCGGAGATGTGGGTAGAGCCATACGCCCCATCCGTCGTATCCGGGCGGCGCCGGCCGCGTCGACTGGGGCGCTTGAGGAACGGGTGGTGCGCGGGTTGCCGCTTCGGCAACGCGCTGCTTGTAGGCCTCAATCTCGTGCCGGAGGTTGCGAGCGACGTCGCTCGCGATCTTGTTCGGGTCAAGCGTGGTAAGGTTTCCCGTGTACCACCAAGCCGCGCCTGAACCCCCCACGGCGCTTCCTGAACCTTCCCAATGGGGGTTCGGATACGACCGCTGGAAAGGAAGGCGTTGAGCGTGGTGGTAGGCGTGGATCAGGGACTGGTGAACGGCAGAACGGAACGTCGGTTCCTCGCCAGGCTGGAGCACCGCGTCCTCGGGGTTCGGCAGGGGGGCGTTCCACAGGGGCTCTTCTGCGACCTTCTCAAGCTCCGCGGGGAACTCGTACAGCCGCAAGGGTCGAGTGACGCGGACGTCGCGGTCTGGACCCCCAGGAATGCTCAGAACCAAGGTGAAGAACGCTTGGGGTTCAACGATGTGGAACGCTCGCACTTGGCAAGGGGCGTCGAACCCCAAGAGCCGCATCCCGCGCACATGGGCCATGTCTTCGGCAGAGAACTCCTGCTCGGCAAGGCGAACCGCGTCGATGAGGCGCCGGAACCAGAGCTCATTATCCATCGGCGCGCGGAGTATCTGCGAGCGGCTTAGCCCCTTTCCCGTTTCACCGAGCAAGGATCTACAAGTCGGAGGTCGGGAGCGCCTTTCCCTTGCCTAGGTGAGCCTGCCGGTGGGAATGCGCTCCTTCAACTTCTTGAAGGAGAGGATTTTGAATGGTGTTTCGCGCAGTGCTGCACCTAGGATAGGCCGGTCAAGAACCACAAGGCCAAGGACCTGCCAATTTCCCTCAAGCCGGTACCTTTCCTTGATCCGCTCCACGTTCTGAGCTGCCCATTCCACGCGGGCTGCATGCTTTGGGATGGCCGCATCTTTGCCTTGAAAGAGCTTGGAAATTTCTTGCCGCCAATCGTGAGGTACGCGGCCGACTGCCCAAGACTTGGCCTCAATGAGATACGCGGTCCGACTCGGATAGTGGAGAGCAAGAGTGTCAATGTCTCCGATCTTTGGCCCGCCGAAGATGGTATGGATGTCAACGCTGTTGTGAGCTTTCCATTCAGGCGCGTCGTCGAACGCTTCCTTGACGATCAGATTGAATCCCTCGTACTTCTCGCGGAGTTCACCAAGAAATGATTTCATGGGATCGCTCTGGGGATCCGTCAGACGCGCCTCAAGTACCAGGTTTACGATGTAGTTCGGTGTGGATGTGACCTGCAGAGGCCCCCATGTAAGAGTCCGGATACCGTCTATCTCACGGGAAAGGAGGGGCCGCATCATGTACGATCTGCGCCTTCTGTGACGCCACGGTTCCGTGTCGGGTCCGTCGATGAATTTTTCCCGCGGCGCAAGTGAGAAGGTCCGAAGCGCGGCCTCTACTTTTTCGCGGGGCCACCCGAGCTCTTCCGCAAGGCGCTTCGCGACGTCCTCTTCGGGCATCCTGGCGATGAGGGTGCCTTCAGCGAGGCCCGCAATTGCATCAAAGAAGAAGCCGAGTTCGAGAAAACCGAGTCCCCATTCGGCGTGGAAAGCCGCATCGGCCATTGCGAAATCCTTCGGAACTTCGCCAACATCGGTCGGAAACCCGGCGTCGAGCATATCCTGTGCGTGCTCAAGCTCCTGGCTAAGCGTGTCCGCCTCAACGTCCTTTGAAGCGTGACTGAAGTCGGGGGCAGTGAACATGGGCCGAAGGCTGGGTGAAATTCTGCCGCGCACATCAACAAGGCCGAAGACGACCATGTTCTGGTGGTGCTTGAACAGCAGAACGTGGGAGGCAAGGGCGAGAAGTTCATCAAATGCGGATAGGCTGAGTGGATGGGATCCTCGCGGCGGGCGTGCCGTGACGTACTCAATGAGGTAACGGCAAGCTCCAGCTGCATCGCTGAGCTCCTGGAGAGTTGGGTCTCTGGTCTGCGCCTGACTGCCCCGAAGTTGGTGCTGGAACGGAACGCCTACGTAGCGCTTGTTGGCGTCGTTGACGATCAATTCGTAGTGGAAGACGAGACGATCCAGTGCGTCGGGGGCCAGTTCTTTGACTCTTGATTCGAGGCGCTCCATGAGCCAGGCGGCCGCGTCCCCGAGCTTTTGGCGGGTCTCGACTCGCTCGAGTTGGCGAGGGCCTTTCTCTCCACAGGATATCTCTCGGCGCGCAAGGTCATCCATGAGCCAATCGGCGGCATATGACTGAACGCATCGCGCTTCTGGAAGGTCAGGGCGGATTGCCACGACCGCCTGTGAAAGAACAGGGATCATGTGGCTCGGCGCCAGCTCAAGTATCCTCTTAACGATCGGTTCTGCAATCTCTGGCACTCCGGATCGCGTGCTCACCAAGTCAATGACTTGGGCTAGAAGAAGCGCCTCTTGTTCCGGATTGTGGAAGAGCGTCTGGAGAAATGATCGCCCGATGACAACATGCACTGCTCCTTCGGAGTCCTCTCCAAAGCTGAGGTCAGGCGCCTCATTCTCGCATGAAACGACGAGGATCAGCGCTGGCTCCTGCTTCCGGTCGAGGACCTCATTTAGCTCCTTCGCGGGGGCGTAATTCAACCAACTCGCGATCGTGGTTCCAAACCCGTTCGCACGCATCGGAGGTTGTCCTTCGGCGTCGCTGGCAGAAATGATCCAGATTGGCTTTGAAAAACCCTCGACCAGCAATTGGTTCAGACCGGGATCGGGGGCGTCAATGGCATAGACTCGCTCGAAGCCCCAACGGTACACGCGTCTCACGGGCGCCATGCGACCGAGAGGGTGCCACGCCGCATGCCGATCTTGAATGCGCAGAGACTCCCGCTTGAAGTCCCCCACAATGTTCTGCATGACGGGGAGGACGGCGCCGACCGGCAATTCATCATGCACATGAGCCCGGCTAGGCGACCGCCAATAGACGTATCGCGCCATGGGGTCAACTGTCACGGGTCGTCGGAACTCCTGGTCCATGTGCTTCGAGGTGGCGAATCCCCAGAGACTTAGCGGCTCATGAGCGTCTAGGTGCGCAATAGGAGCGAGGTCCGCTGCCTGGAACGCAGCGCCCACGCTTCCCCTCCGGTCGTGGGCGACTTTCCAGTGCTGTAGGGAACGACGGTGAACGCCAGCGACTACAAACAAGAACAGGAGCTGGGTTGGCCCGTTGTCTTGCGACAACAGTTGGTCCTCAATTCGTGGAATCTGCTGGTTGATTTCCTCGACGACGCGGGCAGAGTCCCAAGTCTTGCTCCTCCCGCCTGGAGCGTAGTCAGTCAAGGGATCATGGAGGAAGATGAGGCACGCTTGTTTGTCCAGATCAAAGTCAAAGGCTGCCGCAAGTGCGTGCGCTTCGTTCGGCTCCAACTCAAGTCTTGAGGAGAAAGCGAATCCGATGTCGTCGAGATCCTCAACGACCTCCCTAAATGTGATTCCGCGAAGAGCTGATGCGAGCACTTCAAGCGCATTCGCTTCATGAAACTGAATCAGCACTGCCTCACGGGCAGCGTAGGGAAGGGCGCTCGGAATTGCCACGACAAAGGTGCCGCCGACATCGACGATCGGTTGTGCGTACGGTCCCGCTTGGGCTACGTAGTCTTCCCATCGTGGCGGGGCGTCGAGAATGAGCGGCGAGATGTCTGCCCACGAGAGTCCGGCGCTAGAAAGTAGCTGGATGAGGTCCTCGCGTTCAAAGCGGACCGTCTGTGCAAGTGCGCGCACCTCGTCATCTGACGGAACGTGGACCTTCTGCCAGTGGGCAAAAATGGGGGGTGTGCCTCGCGGAAGGCCCGCCCGTCGGGCGATTGTGTCTGAGACCAGAAGGGCGGCTCGCATCGTTCGCAACCCTAATTCCGCTACGGAATGGGTTGCACGGATGTGCTGCAACGCTTCCCAGAAAATGCGCAGATGATAATCCGGGTCCTCAAGGATGCCCGCGAAGTACGTGAAGCCCCGATCTTCAGCTACGAATTCCTGCGTGACGAAATTCTCGCACGGGTCCTCCTTCTCAGCGAAGGCGCGTAGGGGCTCATCGTTCAAGAGGGTCAGGAGCTTCGTCCGCAGCATGTGTTTCCCCCTCTGCGGCGCGCACTCGACCGATGCAGCGAAGGCAAGCGCCTCAAGCCGCATCATCTGATCAGCGTTTTCGGGGCGCAATTGCAGGGCCGCAATCGCCGCCAAGCTCTGGGCGCGATCATACCTCGAGAGTTGAGGGGCGAGTTTCTTCAAGCGCGCGAGCTCGTCGTCTGGGCCGCCCAAGCGATCATCGCGATCACGCGCGGGTGTGAAGGAAGAGCCTCTGCCTTTCACCTCCTCCAACCCGATTGGCGCCTTCAAGTACGTTTGGGGGAGGGGAGGGAAACAGTCCGATTTGAGGGAGCGGGCGATCCATACTCTAGATCAACCTTCACTAGGGTGGATACGTGGGTCACGGGGCCGGCGGACCGGCGCGGCTGATCCGATTCGACTTGGAATCGGCAGAACCTTCTGAATCTCGCTGTTGATGAATTGGCTGATTGACAATGCTGAGCCGGTCTTGGCATTCAAAGTCGAACAGCTGCCGGCGTTCCGCGGGAGTCCCTTGGACAATCCATGCCTCAACTTGATTCAGGCGATCCAAGATGGAACCTCTTCATGGCTAGGCTGAGTCGCTAGTATTTCAAGAGCCGTAGCTGAGAAGTCTGTGTCGGGTCCTAACGTTCCAGGCATGTCCACGAACCCGCGGCCCGGCCTTGGTGCGCCGGGCGAAACTCAGAGCCGAGACGAGACCCCGAGGGGCGGCCAGTGGGATTGTCCATATTGTGGCTACCCGTGCGAGACCAAGACCGCCAGGTGGCGCCATGCGGCTGCCTGTCCCGAGAACCCGAATCCGGTCTGCACCTACTGCGGGCTGCACTACACGCCTGTTGAGCTCCCTCGGCACGTCGCGCGTTGCCCAATGCGGGATCTTCCGACGCAAGCCGGAGCCCCGACTCGGGCCACCGCGCCACTCACGGATCAAACACAGGCTCCGACCATGCCGCGACACCCGATCCAAAAGCCTCCCGGATTAACCGCCAACGCGGTTCAGCCCCGCGATTCCGCAGGGCGGTCCGGATCGTGGTCCCCTGTGGTGCCGGTGCCCCATTCTACGCGAGGCACGGAACTCATTCTTGCCGATCCGGTTCTGCTCCGAGTCGCCCAGAACGCACAGACTCTGAACGCCCTCGGGAGCCTGATTCCGAAGGGTCCTGACGCTCCGGTGGACCCGCGGAACGTCGAACAGCACTTCCCGGCCCTCCAGCGGGCGGTTCGGCAGGCGGCCGCGGAAACAGGAGAATCAGCGGCGTACCTTCCACTCATGGTTCGCGTTCAGCGGGAGACCGCGCGCAAGGCCGCCAGCGCGCAGACGCTCGCGATACTCGGTCTCCTGGCTCTCTGTGCGGTCCTGTTCCTCTGGTGGCTGAAGTCGGAAACCAAGCCGGTTTCCAAGGAGTCGCAGCGGGCTCAGGTCGAGGCCGCGCGGCCCCCGGTGCGGCCGCCGTACAATCCGGCCATTCATGGCAGCGTGGAGGAGTTCCAGGTTCGCTTCGGGGACGCGGCGGGCCAGCAGGACCCTGCCGGCAGCGCGCAGCGCGTGGGCCCCGATTCGAAAGCCGGGCCTTGGAGGCTCAGGATTTGAGGCGACAGAACCCGAAGCGGGAACCCGAGGAACGTTCCCGGCCCCGTTCTAGGAACGTTCCTTCTCCGCCTGGCTCTCGCAAAGAATATGTCGTTCCAAGCGCACGGTTGAGTCGCATTCGCAAGTCGCCGCCTTTGAGGCGGCAGGATCCTCGCGCTCTATGTGGGTCTGCCCGGCGCGGGGGAGCGCGTGGCCTGGTTCGCCGCCCGCGCGTGCCTCGGTTGCCACGGCGCCGGGGCGTCCACCCGCTCCGGCGGGCGCATCCTGCCGCACCAAGCGCGGGCGTTGTTGGCGGCCCACGGGCCGAGCAACGCCACGCGACGCACGAATCGCATCAACCGCCCGTGATGACCCATGACTTTCAGCTCCTGTTCCCCAGCGACCGCCACGCCTCGCCGGCGCGAGGCGCTCTGAGCGGAGGCGGATCGTTTGCCAACCCGCTACGAAGAAACCAGCGACATCTTGGCGATTCACACCTGCCGCGTGGACAAATATGGCCGCGTCTGCGGCCTGAGCAAATACCGCGGCCGCAGTGTCCGAATCCTCATCCTCCTCAAACATCCCGAATTCGGCCTGCTCCCAGACGTGCGACGGCCCCTCTGACGCAAGCGGTGCGGGACATGATGGCAACAGCATCGGTCGCTTCGACCAGCGGGGGCCCGGCGCAGCCGACCGATAGTGCGGGCACTAGTTGGGTCGATGTGTCCGACGTGCTTGAGCCCCAAGACCACATCGAAAGTGCGTCATGCAAGTGGAGCGGATTTTCCGTTTCATACGACGCGCAAGTACGCCTGAGCATAGTCCAGACCGATAGAATCCTCAGAATCGCGGAGCCGTGACCGCGTGCCACGTAAGTCCCGCGCCAAGGACGTCCGCCCCCGCCTGGAACGTGCGGCAGGATCCCTGCACTTGCGCCTCGGCACCGAACCCGACGCACCCGCCCTGACAATCGAACCAGGCCGCTACAAGCGGGCTGCGGACCTCGCGCAGCGGAATGGATCGGTCATGTCCTTCCGCGACGCCTGGACCTACAAGGTTCGCAGCCAGCGCGGGGCGGGCAGCTACATCGTGGAGGACAAGGCTGGTCTCTGGACTTGCGACTGCCCGGACTGGGCTGCGCTTCGGCCCTGCGTCCACATCTTGGCCATCCTCCTGCAGCGCGGCGAACTCCCCTACCCCGACGCCGAAGAGGAACCCAAACCGCTCGAGGGAGCCGGTTTCGATTGGGCGGCCTACCGCAAGGCCGAACTGGCCATGCCTCAAGTCCTCCCGCGCCTCGCGTTCCGCCTCTTCGAAATGCTCCCGCAACCCCCACCACGCTACGGACCAGGGCGGCCTCCGGTCCCGCAGACGGACGCGCTGCTTTCCGCCCTCTTGTGGGCGGCGAACCAGAAGAACATGCGGCGCGAACAGGATACCCGCGACCGCCTTTTGGCCGAAGGCCTCCTGTCGCGTCACGTCGCGTGCAACGTCGTCAGCCGCACCCTGACTGATGAGGCAACCATGCCGCTTCTTGAAATGGCGCTCAAGCTCACACGGGAACCATTTGCGGCGATTGACCCCGATGCCTCACCTGTAACGCTCGCGGTCGTGGGAGACACCTTCGCAATTGACAGCACCGGGTTCACGCCTTCCCGGCGCGGTCACTACAACCATGAGAAACACGGACCTGAGGCTCCGATTCCATGGTTGAAATGCCACCTCATGATCTCCACGAAAGCTCGTCTCATCACCGCTGCTCGAATCACCGCCAACACCGGCCGCGGGACCGGCGACTCCTCTCAATTCAGACCCCTCCTCGAAGAGACCGCGGTGAAGTTCCCTGTGGGCGTCGTCGTAGGTGACGGTGCCTATGCAAGCCGAACCAATGTTGCGCTCGTCCGCGACCTGGGTGCCCAGCCTCTCTTCCGCCCTCGCGACACCAGCATCACGAAGCAGCACGGCGCAGGCGGATGGGCCGACATGATCGCCTTCTTCACTATCCACCGCGCCCAGTTCGACGCCCTCTACCACCGCAGGTCACTCGTGGAGTCCGTTAACTCCGCGGTGAAACGGCGCTTCGGAGAAACGCTGCGGAGTCGTACCGTCACAAGCCGCACCAACGAATTGCTGTGCAAGCTTGTCTCATACAATCTTACGGTGCTTGTGCAACACGTTCATTACCTCCATGCGGAGGAGGAATGGCTCGATCGCATATTTTAGCTGCCGAAGGGACTCAGGACATTCGGAAATCATTCTAGCTTCGGAATGCTTCTATGGGTTGGGAACGTGTCCCCCCGTCATTGGTCTGACTCGCCTAAGGCTGCAATTGAAGCGTGAGCCTATTTTGGATAGAGACTTCGAAGGTCATGGAAACCGCGTCGGACAAGATCGTCGATGATTGCAGCCGCCCGACCCCGGGTCACGGCATCGGTCGAGCGACTTGCTTCCTCAATGATGGGCTTGCCCTCGGGCAGCCAGTTTTCGATGCGCCAGTAGTCTTCATCGCGCTTGATAAGGAGTTCAATTGCAGAAACCTTGTCGGCAATCGAGGCCGCGGATTTTGCAAGCACTCCGATGACATCTTCGTCGTGAAATCGGAACCCCGTTTTCTGGAGTGTCTTAAGCAGCCTGCTGGTCGCCCAAGGCTCATCGAAGTGGCCTGAAGTGTACCACCGCCCAAATCCTTCCAACTCCTCCGCATCTTCAGTTTGATCGAGACGCCAGTCGTAGAGTTGTTCGAGCCGCTGCTTTGCATCGCCCTTGAGGACTGTCTGAGGATGTTGTAGCCCGACTCCGATATCGCGAATGGCGTGTTGCCGCAGACTTATGGGCGCCCGTTCAAAGAACTTCTCAATGAGACGATCTGGATCTCCGAGATTCACGAGCCCGCGCCAGAAGACCTCCATGAGGTGCTCCGCCACGTGATTAGTTTCCTCGGTGTCGATACGATTCGGTTCCGACACCAGTTCTTGGATGGCCCGCTCGTATTGTGCACGCAAGATTCGGAACGGATCATCGTAAGCGCGAGGCAATTGCATGTAACCCTGCCAGGCTGCCCGGCGATACACTTCCAAATTGAGGTCGTCAGGGAAGATGCGTTGAACTTGACGCGACGCCCATTCCTTGTCCATGAGAATGAGCCAGGGCAATCGCTCACCATACGCCGTCCGAGTGGAAGGAGTTGGGTCCGTAATGACATCCAAGTGTTCCTCCAAGAGAGTAGCCACTTCGGGCATGTCCCTTGTCAGGATTGCATGATCGCCGAGGCTACGATAGACCCAAAGAGCATAGTCGATGACAGTGCGCAAAGCGGTCCCTCGGACCGTGTTGATAGAGTAGCCGTGAAGGTCGCCAAACCCGGGAGCGTGGGACTTCTCCTCCTCGGGGGTCGGGTTGGGATGGCTGGACAGGCGCTGCAAGATGGCCCAGAGACGCCCGCGAAGGTCTATTGGACACGCAGTATCGGATTCCCGTAGCCCCACGTCGAGGAGGGAAAGGAGACCCATCTCCAGTTCGCCACGAACCTCAGGGGATCTGTGTTCGAGAGCGGCTTCCGTGAAGTGGAGCAACGTCTCCCAATCGGGACCGCTTTTGCCCTTGACCGCTTGAGTAAAGCCATTTGCTATAGCCTTCACGAAGCGGGGCCGCAGCTTCGCGAAATCAACGGACCGCGCGGCGAATCGGTTTGGGTCAGATTTGACCGCACTCTCCAACTCGCGAGCAAGACCAACGTCCTCCCAGCCCTCGGGGGCCCACGCTTCGTCATCATCTGCCTCGTATGTCGTGAGAAAGCGATGGAGTTCATCGTCGGACATGCCAAGGAGATCGTTCGCCTTCTTAGGCGAGGCGGGTCCGACGAAGCCGCCGCTATGGCGGACAGTGGCCTCATCAAATTCGGGGGGCCCATACTTGATGATCCACTGATCGTAGGTTGCGTGGAGTTCGGCTGGGAGATGGTCTTTGATGGGCGAGAGGCGATCGCGCCACCACCGTTCTTGGTATGCTTGCTGCTCCTCCGTGGAAGGAGACGAGCCCGTTCGTTCTCGTACATACTCAATCCATGCGGGCAGATGGTCTGGGCCTTCCAGAACTAGATTCAAAATCTGCGATTTCACTCCAGCCGGCAAGACGGAATACCAAGCCTTCGCCATGACATAATATTCGTGGCGGAACGCAGAATCGTCAAAGGTTGTCTTGTTCGTAAGACGAGCCGCAATCTCGTCCAAGAGACGCGCCCCATGTCTTGTGAGCAAGTGCCATGCAAGCCGATGCTCAGCATTCCATGGGCGTGTCTCAAGGAAATGGATGAGTTCCTTGAGGGTGTTGTCGTCTGCCTCGGCAGCAAGGACTTCGGAAATGTCGCGTGCTGCAACGAGGAGAGTGTCGGGAATCTCGACGAGCGAACGTTCGGGGGGAGCATCAATAGCTGGCCGCCAGATGTAGGACGCATCGTGTGGTGGACCTCGGCCTGCGCTCTCGAAAGCTAGTGCATTCTCTAAGAGGCCTATGACGAACGACAAAGCCTCTCGACCGCACTTCCGAGCAAGGTCCGTCGAGATCTCACTGAGAATCTGCTGATACCAGTAACGGTCGATGCGCGTATTGACCCGCGGTATGTGGAAAGGGCGGCCCTCTGGGGCCGGATCAGGAGGAAGGACCTCGAACAGGGTTCTGGACAGTTCTAGTGCTGCTTGGGCCTGGCCTGCCTCCAAGAAGCGCTTTACCAGGTTTCCGGCATCGAGCTCGATGCTTGATCTCTCGATGTTCTTTAGCCAAGCCTTCAATTGCGGAAGTGCGCGAATCGCATCTTGTGGATCGAGCTTGAGAATAATATCCGCCATCTTGCTGATTGCGAACACATTGTCATTGTCCTTCACCTTGGTGAGGATTTCGGCGATCTTGCTGGAATACTCCGAATGTGCAGCCATGCGGTCCAAATAGAAGATGGGCTGCCACGGAGGATACCGAATCGATCCGTCCGGCTCTCGAATCGGTCTCGGTGCTTCCTTAAAGTACCCACGAGCGGCGAGTGGCGTGATCCATTCTGGATTGTCCAACTTGCTGAAGAAGTGTCGTAACTGGACCACATCGACCAGCATGCCGACGGCTTTGGCTACGTCACTGTTGGTTGGCTTCTTCCAGGAGGGCATCGAGTGCTCCGAGTCTTGGTGTGGGGGGAGTCGAGAGCGCTTCAAGCATGCGTTCAAATGCAGCAAAATTTTCCTGCATTTCTTCTAGGCTGAACGTTGAGTCGTGACGAGGAGATGTGACGCTCTCATGGGTTCCATCCATGAACCACTGCTTAACCCGGAGCCACTCCGCTTCCGCTGGTCTCAGTTGTTCGTCCCCGACATCACCCGAGAGCGCCATGAACATGCGCCGAATTGGCCGCCGCTCACGAGGCATCTCTTCGTGGGCTTTCAGGAGGCGCGCAACCTCCCGAACTACGCCTCGCGGGATTGTCACAGTCGGAGGAGGATTAACTGGGACTTGGCCATCGTCTAGAGGTGCATCCCACCCATCCAAGTCCACGCCGCCCTCATTCCACTCCGTCCGGATGAGGGAGATGTGCTTGCCGTAATCCAACCGTTCCTCCACGATCTTGCCTCCGATGAACTCCGGGAGTCGGTTGCCAATTTCGCGCACGGCGTGACATACGAACCGCGTGAACCCTGGGGGGTGGCGAGCCTCCAGAAGCAAGGCGGCACCAAGGAAGAGCTCCGCCATGGCTAGACTGTAGCCTGCGAGCCACGAGTGAATCCGTGCCCGTGCTCCGCCCAAGGATGGAGTCTGGGTCGGATTAGGTGCGGCCAATACTCCGGAAGCCGGTCATGGCTTCTTGAAATCGATTGTCGGTAGCAGGGGGTTCTGCAAATTATCCTATGGCTACAGGATTGGGGGCAAGACATGAAGCGCCCCCTTCGCCTGGACAGTGTCGATGCGGGACGAGATGATGGCAAGGCTGCACGCCGCGCAAATCGGACTCTTAGGTGCGGACGTCGCTTTCTTGGCGGGAACTCTCAGCGCAGCAGACCGAGGACCATATCTCATCCTGGGCGCTCAAGTCATGAGCGGTGCGCTTCCTATTCTTGCATATGCGGCGCTCCGCGGGTTTGTCCTCCGCCGTGAGGACCATTGGCTCACGCACGCGTGTGGCACCGCAGGAAGCCTGGGAAGCGTCGCCGCCATGGCTCTCATGATGGCACAAATTGACCTTGTCGCGGGGATCATCTTCGGCTTGGGGAGCCTCTCGCTTCTGCGTATGTTCACGGTTGACTCACTGTTGGCCACCCTTGACGATTTGCGTGTGGCGCTGGATCGTCTCCGGGGTCGTCGTCAGCCGAACCGCCCACGATAAAGCCCGCTCGGGGATAGTAGCGACCGCGGGCATGGATCTCCAGAATCCCTCTCCCATCCCCGAAGCTGGGTTGGGAATAGAGTCGTGGGTGTTTGGGCGAGGCGGCGTCTGGCCAACCCCGTGTGGTCTTCCCTTAGTCGCCGTCCTCTTGGCTCGCGCGGTTGGCTTGGTCGGCTGCATAGGCCGGGTTGTTCGAGTTCTTCACGTCCGAACGATCGTCGTTGGGGGACCGTTCCGGGGAACTTCCGCCACGGTGACCGCCCGCATGCCCGCCACGTCCACCACTGCCCTTGTTCATGGTATTCATCCTCGCCCGCCCCCTCCTCTTGCGGCGGCTCGGCGGGGCGGGTGAACTACGGTCAGCAGCTCCATCTGTCTTCCGGCTCCTGAGATAGGGGTCCGCCCGCTGCCCGGGTCTATAAGGGCCCTTGACCCCCCGTTCCCCGGCCGGGTTGTTCCCGAATCCCCGCCATTCCCGAATCGGCGGATTTGGGAACAAAGCCCCGAACCCCCAAGCGCTTTTATAGGGGGTGCCCCATCGGCGATTCCCTTCCCCGACGGGAGGGCAGATCTGTCTCCGCGCTTCGCGCAGGGGACAGGGCGCTCGCGCGCCCTCGCAGACGCGCCCCTTCTCGGGGCGCTGGCGTGGTCTTGGAGGGAAACCCCCCATGGCAGACAAGAAGGAAGAGAATCCGGACTTCAAGTACATCGTCCGCGTCGCCAACACCGACCTGGATGGCAAGTACCAGATCATCCCCGCCCTCGCGCAGGTGAAGGGCCTCGGCATCCGCACCGCGGCCGTCGTGGCCGAGAAGGCGGGCGTCAACGCCTACCAGCGCATCGGCGACCTCAACGACGCCGACGTCGCCAAGCTCCAGGAGGCCGTGGAGAACCTCGAGGGCAACCTGCCCGCGTGGATGCTCAACCGCCGCAAGGACGTCGAGACGGGCGAGGATGGCCACCTCATCGGCACCGACGTGGAGATCAAGCTCCGCGACGACCTCAACCGCCTCAAGAAGATCCGCACCTACCGCGGCCTGCGCCACGAGTCGGGCCAGAAGGTGCGCGGCCAGCGCAGCAAGAGCAACGGCCGCACCGGCCTCACGCTGGGTGTCCAGAAGAAGAAGCAGGGTGAGTGAACATGGGCGACCCGAAGTTCTCCCGCAAGCTGTACGAGACGCCCAACCACCCCTGGCAGTCCGCGCGCATCCAGGAGGAGAAGGACCTCCAGAAGAAGTACGGGCTCAAGAACAAGACCGAGATCTGGAAGGCGCGCTCCAAGCTCCGCCAGATCCGCGGCCAGGCCCGCGACCTCCAGGGCAAGCAGCTCACCGGCCTTGCCCAGGTCCAGCGCGAGACGCAGGGCCTTCTCTCCCGCCTCACGAAGATGGGCCTCATCTCCGAGGGCGCGAAGCTCGACGACATCCTCGCGTTGAACGTCGAGGCCGTCCTCATGCGCCGCCTCCAGACCATGGCCTACCTCAAGGGCCTCGCGTCCACGCCCACGCAGGCGCGCCAGATGATCGTCCACGGGCACGTCGCCATCGGCGGCCGCCGCGTGAACATCCCCGGCTACCACGTCATGAAGGCCGACGAGATGAGCATCGAGTACGCCTCATCGTCGCCCCTCACCAACCAGGACCACCCCGTGCGCCCCAAGGTGTCCGAGGGTGGCAACCAGCTCATGGAGATCGCGCCTCCCGAGCCCGGCCGCCAGAAGCCGGCCGGCCGCGGCCGCGGCCCCAACGCGGGCGGCGGCGCGGTGCAGCGCGCGCAGTTCGGCGACCGCTCCGGTCGCGGCGGCCCCGGCGGCAACCCGTTCGGTCGCGGCCCCCCGCGCCGCGGCCCGCCCCGCGGCCCCCGCGGTGGCGCGGGTGGTGCGTCGTCCGGTGGCTCCACGGAGGGTGGTCAGTAAATGGCTCGCTGGGCAGTCGTCAACATCTACGCGTCGTTCAACAACATCCTCATGACGGTCACGGACGTGACCGGCGCCGAGACCATCGCGAAGTGCACGGGCGGCATGGTCGTCCGCGCCGCGAAGGACGAGGGCAGCCCCTACGCCGCCATGAAGGCCGCCGAGAGGCTGGCCGACCAGGCGCGCGAGAAGGGCATCGACTCGCTCCACGTCAAGGTGCGCGCCCCCGGCGGGCACAAGACGAAGAGCCCGGGCCCCGGCGCCCAGGCCGCCATCCGCGCGCTCGCGCGCGCGGGCATGCGCATCGGCCGCATCGAGGACGTCACGCCCCTGCCGCACGACGGCACGCGCAAGAAGGGCGGACGGCGCGGCCGGAGGGTGTAACGTGAAGGTGGCCGTCGTCGAGAGCACGGAGAGCACGGCGCTCTTCGACGTCAGCGGCGCGACCCCCTCGTTCCTCAACGCGCTGCGCCGCACGCTGATGTCGCAGGTCCCCAAGCTCGCCATCGAGGACGTGACGGTGTACGACAACACCAGCGCGCTCTTCGACGAGATGGTGGCCCACCGCCTCGGCCTGCTCCCGGTGCCCACGGACCTCAACCAGTTCGTGCGCCGCCAGGACTGCACGTGCAACGGCGAGGGCTGCGCGAACTGCACCGTGCTCTTCACCCTCTCCAAGGAGGGCCCCTGCACGGTCTACTCGGGCGACCTCATCCCCGCCGCCGACGCCAAGTTCCGCATCGTGGACCCCAAGGTCCCCGTGGTGAAGCTCCTGGAGGGCCAGCGCCTCATGCTCGAGGCGGGGGCCATCCTGGGCAGCGGCATCGAGCACGCGAAGTGGCAGGCGGTCACGGCGGTCGGGTACATGGAGTACCCCGTCGTGAAGGTCACCGGGCCCCTCACGGCCCACCAGGCGGAGCGCCTGGCCAAGGTGGTCCCCCCTGGCGTCATCGCCCTGGAAGGGACCCAGCTGAAGGTGCTGGACCCCGTGAAGGGCGCCGCCTGGCTGCGCAGCGTGAAGGACCTGCACAACCTGGACAACGTCGAGCTCTCCTTCGAGCCCGACCGCTGGCTGCTGCGCGTCGAGACCGACGGCGCGCTCTCCCCCGTCGTCGCCCTGCGCAAGGCTGCCTCCATCGTCATGGAGAAGCTCAAGCAGGTCGAGTCCGACCTGGGCAGCCTCAAGGCGCCTGCGCCCGCCGCGTGATCGCATCGTCGCGGGCCCCGCGCCCGCGTCCCCCCTTTTTCTCGTTGCTTCGACGAATGATAGCTTGGGCGCGGGCGCGAGCCTGGCGGCACGGTTCGTCGAAGCGTCGAACGATCCCCCAAGCGTGTACCAGAATGGGAATGCCCCGCCCCCCATACGGACCCGCGATGGAAGCCTTCACGCCCGCCCCCGCAGCCGGGTCCAAGAGCCGCTACACGACCATCAGCATCCCTCAGCCTCTCTATGAGGAGGTCAAGAAGGCCATCGAGGGGACGGGGTTCCGGTCGCCCACCGAGTTCCTCGTGTACGTGACGCGCCTCTCGCTCCAGGGCTCGCTCGTGCGCGAGGACGCGCGCGCCCGCGGCCCGCCCTTCTACGGGAGCCGCTGACGGAGCGCCGCCAGGGTCTCGGGCCCGACGCGCACGTTGCCGCGCTTCCCGTCGCCAAGCTCCACGTCGGGCTTGTTGGCGCCGTGGAAGTCGCTGCCCCCCGTGGCGACGAGGCCCAGCGCCTTGGCCCAGCCGCCGAAGCGCGACCGCTCGTGGGGCCCGTGCTTGCTGTGCACGACCTCGATCCCGTCCAGGCCCAGCGCCGCGAGGCGGCGCACGAGGGCCTCCTGCTTCTCGTCCCGGATCGTGACCGGGTGCGCCAGCGAGACGACGCCCCCCGCGGCGTGGATGAGCCCCATGGCCTCCTCGGGGGCGAGGCGCTCCTTGGGGACGTGGCCGGGGCGGCCCTCGCCCAGCCAGCGGTCGAAGGCGTCCTCGATGCTGGCCGCGTGCCCCTTCGCCACGAGCACACGCGCGACGTGGGGGCGCCCCAGGCTCGCGCCGGGCGCCACCTCGCGGACCACCTCGTCCAGCGACACGTCGAGGCCAGCCTCCCGCAGGCGCTCGACCATGCGGGCGCCGCGCAGGGCGCGCGCGTCGCGCAGCGCCTCCAGGCGCGCGAGGAGCGCGGGGTCCTCCTCGTCGAAGAGGTAGCCCAGGAGGTGAAGCTCGCCGGCCTCCGGGTCCTCGGCGGAAAGCTCGACGCCCGCCACGACCTCGACCCCGAGGCGCTCCCCCTCGCGGCGCGCCTCCGCGAGGCCGCCCACGTGGTCGTGGTCCGTGAGCGCCAGGGCGGCGAGGCCCCTCTCGCGGGCGTGGGCGACGAGCTGCGCGGGCGTCAGCGTGCCGTCCGAGACGGTGCTGTGCGTGTGCAGGTCGATGCGCACGGGACCCCCGAGCGCGGGCGGGCCGGAAAAGGGATTCGCCGGGCGCATGGGGAAATGCTCGGTGGGAATCGCTTGCCCGGAACGCATGAATATAAAATGCGGCCTCCCGCTGCCATCCAGTGACCACGCCATGAGCCACAGGTACCTCTTCACCTCCGAGTCCGTGACGGAAGGCCACCCCGACAAGCTCTGCGACCAGATCTCGGACGGCGTCCTGGACGCCATCTTCGCCCGGGACCCGGACGCCAAGGTGGCCTGCGAGACGTTCGCCACGACCGGCCTCGTGCTCGTGGGCGGCGAGATCAAGACGACCGAGTACGTGGACCTCCAGGACCTCGTGCGCTCCATCATCCGCGACATCGGCTACACCCGCGGCTCCTACGGCCTGGACGCGGACACGTGCAGCGTGCTCAACGCGATCCACGAGCAGAGCGAGCACATCCGCCAGGGCGTCGACAAGTCGACCCCCGAGCTGACGGGTGCTGGCGACCAGGGGCTCATGTTCGGCTTCGCCACCAAGGAGACGCCGGAGCTCATGCCCCTGGCGATCCAGCTTGCCCACCGCCTCGCGCGCCGCCTCGCGCAGGTGCGCAAGCAGCACATCGTCCCCCACCTGCGCCCCGACGGCAAGACGCAGGTCACCATCGAGTGGCGCTCAAACTCTCCTGGTGCCCCGCTGGTGCCGGCCCACGCGCACGCCATCGTCATCGCCGCGCAGCACGCCCCCGAGATCAGCCAGGAGGACCTGCGCCGCCGCATCATCGCCTACGTCATCGAGCCCGTGATCCAGGAGTACGTCGACAGCGGCCACCTGCCCCAGGGCTTCTTCGACAGCAAGACCGAGCTCTACATCAACCACACCGGGAAGTTCGAGATCGGCGGCCCCCACGGCGACACGGGCCTCACGGGGCGCAAGATCATCGTGGACACCTACGGCGGCGCGGCGCCCCACGGCGGCGGCGCGTTCAGCGGCAAGGACCCCACCAAGGTGGACCGCAGCGCGGCCTACGGCGCGCGCTGGGCGGCGAAGAACGTCGTGGCCGCGGGCCTCGCCGAGCGCTGCCAGATCCAGCTTGCGTACAGCATCGGCCACCACCAGCCCCTCAGCATCAACGTGCAGACCTTCGGCACGGGCGCGGACCGCAAGGGCGCGCGCCTCACCGACGCCGACGTCGAGGGCTACATCAAGAAGGTGTTCGACTTCAGCCCCTACGGCCTCATCCGCGAGCTTCAGCTTCGCCGCCCGCTCTACCGGCAGGTCGCCGCGTATGGCCACTTCGGCCGCGACGACCTCGACCTGCCCTGGGAGCGCCTGGACAAGGTGGACGAGCTTCGCCGCGTGGCCGGGCTCTGATATCCCGGAGGCATGAGAACCCGACCCGGCAGCCTTCGGCTCCGCGAAAAACCGAATGAGAAACGACTCCTGAATGCGTGACACGAATATGGCCGTCCCCTTCCGCGAGCGCCTGGAGCGAGACGCCTTCCCCATCACCTACGAGGCGGTCTCGCCCCGCAGCGGTGTCGTGGAGGAGCACGTCCGCGCCTTCGCGGAGCTTCCCTGCCTCTCGCACCTCGCGGCCGTGAACCTCACCAACAACCCCTCGGCCCGCGTGCGCATCGACCCGGCCATGTACGGCCACCTCGTGCAGGAGGCGTGCGGCGTCGAGGTGGTGGCGCACGTCACCTGCCGCGACGACACGCTGGCGGGCATCCAGCGCTGGCTCCTGGGCGCGTGGGCGCTGGGCATCCGCAACGTCAGCGTCATGACCGGCGACCACCCCAAGGGGGGCGACTACCCCGAGGAGCGCCGCGTCGACTCGGTCAACGCGCTGGAGCTGATCGCCGGCATCCGGCGCTACCTCGCGCAGGGCGAGCTGATGCCCGACGTGATGATGCCCACCGCGGCGCGCTACGCCAACCGCTTTGCGCCGCCCAAGCCCACCAAGCGCACGGACCCCCTGGACTTCTTCGTGGGCGCGCCCATCATCCCGTGGCGCAACAACGAGGAGGGCTACGCGCGGGCCAAGCTGGAGTCGGGCGCGCAGTTCTTCCAGACGCAGATCACGTGGGACGCCAAGCCCATCCTCGACTGGGTGGAGAAGCTGGAGCAGGGCGGTGTCCTGGGCAAGCGCGGCCGCTTCCCGGTCCCCGTCCTCGTGGGCGCCTCGCCCCTCAAGGCGCCGCGCACCATGGAGTTCATGAGCGGCAGCATCCCCTTCGTCAAGGTCCCCGAGCCCGTGCAGAAGCGCCTGCGCGAGGCCAAGGACTTCGGCGCCGAGAGCGTGCAGGTCTGCCTGGAGATGTTCGCCGACCTCGTGGACGGCGCGAAGGCCCGCGGGCTCACGACGAAGCTGGGCGCGCACGTCCTCCCCATCAACGACGATTCGCTGGGGAACGCCATCGTGGAAGGAGTGGCGAAGCTGTGATCGGCCTTCCCGCCACGTCGAGACGCCACGACGCGACGACGCCACGACGCGACGATTCCCGAGGCGTTGCGTCGTGGCGCCGTCGCGTCGTGGCGTTGCGGGGTGGAGCAGGATGACCACCCTCGCGGACCTCCTCAAAGAGCGCATCGTCGTGCTGGACGGCGGCATGGGCACGATGCTCCAGGCTGCGAAGCTGACCGTGGAGGACCACGGCGGCGCGCAGCACGAGGGGTGCCCCGAGGCGCTGAACCTCTTCGCGCCCCACGTCGTGCGCCGCATCCACGAGCAGTACTACGAGGCGGGCGCGGACGTCGTGGAGACCAACACCTTCGGCGGCACGCCCCTGGTGCTGGCGGAGTTCGGGCTCGCCGACCGGTGCCGCGAGATCAACCGCCGCGCCGCGCAGATCGCCCGCGAGGCGGCCGCGAGGTTCCCGGGCCCCCGGTTCGTCGCGGGCAGCATCGGGCCCACCACGCGCGCGCTCACCGTCACGGGCGGCACCACGTTCGACGCGCTGCGCGAAGGCTACCGCGAGCAGGCCATCGGCCTCATGGAAGGCGGCGTCGACGCGCTCCTTGTCGAGACGAGCCAGGACACGCTCAACGTGAAGGCCGCCGCGCTGGGCGCGCGCGAGGCGTTCGCCGAGGCGGGGCGCGAGGCGCCCATCATGCTCTCCGCCACCATCGAGCCCATGGGCACCATGCTCGCGGGGCAGCCCATCGACGCGTTCTACGCCGCCGTCGAGCACTTCCGCCCCCTCACCGTGGGGCTCAACTGCGCGACGGGCCCTGAGTTCATGGCGGACCACCTCCGCACGCTCTCCTCGCTGGCGACGTGCCCCGTGCATTGCTATCCCAACGCGGGCCTGCCCGACCACGAGGGGCGCTACGAGGAGACGCCCGAGTCGCTGGCCCGGAAGATGAGGAGGTTCGTGGACGAGGGGCTCGTCAACCTCGTGGGCGGCTGCTGCGGCACGACGCCCGCGCACGTCCGCGAGCTTCGCCGGCTCGTCGAAGGGAAGCGTCCCCGCGAGCCCGCGCAGGGCAGGCGCCGCCACGTCTCGGGCGTCGAGTACCTGGAGATCGACCCCGCGAACCGCCCCGTCCTCGTGGGCGAGCGCACCAACGTCATCGGCTCGCGCAAGTTCAAGCGCCTCGTGGCCGAGGGCAAGTGGGAGGAGGCCGGCGAGGTGGGCCGCGCGCAGGTCAAGGGGGGCGCGCAGGTCGTGGACGTCTGCCTAGCGGACCCGGACCGCGACGAGCTGGCGGACCTGGATGCGCTGCTGCCGCAGCTCACGCGCAAGGTGCAGGCGCCCTTGATGATTGATAGCACTGATGCCGCGGTCCTGGAGGCCGCGCTGAAGCGCTCCCAGGGCAAGGCCATCGTCAACTCCGTGAACTTGGAGGAGGGCGAGGAGCGCTTCGAGAAGGTCGTGCCGCTCCTGAAGGCCTACGGCGCGGCCGTCGTCGTGGGCTGCATCGACGAGGACCCGCGGCAGGGCATGGCCGTCACGCGGGCGCGCAAGCTGGCCATCGCCGAGCGGAGCCATCGTCTGCTCACCGAGAGATACGGCCTGGCGCCTGAGGACATCATCTTCGATCCTCTGGTCTTCCCGTGCGGCACGGGCGACGCGCAGTACGTCGGCAGCGCCGCGGAGACCATCGAGGGCGTGCGCCTCATCGCGGAGCGCTTCCCCCGCTGCGGCACGATCCTGGGCATCAGCAACGTCTCCTTCGGCCTGCCCGCCGCGGGGCGCGAGACGCTCAACTCCGTCTTCCTCCACCACTGCGTGGAGGCGGGGCTCACCTACGCCATCGTCAACACGGAGCACCTGGAGCGATACCCCTCCATCCCCGAGGAGGACCGCCGCGTCTGCGAGGACCTCCTGGGGAGCCGCATCGACGCGCAGGCGTTCGCGGCGCACTTCAGCGGGAAGACGAAGGCCGCGAAGCCGGCCGTGGACCTCCCCCTGGACGAGCGCCTCGCGCGCTGCATCGTCGAGGGCACCAAGGAGGGGCTCCTCGCGGACCTCGACCTCGCGCTCCGGGAGCGCAAGGCGCTGGAGATCATCAACGGGCCCCTCATGGCGGGCATGGACGAGGTGGGCCGCCTCTTCAACGCGAACCAGCTCATCGTCGCCGAGGTGCTCCAGAGCGCGGAGGCCATGAAGGCCGCCGTCGACCACCTCAAGCCCCACATGGAGCGCGCGGACGCCGGCCGCAAGGGGAAGGTCGTCCTCGCGACGGTGAAGGGCGACGTCCACGACATCGGCAAGAACCTCGTGGAGATCATCCTCTCCAACAACGGCTACGAGGTCGTGAACCTCGGCATCAAGGTGGCCCCCGAGGAGCTTGTCAAGGCCGTGCGCGAGCACAATCCCGACGCCATCGGCCTCTCGGGCCTGCTGGTGAAGAGCGCGCAGCAGATGGTCGCCACCGCGCAGGACCTCCGCGCCGCGGGCGTGGACCTGCCGCTCCTCGTGGGCGGCGCCGCGCTCACGAAGCGCTTCACGGGCTCCCGGATCGCGCCCGCCTACGCCGCGCCCACGTTCTACGCCAAGGACGCCATGAGCGGGCTCGCGCTGGCCAACCAGTGGTTCTCTCCCCAGCGCGACGCGCTGCTGCGGCGCGCCGCCGAGGAGTACGCCGCGCTGGAGGCGCCCTCGCCCGCGGCGCCCGCGCCCGGCGAGCACGCGCCCCTCTCGCGCCTCGCCTCGCTCCCCCGCGCGCCGGACTTCTCGCGCCACGTCCTGCGCCCCGACCTCGCCTCCATCCTCCCCTTCGTCAACCCCGTGATGCTCTACGGCAAGCACCTGGGCCTGCGCGGCGACGTGGAGAAGCTCGTCGCCCAGAAGGACCCCCGCGCGCTGGAGCTGGTGGAGGTCGTCGAGGCGCTCCAGCGCGAGGCCGCGCGCATCCTGCGCCTGGGCGCGGTGTGGCGCTTCTTCCCCGCGCACGGCGACGGGGACTCCCTCCTCGTCTACGACCCCGAGGCGCCTGGAGAGAAGGTCGTCGAGCGCTTCGCGTTCCCGCGCCAGCGCGAGTCGCCGCGGCGCTGCGTCGCCGACTGGGTGGCCCCCGTGGGCGGTCCTCTTGATAGCATCGCCATGCTCTGCGTGACGGCGGGGCCCGGCGTCCGCGAGCAGGCCGAGCGCTGGAAGGCGCAGGGCGAGTACCTCCGGAGCCACGCGCTCCAGGCCCTCGCGCTGGAGGCCGCGGAAGGGCTTGCCGAGTACCTGCACAAGCGCATCCGCGCCTCGTGGGGCATCCCCGACGCGGAGGGCGTCACCATGCGCGAGACCTTCCAGGGCGCGTACCGCGGCGTGCGCGTCTCCTTCGGATACCCCGCGTGCCCCGACCTCGCGGACCAGGCCAAGCTCTTCCGCCTCCTCCAGCCCGCCGACGTCGGCGTGGGGCTCACGGAGGGCTTCATGATGGACCCCGAGGCCAGCGTGTCGGCCCTCGTGTTCCATCACCCCGAGGCGCGCTACTTCGACGCGCGCTGACGTCAGACGAGCTCGCGGACGCGCTGCTCCAGGCCTCGCTGGCGGGCGGGGTCCCGGGGCGGGCGCGGGTCGCGGAACTCGCGCGCGATGAGGAGCGCCACGCCCGCGCCCAGGGTGGGGCGCGCGACGAGCTGGAACGCGTCGTCGTTGGACGCGCGGGAGACGGCCATGGCGACGAGGGCCAGGAGGATGCCGCTCCCCACGACGAGGATGCGGCGGCGCTGCCTCTCGTCCTGGGAGCGGCCGCGCAGCCCCAGGTACGAAGCGGTGGCGGCCAGCACCGGGACGATGGCCAGCAGGAGGCACGCCGCGAAGAGGGGCACGTTCACGGGCCGGCCCAGGGAGACGTCGGTGCGCCAGCGCTGGATCACGACGCCGCTGGGCCCTGCCGAGGCGACGATGGCCACGAACGCGCCCGCCAGCAGGCCGTAGTAGGCCCACGCCCACGAGGCCCACCGCCCGTGGCCGGTGCGGACGTAGAGGACGTAGTGGGCGAGCCCTGCGAAGGCCAGGCAGATGAGCGCGAGCGTCGCGTAGCGCACCGCGGCGAAGACCGGGAGCGACGCGGCCCCGAAGGCGCCCAGAAGATCGTCGAGCCCCTGGAGCGCGGTGTAGGCGGCCAGGCCGGCCCACCACGCGGCGAAGGCGCGCGAGGCGCGGCGCTCCTGCCCTTCGCCGCGGAAGAGGAAGCGCGCCGCCGCGTAGGCGAACGCCGCCGCGGCCAGGCCGGAGACCGCGCCGCCGAAGGCGAGGGTCCACTCCACGTCCGGGGGTCCGCCCCGGTGGGGTTTGAACCTGCCGGACTTCCCTCCTCCCCTGGGCAAGGGGCGCACCACAACCCTTGATCCGGGCGCGGAGGAGGGCTCGCCATGCGCGCGGCCCCGGTCCTCGCCCTCATCCTCCTTGGCAGCGCCCTGCTCGCGGGCTGCACCTCGCAGGCGGGGGCGCCCCTCAAGCAGGGCCGCATCGTGCCCGGCGACCCCGTCGCGCCCGACAACCCGGGCTGGGCGCCGCTGGAGTCCGCGAAGATCCGTCCCGGCGCGCTCATCCACACGCCGAAGGCCGACTGCCCCGCCAACTTCGTCTTCATCCGCCCCGACAACACCAGCGTGTTCGTGGGCACGACCGCCTACTGCGTGCGCGACATGCACGTGGGATCGCTGGCGAGCATCGGCACCAACGACACCATCGCGGTGCTGATCTACTCCTCCTTCGAGACCATGGCCGAGGTCCACGAGACGGACGCCGACGCGCTCAACTACAACGACTTCGCCGTCTTCCGCGTCGACGACCGCGACCGCAAGTGGGTGAACCCCGCGATGCTCCACTACGGAGGCCCCGTGGGGCTCGCGGACTTCGGCGCCGTCTCCGTGGGCGAGCGCGTGCGCAGCTACGCGAACCTCAGCGACGGGCTCCCCGAGGCGCTCCACGCGCGCCAGGGCGTCGTCGCCGCGCAGGTGGGCTCGTGGGCCTACATGGTCTACGGCGAGCCGACGCTCCCGGGCCAGATGGGCGCGGGCGTCACGACCCCGGATGGCAAGGCCGTGGGCGTCATGATCACCCTGGGCGTCGCGCCCAACCCCGGCGCCAACGGCGTCGCCCGCCTGGACAAGCTCATGGAGTACGCCGACGAGCACGCGAAGCTCCACATGACGCTCATGACGTGGGACCTCCTCGCGTCGGGCGGCATCGGTTCAACGCAGTCATCGCAGAGTTGAAGCCTGGTTCAGGGAAGGTCGTCCCATGCGTCCCGCGGCGCTCGCCTGCCTCGTGGCACTCGCCCTCGTCGCCGGTTGCGCCAAGCCGACCCCCCAGGACCCCGAGACGCCCGCCGCCCTGGGCAACGTCACGCCCACCGGCGCGACGCCCGCCGGCTCGACCCCGGACGCGCCCGCGACCAACGGCAGCGCGCCCCCGTCGACGCAGGGGACTCCCGACCCTTCGTCGGCCCCCAACGCGACGCCCAACTCCACGCCCGTCGCCGCGCCCCCCGTCGCGTGGGCCGCGCCCGACGCCGCGAAGATCCGCCCCGGCGTGCAGGTCATCACCAACGGCGACCCGCGCGACCCCACCGGCTCCGGCGGCCAGCGCGAGTGCACGTCCAACTTCGTCTTCACGAGCCCCGACAACGCGACCGTCTACCTGGGCGTCGCCGCGCACTGCGTGAGCGGCCTCAAGATCGGCGATCCGGCCGACGTCGGCCCCGGCGTCGCCAAGGGCAGCATCGCGTACTCCTCGTGGTACGTCATGAACAACAGCGAGGTCCCCGACGATCCCACGCACCCCGCGGACTGCGCCAACGAGAAGGACGCCGCCACCTGCGACGCCAACGACTTCGCCCTCATCCGCCTCGACGCCTCCGCCGTCGCGATCACGAGCCCCGCCATGCTGCACTTCGGCGGTCCCGTGGGCCTCGCGGACTCGGGCCAGGTGCAGCCCCTGGACAAGGTGCTCACCTACGGCAACTCCGACCTGCGCCAGGGCGTCGAGCCCATCATGGAGAAGGAGGGCTACGTCACCGAGGTCGCGGGCTGGACCACCTACGCCGAGACGCAGTTCCCGGTGCTTCCCGGCGACTCCGGCAGCGGCGCCATGACCGCGGATGGCCACGCGCTGGGCGTCGTCGTCACGAGCACGATCTACGCGGCCGACCCGTTCAACCCGCCCACCACCACCGGCATCACGAACCTCGACCACGCCCTCCAGTACGCGAAGGAGAAGGGCGGGCTCGACGTGCGCCTCGCGACGTGGCAGCTCCTCGACCCCGGCTCGCTGCCCCCGCTGTGAGGGCTTCAAGCCAGCCTGCCCCGTTACGCCCGCATGGCCCCCACGCCCGCCACGTCGATCCGCGAGACCGCCGGCCTTGGCCTCTCCGGCGCCGCGATGCTCGTCCTCGCCCTCGGCCTCTACGCCGGCGCCATCGCGCTGGCCATCGCAGGCGCGGGCTTCGCGCAACCGCTGGTCCTCGTGCTGGGCATCCTCGTCTTCGTCGCCGCCATCCTCGTCTCGCGCGGCCTCTTCCTCGTGCAGCCCAACGAGGCGGTCGTCCTCGTCGTGTTCGGCAAGTACCGCGGCACCGTGCGCGAGGCCGGCTGGTACTGGACGAACCCCTTCGCGGTGCGGCGCGCGGTCAGCCTCAAGGTGCGCAACTTCACGAGCCCGCAGCTGAAGGTGAACGACGCGGACGGCAACCCCATCGAGATCGCCTGCGTCGTCGTCTGGCGCGTCGTGGACACGGCCCGCGCCGTCTTCGACGTGGAGGACTACGCGCAGTTCGTGCAGGTGCAGAGCGAGACGGCCATCCGCCACCTCGCCGCGAAGTACCCCTACGACGTGGGCTCGCACCCCGACGCGCGCAGCCTGCGCGGCAACGCCGACGAGGTCGCGCAGGACCTCCGCGAGGAGCTTCAGACGCGCCTGGAGCTCTCCGGCGTCGAGGTCACCGAGGCGCGCCTCACGCACCTGGCCTACAGCACCGAGATCGCGGGCGCCATGCTCCAGCGCCAGCAGGCCGCCGCCATCCTCGCCGCGCGCGCCCGCATCGTGGAGGGCGCCGTGAGCATGGTCGAAGGCGTGCTCAAGTCCCTGGACGAGCGCGACATCGTGCGCATGGACGAGACGCGCAAGGCCGAGATGGTGAAGAACCTCCTCGTCGTGCTCGTCAGCGAGCGCGGCGCCCAGCCGGTGGTCGCGGCGTCGGGGTAGGGCTCCCCAACCCTTTTGGGCGGGGGCCCCCTGCCCGGTCCCATGAAGCAGGACCTCATGGAGATCCTCTGCTGCCCGGTCCACAAGACGGACCTCGTCCTCACCATCCAGGAGAAGAGCGAGGTGGAGATCGTGGAGGGCGACCTCTACTGCGCCACCTGCGACTTCCACTACCCCATCGAGGGCGGCATTCCCAACCTGCTGCCGCCCGAGATGCACGAGAAGAAGGCGTGAATCACCCCTCGAAAAGCGCCCGCATGGCGTTGGCCTCGGCGCGCGCGAGGCGCTCGGCCAGCGCGGGGCGCGAGACGCCCAGCCGGCGCGCCAGCGCGGCCTGGTCGGTGCGCCGCGGGCGGTCGTACCACCCTTCGCGCCACGCGGCCTCCAGCGTCTCGCGCTGCTTCGGCGTGAGCGCGGCGAGGGGCGAGGAGGCGACGACGCGGTCGCGCACGGAGCGGACCACGACGCGGTTGCGCTTCGCCAGCGCCTTCACCGCGCGGTCCACCTGCCGGCGCTCCAGGGCGAAGACGCGGTACGTCTCGGTGCCCTCCGCGATGAGGACGGGCGGGAGGAACACGAGCCCCGCCGCGATGAGCGCGTTGGAGACCTCGGCCTCGGTGTCCAGCGTCTCCAGGATCCACGAGCCGGGGCGGCGCTGGAGCACGTCCGCGCGGCGCACGTTGGGGTGCGCGCGAAGCTCCTCCACGGCGCGGGGGAGCACGGCGTCCGGGCCGGAGAGCTCCCAGAGGCCCACGCTCCCTTCGGGCGTCGCGTGCCCGGAGAGCACGGTGATGGCGACGCCCAGCCGGCGCGTCAGGTCCGACGTGTAGCAGCCGGCGTGCTCCACCTCGACGACGGCCTCCATCAGCGCTTCCCCTGGGGGACGAGCACTTCGAGGCCGGGCACGCGGCGGAACTCCTTCCCGTTGCGCGTCACGAGGCGCGCGCCCGCCTCCAGCGCCGCCGCGGCGATGAGGCCGTCCGTGTTGGCGATGGGCTCGCCCGCGCGGTCCAGGGCGTCCATGACCTCGCCGAAGCGGCGCGCCGCGCGCGGGCCGAAGGGCACGTCGTGGAGCGCGATGAGGAGCTTGCCCACCGCCTCGCGCGCGGCCTGCGAGCGCGCGCCGCGCCACAGCTCCGCCGCGTTGACGCTGGTCGTCGCCAGCGTCTCGCCGCGGGCGCGCAGGTCCGCGAGGAACGACGTGGTGGGCTCGCGCTTGTGCAGCAGGTCGATGAGGACGTCCGTGTCGAGCAGCGTGGTCATGCTGCTCCTCCACGGTGCTCGATAGGCCGGGCTTGCCCGGCCGTGTCGAGCAGCGTGGTCATGCTGCTCCTCCACGGTGCTCGAT
>JAJPHT010000012.1 GCA_021325135.1 Pseudomonadota bacterium | reverse complement strand
TTGAGCTTCATGGTGCACGAGCCCAGGGGGTAGAAGCTCGTGTCCACGCCGATGTTCTTCTGCGAGAGGCGCGTGTAGTGGCGCACCACGTCCACCTGCGCGAGGGTGGGGAGACCCACGCGGTCGCGCGCGAGCGCGGCGGGCACGCGGTCGCCGCCCTTGGCGCCCGCGCTGTAGTGGTCGCCCACCTCGCCCCGGTCCATCTCGAAGAGCGTGGGCGTGTGCCACTTCGCCTGGCGGAACTGCGGCAGGCTGCCGTCCTTGTGCTGCCGCGGGCTCACGCGATCGCCTCCTTGAGGCGGGCGAGGACGTCAGGCGTGTGCATCTCCGTCGCGCACCAGAGGCTCGCGTGCCCAAGCTCGGGGAGCTGGGCGGTGAGGTCGAGCCCGCCGCGCAGGCCGGCCTTCTGCAGCTTCGCCTCCAGCTCGGCAACGGGGCGCTCGTGCCGGAGGACGAACTCGTGGAAGTGCGCGCCGCGGAAGGCGGGCGTGACACCCGCCGCGCGGGAGAGGACCTGGCGCGCCTCGGCTGCGCGGGCGGCGCACGTCTCCGCCGCCTCGCGGAAGCCGCGCTCGCCCAGGAGCGCCAGGTGGACGCTGAACGCCAGCGCGTTCAGCGCCTCGTTGGAGCAGATGTTGGACGTGGCCTTGTCGCGGCGGATGTGCTGCTCGCGCGTGCTGAAGGTGAGGCAATACGCGCGCTGGCCGTGGCTGTCCACCGTCTCGCCCACGATGCGGCCGGGCATCTTGCGCACGTGCTCCCAGCGCGTGGCGAACATGCCCAGCGCGGGCCCGCCGAAGCTGGGGTGGTTGCCGATGGCGCCCCCCTCGCCCACCGCGACGTCCGCGCCGTAGGCGCCGGGCCCGCGCGCGAGGCCGAGGCTGAAGGGGTCGCCCACGTCCACGACGTAGAACGCCTTGGGCACCTTGCGGTCCAGCAGGACGCGCACGTCGGCGGCCCTGCTCTCCCAGACGCCGAAGAAGTTGGGGTTCTGGAGCACGACGGCCGCGGTGTCGGGCGTCACGCGGCGCTCCAGGTCCGCGAGGTCCATCTCGCCGCTCGTGGCGTCGAAGCCGAACTCCTCGATCTGGACCGCAAGGCCCGCGAGGTAGTTCTTCACGATGCTCTTCTTCTCCCACGAGAGGTTGCGCGGCAGGAGCACCTTCTTCCCGCGGTTCGCGCGCACGGCCATCATGGCCGCCTCCGCCAGCGCGGTGGGCCCGTCGTACATGGAGACGTTGCTGACCTCCAATTCCAGCAGGCGCGTGGCGTAGGTCTGGTACTCGAACATCGCCTGGAGGTAGCCCTGGAGGATCTCGGGCTGGTAGGGCGTGTACGAGGTGTAGAACTCGCCGCGCAGGATGAGGGGCAGCACGGCCTGGGGGACGTAGTGCTGATAGCTCCCCGCGCCCAGGAAGTGGGGCCTCTTGTCGAAGTCCGCGTTGCGCGCGAGCATGGCCTTCATCTCGCGGAAGACCTCCTGCTCGCTGCGGCCCGCGGGCAGCTTGAGCTTCGTGCGCACCTGCTGGGGGACGTCCGCGAACAGGTCGTCGACGCTCTTCACGTCGAGCGCGCGAAGCATGGCCTCCTCGTCGGAAGCGCCCGTCAGGAAGTGGTTCACGTGAGGCGGGACGGGGGTGCGCGTCTTAAGCCTTCACCCCTCGGAGGGGCGCGGAGGCGGACCGTCCCGCGTCGTCGATCCCGGACGGGCGACCGCTTGGGAGCCGCGCCTGCGGCTCCCCGCTCGACCCGCGCCCAAGGTGGAAATCTCCTTGCGGCCGAGGGCGCGAGTTACAACTCTATTATGCGGGGGGCCGCTGCGGCCCCCGTGAGGCTCAGGACCCGACCCCCGTCGCCCCACCGCGAGGGAGAGCGACGGAAGCCATGGCTGCCAGCCCTGCTGGCGCTGCTTTTGATAGCACCAGGGTGCCTTGACGTGACGGGCCCGCCGGCACGCCACGACACGGCGAAGTCCAGCCTGGAGGCCGCCTACAAGGAGGCGAGGAAGTGGAGCCGCGGCGCCAAGCTCATCGGCATCGCGGGAAGCGAAGGGCGCGACTGGAGCTGGACATACGCCTTCACGTCGCTCGACAAGCCGGACCAATTCGTCACGGTCTACGCGATGCCTTACGAGCTGCGCATCCTGAGCACGGCCTACAACGCCACGGAGCATCAGACGTGGTTCGATTGGCCCTTTTCGCAACCGCCCCCTGTCGGGGACTTCTCGCTGGACTCGTCCCAGGCGGCCGCCGCGGTGCGCGCGAACGCCACCCTGGCGAGGATCCTCGACGGCCCCGGGGCCTCCATGGCGTTCGTCCTCATGGACGGCCGCGACTGGGCCTGCTGGCGCCCCTTCTGGGAGAGCCACCCGGGGCCCTTCTGGCGGATTGGCATCTCAGGGGCCGATCCTTCGCACCGGGTGTGGGCGTTCGTCGACGCGCGCACGGGCCAGCTCTTCGACGACCCTGCGCCGCCCCGTATGGCGGAAAGGTCGGCCAAGGTGTTGCTGACCGTGGCGACCCCGACGGCGTCGGACGAGTTCGATCCGGGCGAGACCCGCTGCCACGAGAGGGTGAGTTGGCGGGTGGACCTGCCGGCGTTCCCCGGCGGCTCGCTGGCGTACAACGTGACGGATTCCGTCCATTGGGAAGCCCACGAGACGGATTTCGGCCTGCCCATCAGCGGCGTGACGCTCGGGGTCGTGCTCACGAACGAAGGCCGCCCCTGGGCCGCCAAGCTGCGCCTGACCGACGGCGTTGCGGCCAACGTGACCATGCATTGGGCGCTGATCCCGACCTCGGAATTCTCCTGGCTGGATGGATACGGAGGGTTATCCCAGCGCGAGGCCGCCACCGCGACTTGACAAGGCTCAGTCCACGCGCACGCCCATGGCGGAGAGCATGACCTTGCCGTCCTCGGTCGCCTTCTTGGGGTCCCACGCGGGGCGCCAGACAAGGTTGACCCTGGCGTCGGTGAGGCCGGGCACCATGAGGGCGGTCTGCCGGACCATCTCCACCATGGCGGGGCCCACGGGGCAGCCCATCCCGGTGAGCGTCATGTCGATGTCCACGGTCTCCGGCGTCGGGAAGTCGACGCGGTAGACGAGGCCCAGGTCCACGATGTTCACCGGGATCTCGGGGTCGTAGACCTCCTTCAGGGCGGCCAGGACCTCGTCGCGGGTGGGCATGGATTTCGCTCAGGGGCGTCCGCCGCTTGAAGATTGGGGTGGCCCGGGGCCAGGAGGGCCCGCGTCGCGCCGGCCAGGCCCCAGGCGAGCCCCCGGGAGAGGGCGAAGGCCAGGGGCGGCGCCCGCGACGCCGCGGGCAGGAGCGCGGCCAGGCTGGGGCCCGCGATCCACCCCAGGAGGCCCGCCAGGAGGGAGGCGGCCCAGGCTGCGGGCTGCGAGCGCATGGCCCCACCCTCGTCGGCGGAGCCCAGGCCGGTTCCGGCCCACGGTTCGATGAACGTCTCGAAGGGCTCAAACCCGCCCGCCCGTCTGCCTGGCCATGACCCTCGCCGGAGAGCCCACGGAAGAGCCCGCGCAGACCTGGGGCAACGCCCTGGAGCGCATCGGCACGGACCGGCTCCTCGTCCTCCTGGCCGCCATCTGCGCGCTGGGCTTCGGCACGCTCACGGTGCTCCTCCAGCTGGCGGGCGACAACATCGGCCTGCCCGGCTTCGCCGTCGCCAGCAACGCGTCCGCCGTCTTCGGCTACGCCGTCGCCCTCGTCTTCGGCGTCTTCCTCCTCCTGGCCTTCGCCAACATGCGCACGAAGCCCACCGAAGGCGCGATCCTCGGGCTCGCGTTCAGCATCGTGCTCATCTTTTTCGCCGGCCTCGCGGGCACCATCGCGGGCATCCTCGGCCTCGTGGGCTCGCTCCTGGGGCTCCTGCGGAACCTCAAGCTCGTGGCGTGACGTCGCGCCGCTGCACGAGGCACACGAACCGCGGCTCGCCCTGCGGCGTCGACCCCTTGGCGATGGCCACGTAGAGGTCCACGGGCACGCGCGCGCCCTCGCGCGCGAGGAGCGTCGCGCGCACCGGGCGCTGGGGCATGGGCACGCCCATCGCGCGCTCCAGCCTGTCGCGCTCCCCGGGCGGGACGAGGGTCAGGAGATCACGCGTTCCCCTCAATTCCTCCAGCGAGCGGCCCACCATGGCGCGAAACGCGTCGTTGGCGTAGTGCAGGCGCGGCCCCTCGGTGATGACGAGGCCGATGCCCAGCGTGTCGTGCAGGTGGTAGAACGCCTCCATGAGCGCGGTCCAGCCTGCGTGGTCCGCCTCGGCGGCGCGGCGCTCGCGCATGTCGCGGAACGCCAGCACGAACCCC
The DNA here is from genome assembly GCA_021325135.1 of Pseudomonadota bacterium. Taxonomy (GTDB): domain Archaea; phylum Thermoplasmatota; class SW-10-69-26; order JACQPN01; family JAJPHT01; genus JAJPHT01. The sequence continues at coordinate 57,956 of JAJPHT010000012.1, read as the reverse complement.
TCGCAGAGGCCCTCCACCAGGACCGGCGCCACGACGCAGGACACGGGCGTCGCGAGGCCCAGGCGCGTGGCGAAGGCCTCCTCGTCGGACTCGCAGGGCTCCATCGCGGCCATGGAGCGGCACACGCAGCAGGGGCCGTTGACGTGCAGCCTCTCGTGGGGGATGCCGCGCGCGACGTCCTCGGCGCGCCAGGCCAGGAGGCGCCTCGCGGCCGGGTTCATGCTCTGGATGACGCCCTCCGCGGTGAGCACGCAGACGCCCTCCCCGATGTGCTCGTTGACCAGCCGCGCGCGGCGCATGCGGTTCATCGCCTCGCTGGCCAGCACGTTGGCGGCGTAGGGATCTCGCTCGCGGCTCGCGTGGGCGAGGGCTTGGACCACCTCGTCGTCGCTGAGGCGCGCGGTGGCCGCCAAGGGGTCGGGCGCGTCGCGGATCGCGCGGTAGGGCGCGGCGAATCGGCGATCGCCCATGGACGACCAGGGGCGTTGGGACGAGGGGGGATAACAATTGAGGAACGAACGCCCGGCAGGAGGGCCCTTGGGGCGCCGGGCCCCGGCACCCCGTCTTTTTCCCCGGGCCCGCCCGCTCCGGAAGAGGCCCCGCAGGCGAGGGCCGCAGAGGGGGATTCCCCCAGGAATAAGGCTCAGGGCCCGTCCATGCCGTCCATCTTGAACTGCGCCATGAGCTTGCGCTGCATCTTCTTGTTGCCCGCGATGCCCTTCATCGTCTTCTTGGACGTCTCGTAGTAGGCGAGGAGGTCCTTCACGTCCTTCGCCTCGACGCCCGCGCCGCGCGCGATGCGGCGGATGCGGCTGGACTTGATCTCTCCGGGGTTCTCCATCTCGTAGCGCGTCATGGAGGACATGACGATCTTGAACTGCTCGAACTTCTTCTGGGTCGCTTCCATCTGCGCGTTCTGCATCTTCGCGCGCGCGGCGCCCAGGCCCGGCAGCATGTCGAGCACCTTGGAGAGGGGCCCCATGCCGGAGAGCATCTCCATCTGCTGGCGCATCTCGACGAGGGAGAAGCGGCCGGTCATGATCTTCTTGGCCATGTCCTCGGCTTCTTCGGCGTCCTCGCCCACGGCCTCCTGCGCCTTCTCCAGGAGCGTCTGGATGTCGCCCATGCCCAGGAGGCGCGAGATGAAGCGGGCGGAGTCGAACTTCTCCAGGTCGTCGATCTTCTCGCCCACGCCGATCCACATGACGGGGGCCTGCGTCTCGGAGACGGCGGAGAGCGCGCCGCCGCCCTTGGCCGTGCCGTCGAGCTTCGTGACGATGACGCCCGTGACCTGCACGGCCTCGTGGAACGCGCGCGCCTGGGGCCCCGCCTGCTGGCCCACCTGCGCGTCGATGACGAGGAACTTCTCGTCGGGCTTCGCGACGTTGAAGACCTCCTTCATCTCCTCGATGAGGCCCTCCTCCAGCTTGTCGCGGCCCGCGGTGTCGACGATGACGACGTCGCACTTGGGGCGAAGCTCCTTGAGGCCGCGCTCGACGATCTGCGCCGCGACGCGGCCGCCAAGCTGCATCTCGGTCTCGTCCTTCTCCTGCCCCTTCCACGCGTCGGGCTCGCCGTAGAAGAGGGAGTTGGACTGCTGCGCGAGCGTCTTGAGCTGCTCGTAGGCGGCGGGGCGGTGCACGTCGGCCGCGATGAAGCCGACCTTGAGCCCCTTCTTGCTGAACCACTTCCCCAGCTTGCCCGTGGTGGTGGTCTTGCCCTGGCCGTAGAGGCCGACCATCATGACGGTCTGCTTCTTGCCTGGCTTGATCTCCCGCGCGGTGCCGAGGACCTTGACCAGCTCCTCGTACACGATCTTGACGACGTGCTCGCGGGCGCCCGCCAACGAGGAGGGCTTCTCCGAGAGCGCGCGCCGCTCGATCTCGCGCGTGAGCTTGAGGGCGAGCTTCACGTTGACGTCGGCCTGGAGGAGCGCGCGCTGGATGTCGCGCACCATCTCCTTGATGGACTTCTCGTCGATGGTGCCCGTCTTGGCGATCTTGGCGAGCGTGGTTCGCAGGCTCTCGCCCAGGGCGTCCAGGACCATGGGGCTCCCTCACGGGTGGGCCCGAGATAAAGGCTTGGGGCAGCCGACCCTGATTGTTCTCGCCTGCGGTCTTTCGCCTGGGGGACGCCGTCCCCCAGCGAGCAAGGGCAGGGCCTCAGATCGCCGAGAGCACCGGCGTGATGGTGAGGCCGGCCTCGGTGGCCATCTGCTCGGCGCGGGCCATGGTGGTGCCCGCCGCGGTGTTCTGGCCCACGGTGAGGTGCGTGACGATGCCCACGGCGGCGGTGCCGTGGACGGCGCCCGACGCGTCGGCGGTGCAGCGCTCCAGGGCGGAGCCGGAGTCGCCCTCGAACACGGGGAGCACGGCGTTCCAGGCCTTGGTGCCGATGACCGTCACGACGCCCGCGCGCGCCTTGGTGGCGACCGTCTCGCCCAGGCCCGCGGCGTTGCCGTAGAAGCAGACGGCGCCCAGGCCGACGCCGGGGCTGCCCGAGGTGGGGCCGTTCCAGACGGGCATGGTGGGCGTCGTGCGCGACATCTGGCTCGATGGGATGGCGACGATGCCGAAGTCGTTGCCGATGTCGCCGTCCGACGCGGTCTGCCGCCCGTAGGCGACGGCGCCCAAGGCGACGGTGGTGCCCTGGATGATGAAGCCGGTCTCGCCGCCGAACTCGCAGCCCGAGACGCAGACGCGCACGTGCGTGCCGGAGGGGTTGTAGTCGGCGCCGGTGCCGTGCGTCGCGGTGGTGCCAGGCGGGATGTAGCAGTGGCCCGCGGCGCCCAGGTAGGTCGTGGTGCCGGCCTTCCAGAGGTAGTTGGCCGTGCAGCCGAAGATGGTGCCCGGGACCGAGTCGAACGTGATGAGGAGGTGCGCGCCGGGGCCGATCCAGCCGCCCGTGGTGGGGACGTTGGGGGGCACCGCGGCGGCGGGCGTCGTGCGGTCCGCCGAGGCGGGGAAGACGAACATGGCGCGCTCGGGCCCGGGGGCCGCCGGCGTGGCGGTGGGCAGGAGCGTGAGGACGAGGAGGGAGGAGAGGGCGACGGCGAGGAGGGTGCGGGGGAACTTCACGGGGAGTCCGTCCTTGCCCCGCCGTCGCCCCCAAGGGGGGTTAGCGATTGTTGTACCCCTTGGGACAGTCCAGCCTCATCGGCGCCGCAGCGCGAAGGCCGCGACGGCGGCCGCGCCCACGGCGAGGACGACGCCGGGCCCGGGCGTGAGCTTCGAGGCGCTCGAGCCCGCGATGCCCGTGGCGCCCAGGACCGTCGTGGGGAAGAGGCCCACGGTGCCCTGGTGCGCGAGGCTCGCGACGGCGGGCGCGTCGTAGGTCAGCGCCAGGCGCGTGACGCCGGTGGCGGCGCCCGTGGCGTCGGTCTGCGGCTCCAGCGCGGCGCGCACGGGCACGGCTACCGGGCTTCCCGCGGCGGTCTTGCCCTGCGCGATCGTGGTCCACGAGAGCGAGCCCAGCGCGGTGCCGTTGGGCGAAGAGACGGCGGCGGACTCGACGCCCGAGGAGTTGAGCGCCTTCGCGGAGCCCGTGACGTCGCTCTCCAGCGCGAGGCGGTCGTTGGCCGCGTCGAGGAAGGGCCACTTGGCGACGACGAGGTCGGACTCCACGGAGGAGGCGCGCACCGAGAGGTTCGCGAGGCCCGCCAGCGTCGTCGCGTCGTCGCCGCGTAGCGTGAAGACGAGGCTCACCTGCGCCGCGCGGTCCGCGGGGAGGCCCACGGGGGGCTTGGGCAGGTCGGGCGCGTTGGCGGCCTTCACGTCGTCCGCCAGCGTCATGTTGAGCACGGCGACCGTGTCGGAGGAGGTGCGGTTCAGCGTCCAGCCGTCCGCGCGGTCGAGGTTGAGCGTCTGCACGACCTCGCCGGGGCTGGGCGCGCCGTTGCCGTCCAGGTCGCGGTACTCCACGACGTCGAGGAAGCGGTACGTGAACGCGCCGGTGGCGTTCTCGTCCTTCGCCGCAGGGGGCAGGACGCGCAGGGTGGGCTTCTTGTCCTTCAGCCAGACCTGCACCTGGTCGTTGGAGAGCACGATCTTGCCGCCCTCCTCGGTGAGCTTCGGGGGGCTGCCCGCGGCCGCGGCGCCGCCCGCAAGGGCCAGCAGCGCGACGGCAAGGAGCGCCAGGAACGCATGGGAGTGTCGCATGGTCATGTCCGGAGGGGACCACCGACAGAGGGGACTTGAACCCGCTCCGGCAAACCTCGAAGGGACAAGGGGCGTGCTAGGGATTCTCGGAATTGTACCCTCTCGTCAAGGGTCCAAAGAACGCGACGAGCGCGAAGAGCGCCAAGGTCGCGACGGCGTCTTTCGTCGTCGCGTCCTTCGCGCTCGTGGCGCTCGTCGCGTTCTTTGGACCCTGGACCAGGGGGCCCCAAAAAGACGGAGCCCCTCCAGCGCAGGGTTCTAAAGCCCCCAGGCGGGTCCCGGCGGCATGAGCTGGCACGCGAGCCCCGACTGGAGGTCGGCGACGCCCGCGTACCGCTTCCTCTCCCTCACCGCCCGCGGGCCCGTGCGCGCCCTCGCGCGCCTCCAGACCAAAGGCCTGGAGCACGTCCCCGCCGCGGGGCCCGCCCTGGTCGCGTCGAACCACCTCTCGTGGGCCGACCCCATCCTCATCAACGACGCCATCCCGCGCCCCACCTACTGGATGGCCAAGGGCGACCTCTTCCGCAACGCGGCGGGCCGCCTCGCCATGGGGGCCTTCGGCTGCATCAAGGTGGACCGCGAGTCGGGCGGCAACGAGGGCGCCGTCTCCGCCGCCGTGCGTGCGCTGGGCGAGGGCAGGGTCGTGGGCGTCTTCCCCGAGGGCACGCGCAGCCGGCCCGGGCAGGTGCGCCGCGGCAGGACCGGCGTCGCGCGCATCGCCGCACTCTCCGGCGCCCCCGTCGTGCCCCTGGGCATCGACACCTCCTCGTTCTGGCCGCGGCACGTCCGCCTCCCGCGCTTCGGGTGCCGCGTGCGCCTCGTCGTGGGCGCGCCCCTCCGGCTTGATCTCAAGCCCGCGGACGCGGAGGACAAGCAGCGGATGCGCGACGCGACGGATGACATCATGGAGCGCGTGAAGGCGCTCCTTGCGGAGGCGCGGGCCGGATGGTGAAGCCCGGCGTCATGGCGCGCACCGCGCTGGGGGGTTCCCTGCTCCTCGTCTCGCAGTCGGCCCTCTTCGGCCTCGCCGTGCTGCCGGCGCTCCTCTTCTGGCAGTTCACGCTGGCGCGCTCGCGCAACTTCGGCGTGCTGGAGCCCTACGGCCGCTACGTGATCGTCGCGACGAGCCTCATCCCGGCGTACATCCTCTTCGCCGTCTTCCTCATGTTCCTCTCGGCGGGGTGGAACCGCCTCATGCGCTGGCGCACCGACCCGGGCGAGCACGTGCTCCACGACTACTCGTGGACCGTCATCCGCTGGGGCAGCTACAACGCGAGCATCAGCGTCGTGCGCATCTTCTGCGGCGAGGCCATGCGCGCGACGCCCCTGTGGACGTACTACCTCAAAGCCAACGGCGCGAAGATCGGCAAGGGCGTGTACGTCAACACGGCGCGCCTCAACGACCACAACCTCCTCGTGCTGGAGGACAAGTCCGTCGTGGGCGGCGACGCGAAGCTCGTCGCGCACCTCGTGGAGAACGGCATGGTGAAGGCGCAGGCCGTGCGCGTCGGCAAGCGCGCGGTCATCGGCATCAACACGGTCATCGGCCCCGGCGTCGAGATCGGCGACGGCAGCGCGGTGGGCGCCATGAGCTTCGTGCCCAAGGGGACGAAGATCCCGGCCCACGAGGTGTGGGGCGGCGTCCCGGCGAAGCCCATCAAGCACTACACCGAGGACGAATACGAGAAGAAAGGCGCGCCGGGCATCCCCATCTCGTACTGAGGGGGCGCCGCCCGGCGCTGGATGGCGGGAGGCTCACTCGTCCGTCTCGGACTCGGACTCCTCGCTCTCCTGGGAGCCCATGGAGCCCTTGTTCTGCTGCTGGGAGCCCTGGAAGCCGGGCTGCCCCTGGCCACCCTGGCGGCCGACGTTCTGGGAGCCGCCGAGGTTGCTGCGGTTCTGGCCCTGGCTCTGGCCCTGCTGCAGGTTGCGGCCCTGCTGGTTCTGGACGTTCTCCTTCTCCTCGCCAATGTTCGCGTTGCCCTGGTTGCCCTTCTGCTGGTTCCGGTCCTGGTTGGCCATGGGAGTGACCCGATGCCCGGGGACCCTGGCGGCGGTTAGCCCGTTCTGGAACAAACCGGCCACGCGGCGCCCTCAGAGCCCTTCGGGAGGCTCCACGTACTCGTCGGCGCCGCCCGCCGCTCCGGGCCCGGCGTCCGCCTGCCAGCCCGATTGGGGGCCCGTGGGGAGCGGCTCGGGGTCGGGGTCGTTGGGCAGCGCGGCGAAGCGCCGCTCCATGGCGGCGCGGAAGTCCTCCTCGCTTTCGAAGTAGTCCTCGGAAAGCTCGGCCACGAGGTCTGCCAGGTCCACGTTGCGCCCCCCCAGGAGCGCCGTGGGCGCCTCGTCGCCCGCGCCGATGATGTCCAGGAGGTCGCGCTTCGCGATGGGGAACGTCACATCGCCGAGCGCCTCCTCGACCGCCAGGAAGTTGGGCATCACGAGCGGCCCCGGAACGGGCGGATGCTCGGGCATGGGGCGAGGAGCGGGCGGGCAGGGGGATGCGGGTTCCGGCCGCGGTGTCGATGGACCCAGGACAAACGTCATGACAATCGTCGTCCGGCCGCGCTGCGGCGCGGCCAAAATGGGGGGTTTCAGGGGGGCTCGCCCCCCTGACGTGAAAGAGCCGTTCCAGCAGACGACCGAGACGTCAGGGGGCTGCGCCCCCCGGACCCCCCGCCTTAGGGCGCGCCCAGGTGGACAAGCTGCCGGCGCACGTCTGAAAGAAGCTCCACGGCGCGGTCGATGTGGCGCGCCTTCTCCAGGACGTTCTCCGTTCCTTGGGCGAACTCCAGGAGCGTCGTGACGTCGACGAGGTTCTTGTTCACGCTCATGGTGAGGGCCTCGTCGTACAGCCTGTCGTGCATGCCCGCGACGAGGCCCGGTCGGGTCTTGACCGTTCCGTTCTGGATTCACGACGCGGCGAGCGCGCGCAGGTCGGCCAGGTCGTTGTCGTCGAAGTGCCAGGGGATCTGCTGCTCGCAGCCGCCGCCCAGGGGGGTGAGCAGGTTGAGCAGCGAGGCGGAGCCGTCCACGGCCCAGTACATGACGGAGCCCTGGTTGCTGGAGTGGCCCGGGTGCCCCGAGTCCTCGTGGGGCGTCTGCATGGGCGTGCCGAGGTTCACGAGCCCCGCGTCGTGGCCGAACTCGTGGATGAGCACCGCGCGCTCGACGCACAATTCCGAGGGCTTCGTGGAGAGCCCGCCCGAGGAGGAGGTCGACTGCACGTTCCCCTTGAACATCGCGATGCTCGTGCCGCGGTACGCCTCGCCCAGGACCGAGGTCTGCCCGTTGTCGGCGACGTTCCCGCCCGCGACGTAGAGGATGTAGAGCGCCGCCGTGTCGCCGCCCGTGTGGTGGCTGCGGTGCTTCGACTCCAGGTCCTGAATCTCCTGCTCGGTGTACTTGTGCCCCGGCTCCGCGGGGATGGACGTGTCGCTGGTGTCCAGCACGACGTCCGCGCCGCTGCGGCCGCTCACCTGCGCCAGCGCGTCGTGGAACGCCGAGAGCGCGTCCGCGTTGGGGCCGTACCCCGACGGGCTGTCGATCTCCACGTACAGCTTGGGGTAGGCCTTCGCCGAGACGAGGTCGTGGTTCGCCGCGCCCACGTGGCTGATCTTGTCGGCCAGCGGGCCCGAGGTGCAGCCCGCCGCGACGAGCGTGAAGATGAGGGCGACCAGGAAGGGGACCAGGCGCACGGCCGGGAGTTCTGCCGCCCTGGCTTAAGGTGCGCGGAAGCGACGCCGGGGAATCGCGCGGGCTAAGGGGGGAGAAAGCGCGGAGGGGGAGATTCGAACTCCCGAGGCCGTGAAGCCATCGGTTTTCGAGACCGACGCCTTGACCGGGCTAGGCTACCTCCGCAGGGTGGAAGTGGAGCCGGCAAAACCGGCGCCCCACTTCAAGGTATGGGCCGCCTGCTCAGCAGTCGCTGGCGTCCCAGCAGTAGATGTGGTACTTCCCGGTCTCGTCGAGGTCGGACGCCTTGATGGTCAGGTGGTACTTCATCGAGTAGTCCGCGCAGTTGATGCAGTTCGCGAGCTGGCCGTTGAGCTGGAACTGGAAGCGGCTGCTGTCCTGGTAGGGCGAGTCCATGTCGTCGTCGCGCACCGGGAGGACCCAGAAGAAGTGCACGTTGTCGGACGAGGCGCTGGAGTTGCCCGAGTTCGTGATGTTCTCCTTGCCCGTGGCGTTGGTGTGGTAGAGGTAGAACGAGTCGGGCGCCGTCGCGGGGTTGGTGGCCGAGATGGACGTGATGTTCGCCCAGACGTAGAGGCTGCGCGTGCCGTAGCTGATGAGCTTCTTGGGCGAGATGGGCAGGGAGTCGCCGCCGTTGGCGATGCCGCTGGTGGTGCCGCTGACGCTGGTGGCGTCGCCGTCGAAGACGTCGCGGACGTGCGTCTCGTTGGTGTAGAACTGCGGGTGGCCCGGCCAGAGGGGGATGGGCCCGTCGCCGCGGATGATCTCCGCCTTGGCGTGGAACTCCAGCGTGCGGTCGTAGCTGTTGGGCGAGACGACCTCGAACTGCCAGAGGGACGCCGTGGAGTGGGGCATGTCCGTCTGCTTGGGGTCGGTGATCTTGATGTGCGTCGGCGTGCCCCATGCGAGGGGGCCCGCGTCGATCCAGGTGCTCGTGGCGGCGTTGCGATAGCGCAGCGTGAGGCCCGTCGCGCTGCCGCTGGGGTCGGGCGCGCTGACGGGGGGCGCGGGGCTGCCGAAGGAGGTGGTGTCGTCGGTGCAGACGAAGTGGTTCTGGAACTGGATGGCGCCCTCGCAGGCGTGGCGCTGGGGGTCGGTGATGGTGAAGTCCACGGCGCCGGTGCCCTCGAAGACGAGGAGGCCGCGGGGCACGGTGAGGATGGCGGCCGTGCCCTCGGCCCACGACGCGGGGTCGTGGATGCTGGTGCCGGGGCTGATCATGGCCTGCTGGTCGAAGAGCGTCACGCGCGTGCGGCCCGCCCACAGGTCGTGGGTGTGGGCCATGCCGCCGGCGCCCATCTCGGTCTTGTTGGTCTCGCTGAACGCGGAGATGTTCCCCGAGCGGCCGTCCGGAGGCGTCGTGAAGACGCTCGTGTTCGTGCCCGAGGTCGTGATCTTCGAGTTCTGCTTTCCGGAGTCCTTGGCGCCGATGCAGCCGGCGAAGCCGGCTCCGACGAGGAGGGCGACGAGGACGAGCACCCGCACAGCCATGGGGGCTTCGACCCCTTGCAGGTCCTAAAGCCTTGCCGTGCGCGCCCTCTCCAGGGGCCCCCGCCTGGGGGCCCTCAGCAGGTGCGGTCCTCGCAGTAGATCTCGTACTTCGAGGGGTCCTCGACGACGTCGCTGGCCTTGATGACCAGGGTGTACTTGACCTGGTAGTCGGCGCACCCTTCGTAGCAGGTGATGACCGGCGTGGTCAGGGCGGCGCGCAGCTCGAACTGCCAGCGGCTGGTGCTCTGGTAGGGGGAGTCCATGTCGCTGTCGTTCACGGGCAGGATCCAGAAGTGGTTCTTCTTGTCCGCGCTGTGGTTCGCGTTGTCGAAGGGGTTCGTGACGTTGGAGATGCCCGTCGCGTTGAGGTGGTGGAGGAACCAGGTCGTGGGCGCCGTGGCCGGGTTGGGGGCCGTGACGTCCGTGATGTTGGCCCAGACGTAGAGCGAGCGCGTGCCGTAGCTGATGAGGCGCTGCGGCGTGACGGGGCCCGCTTCCTTGGGGGCGGTGGGGCTCTGCGTGCCCGTGCCCACGGAGATGGCGGTGCCATCGAAGATGTCGCGCGTGTGCTTGTCGGCGTAGAAGTTGGGGTGCGCCGGCCAGAGCGGGATGGAGAAGTCCGGGTTGCGGACGATGTCCACCTTGACGACGAAGGTCAGCGTGTTGTCATACGCGTTGGGCGAGATGATCTGGAACTGCCAGAGGGACGCCGTGGAGTGCGGCATGTCCGTCTGCTTGGGGTCGGTGATCTTGATGACGGTGGGCTTGCCGAAGGTCAGCGAGCCGGCGTCGAGGTAGGTGCTCGACGAGGCGTGCTCGTACTTGAGCATGAACTGGGTGCCGCCGCCCGTGGGGTCGGGGGCCTGGGGCGCCTGGGCGGGCGCGCCGGGCACGCGGTCGCTGCACACGGGGCCGCCGTCGAGGTTGAAGGCGCCTTCGCACACCTTGCGCTGGGGGTCGCTGATGCTGACCTCCACCGAGCCGGTGCCTTCGTAGACGAGGCCGGGCTGCGCGATGTGGAACGAGGTGGTGGCCTGGTTCTGGTCGTTCGGCGTGGGGTCCATGCTGACGCGGCCCTGGAAGATGGTGACGCGGCTGCGGCCGGCCCACAGGTCGTGGGTGTGCGCGATGCCGCCGGCGCCCGTCTCCGTCTTGTTCGTCTCGCTGAACGCGGAGATGTTGCCGGATCGGCCGTCGGGGGGCGTCGTGAACGTGTCGGTCTTCGTGACGTTGCCCAGCTTGACGTCGGCCTTTCCACCGTTCTTCGCTCCGATGCAGCCCGCGAGACCCACGGAGAGGATCGCCAAGGCCACGAAGAGCGTTCGAGCAGCCACCATGGACGTTCGCGACCCCCTCGCCCTACTAAAGCCTTGCCGTGACGATGTTCTCCGACGGGAGGGGGTCGTTTCGCGGACCGGTCGCGAACGCCCGGAATCGAGCAAGGATCTCCCCCAGGGGGACGTTCCCGGTGAACCCGCGCCGGAGGTCGGCCCCGCCGCGCAGCCCGCGGGTGAACTGCTGGGCCTGTTCCCGGACCTGCACGGCGTCGACGCCCACGGCCGCCGCCATGGCGACGTAGGCCTCGAAGTCCTCCAGCCGCTCCTGCGCGCTGGCGGGGGGCAGCCTCTCGCCGGTGGCGAGGAAGTGGGCGATCTCGCGGAAGACGCGGGGGTTGCCCAGGGTGGCGCGGCCCAGGGCAAGGCCGTCGACGCCCGTGCGCAGCGCGCGCTCCGCGGAGGGGCCGTCCACGACGTCGCCGTTGCCGATGACCGGGATGCCCACGGCGGCCTTGATGCGGGCGATCTCCTCCCAGTCGCTGCGCCCCGAGTAGCCCATGGCGGCGGTGCGGCCATGGACGATGACGCCCGCGGCGCCGGCCGCCTCCAGCGCGCGCACGAACGCCACGCTGTCGCGCCGCTCGCGGTTGCCCAGGCGGATCTTCACGAGGAGCGGCTTGTCGGTGCCCTCCTGCACGGCCTCCACCATCCGCAGCGCAAGCTCGGGCGTGTCCAGCATGGCGGCGCCGCACCCCTGGCGCTGGATCTGGTGCGCGGGGCAGCCCATGTTGAACCCCACGATGGCGCAGCGCTTGTCCAGGTCGGCCGCGGCCTGGCGCACGGCGTCGAAGTCCGTCCCGAAGAGCTGGATGCTCATGGGCGTCTCGGCCTCCAGCGTCTTCATGCGCTGGAGCGTGTGCGGCACCTCGCGCAGCACGCTGGTGGCGCTCACCATCTCGCTGCACACGAGCCCTGCGCCGTGCTGGCGGCAGAGGACGCGGAAGGGCAGGTCCGAGAAGCCCGCCATGGGGGAGAGGACGAGATTGTTGGGCAGGCGGACGTTGCCCAGCGTGAGGGGCCTCAGGAGGTCGTCCGCCATGGGAGGGGCCTCACGCGCCGGGGGCCTTGAACCTGGCGGCGCCACGTCCGGCCTTTCCGCCACCTTCTAGTAGGAAGCGCCGGAGACCCCTCCCCCATGGACGAGTCGACCCTCTGGGCCCTCGGCAGCGTCGCGGGGCTCACGGTCCTGGGCGCCTCGGCCGGCGCCGCCGTGGTGCTCACGGGGGGCTTCACGCCCGCCGCGTTCTCGGCCACGCTCTTCGGCGCGATCTTCCTCGCCAGCGGCCTCGCCGTGCAGCTCTACCGCCGCGGGAAGGACTACTCGACCCTGGTGGGCGGCCTGGGCGGGTTCCTCTCCGTCTTCGCCTTCTTCGCGACCCCTATCGCGGTCCTCCTGGCGCAGGGCGACCTCCCCTCGACATCCGAGGTGTGGGTCGTGCTCCTCGTGCCGCCCCTCGTCGCGGGCGCGGCCAGCGCGGGCGGCACCCTCTTCCTCGCCAGCGGAGTGCGGCGCTACCGCGCGAAGAACGGCCTCATCCACGCGCCGCAGCGTGTGGATAAGCCGTGACCCGCAGGTCGCGGCCCTCATCCACGCGCCCGACCCGGCCAACCGGCCTCGACGAGCAGGCGGCGCACGACGTCCATGGGCAGCCCGATGACGTTGTCCAGGGGCCCGTCCACGCGCGCCACGAAGCGCGCCGCGCCCCCCTGGATGGCGTAGGCGCCCGCCTTGTCCAGGGGCTCGCCCGTGGCGACGTAGTCCTCGATCTCCCGGGGCGAGAGCGCGCGGAACGCCACCTTGGTCTGCGCGAGCCCCGTGAGCACGCCTTCGCCGGGGGCGCGCAGCGCGACGCCGGTGGCCACCCAGTGCTCGCGCCCTGATAGCAATCCCAGGATGCGCCGCGCGTCGGCGCGGTCGCGGGGCTTGCCCAGGATCGCGCCGTCGAGGTCGATCACGGTGTCGGCCGCCAGCACCCAGCTTCGCGCCTCGGGGACGGCCATCGCCTTGCGCACGGCAAGCTCCACCGCCGCGAGCGCGGGGGCCGTGCCCTCCTCCACCGACTCGTCGGCGTGCGTCGCCCAGACGCGGAAACGATATCCCGCCTCCCCGAGGAGCTTCGCGCGCCGGGGGCTCGCGCTGGCCAGCACGATCTCGGGTAGCATCGGCAATCCGAGGCTCCAGCGCCGCCCCCACTTAGGAGCCCTCGGTTCCAGAAGGCTCAAATAGATCAGACGTTTTTATGACGTACAAGGTACGTCTCATGCCCAAGTTCTCCCGCGGCCGCATCCGCCCGCTTCAGAATGAATGGGAGAATGCAACGAACGCAGAGGTCACCATCGAGGATGCAGCGAACACCTGGCGGCAAGTAAGCGCCGCCGATTCGGCCATACGGCTGGGAAATGGAATCTCCTTCCACGGGGCTGATGCCAGCCTCCTCGCGGAGATTGGCGCCGTTCGTAACGCGCTCATCCACGGCAGCATGAACCTCGGTGTCGAGCTTGGCCACATTCTCCCCACCAACCGCTGCGAGTGCGGCGCCACAGCCTGGGAGGCGCGGACCGACCTCGTAGAGGAACGAGCGACGCCGGGAGAGCGCGTCGTCGTCGCGAATTTGCGGGGGCACCGTTGCGTCGCGTGCGGAGCCCAGCGCCTCGACGCGGCGAGCGAAGCCTTGGCGCGTCGGACGCTGGAGTCACCGATGCGGGCGAACTATGCGATCAAGCTCTCCAAGCTCAGCGGCACACGCTTGGGCCTCTATCTTCCGGACGACGTGCTGCGCGTCATGCGCCTCAAAGGGGGCGAGCGCATGCTCTGGACGCCCATCTCCGAGACAAAAGCCGTCGTGGACGTGGAGCGCGGCACGCCCGCGTGAGGGGAAGCATGGGGCTCGCAGAGCGGCTCGTCGGGCTGGACGTGTTCCTCATCAGCGCGAGCCTTGCCCTGCTCCTTCTTGGGCCCGAAGGTCCTGGCCGGTGGGTCACGGTGGTCGCGGCCACCGCACTCCTGGCGCTCGCAGTCTGGCTGCTTCACGCGCTAATCGCCGCCCTCAGATCGGAGCGGACGGCCTCGCCCCCTCCTGATTTGGCCCGATACGCGGAAGCGACGACCGAATCGACGCGGCGATAGCACTACGCCAGGAGCACCTGGAGGAGGTTCGCCATGCCCGGGCCCCATCCCAGGACGAAGACCGCCAGGAGGAGGAAGGCATGCACGTCCTTCTCGTCCTCCTCGGGGCGCACGAGGGCCAGGAGCACGAGGGGCAGCGCGAGCTTCACGACGAAGTAGGGCCAGCCGTCCGAGAGCTCCACGAGCATCTGGCTCACGGGGTTCTTCTCGCCGAAGCTGCGGAAGCCCAGGCCGAAGGGGTCGCGCAGCACCATCCACGTCGTGCCGCCGTCCAGCGCGTGCGCGCCCACGACGAGCGCGGCGGCCACGAAGGGCACGTCCTTGCGCCAGCGCGCGTAGGCCCAGCCCAACGCGAGGGCGGGCACGAGGGCGAGGCCGAGGATGACCAGCACGCGGATGGCGTTCCCGCCCGCGGTGTGCAGCGCGGCGGCCGCGAGCAGGGGCAGCAGCAGCGCGACGCCCAGGACCAGGGCAAGCTCGCGGCGCGTCGCGCGCCCCACGAGGAGCGCCACCAGCGCCAGCGCCGCGGTGGTGAGGTAGATGACGGGCTCCGCCGCGAGGTACGCCAGGGGCGTGGCGTGGGGCAGGATGCCCACCGCGAGGAGCGCGTGCAGCAGCGGCCCGAAGAGGAGGAAGGGCGCCAGCACGGTGAAGAAGCCCGCGTCGGGGCGCAGCCCCAGGCGCCGGAAGAGGAGGTCGTAGGCGGCCCACGCGAACGCCGCGCCCAGCGCCGCCCAGAACGCGAGCCCGCCCGCGCTGTAGCCCACGCGCGCGCCGCTCTCCGGGTCGGCCTGCCCCTGGAGCGGCGCGCCCACGTTGTCCGCGAGCCACGCCCGCGAGGCGGGGACGAGGAGCGCCGCGCCCAGGAGGAGCAGCGCGGCGCCCAGCGCGAGGTAGGGCTTCACGTCCGGCTTCGCGGGCTCCACGGGCGAGCATCCCCCCTCGGCCCTTGAAGGCTTGGGAAACAGGTCTTGCGTCTCCACACCGGAGATTGCCCGTCTGTCACCTCTGGACGCAGCGAGCGCCACGAACCAGGGGGTTTGGGGGACGGAGTCCCCCCGACGGCGTGGAGATCGCCCCGGGGAGCGGCAGGAGCGGAATCGGAAGCCCGAAACGCAGGGCCCGCCGATGGGGGCGCATGGCCCCCCGGGGCACCCCCACGGAGACGCGCCTGCGGCTGCGCGAGAACCTCTACTTCCTCGACGTCGCGATCCTCGTCCTCGCGTTCACGAGCCTCTTCGTGTTCCTGCTGGACCGCACGCACGCGCTCCCCGCGGACGAGGAGAGCGGCCTGAGGATCATCGACCTCACCCTCGTCGCGCTCTACGGCGGCGCGTTCGTCTTCAAGGTCCTCATCGTGGAGGCGCCGCTGCGGTGGCTGCGCCGCTACTGGATCTACGCCTTCGGCGTCCTGCCCCTCACGATCCCCGTCCTCGTGCCGGCGCGCTTCTACATCGTGGTGCAGGTCATCATCATCGTGCTGCGCACGGGCGAGGCGCTGGACCGCGCGTTCGGGGCCCGCGTGCTGCGCGGCCTCTTCGAGCGCTACCGCTACATGCTCATCGAGGAGCTGACCGACCCCCTGCTGATGCGCCTCGCCATCGTGCTGGAGGACGCGGTCACGAGCCGCGACTACGCCGCCGCCATCGGCAAGCGCCTCGACGAGCGGCGCGACCTCATCGAGAAGGCGGTGGACCGTGCCATCGAGGCCTCGCCCAAGCTCCAGACGATCACGCGCTTCGGCGTCGTGGAGAAGTGGGTCGACGAGACGCGCGAGGAGATGGTGGACGCCGTCCACGCGGCCCTCACCGGCCCCGAGCTCAACCAGATCATCCGCGAAGGCCTCCAGGACGCCTTCGGCGAATTGAAGCAGGGCATCAAGGACAAGAAGTGGCGCGGCAAGGGCGTGGGCCTGAAGGACGTCGCCGTGGGCGTGGTCCAGGGCGCGGACCGCGAACCTGGGGCTCCCCCTTAGCCGAACCAAGGCAGTCCATCCCCTGGTCAAGGGTCCAAAGAACGCGACGAGCGCAAAGAGCGCCAAGGTCGCAAAGTCTCCTTTCATCGCGTCCTTTGCGCTCTTCGCGCTCGTCGCGTTCTTTGGACCCTTGACCAGAGAGACAGACACCGAGCAAAGCCTGAAGTCAGAGCCAAGCCGATCGCGGAAGCGTGCCCCTGGACGCCTGGTTCGACGAGCTTGGTGGCCTCACGCCCATCGAGGGGAACCTCCACCGCTCGCCGCTGCCGTACAAGGAGCAGCACTTCCGGGCGCTGCGCGACGCGGGCATCCGCGTCATCTACAGCATGGAGGAGGCGATCCCCGCGCAGCGCGCCTCCACGTTCGACTGGCGGCCGCACTTCTGGACGGACGACGCGCCGCCCTCGCCCGCGCAGATGGACGCCTTCCTCGCGGACTACCTCGCGCTGCCCGACGACGTCTCTGCGCTGGTCCACTGCAAGGCGGGATGGGGGCGCACGGGGAGCGCCATCGCGTGCGCCCTCGTGGCGAAGCGGGGCTGGAGCGCGGAGCGGGCGCTCTCGTTCTACTGGTCCAAGGTGCCCCCCGCGCGGGACGTCATGACGTGGAACGGCCAGGCGGAGTTCGTGCGCGGCTACGCGGCGTCCCTGAAGGGTCGCGGGCTGCGGTAGCGACAAAGCGGCGAGAACGCATAGGCGCGCCGTCTTCCTGCTCGCGGAGCATGCCCCTGGCCGCAGGCGCTCTCGTCGGCGCGATGACCGAGCCCAATGCCCCCCGCCGTGCGCGCGGCTTCCGCGCCTGGTGGGGCAAGACCGCGCGCTGGACCGTGGAGGCCTCGGGCAGCGTGTGGGCCTTCCTCGGGGCGCTTCTCGTGATCGTCGTCTGGGCGCTCACGGGGCCGATCTTCCGCTTCAGCGACACGTGGCAGCTCGTCATCAACACGGGCACGACCATCGTGACGTTCCTCATGGTGTTCCTCATCCAGCACTCGCAGAACCGCGACACGAAGGCGCTGCACCTGAAGCTCGACGAGCTCATCGCGGCCGTCGAGGGCGCGAGCAACCGGCTCATCGACGTGGAGGACATGGAGGACGACGACCTCACGCGCCTCTCGGAGGCGTTCCAGGCGCTGCGCGCGAAGGCCTTGGAGGGGGACGAGGAGGCGAAGCGCACGGTGGCCGAGATCGCGCCGCGGGTGGACCCCGCGCTGGCGGCGATGGCGGAGGCTCAGCGTCGCACGAGCGCGCGGGCCTCGTCGCGGTAGAACTTCCACGGCTGGCAGCGCTTCTCGAAGAGGAGCTGGACCACGAGGCGAAGCTCCTCCTCGGGGTGGAGCGAGTGCATGCGCTTCAGGATCAGGTGCGCGTCCTCGAAGCACTGCTGCAGCAGGTCGCGCTGGTAGAGGCGATACTCCTCCCACGTCTTCTGGTCGGCCGTCACGAGGGCGTTGGGCATGGGAGCGCTTCCGCTGGCGTGAGCGTGGGCATTCCGCGGGGCCCACCGGAACTACTCCCGCGAGGCTACCTCTGGAGGCGCTCGCCGCCGCGCCGGCGCTCGCCGGGCTTGAGGTCCTTCTCCTCGACCTCGCCGCTGGCGTCGCGCTGCGCGAGGGTGCTCGATCCCCCTTCGGGCGGCCCGCCGTGGCGGCGCGGGGGCTCTTCGTCGGCGTCCGGCATGAGGAAAGGGTGAGGCGTCCGGGCGCGATCCGCGTTGTGGCGGGAACGTGGATGCGGGTCGGGCAGGCGGGCGGCGTAGGCCTTGATGATCGCCCGCTCCGCGTCCGCCCAGGCAAGGGGCACCTGCTTCCACGAGCCGTCGCGCACGTCGCCGATGGCGAAGAGGCCCGGCAGCACGCGCCCCGAGGCGTCCAGGGCCTCGCAGTCTGCGCTGGTGCGCACGAACCCTTCGGGGTCCACCGCCGCGCCGAGCCCCACGGCGAGCGCGTTGTTCACCTGGTACCAGCCCGCGTGGAAGAGCGCGTGGTCGAACCTCTCCTCGCTCCCGTCGCGCAGTTCGACGACGAGGACGCCCTGCTCGTCCCGCAGCGCGGCGACCTCCTCCGGCGCCAGGCGCGTCACGGCCGCGCCGAAGTGGCTCGCGAGGTCGTGCGCGATCTCGCGCGTCTCATCGCCCCGGCCCACCACCGCGACGCGCTTCCCCTCCAGGCGCCAGCCCTCGCAGAGGACGCAGTAGCCCACCTGGCCGCCGCGCACGTAGGGGGCGAGCACGCGGTGGCCCGCCTCGTGGAAGCGGTCGATGCCCGGCTTGCGGTCCACGACGCCCGTCGCGAGCACCAGCGCGCGTCCGTGCGCGTCGCGCTCCGCGCCCGAGGCGTCGCGCAGGCGCACGCGGAACCCCTCCTCGTCGCGGACCGCGTCCACGGCCTCCGTGCGCTCCGCCACGTCCACGAGCCTGCGGCCGCTCAGGCGCGTGAACTCGTCCAGGTCGCGCCGGCCCGCGCGCAGCAGATCGGGCCCCGAGACGCCCGGCGCGAAGGGCACGTTCGCGATGGCCTGCGCCTGGGAGACGCGGGAGAACTCCGCGCCCTTGTCCACGAGGAGCGCCGTGTGCTGGAGGACAGCCGCCTTGAGCGCGGCGTGGATGCCCGCCGGCCCCCCGCCCACGATGACGACGTCGTAGCGCACGGGCGGCGCCAGGGGCCCGCGCCCGGCTTATGGGTTCTCGCACGAGCGCCTGGGGCCCTACGCCCGCGTCTCCTCGCCCACCGCCGCGATGCCCCAGCGGCGCCGGACGTAGGCGGGGGGCTGGTAGGCGAAGAAGATGGAGACGGCGGCGGCGAGGCCCAGGAGGCTGTTGACGACGCCCCACCACGCCTCGTCGTTGAACCCCGCGACGGCGGCGGCCCCCGAGGAGCCGAACCAGGCGAAGAGGGTGATCGCGATGAGGCCGATGCGGTAGCGCTGCGTGCGGCCCTCCACGCGGAAGTAGAGGCGGAAGTAGCCCAGGGCGCCCAGGAGGACGGGCCCCAGGAGGAGCGCGAGGAGGGCGGTGGTGACGACGGGCGACGCGTCGGGCTGCGGGTCGAGCTGATAGCTCAGGCCCACGATCTTCACGCCCTGCGGGTGGGCCGACGTGATGAGGTAGAGGATCCAGACGTAGAAGAGGGCGTAGAACGCCGCGAGGGGCGCCACGGCACGGCGGCTGCCGGTAAGCACGTACACGAGGTAGTAGAGGAGCGCCCAGAGCGCGACGCAGAGGATGAGGAACTCGATCTCGATGAGGGTGAGGTAGAGCGCGAGGTCCGCGACGCCCGCGGCGGCGAAGAGGCCGAGCCCCACGGTGAGGGCGCTCACGGCGCCCAGGAGGACCCACCACGCGGCGAAGAGCTTGGCCGCCAGCCGGCCGGGCCCCTCGACGCGGCGGCTCCAGAGGCGGACGCCGACGTAGGCGTACACGCCCGCGCTGGCCGCCGAGAGGGCGAGCTTGATCCCCGAGAGCGCGTCGACCGCCATCTCAGACCAGCTCCTTCACGCGGCGGGCCAGGCCCTCCTCGGGCTTCTTGACCTGGACGATGAAGCGGCAGTGCGGGGCGCCGCGCGACTGGCATTCGATCTCCGTGCCCAGCGTGGGCTCGCTCCCGTTCTGGCGGCTCACGGCCTCGCTGAGGTAGCCCAGCGTGAACGAGCACGTCGCGACGCGGCTGCCGGGGCGCTTCTCCAGGAGGTCGGTGCCGGAGAAGGCGTAGCGCTGGCCCTCCTCCTTCTCGATCTCCACCTTGCCCAGGCCCATGTCGGTGTACGACTTGAGGTACGCCGCGACGCTCTCCGCGGGGTTCTCGGCGGCGAGCTTGCGCCCCACCTGCTGGAGGATCTGGTGCGCGACGCCGCCGGTCTCCACGAGGTCCTGCACGATCTTGCGCACGAGGGGGCGCGAGATGGACGCGGCCTTGGACTCCTCCTCCAGCCGCTTGCGCAGCGTGATGTCGCGGAAGAAGATGGAGAGCCCCTCCTCGGTGGGGTACGCGGTGGCCTCGAACCACATGCCCATGCGCGGGTAGTGCTCCTCCACCGTGACGGGCGTCATGTCCTTCATGGCGCGGTGGTACTCGGTGTCGAACTTCGTCCCCTTGAGGTCGGGGAACGCGTCCCAGAGGACCTTCCCCATCACGCTCTCCTTGGGCGTGTGCCGCATGCGCTCCGCGATGGGGTTCATGTAAAGAAGCCGGAACTCGCGGTCGAGGACAAAGAACGCCTCGGGGATGCGCTCGTAGATCTCCAGGATGCGCTGGTTGGCGCGTTTCGCGATGGCCTCGGCGTGCGCGCGCTCGCTCACGTCGGCGAAGATGATGGCGGCGCCCACGAGGCGGCCCTCCTCGCGGATGGGCGCGCTGGTGTAGTCCACGGGGACCGGGCGGCCGTCCTTGCGCCAGAAGACCTCGCCGCTGGCGTGGTGCACGCTGCCGTCCGCGAGCGTGGCGCTGATGGGGCAGCGCGAGTCGGGGTAGGGCACGCCCTCCGCGCGGGAGTGGTGCAGGAGCGCGTGCCGCTCCTTGCCCACCATCTCGGAGGCCTTGTAGCCCAGGAGGCGCGCGCCGGCCTCGTTGACGAACGTGATGCGGCCCGCGGCGTCGACGCCCAGGACGCCCTCCGTGACCGCGTTGAGGATGAGGTCGTTCTGGCGGCGCAGGCGGTCGATCTCCTCCTGCGCGCGCCTGCGGTCCGTGACGTCCAGCGCGAGGACCACGATGCGGTCGGGCTCGCCGGGGTCGCCGTGCGCGAGGTAGATCGTGACGTCGGCCCAGACGACGCCGCCGTCGGGGCGCACGTAGTCGCGCTCGACGTGGACGGCGGGCTGGTCGCCGCTCTTGAGCCGGCGGAGCTTCTCCTCCGTCTCGGCCCGCTCCGCGGGGCGGCGGAGGTCCTGATATCTCATGCCGCGAAGCTCGTCCAGCGTCCGGCCCACGAGCTTGCAGTACGCCGGGTTCGCGTCGACGAAGCGCGCGTCGAGGTCGAGCACGGCGATGCCGTGGGCTCCCCTCTCCAGGGCCGCCTGGAAGACGTCCTTCCGGGGACCGGCGCGCTCCGCCATGGCCCCTCAGCTCCTTGCGCCGTAGAAATCCTTCTGCACGACGACGCCGCCCTCCTTGGAGATGCGGAACGGGTAGGGCCGGGTGTCCACGCGGACGCCGCGCGCCTTGACGACGCGCATCACCGGCCGGCCGCGGTCGTCGGCGCCGCGCAGGTCGCCCCAGTCGGGCGTGTAGAGGTCGATCACCACGTCGAAGTGGTTCGTCAGGTAGGGCTGGAGCTGGTCGGAGGACGCCATGACCGTGTCGAGCAGGGACACGTCGTTGCGCGCGAAGAGGCGCCGCTTCGTCAGCATGGCCTTGAACTCGTCGGGCGTCATGCCCACCATGAGGGGCGTGAGGCTGTCGAGGATGCGCGCGCAGGGCTTGGGCATCGCGTCCAGCCAGAGCGTGATCGTGTTGAAGAAGCTCTCGGGATCGTCGATGTCAAGCTCGGGGTCGTCCTCCGCGCTCTTGACGACTAGCTGGCCCGCCTCAAGGTAGGGCTCGGTGAGGAGGCCGAGCCGCTCCATGCTGGAGAGGATGGTGCGGCTGCCCGCCTCGGTCGCGACGAAGAGGACGGCCTCGCCGCTGCGCAGGCGCTCCACGGCGAACTGCACGGCCCAGACCGACTTGCCTGAGCCGGGCCCGCCGCGCACGAGCCACGAGTGGTCGTAGGGCACGTCGGCGTCGACGATGCCCTCCATGGGCGAGTACGAGATGACGGCGGAGCTTCCCGCGTCGCCGTGCTCGGGCGCGCGGTAGAAGACGCGGATGCCCCCCTCGCCGATCTCCATGCGGTGGCGGCCACGCACGTGGTCGACCGCCCGCATCTTGTAGACCTCGATGTAGCGCACGCGCTTGCCCGCGCGAAGCTCGGTGGAGAGGACGATGGTGCCGTCGACGACGGTCTCCTCCACGCCGAAGCGGCTGACGCGGTTGGGCTCGTGGCTGGGGATGTCGCTGATGAGCAGCGCGATGGCGCCGCCGCGGGCGATCATGCGCGCGACCTGGAACGCGACGTCGCGCTGCATCGCGTGGTCGTCGATCTTGTGGAGGAAGACGCTGAAGGAGTCCATGACGACGCGCTGCGGGCGCAGGCGCTCGACCTCGGTGGCCATCCGCTCCAGGTCCATGTCCACGCGCACCTCGGTCAGGGGGCGCGCGATGAGGCGGATGAGCCCGGAGGCGAGGTAGGGCTTCAGGTCCCAGCCGAAGCGCGTCGCCAGGGCCACGAGGCGCTCCTCGGTCTCCTCGAAGGAGTAGAGGATGCCGCGCTCGCCGCGCTTCGCGCCTTCGATGAGGAACTGGAGCGCGAGCGTCGTCTTGCCGCTGCCCGAGACGCCCGAGAGCATCACGCTGCGGCCGCGCTGGAGCCCGCCGTGCAGGAGGTCGTCGAGGCCGGGGACGCCCGTGGCGATCCGCTCGACCTCCTCCTTCAGGGCCGGCATCTGGTCGATGAGGAGCGCGGGCGTGTAGACGTGGATGCCCGCGCTGGAGATGGCGAAGGGGAACTCGCCCATGTTCATGGGCTGGCCGCGCATCTTCTTCACGCGGATCATGCGCTGGGGCTCGCCGTTCAGCGTGCCGCGGCGCATCTGCACGATGCCGTCCGCCACCGCGAACTCGGCGCCGTCCGCGGAGTCCACGTCCTCGTACTCGCCCAGGAGGAGCGTCGTGCACGCGGCGCTGGAGAGCCGCACCGAGAGGTCGTAGCAGAAGCGGCGGAACTCCTCGGAGTTGGGCATGAGGTCGCGGATCGCCTTGAACGAGTCGATGCAGAGGAGCGCGGGGTTGTACTCCTCCACGAGGCGCACGATCTCCTCCAGGAGCTCGCGCGTCGGGTGCTCGCGCAGGAAGCCGCCCACGTCGCGGTAGACGACGCGCGTTCCGAAGGCGTCCGGGTCGTAGAACTCGAAGCTCTGGAGATAGCGGATGACCTTCATCGCCGGCTCGGAGAGCGTCGTGAGGTAGAGCACGCGGGCGTCCGGGTGCTCCTTGACGTAGTGGAACATCGCCTGCTGCGCGAGGATGGTCTTGCCTGTGCCGGGCTCGCCCGCCAGGATGTTCAGCGTGTTCGCCGGGAGCCCGCCGCCCAGGAGGGAGTCGAGGTTGGGGACGCCCGTGGAGAACGTCGAGACCGTGAGGCCGTTGGCGCCCACTGAGGTCACCCTTCCCTCCGCAGCTCCAGCGTGATCTCGCCGGGAGTGGCCGCCTGCACCACGGTGCCCTTGTAACGCGCCTTCCGGGTGCTCGTCACCGCGCCTTCGACCAGGCCCAGGACGATGCCGTGGACGGCCCGCTGGCCGGTGCCCAGGAGCTGCGAGGAGTGGATGCGGACCGTGACGAGGGCCTCCGAGTCCTCCACGATCTCGGACTTGTGCATGAGGATCGCGTCGATGCGCTCCAGCACGCCGGGGAGACCCTTGTTCGCCTCGGCCGCCCCGAAGCGCTTGCCCTCCTCCATCGCGCCGTAGTGGAGCATGGCGTAGGCGGCACCGTCCCCCACGATCTGCTTCATGTGGGAGAGAAGGCCAGCGATGAGCTGGACGGTATCCGCGGGAGCCTCGCGCATGACGCCCTGCCTCTTTTGCAGCCCGGTATTTGAACCATCCGCGATTTCCTGTGTTGCCCTTCCCGCGGGAGAAACCAAACCCTTCTTGGGCTGGACGCCTCATTTCCCTCCGTGGAGCCCGCCGAGCCGCGCCCGGACGCCCCAGCCCGAGCGCAGCGCATCCTCGTCGTGGACGACGAGGAGGACATCCGCGAGTCCCTCAAGGCGCTTTTCGAGACCTGCCTGGAGGAGGTGGAGGTCGTCACGGCGGCCTCCGGCGCCGACGGCCTGGACGTGCTGGAGCGCGAGACGGTGGACCTCATCATCACCGACTACAAGATGCCCGGCATGAACGGCCTGGAGTTTCTCGCCCGCGCGGCGAAGAAGGGCCCCTCCGTCCCCCGCATCCTCGTCACGGCCTTCCCCGACCTGGAGATCGCCATCCGCGCCATCAACGACGCCAACGTGGAGAACTTCTTCACCAAGCCCTTCGAGGCCGAGAAGGTCCTGGAGGTCGTGCGCTCCCTTTTGCAGGAGCAGCGCGCCGCCGAGCTGCGGAGCCGCTCCTTCGCGCGCTCCATGGACCTCATCCGGCGCCGGCTCGACTCGGCTTGATATCTCCCGGGTCTTGCGGGTCCAAAGAACGCGACGGGCGCGAAGAGCGCCCGTCGCGTTCTTTGGACCCCTGACCAAGGAGCCTAGCCAGCGGAGGGCAAAGCGAAGCCGAACGTGCTCCCGAGCCCGGGCCCCTCGGAGGAGGCCCAGATGCGGCCGCCGTGCTGCTCGACGATGCCGCGGCTGATGAAGAGGCCCAGGCCCGTCCCGCCGTGGGAGAGGCCGGTGCGGTCGTGCACCTGGCTGAAGGGGCGGAAGAGGCGCTCGATCTGGTCCTCGGAGAGCCCCGCGCCGGTGTCGCGCACGCGGAGGACCACCTCGTCCCCCTCCCGCTGGGCGCTCACCTCGATGGAGCCGCCCGCGGGCGTGAACTTCAGCGCGTTGCCCACGAGGTTGAGGAGCACCTGCGTCACGCGGGGCGCGTCGGCCTTGACCACCAGGGGCCCCTCGGCGCGGGCACGCAGGTCGACGCCCGCCTGCCGGGCCGCTTCGGCGAAGCTCTCCGCGGCCTCCTCGACGAGCCGAGCGACGTCCACCGGCCGGGGCTCCAGGGAGAGCCGCCCCGCCTGGAGGCGCGAGGCGTCCAGCAGGTCGCGCACCATGAGGCTGAGGTGGTCCACGTTGCGGTTGAGCACGTCCACGCTGCGGCGCTGCTTGGCGGTGAGCGCGGCGTCGGAGCGCAGCAGGTGGGCCTGGAGCTTGATGGGCGTGAGCGGCGTGCCAAGCTCGTGCGCGGCGTTGTTGATGAACTGCGTCTTCATGGCGTCGATCTCGCGCAGGCGGTCGTTGGTGGCCTGGAGCGCGGCCTTCTCCAGGAGCGCCCGCTCGGCGCGCTTGCGCTCGGTCACGTCGCGCACGGCGACGACGCGCATGGCGCGCCCCTCGTAGGGGAAGTCGCGCGCCGTGATCTCCAGGTCGAAGCGCGACCCGTCCTTGCGGCGGCCGCGCACCTCATAGGGCTCGTCCTGGGGCCGGAGCAGCCGGTCGCGCACGAGGACGTGGTCGTCGGGGTCCACGAGGTCGAAGGCGCTCCGGCCCGCGACCTCGGGGGGTGCGTAGCCGAAGAGGCGCGCGAAGGCCGCGTTGGACTCCACGATGAGCCCGCTCCCGTCGTGGATGGCGATGCCCTCGAAGGCCGCGTCGGAGAGGCGTTGCAGGCGCTCCTCGCTCTCGCGCAACGCCTCGGCGAGGCGGCGCATCTCGATGGCCTCCTCGGTCTGCTTCACGCTCTCGCGCGCGAAGAGGGCGCCCGCCGCGGCGACGAAGACGAGGTACGCCTCGCGCACGACGACCAGCGCCGCGTGGCCGGGGACCTGGCCCGAGAGGACGACCATGGCGAGGTCGCTGGCGACGTAGACGGCCGCGGCGGTCACCGTCTCGGCCAGCCCGTAGCGGAACGCGACCGCGGTGACGCTCACGAGCCAGAGCGGGTAGAAGACCGAGCCCAGGCCGCCCGTCGCCACGAGCCAGATGGTGATGAAGATGGCGTCCAGCGCCGTGGTGAAGTAGCTGGAGAGGAGGACTGGGAAGCGCCGGTAGGGCTGGAACGCCACGACGGCGATGCCGTAGACGTTGGCCGTGACGATGACGCCGTAGGCCAGCGGCCGGATCGTGCCCGCCTTGTCCAGGAGGAAGGCGTAGACGAGGGAGTTGAGGACGATGATCGCAAGCCGGAGGCCTGCGAGCCCCTGCTCCGCGGCGAAGACCTTCTCCTCGACCGCCTGCGACGTCGTCACCGCCCGGCCTTGGGATTCTTCGTGGATAAAGGGTCGCGCCGCGTCCGCGGCGATAGCCTTCGCCTCACCGCCCTTCTGCGCCAACTCCCACGACTTTAATACTAGGCCACTTCATGATGGCTGGAGCACCGTGCCCGACGTCAGGGATTCCCACGCCGCCGCCCACGGGCCCCTTGCCATCCAGGGCGTGAGGGAGGCCGTCCAGCGCATCCTGGAAGTGCGCCACGCGCAGCGGGCGCGCCCCACCTTCGGCGACGAGGCGGACCAGGCCCTCCTCGCGGCCCTGCGCGGGCTCTCCCCCCAGGACCTCGCGCTCGCGGCGCCCGCCCTCGAGCAGGCCGGCGACGAGATCGGCCGCCACGTGGTCGCGCGCCGCTGCTACGAGGATTCGGTGCAGGGCGCCGTCGCGATCCTCTCGGCCACGACCCTCGCCTCGGGCTGGGGCGGCGTCGCCATCGAGTCCTGGTTCCACCGCCAGGGCGTCCTCGTCCACTCCCCACCTCCCGCCCTCGCGGCGGAGGTCTCGTCCGCCTTCGTGTCGGGCCTCCTGGCGGGCTACCTGGGCGAGGTGTTCAACTGCCGCGCCGCCGCGACGCCCGCAGGCGCCGGCCGCTTCGAGGCGCGCCTCCTGGAAGGGCGCGACGTGAACGCGCGGAGGCGGTCCGGCTGATGGACCACGCGAC
Source organism: Pseudomonadota bacterium (assembly GCA_021325135.1). Lineage (GTDB taxonomy): Archaea > Thermoplasmatota > SW-10-69-26 > JACQPN01 > JAJPHT01 > JAJPHT01. The sequence continues at coordinate 31,562 of JAJPHT010000012.1, read as the reverse complement.
GCGCGTCGACGCGCTGCTGGCGGAGCTGACCCGGGGCGAAGGCTTCCTGGGCGCGGCCCTCGTCTCCAGGGACGGCCTCTGCGTGCGCAGCGCGGGCCGCACGGAGCTCTCAAGGGAAACCTTCAGCGCCATGAGCGCCACCGTCATGGGAGCAGCCGAGATCGCGCTGCGCGAGCTTGACGGCGGCGCCACGCGCAGCATCGTCGCCTCCACCGAGAAGGTGCTCATCGTCGTCGTGGGCGCGACGCGGGAGATGCTCCTCGTCGCCTCCGCGCGCACGGACGCCGCGCTCCCCGCGGTGATCGCGCGCGTCGAGGAGGCGGCCAAGGGAGTGGGCAAGGTCCTCGCGGGTGGTTGATTGTCCCAGGTGGAGGCGGTGGGGGTCCCGCAGCTGGAGCGGCTCATCTGCCCCATGCCCGAGCACACGAGCCTCCTCTTCGTGAACGACCCCGGCGTCGAGGCCGAGGCGTTCCTCTACCAGGGCGCGCACGCGCACCTCGCCGCAGGCGGGCGCGTCGTGTACGCGGTCACGAACCGCGCGCCCGAGGCGGTGCTCCACGCCATGGCGGCGCTGGGCCTCGACGCGGACGGCCACAAGGAGCGCCTCGCCTTCCTGGACGCCTTCAGCGCGCACATGGCGCAGCCCAGCAACGCGAAGCACGTCGTCCAGAACCCGTCGAACCCCCTGGACTTCGCGCGCGTGCTGGAGGCCGCCGCGCGCGAGGCGCCCGACGCCATGCTCGTCGTGGACGCGCTCTCCACCCTCGTCGACCAGGCGGGCGCCGAGCGGTTCGAGGCCGCCTGGCCGCGCCTCCAGTCCGCCATGGCGAAGTTCCGCTGGTCCGAGTCGCTCTTCACGCGCTGGCCCTACCCCTCGTCGGTGGAGCGCATGCTGGAGGACTTCGACGGCGTCGTCCAGCTCAAGGGCGTCGAGGACCGCATCACCATCTCGCAGTACTTCCGCGTCGAGCGCGCGCGATGGCGCGTCGAGGTCGACACGAAGCCGCGCCTCTACCGCTCGCTGAAGCCCGGCGGCGTCCACGTCTTCATCCCGAAGATCGTCGTCACGGGTCCGTACAACGCCGGGAAGTCGAGCTTCGTGCACGCCATCAGCGACACCGCCGTCTCCGTCGACCAGCTTGGCACGACCGTCGCGCTGGACCACGGCCGCGTCACCCTGGACGGCCTCACGGCCGACGTCTTCGGCACTCCCGGCCAGGCGCGCTTCGACCCCATCCTGCGCATCGTCGCGGGGCAGGCGCTGGGCGTCATCGTCGTCATCGACAGCACCAAGCCCGACTCCTTCGCGCGCGCCGCGGAGATGATGAACCTCACGTGGCGCCAGGGGCTTCCCGGCGTCATCGCCGCCAACAAGCAGGACCTCCCCGGCGCGCTCCCGCCCGAGGAGATCGCCCGCATGATCCCCGTCCCCCGGGGCGTGCGCATCGTGCCCTGCTCGGGCCAGGACCGAGAGAGCGGCCGCCGCGTGCTCAAGGAGCTCGTCGACCTCATCCTCGCCGCGGGGGTGTCCGCGTGATGTCCGGCGGCCGCGCGGGCGACCGCCCCACCGCGACCGCGACCGGCGGCGCCCCTCCCCCGCGCGTCGAGATCGGCGTGCGGCGCCTGGACGACCTGCTGGAAGGGGGCCTGCCCGCCGCGAGCGTGACGCTCGTCTACGGCCCCCCCTTCCTGGGCAAGGAGCTGCTCACGCGCCTCTTCCTCCTCCACGGCCTGCGCCAGGGCGTCCCCGGCATCCTCGTGCTCACGAGCACGGCCACCAGCGACGCGCGCCAGCAGCTCGCGCAGCTTGACCCCGCCTACCCCGAGTACGAGCGCGAGGGGCTCATCCAGTTCGTCGACACGTACAGCAAGAGCATCGGCGCGGAGGACGACTTCGCGCAGGCCGAGTACGTGGACGGCCCCGTGAACCTCAACGCCGTCTCGCTGGCGGTCAACAACGCGCAGCGGCGCCTCATCGGCGACCACCCCACGCACCGCATGGTGTACGACAGCGTCTCCACGACCATCACGTACACCAACGCGCAGACGACGTTCCGCTTCCTCCAGGTCCTCGTGGGCAAGGCCAAGCGCGCGGGCGCCACCACCATGATGCTCCTGGACCAGGGCATGCACAGCGACCCCGAGGTGCAGACCATCAAGCACCTCTCCGACGGCGTGATCGAGGTGCGCCCCGACGGCCCCGCCAACTTCCTCCAGGTGACCGGCATCGGCGTCACCGAGAACCGCGGCTGGGTGGAGTACCGCTTCGGCGAGCGCTCCTTCGACGTGGTGGGCTCCTTCTCGGCGGGCCGCATCCGGTAGGCCCCCTGGTGAAGGGCCAGAGAACGCTTCGTTGGGCCCGCCACCGAAGGATGGGCCTCAGAGGAAGCCGAGCCCCACGATGGCGAGGAGCACCAGGATGGAGGCGTGCTTGAGCCCCGCCTGGAGGTTGCCCTCGCTCATGACGCCCGCGACCATGCCGCTGCCGATGGCCTGCACGAGGCCGACGCCGAAGTAGACGTAGCGGAAGTCGGTGAGCGTCATGCCGTGGCTCACGATGAGGCCGTTGCCCAGGTTGCTCCCGATGGACTGCGTGGAGCCCAGCACGCTGGGGATGAGGAGCCCCTGGAGCGCGGCGGTCACGGCGAGGAAGACGCCGAAGGCGACGTACACGACGATGACGTAGAGGAGCATGGAGGCGCGGCGCTCGGCCTCGACGGCCTTGATCTCGCGCGCGTCGCGCGCCGCCGCGAAGAGGACGTCCTTGACGTTGCCGCCCGCCTGCGTGGCCTTGATCATGAGGGCGACGGAGCGCGTGACGAGGGGCGTCCCGACGCGCTGCGAGAACATGGTGAGCGCGTCCTGGAAGGGCGTGCCCCACGACACCTGGTGCGCCATGCGCCGCACCTCGTCGTTGAGCTTGCCGTAGTCTCCGCGCGACGCGACGCGGATGGCCTGCGCCATGGTCATGCCGGCGTTGTGGCTCTCGTTGAGGTCGCGCAGGAAGTCGGGGAAGCGCTCCTCCATCTGGTGGATCTTCCGGTCGCGCAGGAAGGCGAAGTAGGCCGTGGGCGCGCACGCGACGAGGATGGCCACTCCCGCGAGGAGCGGGGGCGCCATGGGGCGGCCGGCGAAGAGGCCGAAGCCGTCCAGCGCGCCGCTCCAGACGGCGATGGAGAGCCCCGCGACGACGAACGCGATGGGGATCGTGACGAGGAGCGTCACCAGCTCCGCCATGGCGGCCTTGTTGTCCATGCCGGGGCCGCGGGCGCGGGCGTAGAGGAGGGGCGTGCGCGAGGCGACGAGGGCGGCCATCGCCATGGTGGCGGCCGCGCCCAGGAAGAGGATGGAGAGGTCCCAGGGCGTGTGCGCGCCCTTGCTGGCGTTGGTGAGGACGCCCGCGCGCACCAGGACGACGATGGCGACGAGGAGCGTCGGGATGAGCCCCAGAAAGAGGTAGACCATGCGCGCGGAGCCCGTGGGGAGCGAGGGCTGCTGCTCGCGCTCCACGGCGTCGCGCACCATGGGCGGCAGCGGCACCGAGTGAAGCTGGCGCTCGTCGTCGGGGTCCGCCATGCTGGGGGGGCTCGTCACGCGCTCACGACTCCGGGGCCATGTTCTTCAGCACCCACGAGAAGACGCCGTGCGTCATGGGGAGCAGCAGGAAGATCAGCAGGAAGAGGAACGTCTGCGAGGAGCCCGTGGAGCGCCCCACGACGAGCATGATGGAGAGCATGACGAGCATGAAGAGGGGGCCCGCGATGACGACGGTCACGTAGGACTCCGCGAGGACCCCGAGGCCTTCGAGGAACTCGCGCTGCACGCGGCGGTTCTCGGCCATGTACTGCTCGGCCTTGCTGGAGAAGTAGACCTTGAGGTCGCCGCCCGAGAGGATCGTGGTCTTGGCGCCCTGCATGAACTCCTGGAAGCGGAGGCTGGGCGAGCGCGCGATGGCGCGCGTGATGGCGCTGACGAGGTCGATGCCCAGGAGGTCCACGTCGCGGATCATCCACTGGATCTCCTTGCTCACCTCGCCGTAGGTCGTCTCGCGGGCGAGGTCGCGCAGGAGCACGGTGGGCACGACGCCCGCGCTGCTCATGGCGGCGATGAAGTTCACGGCGTAGGGGAGGTCGCGGTCGATCTGGCGGCGCCGCTCCCCCGCGTGGTAGTCGGGGTAGACCTGGAGCGCGACGTAGGTGATGCCCGCGAACATGACGGGCGCCACCGCCATGACGGCGGAGACGGCCGCGGTGGGCGGGCTCCCCGAGGCGGCGCCCAGGGCGAAGATGGCCAGGACGAGGACGCAGCCCAGGCCCAGGACGACCACCGTCGCGAGCCACGTCAGCGCGACGTAGGCCTCGGGCAGCATGGAGATCTGCGCCTGCTCCAGCGCGAAGCGGAGCTTGTCCTGCCTCGCGGCGGCGCGGCGCGCGGGGGCGCCGAAGGTGGAGACGGCCACGCGGACGAACGCCTCGCCGAAGGATTCGCGCTCACGGGGCAACGGGCGCTTCCTCCAGCTCGCGCAGCATGCGCGCCGGGTCGATGGCGTAGCCGGCGATGATGCGCGAGACCGTGGAGATGTCGCGCAGCCTCTTCTCCTTCATGAGCAGCAGGATGCGGACGCGGCGCTCGAACTCTGCGCGCAGGTCCTTCTCGGAGAGGTGCCGCTCCTCGGCGACCTCGCCGAGCACGAAGGACGCGCCCGAGTAGCGGAAGCGCCCCTCGTTGCCGTCCCAGTAGAACGCGCGGTTGGTGAGCAGCTCGCCCGTGCGCGGGTCGCTGCCGGTGAGCTCGACGACCTCGCGCATCTTGCGCACGCGGCCCGCGGGCAGGCGCATGTCGGCCTGGATGCCGATGATGTCCAGGGAGGCGAGCATGTTGCGCGGGATCTCGATGGGCTTGGACTCCAGGCGGTGGACCGCGCTCTGCACGCTGTCGGCGTGCATGGTGGAGAACACGGTGTGGCCCGTGGCCATGGCCTGGAAGAGCACGTAGGCCTCGGGGCCGCGCACCTCGCCAAGCAGGATGTACTCGGGGCGCTGGCGCAGCGAGGCCTTGAGCAGGTCGAACATGTCGACCTCGCCGGCGCGCTTGCCGCCGCCCTCCGAGCCGCCGCCCGCGCGCGTGACGCCGGGGATCCAGTTCTCGTGGACGAGGTTCAGCTCGCGCGTGTCCTCGATGCTGACGATCTTCTTCTGCGCGGGGATGAAGAGCGAGAGCGCGTTCAGCGTCGTGGTCTTGCCCGACGCCGTGCCGCCGCAGACGATGGCGCTGCTGCCGTGCTCCACGGCGAGCCAGAAGTACGCCATCATCTCGGGGCTCATGGTCTCGAAGATGAGGAGGTCCGTGGGGGTGAGCGGGTCGCTGCGGAAGCGCCGGATGGTGAACGTGCTGCCGCGCGTCGTCACCTCGCGGGAGAGGGACGCCTGGAGGCGGCTCCCGTCGGGGAGCGTCGCGTCCACCAGGGGCTCGGCCACGCTGATGTGCTTGCCGCTGCGCTGGACGAGCTGCATGACGAACGCGTCGAGGGCGTCGTCGTTGGGGAACTGCATGTTGGTGCGGATGCTCTCGAAGCGGCGGTGGAAGATGAAGACGGGCAGGTTCGCGCCATCGCAGGAGATGTCCTCGATGTTGGGGTCCTGCATCGCGACGTCCAGGCGGCCGAAGCCCAGGAAGTCGCGCTCCAGGTAGTACGCGATGCGGGCGCGGGAGAGCGCGGAGAGCTTGACCTTGTGGCGGCGCGCGAGCGCCTCGAAGCGGTCGGAGAGGTAGGCGCGCGCTCCGCGGCGGTCCAGCGCGTCGATGTCCACGTCCAACGTGCGCAGGAACGCGTCGCGGACGAACTCGTAGGCCTCCTGCTCCTCGGCCGTCATCTGCGGCTCGTGGACCTCATAGCGGTGGCTGTTGGTCTGCTCGTCGTAGAGGATGCGCACGTAGGAGTAGGGCGGGCGGATGGGGCGAAGCTCGACGACGCGCTCGTGCGGGCCGGGCGCGGGGATGCGCGTCACGTCCTCGTCGGTGAACGCCGCCGGCTGGGAGGCGTCCTCGCCGCGGAAGCGCGAGAAGAGCCCCTTGATGCCGCCCGGGGCGGCCTGGCCGTTGCCGGGCTCGGGGATCTCCTCCAGCGCGTCCACCGGCACGCCCACGGACGCGGCGTCGCCGAAAAGCTCGCGCTCCATGGCGGCGTCCTCCTCGGCGGGGAGCCGCGGCTCCGCGGGGGCGGGAACGGCGTTGGCGGCGGACTTGCGGAAGCCGCCCGGGATCTTCGACGCGCTCACGGTCACCTCGGACCGGCGCAGGGGGCGCCGGCGGAATCTCGCTCTTTCCTCGGGTTAGGATTATATAACCCTGGCGAAGGAGCCCACCCACCCGGGAGGCACGAGTTCAAGAGCTTCGGGCCTTGGCGCCGGTGAGCTGGAGGGGCAGCGCGTGGAGCGCGCCGTCGCCCACGTCCACCCGGAGCCGGTACGCGTCGGCCGCGAGCCCCGACGTGTCCCAGTTGAAGAGCCACTGGATGCCGGCGGGCCGGAAGGCGTTGTCCCCCACCGCGCCGCTCGTGGACCGCGCGGCCTTCTCCCACGCGACGCTGCCGTCGGGCAGGAGCCCGCCGTAGAAGAGCGTCGGCGCGCGGGGCGGGGCCCGCCCGTGGCAGTCCACCTGGAGCTTCACGGGGACGGTGCTGCCGGCCTTGAACGAGTTGATCCCGTCCTTGTCGTGGCCCGGCGTGTCGATGGGGGGCCGGAAGAGGGTCGCGTCGCACTCGGGCGCCAGCCTCGTCACGGTCACGGTGAAGGCGGCGCTCGCCGCGTTGCCGTGCGCGTCGTGGGACGAGCAGGAGACGGTGGTGGCGCCCAGCAGGAAGCTGGACCCGCTGGCGGGCGCGCACGAGACGGGGTCCGCGCCGTCGACGAGGTCGCTGGCGCCGGCGCTGAACGTGACGTTCGCGGAGGCTCCGCCGGTGGAGACCGCCATGGGCGCGGGGAGCGCGAGCGTCGGCGGCGTCGTGTCGCGCACCGTGACGGTGAACGATCCGTTGGCGGAGAGGCCGTAGCTGTCCATCGCGGAGCAGACGACCGTGGTGGCGCCCAGCGGGAACGTCGCGCCCGAGGCGGGCGCGCAGGAGGGCGCAAGGGGGCCGTCCTGCGGGTCCGTGGCGCTGGCCGGGTACGTCGCGGGGGCGCCCGCCGGCCCCGCGGCCTCAAGCGTGAGGTCCGGCGGCAGCGCGAGCCGGGGCGGAAGCGCTTGTGACATCTCCACGGCGAAGCTGCCCGATGCCGCGTTGCCGTGGGCGTCGGTCGCCGTGCACGCGACGAGGGTGCGGCCGATGGGGAACGTGGAGCCCGGCGCGGGCGAGCAGACGGGCGTCACGGCGCCGTCCACCAGGTCCAGCGCAGAGGCGGCGTAGCCCACGGGGCGCGGGCCCGCGGCGGCGAGGCTCGCGTTGGCGGGCAGCGTCAGCGCGGGCGGCGTGGTGTCGACGACGGCCACGCGGAAGCTCCCCGAGACGACGTTGCCGTGGGAGTCCACGGCGCTGCACGCGACGGTGGTGCTGCCCAGCGGGAACGTCGCGCCCGAAGGGCTGGAGCAGAGCACGGGCAGCGCGCCGTCGACCGCGTCGGAGGCGCTGGCGTCGTACGCGACCGCTGCGCCCGCGGGCCCGGTCGCCTCGCGGGTGGCGTCGGGCGGGAGCGAGAGGACGGGAGACGCGGAGTCGCGCACCGTGACGAGGAACGCGCCCCTCGCCACGTTCCCGTGGGCGTCGGTGGACGCGCACGAGACGAGGGTCTGGCCCACGGGGAAGACGCTTCCGCTGGCGGGGGAGCAGAGGACGGGGTCGGTCCCGTCCACGAGATCGGACGCGCCCGCGGAGAACGCGACGGCGGCGCCTGAGGGGCCCGTGGCCTCGGCCGCGGGGGCGGGGAGCGCGAGCGTCGGCGGCGTCGTGTCGACCACGCTCACCGGGAACGAGACGGCGGCGGAGTTCCCCGAGCGGTCGGCCGCGACGCACGCGACCGTGGTGCTGCCCAGCGGGAACGTGGCGCCCGCCGCCGGGAGGCATGTGACCGTGGGCGCGGGGTCGATGAAGTCGAACGCCAGGAGGCCGTCATATGCCAGGACCTGCGCTCCCGCGGGCCCCGTCGCCTCGACCCTCAAGGGCGTGGAGGTCGCGCTGGGTGGCACCTTGTCGACGATGGTCACGCGGAACGTCCTCGTCGCGGCGTTGCCGTGCGCGTCGGTGGACGTGCAGGAGACGGTGGTGGTCCCGGCGGGGAACGCGCTGCCCGAGGCCGGCGAGCAAAGCACCGGGTCGGTCACGTCCACGACGTCCGTCGCGTCGGCCACGGCGAAGCCCACGAGGGGCGCGCCGTCGGGGACCAGCGTGACATCCCCGGGCGCGGCGAAGGAGGGGGGCGTGGTGTCGACGACGACGACCTGCGTGGACGCGACGCCGACGTTGCCGTTGGAGTCCTTCGCGCTGCACGCAAGGGGTGTCACGCCGATGGGGTAGACGGGCAGGCGCGGCGCGCAGCTCGTGGACACGACGGTGTCGTCGGGGTCGCTGGCCGTCGCGACGATGGCGACGCGCGCGCCCGAGGGGCTCGTGGCCTCCGCGACGTACTGCGGCGGGACGCTCACGACGGGCGGCGTCGTGTCGCCGTGCGCGTGGACGAAGATGGAGGAGACGGCCGCGAAGGCGTTGTACGCGTGGCCCAGCGCGTCGGAGGCCGTGACGACGATGGTGCCCGTGACGGGCGCGCTGGCGCTCACGGTGGCGAAGACCCACGCGTCGCACGACGCGAGGACGAGGGGCGTGGGGCCCACGCCGACGCCGGGGGGCGCGCTGAAGGCGAGGAGCGTGGGCGCGGCGGGCGAGGCGACGCATCCGGCGGCCGTGGACTGGACCTCGTAGCCCACCTGGATGGCCGTGCCCACCTCCATGGCGATGCTGGGCGAGTCCGTCGCGATCGGCGCGCCCGACCCCTCCGCGGAGGCGGCCGGGGGCGCGAGGAGCGCCACCACCATCGCCCCCAGGGGAAGGACGCGCGAGATAGCAAAGGGCCGCATGGACCGTCCTCTCCGGGACGAGCGCGGGGCATAACCCTCCGTTTGTCTCCCCTGACAGACAACCGCTTGCCCGGCGAAGCAGGCAGAACGGGCGTCCGTCCGTCGCATTTCCGTTCATATATATGGTTGCGGCAGACTGCTCGCGTCGAGATGCCCCCGCTCCGTGGCTCCGCGAGGTCGCAGCACGCCGCGTCCGAGACCGTGGGCACGATCCTTCTCCTGGCCATCGCGGTCGCGCTGGCCGGCGTCTTCGCGCTCACCATCTTCACGCTGCCCCCGCCGCAGCCCAGCTCCCACGCGACGCTCCAGGCGTTCACGCCCCCCGCGACGGACCAGCTGGTGATCGAGCACCGCGGCGGGCCGCCCATCCCCTTGAGCGCGCTCACGGCCACCGTCACCGTGAACGGCACCGCGACGCAGTTCAACGTCGCCAGCGGCGTCACGGCGGGCTCGTGGAGCGTCGTCTCCGCCAGCGGCGCGTCCAAGACCGCGGCCGACAGCTTCGTCGCGGGCGACCAGGCCATCTACACCGCGCCCGCGCTCTGGGGCGCCGCCACCTCCGTCACCGTCGTCAACGGCGCGACGACCGGCGTCGCGGGGGCCGCCCTCGCGCTGGAGCCCACGACCGTGCAGGCCGCCGACTCGACGCCGCCCACGTTCCTCTCCGCGCGCACGACGAGCACGACGACGATCCAGGTGAACTTCACCGAGCCCGTCCGCAACATGACGGACCCCACGACGCCCGACTCGTTGAGCCCCGTGGACTTCACGGTGCAGGTGCTCGGGACCAGCTACTCCGTCTCGGGCATCCATCTCCTCTCCAACGGCTCCGCGGCCGAGATCGCCGTGAGCCCCGCGATGCCCACCGACGCGCTGCCGTGGATCAACTCCACCGCGACGCCGCGCTACGCCTCCGACCTCGCGGGGAACGCCTTCGCGGCCAGCGCCTCGACGCGGGCGACCGACGGCGTGGCGCCCGGCATCACGGGCGTCCTCGCCAGCGGCGTCAGCACCGCGGGCGCCACCATCGCGTGGACCACCGACGAGGCCGCGACGACGAACCTCGTCTACGCGGGCCCCACGCAGAGCCTCGGCTTCACCGCGGTCGCCGCCACCGGCACGGGCACCTCGCACACCGCGACGCTCACGGGCCTCTCGGACAACATGCAGTACTTCTACCAGGTCGTGAGCGCCGACCCCTCGGGCAACGCCGCGACCTCCGCACAGTTCCAGTTCACAACGACGCAGATCGCGTCCTCCTCCAGCGGCCCCTCCATCAACCACCTCTCGCTCCCTTCGGGCGCGTCGCTGACCTCCGGGGTCGTCTCGCCCGCGTTCACCCTGACGCTCAAGGACGTGAACGGCACCGCGGTCAACGCCAGCTCGCCCCTCGTCGTGAGCCTCGCGACCAACAGCAGCTCGGGCTCGTTCTTCCTCGACGCGGCGGGCGCCACGCCCACGACCACCGTGACGATCCCCGCGAGCCAGAGCAGCACGACGTTCTACTACCTCGACTACCGCGACTACGGGAACTCGGTCATCACCGCCAACGCCGAGGGCGTCGTCTCCGTCGCCACCGTCGTGCAGGTCGACCAGACCAGCGGCCACACCTTCCCCTACCACCTGGCGTTCACCGCGACGCCCGCCATGCCCATGTCCAACGGCGTGGACGTGAGCGGCTTCACCGTGACGCTCAAGGACTCCTTCGAGCGCGACGTCATCCCGCCCTGGCCGCTCACGGTGAACCTCGCGACCAACAGCACCGTGGGCTACTTCGTCTCCCCCTCGTCCAGCTCCACCATCACGAGCCTCACGCTCAACGGCGCGGCCTCGGCCTCGTTCAAGTACCACGACGCGCGCGGGGGCGACTCCCTCGTCCTCGCGTACGCCAACGCGACGCAGCCCGCCTCCGCCGCCGTGACCATCGCGGGGAGCAGCAGCGTCTTCGCGATGCTCTCCCAGGCGCAGACGTGGACCGCCGCGCAGACGTTCGGCGCCGGGCTCCTCAACGCCACGAACCTGGCCACGCCCAGCGGCACGCTCGCGCTGCCCACGGGGAACGACACGCTGCTGGGGCGCGCCAGCGTGGACGCCATCACCGGCGCCAAGACGTTCAGCACGGGGACGCTCAAGGCCGCGGACGTCTCGGACGCCAACGGCAACAAGGCGCTCATCCTCGCCGCCACCGCCTCCGCCGTGAACCAGGTCACGGTCACCGACGCCGCCGCGGGCAACGCGCCCAGCCTCTCCGCCAGCGGCGCGGACGCCGCCATCAACCTCAACCTCGCGCCCAAGGGCTCGGGCAGCGTGCAGATCAACGGGCAGCCCATCAGCCTCGCCGCGGGGCTCACGACCACGGGCTCCGCCATCACCTTCGCCAACGGCGCGACCGCGACGTACACGCTGCCCGGACAGACCGACACGCTGGCCGCGCTGGGCAAGGCGCAGACGTGGACCGCGCAGCAGACCTACGGCGCGGGCCTGCTCAAGGTGAGCGACCTCACCGTGGGCGCCGCCACGCTCTCGCTCCCCTCCTCGACGGACACCCTCCTGGGCCGCGCCTCGACGGACACCATCAGCGGCGCGAAGACGTTCAACACGGGGACGCTCAAGGCCAGCGACGTCTCCGACGCCAGCGGCAACAAGGCCATCATCCTCAGCGCCGTGGGCTCCGCGAACCAGATCACGGTGAGCGACGCCGCGGCCGCCGGCACGCCCAAGATCCAGGCGTCGGGAAGCGACCTCAACGTGGGCCTCAACCTCGCGAGCAAGGGCTCGGGCTCCGTGCAGATCAACGGCCAGGCCCTCAGCCTCGCGGGCCCGCTCACGACGAGCGGCGCGAACGCGCTGACCTTCACGACGACCGGCTCGACCAGCGTCACGCTGCCCACCAGCGGCACGCTCCTCTCCACCGCCAGCGCCGTCACCGTCCCCCAGGGCGGGACCGGAGCGGCCACGTTCACGACGCATGGCGTCCTCGTGGGCGAAGGCACGGGCGCCATCGCCGCCACCGGGACGGGCTCCTCGGGGCAGGCGCTCCTCTCGACGGGCAGCAGCTCCGATCCCGCCTACGGCGCGCTCAACCTCGCGGGCGGCAGCGGCGTCGTCACCGGCACGCTGCCCGCGGGCAACCTCCCCACCGCGGCCGCCGCGACGGCGGGCATCGTCCCCTCGACGGGCCTCACCAACGCCATGGTCGCCAGCGGCGCGGCCATCGCGTACTCCAAGCTCAACCTCGCCAGCAGCGTGACGTCCTCCGACATCGTCGACGCCACCATCACCGCGAGCGACCTCGCCTCCAGCTCCGTGACGTCGGCCAAGATCTCCTCCTTCGCGGGCCACGTCGCGAAGGTCGTCGACCCCCCCTCGGTCACGTGCAACGCGAGCGCCGACACGGTGATCGACACCTACACCGTGACGGACGGCCAGTTCATCCCCTACAAGATCATCGAGCCGGCGCGCGTCGCCACGTCGCGGTACGTGCGCATGCACTTCGTCTACGAGGACGGGTCCTCCACGGACATCGACAACTCGGGCACCAGCACGGTGACGACCATCAACGACGCGCTCATGACCCAGTTCGCGGACGGCCACCACATCGTGACCATCCAGGTCATGTGCCACAACACGAGCACCAGCAACACGGCCAACTTCGCCGCCTACACCCTCGAAGCCTGGGTGACGCCGGCAGGGAGCGGGGCTGCGCCATGAGGGCGATCCGCCGCCGGCCCGACGATTCCGCCGCCGCGGGCGTCGTCGCGGGCATCATCATGCTGGGCGCCATCGTGGCGTTCCTCGCCTACATGAACGCGACGTGGGTCCCCGCGTGGGTCGAGAGCAAGGAGTCCAACCACGCGATGGACGTCTCCGACGCCCTCGCCACGTGGGCCACCGACGCGGAGGACCACGTCGCCCGCGCGCAGACCGGTTCCAAGTGGACGGTGCCCGCGCCCCTGGGCGTCTCGGGGCTCCCCATCCTGGGGACCGGCTCCTCGTCGGGCGAGGTCTCGGTCGCCACGACGCCCACGCTCAACGTCTCGCAGGGGAGCCTCCCGCTGGTCCTCGCCGGCGGCGGCGTGGCGCTGAGCACGCACACGCTGCGCTACCCCAACCAGACCTACTCCTACGCGCTGGGGGCGATCCAGGTGGCGCAGCCCGACGGCGCGTGGGTCGACCTGCGCAGCATGATCGCCGTCTCGCGCGCGGCGAGCGGGCGCGTGAGCCTCGCGCTCCAGACGATGAACCTCACCGGCGCGCCCCAGCAGGCCGGGGGCAACGGCAACGCCGCCGTCTCCGGCACGCTCGCGTCGGTGTCCAACCGCTCCTTCAGCGCCGGCAACGTGACCCTCCAGGTGGCGGGCGTGCAGGCGGGCGCCTGGCGCGCGGCGCTCAACCGCACGCTCAACGCGGCGGGCCTGCGCGGCGAGCCGTTGCCCAAAGCCGACTGCCAGGCCTTCGTCTCCACCAAGAGCTTCTGCTACACGGCGGCCAACAACACGGCGACCTCCGTGGAGATCGTCCTCTACAACGTCGCCTCCGGATGGACCGGCTCCACGGCGTCCGTCGCGGTGGAGCTGCGCAACTGAAGGTGTGGCCAGCGGCAAGGCTTAACCCTCCTCCGGCCGCATGGCGGCGCGCATGGCTCAGGAGGGCGACGGCGTGCGCATCCTCATCGTGGACGACGACCCGCTGATGACGGACATGCTGCCGCGCCGCATCCGCGCGGGCCTGCGCGCCGAGGTCGTCACCGCCTCCACCCCCGAGGAGGGGCTCGCCGTCGCGGAGCGCGTGCACCCCGAGGTCGTGCTCTCGGACTACAACCTGCGCGCGAGCATGACCGGCCTGGACCTCCTGGAGGAGATCGAGCGGCGGCTGCCCGGCGCCGTGCGCATCCTCTTCTCGGGCCACGCGCGCCACGAGATCGGCCCGCGCCTCGACGAGGCCGACCTGCACGGCTTCCTGGAGAAGCCCATGCGGCTCGACGAGATGATCGCGCCCCTGGCCTCCATCATCCAGGGCGCGCTGGGCGTCGACTTCCGGCGCTCCGCGTCGCGATAGCAGGGAACCCGTCGGATTCATTCTCGGACGATGCCTTGCCCTGCCAGGATGGCGCCCGAGGACCAGGCCCCCCCTCGCTGGGGCCCGCTTGTCGGACCGGGGCTGACGCTGGTCGCCATCGCGCTCACCGAGCTCTCCCTCTGGACGCTCCCGGAGCCGGTGCCGGTCGCCTTCCTCATCGTCGCGCTGCTGCCCGTCGCCTACGCGGGCCTCGCCGGAGGCGTGGGCCCGGGCCTCCTGAGCGCGCTCCTCCTCGCCCTCTACACCGCCCACTTCACGTCGGAGCCCGCCAGCCCGCTGACGCTCAGCCCGGCCACGCTCCAGGGGGTCGTCATCATGCTGGTCATCGGCGCCGTCATGTCGGTCCCCATGGCGCTCATCCGGCGACGCGAGGAGAGGCTCCGCGGCGCGCTGCGCGACCGCGCCGCCGAGCTGCAGCGGCGCAACGAGGAGCTGACCGAGGCCAACGCGGCGCTGGAGGCGTTCGGCTACGTCGTGAGCCACGACCTCAAGGAGCCCGTGCGCGCCATCGAGAACTACCTGGAGGCCGCGCAGGAGGCGTGGGGCACCGAGGAGGGCGCCCGCGACCTGGACAAGGCCACCGACGCGAACCGCCGCCTGGTGCGCCTCCTCCACGGCCTGCTCTCGTACTCCCGCGCCTCCTCCCTCGTGCCCGCGCCTCGCGCGTTGGGCGTCGAGGAGGTCGTCATGGGCGACGCGTGCCGCGCGCAGTACGAGCCCATGCTGCGCGAGCGCGGCGCGAGGCTGGAGGTGGCCCCGGGCATCCCCCCGGTCATGGGGGACGAGGTGATCCTCGCGCAGGTGCTGGGCAACCTCATCCTGAACTCCGTGAGGCACAACGCGTCCCCCGCGCCCATCGTGCGCATCCGCGCCGAGCCCGGCCCCGCGCCCGGCCGCGTGGACGTCCTCGTGGAGGACAACGGGCCCGGCTTCCCCGCGGACGTGCTGCGCCGCTTCGACCAGCTCACCGGCTCGCGCCCCGCGACGCTGCGCGCGGGCTTCGGCCTCGTCATCAGCCACCGCGCCGCGCAGCGCCTCCAAGGCAAGCTGCGCCTGGAGAACCCGCCCGGGGGCGGCGGGCGCGCGCGGCTGGAGCTTCCTTCGGCGGAGGACCCGGCGGAGAAGGATTGATATCTTCATCTCCTGGGGGCTGCCGCCCCCAGACCCCCGCGAAACCCGAATCTCCGAATCTCGGAATCCCCGAGGAGAAAACCACTCGCGAGTGTTTGTCGCGGCGCTGATTCGGAGATTCTGAGATTCGGGTGTTGTGGGGGTTTGGGGGACGGAGTCCCCCAAGAGAAGGGAGAGAAGAGAACAGGAGACCTCAAGCGTGGCGCGGGGGAGCGCGGGCCGTCTTCATGACCTCGCTTTCGATCATGGTGAGCGACTGCGAGAGCGTCGACTTCGCGATGCCCAGGCGGTCCGCGAGGTGCGAGAGCGTGATGCGCCGCGGGTAGTCGTAGCTCCTATGACTATGCGGGCCTCTTGGAGTCCTCTCAAGGTGCCCGCAGGGGAACCCGTGTTTGGGGGTTCTTGCGGGTTCCGGCGACCGCCTTAGTAGTCGGGTCGCCCCCCTTGGCGTGGGACTCCGGATGCCCGGAGACAAGAAGCCTATGTTCGTCGCCAAGCGTGCCAGCGCCCTTCACCACCACCCGCTTCCCGCCCCCGCCCCGGCGCCCGTCGAGGAAGAGGAGGCGAGCGGGAAGCGCATCTTCCTGAAGGTCTATCTCAGCGCCCAGGAGAAGGCGGCCTTTGAGGAGGAGGCCCGCCAGCACAGCCCAGGGGGGAGCCAGCGGCGGCCCGACGCGAGCGCATACGCGCGCTTCATCCTGGGCGCGCGCAAGGACCCCCTGCTTTTCCTCCAGTATTGCCGCCTGCGCGATCCGAGCTTCGCGGCGGGACTCATGGGGAACCCGCAGGACGCGGGCCGGGTGGCCGAGCTTGAGAAGCGGGTCCTAGAGCTCACGCGGGAGCGCGACGACGCCACGCGGGACCGGGACGACGCGGAGAAGCACGCGGCGGACTTGGAGCGCCGCCTCACCGACGCGACGGAGCGCGCGCAGAGCTTGGCGGGCTACGTCGTGGACCTCGCCAGGACCGACCAGGGCAACCGGGAGCGCGCGATGAGCGCGGGCGCGGAAGTCGAGGCGATCCCCCGGCCCACGCTCCTGATCGTCAAGGCCCTGTCCGTGTCGGCGGGCCTGCGCCGCCCCGAGTTGGTCGAACGCCTCATGTCGGAGGGCTTGACGGAGGTTGAGGCGGGGGACGCGATCAAGGGCGCGAGCAGGCTTGACCTCATCACGAAGGGCAAGGACATGCGGTATCGCTTGGCGAAGCAGCCCGAGCCGATGGAGGAGGTGGCCTAGGTGGCGAACGCGCGGGGTATCGCCACGATTGAGGAGCTTAACCGCGAGTACCAAGCGAAGCTTGCGGAGGCAGCGCGGCGCCAATACACGAGCCGTCAGCTTGTGGACGACTGGCTCAAGGTCGCGGAAGTCGAATGCGTGTCGGACACGCTCAAGGCGTGGCGCAAGACGAGCAAGCATCTTGTGGAGTATTGCGAGCGCCAGAAGCTGCACCTTCTGAGCATCGACCGGACCGAGGCGCAGCGTTACGTCTCGTGGCTCCCCACGGCGGACTACGAAGGCCGCACGAAGAAGGGCGCGTTGAAGGCCACGAGCGTCCTTCTTCACATTCTCCAGGGAAGCAGCCTGTTCAACTACCTGCGCGACGTGCGCGGCCTCGCCACGCAGAACCCGTTCTTCCCGCTCATCCGCGTGTTCAAGCGCAAGAACCGCGCCGCGCTGCATCCCGACCTGCGCGCGCTCGATGAAGGCGAAGTCGCGCAACTCCTCCTTGGCTGCGAGTCGTTGGACGACTTCTTGACCGTCCTCGGCCCGTTCAAGCTCGGCGTGCGCCGAGAGGAGTTTGCCGGAATCCGCATGGATCGGATCGACTGGCAATCGCGTACCATCGAGCTTGATCCCCACCCGCGCCGCACCTACCTGCGCGCCTACTTTGACGAGGAGCTAGAGTTTTTCCTGCGGCTCAAGGTCGAGCGCAACAAGCGCGACCACCCCGGCAACCCTTACTTGATGCCGAGCCCGCAGGGCAAGAACCGGCACATTACCGCGAACCAGCTTGGCAAGTGGATCAAGCGGATCGTCGCCAACAGCCCGCTTGCCAAGACCGTGAAGAACCGCGAGACGGAGATCACGATGCACACGGCGCGCAGGAGCTTCACCAGCTGCTTGAAGCGCAAGCGGCCCACCGCGCCCTCCGGCTGCCCCTCGCATATCGTGGCCGTGCTGCGCGGCGACTCGCTGTTGAGCCGCAACGAGAACACGCCCGACACGACGCAAGGCCACTACACGAAGTTTGGCAAGGTCGAGGGCATCCCCGAGGTTCGCTATTGGTACGACCGCTGTATGCCGGTGGTGGGTGCGCGTGAGATTTGGGAGCGGGCGATGCCAAGCCGTGCCACCGCGCAGACGGTGGCGGGCCTGCTGCGCGCGGTGAAGGCGGGCGCGGTCTAGATCGCGCAGGGAGTAGGAGGCCGGGGAAGAAGGTTGTGCGAGGAGGCTTCAGACCCCGGCCCGGGCAGGCCATCCGTGGCCTTCCTTCTTGGGTCTTGCGCCTCCGGCCTCCCACACAGGGACGCGGTGGCTCCTCCTCTTCAACGGGCGCGAGCCTTGCCCTTGGCGCGTGCGCTTTTGGCTTCGCGGGCGGTGCAGGTTCGATGGGATCAAGAGGGGCCGCCCTGCTTCGCGGCTCGCCTATGGAGGCTCCGGCGCATCGTTTGGTCAACGAACGGCTGCACCAGATCGCCGCCGCCTTCACGAAAGCGGAGATGGACGCGCGCACCGCGGCGGACCTCCTCAACGGGGCGCCCTTCTCACGCTCGCCGCATGAGCCCGCCTTGGCTCGCCTCGTGTGGGCTCCCGCGAAGGGGGGAGCCTGGGCCGTGACGGACCCCGAAGGCAGCGTCCTTGGCATCTTGCAAGCCCCCCGCGAGAAGGGTGAAGGCTGGAGCGTCCAGAAGCCCTAAGCGCCCCACAGGGCCGACCGCACCTAGGCAAGCTTGCGCCCGGCGTCCATGTTGTTGAACTGCGTGGACGACCCATAGGGACCCAAGATGAGACGTGCGTCCCGCTCGCGCGACCCCTCGCGCTTCCCCGAAAGCTACGCAAGCCACGCAGAGGGCTTCAGCGAGCCGGAGAGCTACGCCGACTTTGTGAAGCGGACGGCCAGCAAGAACACGGACGCAAAGACCGGCAAAGCGCAAGTCAGCGGCGGGAAGTCCCATCCCCGCTCGCATACCACGAGACGCGGCGCCTAGTCCGCCTCGGCCTGCTTCTTGTCGTTGTCCGTGTCCCACACGCGCAAGGGAGCGCCGTGTTCCTTGACCTTCTCGGGGTACTTCGCGCGGAAGGTTGGGAGCGGGGCGCCCCACAGGTAGCCGTTCCTCCAGGCTTCGGAGGGCGGCCACAAGGCGAAACGATAGCGCGTCACGCCTTCGCCTCCTGGCGCGTCCCGTGGCGGTGCTCGGGCCGAAGCGCATAGCGTTCGGGACCGCCCGCGGGCTCGCGGACGCGGGTGAAGCGCGGGTCAGCGCGCAGCGCGGCGCGGACCTGGGCGGCGCGGTGCATGAGCTTCGCGCGCTCCGCGAGGCGCGCAGGCGTGACGTGCCCCATTGACAGGCGGTGGAGCGTCGAGAGGTAGCGGCGGCGCTCCTCGGCGTCGGGCAGGATCGAGGAGAGGCCGTCAGGCTCCAGCATGGCGCCGGCCTCCTTCCGGGTGGGCGCGAGGATCGCCGCGAGCGCGAGGAGCGCGAAGGCGGGGAGTCTCATCCTTCCCTGGTTGGTCAGGTAGTATTAGCCGGGTACTGTTCCGCGGTCTTTCGGCTTGGCAACTAGTTGCCAGGGCGCAGCGCCTAGAGCTCGTGGCGTGCTTGTGCGTGGGTGGGGCTCTCCCCTTGTCTTGACTCCATGAGAGGCGGCGCGGCGATCCTGCGGAGGCATGATGGCTCGCGCGCCTCATGGAATGAAGAAAGAGTAGCGTTCCGCATCTCTCACACATCTTCTGGAGCCCCAGGACGAGCCGGGAGCCGGTGCCAGGAGCCGGCACCTGGGCGCGGGCCGAGGCGGCGCGGTTTTTCTTTTTTTGCTGAATCTCTACTCTTTCTTCAGTCCATGAGAGGGCGCGGCCCAGCTTGGGCCGGGAGCGCGGGCTCTCCGTCACGGTGACGGCGCCGGAGGAGGCGTCGTCGTGCGCGCTACCCATTGAGTCAAGAAAGGGGAGGAGCGCGCGGAGAGAGAGATTTTCCTGGCCTGGGTCCTGGCGCCGGCCCCGCCTTGGCGTGGGTGGCGTCGAACACAAGGCGGGTTGTGTCGTCGCGTAGATCGTCGCGCCGACGTGCGCGCCGTGGTCCTCGTGCAGCACGCGGGCCGCCTCCGCGCCGCCGTCGTCGTGCGCGTCGTCGCCCTGGTGGGGCGGCGCGCGGTCGCGCTCGCGCCGGGGCGGGAGCAGGACGAGGGCGACCAGGGCGAGGCCCAGGAGGGCGGCGAGCTTGGCGAGGATGGCGGGCGAGGGGGCCGCGGGGATCGTGGCGACGAGGAGAGCGAAGGACACGGGGGCGGGGTCGCGTTCCGGTACTACTTCCGGCTTCCGCACCGGCCCGAAGGTTGGGGGTGGTGTTGGGTGTGGCGTCGATCCCGAAGAGGCGTTCCACCCTGCCGACCACGTTACTAGTATCCTACTACTATCTTCGATAGGTAGGATACTCGACGTGGGACGGCGGGTGCCTTTTTTCGGGTTTGCCAACTTTGGGGAGTCAGGATAGCGCCCCAAAGTTGGCCGAGGGCTTCGAGAGCAGGCGGCGCGCGTGCGCCGGATCGCGGTGCAGATCGTGAGGAGGAAGCCGGGGGCGCGGCGAAGGACCATGCGGCGGTCGGTTCGCTGCGAGGTTGTGCATCTTGGTTCCGCTCGGCCTAGATCGGGTCCGGGCCGTGGGTCATGGGTTGGTTTCGGGCTCCGGTTTCCAGTGGGATTATCGCTGCGTCCGTGGCCCAGTCCGAATAGTAGCACTAGGGTTCTACTATTCGGCAAGGGGCCACGGCGCGAATTGCCATGAGAATGGACCCGAGTTGGAGTCAAGAATACGAGCCAAGCTCGGGTCCTGGGCTTGCGCGAAGGCTCGCAGGCGCGCGTTGCGGGTGCGACGGTCGAGGGTGAGACATGGGGCGAGCTAGGGGAGGGCCGAAGCGTCGGCAAGGACTGGTCACGATCCTTGGCGTGGATCGCAGCCGACGAGACGAGGGCGAGGAAGTTGGACCCGCCTTTGCGGGTGGGCGAGGCCGGCGGTAGAACCGTGCCGGCTCCCATCCCGCGGCCCGAATGCTCGCGGGCGGTGTGCCCCCGCGCGCCGGGCATGGCCGGCGGCGCGTGGTTGTCCTCGCCGCGTCGAAGGCGGCGAGCGCCGCCATCCTTGTTCGCGTGAGGCATCTTGAACCTTCGGAGCGGGTGTGCCGAACGTGACGCAAGCCAGGCCCACAGGCGCGCGGCACGTCGAGGGCTCGGCTTCGGGTGCGTCGAGTCCGATCCAAAAGTGCGATCCGGGATCGCACTTCCTGACGGAATCGAACTCGATTCCGACGCAGCGAAGTGCGATCCAGCCGGAGTCGGATCGTACTTCCTGACGGGATCGGGCTCGATTCTGACGGGAACCGCGTGCGGTTCGTCGTGTGGATCGTGGGCGCGTGCGTCGGGATCGTGGCGAACGCGGCGGGGTTCGTCGTGATCCTGGCGCGGATCGTCCGGCCCGTGGCGGTGTTCGTGGGGATCGTGGCGATCCTCGCCGCGGAGAAGCGCGCGGGGCGGATCGTAGAGCGCGAGTCCGTCCAGATCGTGACGGAGTCCGCGCACGTCGTGTGCGTCGGGATCGTGACGCGCACGGCGGCGGGGATCGTCGTCGGGATCTTCACCGGCAAGGCAACCGGCGCGGGCGGGGCCGACTGGCAGGAGGCCCAGGAGCGCGACGAGGACGAGGGAGCCGACGAGGAGGGAGAGGAGGAGCGCGGGCGCCTGGTGAACGTCCATGCGCCTGGCCTACGGCGTGGTCCAATATCATGGGTTACGGTCAACCATGCCGCGCGAGCGTCGAGGGCATGGGCGACTAGATCACGCTCGCGGGCATCGCCCCCGCGTCGGTGTCGGGCTCCTCCAGCGCGGCGCTCAGGCCGTGCGTGGCGAGGTGTGCAAGCTCGGCGGCGAGGTCCGCGCGGAGGAGCACGGGCGGCGCGGTCGGGGGCGCGATCCAGGCGAGGCGGGGCGGGAGCATCGCCAAGCGGAGCAGGAACACGACGGGTGGGCGGCGGCGCCACCAGAGCAGGCGCGTGCGGCGGCTGGGCAGGTAGCCGGCGCGGAGGGCTTGCTCTACGAGCTGGCCCCAGCTCGCGGCGTGCGCCTCCGTGGGCGGCGTAGTCAGAGGCTTGTGGGCTTCGCGCCAGCGCCATTGACGCCACGCGCTGGGCCTGATGCCGCGCGCCTCGGCGTGCTGGGCGCTCGACCACTCGGGGTGTTCGACAAGCTGGCGGCGGCGCGCGTCGTGCTCCTTCTGGTTGCGGGGACGGTGCGCGCGCGCGAGCGATGGGAGGCCCATGCGCTTGCGGCTGTTGCGCGCCTGGGCGCGCGTGCCAAGGTCCGCGTAGATCGCCAAGCCATAGTCGTTGGGAGCGCGCGTGTAGGCTTCGCGCACGCGCTCGTCTTGCCTGAGCGTTCGGCGCTGGACTCGACGCATGGCAAGCCGGTACGTCGAGGTCCAATATCATGGGTTTCGGTGAACCATGCCGCGCGGAGGCGTCGAGGAGAGAAGGCGGGGCGGGGGGATGAGTCGGCAGAGGAGGCGAGTCATGGCCCAGCGCTTCGACGGTCGGTCCGCCGCGTCACGGAAGTGGCGCCTCCCATATACGCTCCCTTTGGTAAGGGGAGCGTATAGGGGGCGCCTATTCGTCCGCGGCGGGCGTGAATCGCGTTGCCGACTCTTCCCAAGTCAAGATGGCGCGGGCGAAGAGGTCGGGTGCCGGCGCGATCACGGGGGCGGCGGGTCGCCGGCCTCGACCTCCAGGCGTAGGCGGAGGCGGACCCGGAGGGCGATGCGGCGCGCGACGACACCGCCCAGGGCGCCGCCGGCCAGGAGTCCGACGCGCACGGGCAGGAACTCGACCATCGGCACGCCAAAGGCCAGAGGATGACGTGAAGGGTTGCACTCGGGACGGCGCTCTGGTGGCGAGGTCGGCGTTCACTTTCGCCCACAACACGGGCGAGCCGCCCTTCACAGCGGGCGGGGTCGAGCGCGCGGGCGGGGTCGCGTAGATCGTCACGACGACGCCGACGCAGCGGGGCGCGGGGATCATGGAGAAGCCGTCCGGGAGCGCGCACAAGGCGCGATCCGGCGCGAGCGCGGCGGGCGGGAGCCGCGAGGCATCGAGCGTGGCGCCTGCGCGATCCTGGCGCTTCGCGCTTCCGATGCTGCGCGTGCGTCCGCTGGCTTCGCATGGGGTCGGCCTGTCGGGGCTGCGTTGGGGACGGGCAGCGATCCCTCAGAGGCGTTCCACCCAGCCGACCACGTTACTAGTCCTCTACTATTGCTTTCAGCAAGTAGAGGACTGAACGTGCGTCGGTGGGTGCCTGATGATGGATTGCAGCCCAACTTTTGAAGTCAAGATAGGATCAAAACTTGGGCTGGCAGGCCGAGCTTAGGGCATGGCTTCCGGAGGTGCCTCCTCCAAGAAGGCGCCGGACTTGGAAAGGGCGACGTAGAGCGCGACGGTGACGCCCAGGCCCCACAGGGAGTAGAGGATCACGGGAAGGTCGCTGTCCTCGCCCCATAGGCTGTCCGTGAGGCCAGCGCGGATCATTCCGAGGAGGACGGCGAAGCCGCCCCAGAGGAGAATCCAGCCTGCGCGGAACCCCGGTATGGACCGGCCCCACGGCCACGCAACCCATACGAGGACCGCAAGATCGCCCAGGCCGAGCAGGACTTCAACACTGTTGCCGAACCATTGGCCTCCGTAGTTGAAATAGCCCATGATTGCGTTGGCTGCGATAATGCCAAAGAAACTGAGGCCCGTCCATGCGACGATGATTGAGGCGCTTTCGCCCGCGGCGGGGTCGAGGATAGGTTCTGCTTTGATCGAGTCGCGGGCGAGCAGGAGCGCGAGCCAGAGGTAGGCGAAAGATAGCATTGACGCCAGCACATAGATGGGGCCAGCGTGCGGGCCGGCCTTGGTAGAACAGAACCACGCGCACGAGTCGTTGATGAGCCATGCCGCCAACGCGAGCGCCACGACACCCGCCACGGCAAGAACGGCCTTCGCCCTCGGGTTCTGTATTTGCCAGGGGTGGAACGCCATCCAAACGAACACCAAGGCCGGCAAGAGCAACGGATAGGTCGTCAGCGCAAAGGTCCGCCACGACTCGGGGAAGCCAAGATCAACGAGACGGTTCCCGAGGCCAACGATGCCCGCGGCCAAGACGACAAGGCCAATGGCGATGGGAACTGGACGACCTTTGTTGAACAACCATCCGGCGACGAGAAAGCGCACGATAGGCGGCAGAAGTTGAACAAGCGTGATGAAATCGAAACTCATGCAGATCAGGGCTCAAGCTGGAATGTGGGGTTGGGTGCGGAGGCTGAAGCTACAACTTCAATGGGGTGCGTGCCTCGGGGTTGCTAGGTTGCTATCGCCGCCGCTTTGACAGGAGGGCCGCACCCATCGCGCAGGCGACGGCGGCAGGCACATCCGCGGATGGAACGGCCCGCGGACTGCTGCTGACCGGGCCATTCGCGGGGGCCGTCGGCGCCGCAGGGCTTGATGGCGCGCTGACCGTCGGGCTTGGGGTTTCGTTCGTGGTCGGAGGCGTCGGCCCGGCGGGGCGCTCCTTCGCATATTCTACGCTCGCAGTCTGTCCTGCGAGGAGCAACCGAAGTGACAGCCCGGCGGATCGGGCGGATGCTATCACGGTGCCTATGTGGACGCCGACTTCGCTCCCGTTGGTACTCTGCGCGGGCGGCGTGCCGCCGGATTCGTGGCCGATCGCCAAGCCCTCCTGCGTCAGCCACGGCCCGCCGCTGTCGCCGTCAGACAGGGTGGCGGTCGCGTAGAACAACGCGCCACCGTCCCATGTGGGGCCTACGCCTTGGCGAGCTTCCATCGCGCCGTTGAAGCCGACACCGTGACCGTAGAAATACAGGACGTGCTGTTTGCTGCCCGTCTCGTTGTAGATGCCTGTCGGGCCGCGTCCGCCGCATACGTCGGGCGCCACGTCGCGCAGGACGTGATCGCCCAGCCGGAGGAGCGCGAAGTCCTGATCGCGGCGGAAGTCGCCCGACCCGACTTGCGTCCATCCCGGGGCGATAAACGCGACGGTTGCGTCTGGTGCGCGGCTCTCTAGATCGGCGTAACTGGTAGGCGCGGCGCTCGCGTTCGGGTAGTAGAACCAAATCTTCTGCCCTTTTTCGTGAACACAATGCGCCGCAGTTTCCATGAACACGCCTTCGGGTGCAACAAAGACGAAGCTGGCCGTGCAGTCGGTCCAGTTCTCACTGTGGAACAGCGCCCCGGGGCGAATCCCGTAGCAGGCTTGCTGCGGCCCTGGGGAGCAGCTGCGAATCCCGGGAGTCACTGTCGAGTCGTCGCAAAGGGCGGTGACGAAGGGCGAGAGGAGGAGAGTAACCAGTAAGACGACGAATGATCCATGTCGGACTTGCATCGCTCTGGTTCCCTCCTCCTTGGCCGATCCCTGCCGCCGTCGATGAACCTACCGGGCCGCGGGCTGGACCTCCACGACCTCCACGACGAAGAACACGTCCTCGAAGAGGTGCGCGTACCACGGGGCCTTCAGTTGGTCGAGCAGGATCGAATCAGGCGTGACGCCGCGCACGTAGTACGAGCCGTGCGTGAGGTTCAGAACGTGATCGTTCTTGCGGAAGAACGCGGCGCCGGTCGGAATGTCGATCCTGTCATGGAACGTCGTCCGGTCGGCGCTGACGATCGTCGTCAGGTTGGCGAACTCGCCAAGCTCGGGGTACGGGTGCTGCTCGCCGTCGTGGACGAGGTAGCGGTACGTCGTCACAGTGTCGTTCATCGCCTCGACGGTGACGAAGTACCGCGGGTTGAGTTGGACGACGGAGCCCTCCGTGGCGTTGGGGAACCGCTGCCGGAAGGCGGCAGAGGGCACGCTCTCGCGCATGGGGAAATCCTTGGAGACGCGGGTCAGCGTGACGTGGACGCCCGTCGAGCCCGTCACGGTGTCGTTCGCGGCGATCAGAGGCGTGACGTAGGTTTCGCCCGCGTGATGGCCGATGAACGACGCCTCAAAGGGTGTGCCAAAGGGTTGGCCCACGTTGTAGGCGCCCAAGGTGAGGTTGCTCACCTTGTAGTCCTCGATCTCGCTGATCAGATACAGCGGATCCGTGTTGTTGATGATGAGGGCCGAGGCGTACTGGTTCGTGAAGATGGGCTTCCCGCTCGCGTTGAACATGGTGTAGCGGAAGAACACCTTGTCGTCCCACTGGATCGAGTGGTTGGCGTCGGCGGTCGCGTTGAGGGCGATCGCTTGCGCGGGTGCGTTGGCGTGAGTCGCTTCCGCGCTGTTGGAGTTGAGCGCGACCGCGACGGCGCCCACGATGAGGAGCGCGGCGAGGACGCCCACGGCGACGAGTTCTTTTCGGGTGGTCATATGCTCCCCTCCGTCAGCACTTGCCGACCGCGCAGTAGCAATGGGTCGTGCCGTCCGGTTCGATGATGGCCGTGCAGCAGCAGGGGCCGTCTCCGAACACTTCGCAAGTGGTGGTGAAGAAGCACCACCAGTGATCGCAAATATGCGGGCCGCACGCGCAGCAGATGTTGACCTGCTCAGACAGCATCGCCTTGGCGGGGCCGTCGAGAGCGAGGGGAGTACCCGCTGCGGTGGGGCTGCCGTAGTAAACGGCGAGGCCGCCGTCCTGGGCATCGAAGTTGGCGGCGTGGGAGCAGCCGTCGATCGTGGCGACCGCGTAGGCGTCGGTCGCGGAGATGAGGTCCGCGGCGGGAGGGGGCACGGAGGGGACGGGGCTTCCGCCGACCTCCTGCGCGTAGGCGATCGGGAGGCACACGGCGAAGGCGGCGGCGACGAGGAGAGGGAGCTTCATGGGGGTTCACCTTGGAGATGGAAAGAGGGGAGGTCCCCTGACGCGACCCGCGTCAGGGGTGCTTGCCCATCGGGTACACGCACATGATGTACGGCCCGTCGGGCGGGTTGATCTGCATGTAGGGGCAGCAGTACACGTAGAAGGACGGCAGAAGGCCCTCCTGGTTCTGCTCGACCACGCAGAGCGTTCCGGGCGGGGTCCTCGGGTACGGGTCGCCCAGCTGGCCTGTGACCTTGGAGGCAGGGGAGGCCAGGGCCAGCGGGACGACGAGGAGCGCGAGGAGCGCGAGCGGAAGGAGCTTCACTTGCTGCATCCCTCGCCCCCCTGGCAGAGGCAAACGATCGACAGGTCGGTGTGGATCTCCGAGTAGCAGCAGCACGGCTTGGAGAGCGCGACGCAGCCGCGGATCGACTGGTCGGGGTTGATGATGCCGCACACGCAGCACGGGTCCATGCCGCCGGTCGAGCCCTGGCCCTCCCCGTCCACGGGGAGGTTCGTGGGGCTCCCGCCGCTGCGGTAGTGGTCGAGCGTGCCGGGGTCGGAGTAGATCACGCCGCCCTGGGAGTTCGCCGCCTCGCGGATCAAGCCGCCGAAGGCGCTATCATCGAGCGGGACGCCGGTCGCCTGGACGCAGGTGTCGGTGACGAAGCCGGAGTAGGCGTCCGTCGTGGAGAACGCATGGACGGGCGCGGACACGAACACGTCGGCCTCCGTGGGGAGGGCCGTGATCTGCGGCGCGGCGAACATGGCGAGGCAGGCGGCGATGGTCAGACAGAGCAGGTTCCTTGGGACGTTCAATCAGTCACCGAGGAGCGCAACCACGCGCGTTACCAAGCCAATATTTGTCGCAGCTTGCAAAAGTTCGCGCGCAATCAGACCCCGCGCTAGATCGGCGCGGGCGCGGTGAGAGTCGCGGGGGCGACAGACCGCGGAGCCTCGGGGCTATTCTCCGAAGGGAGCCCGATCTTCCGACTCTCACCGACTGTTTCCACGGTGAGAAGGCCAGCGTTCACGAGGCGTGCAACATGATAGTAGCAGGTGCGTTGCGGCGTGTCTCCACAGGCAGCGAGAAGCTCCTGCATCGTTGCCGGCCCGCCGTCGCGGATGCGCCGGAGGATCGCTTGCGCCACGGGATGCGCGACCGCGATTTCCTGGGGTGGAACTTCCTGGCCGGATCGGTAGAAGAACGCGCGCCCATTCGTGGCGACGATCTTGATGAACGCCGCCTTCTCCAGCACGCGGGCATGGTGCATGATATTGTTTCTCCGGCAGCCCATCTTGGCTGCGGCTTCTGAAGGAGATATGCCCGGATGCGCGTCGATGAGCGCCAAGAGTTCTTGGCGGCTCTTGGAGGCGAGAAGCGCGTTCTTGCTCGTGAAGCGAGAGTAGAGGACCGCTGCGGCAGCAAGGAGCAGGGCTCCGGCAGCAGCCGCAACGACCGCAACAGTCCAATTGGGGACGGTGTGTTCGGACTCGCTCTGCGGGCCGGTCGTGCCCCGCGTGGGCGCTGCCTTCGGCGGGATCATGGGTCGCTGATCCGTTGGAGGTGTGAACGTCCAGTTCTGATGGATGAACGGCGTAGAATCGAACACGATCCTAGGCAAGTTGCCGGAATCATATCTCGGATAGAACACCCAATCTGAGCCTGTCCAGTAGTAAGTTGCGTTGGAGACGTTGCCCTCACGAACCGAAATCGAAGCGTTGTAGAACTCGGCGCCGACGATGACGTTCGGCGCCGTGGCCGTGAACGTTTCTCGCGTCTCGCCAACCACCGGATTGCAGTAGGTGTCGATCCCCGGGTAGTCGCAGAGAAGGCGCTGATCCTGTTCGAGGTATCCGTCCGTGCTGTTGCCTTCGGGCGCGTTGTACGGGCCGATCCGATCGTAGCCGATCCCTCCGTCATCTGGATAAGGGAAGGCGAGCCAATTCCAGCCGATCGGCTCTGACGTGTTGTAACGGATCATCGGATAGACGAGAGAAACGTTCTCACGGCTCATCTCAACGTCGAGGAGGGATCGCCCGGGACGCTGCGCGTCAATCTCGGTCCAAGCCTCGCTGACCATCGGCAGGAGAGGGTTAGGCAAGTAAGTGCTATTGCCGTTGATCTGAACCGATTGCCGTCCGACGACGTGCGACCCAAGGAGACGATTCACGGCGGTGGAATCGACGGTGACGCCCACGAAGTCGATTCGTTGATAGGCGTCGATCGTCGCATTCGCAGGATCGTTGCCGTTCGAGACGTTGTATTCGCAGAAGTGCGTCGTCTGTTGCGAGCAGTCTTGGAAGCCGTCGCGGACTTCGACGCTTGCGCCCGTGGCGTTGACGGAACCGCCAGCACTTGCCGGCTCGGTGGGGACTTGCGTAGCTAGGAGGATTGCAGCCACGCAGAGGATTCCCCACCGGGTCATGTGGAGTCACCTTCAGATCGGCGGGGGGAACGGAAGGACGGCGGCAAGACACTGGTGGAGGTCGTCGCCGTAATTCGCCAGCAGGTGCGGATCGTTGATCGGGCAGTCGTCGTCGCAGAGGTCGCCCGGCAGGGTGCAGACGCACGACTCCGGATCGGCCCCGTCGCAGCTGACGATGACCTCGATCTTGACACCGGGCGAGGCTGCGGCGACCCCCGAGAGGAACAGGAAACAAAGTGTGGTCAATGCAGGGAGAACTGCCTTCAAGCTTGGTACCCCGTTGTTACCGAGGCAGGGGGCCATATTTGAACATTCTTGGCGCCTGTTGCAAGGGGTACGGCGCAACAAAGTTCTTGTAGGTCGTTCGGTCGTCTCGCCATCATGCGACACGGGGGAACGGCGGCGTTCTTGCCTGTCCTCCTGGCGCTTTTCTTGCTGGCCGGTTGCACCACCTCGGAGCCGCCGGCCCCGAGTAACGGGTCACAACCTGTAGTCGTGAGGCCCGTTGTTGTCGCCGTGGTTGATTCAGGGATTAACCCCTATCACGAGGCATTCAGGTCACACGAGTTCGACAACGGCACCGTCGCAAGGATGATCGGTGTTCCGGTCACGGAGGTCAACCTCTCTCAGACGGGCTCCTTCGGGGATCGCATCGAGGCCGACCAAGGTATGTGGAGTTCCCTCAAGCCCGGTCAGTTGTACCATTTCGCGGGGACTCGCGTCGTTGCTATCTCGATGCTCAACACGACGAAGGGGAGCTTCATCCTCGATGATTCGAGCAGCCACGGGACCGCGACCGCGGGCGTGGTGGCGAAGATCGCGCAGTCGTCGCTGATCGTGGCGATCCAGGGCTCGGGCGGCCTTTGCACAACCTCTTGTCTAATCGACCCCAGCTTGCCGAACGGCGTCGCATGGGCGGCACACCAGCCTTGGATAGATGTCATCAGCATCAGCTTTGGAAACCCCGGCAATCCTCCTGATGATCCGTCCCTGCATCCCGAGATGCAGACGTACCTTGACGGGACGCGCCTCGCAGCGTCGGAAGGGAAACTGGTTGTCGCGGCGGCGGGCAACGACCCAAGCCCGACGATGCAAAGTTACACTTGCGGGCCGCCGTGGATCATCTGCATTGGCGGTTTCGAGCCATCCACGAACGGCACGTCTGCGGACAGTTCGCATGGCGTGGACTTCATCTCGAACGTTACGGCCTTCGCACCGACGGCCACGAGTACCGAGAACTACACTTGGCGCAGCGGGACGAGCTTCAGCACTCCGACCGCGGCGGGCGCCTTCGCAGAGGGATTGGCTCAGTTGAGGGAAGCCGGATTCTGCCGGGCGCTCAGTCCGGATTGCGCCCACCAGATGCGAGAGGCGGCGAACGCGAGCGCCATTCGCTTCGGTCCGACGGACTTCAATCCGACTGGCGAACCCGAGGAAAGCCCGGTGCTCGGAAAGGTGTTCGTCGTCACGGTCCCGATTGTCGGCGGCGCCGCACAGCAAGGATGGGGAGTCGTCGGCCCTGCATTCGTCCCCGCATTCGTCAAGGCGGTTGAAGGGCGCGTGCAGCCTGCTCAGGACTCAACTTCGAGCTATCAAGCGCAGTATCAGTCGATACGCGAAAGCAACTGGAAGTGAGTAGAGAAGAGACGGATCGCTTTCGTCGGTGACGGTCCAGCTTCCTTGCGCTTTGCGCGTCGTCGCTCCGTTCTCTTTTCGGGTGTTAGGGGGGACCTTCTCCCCCCTAACACCCCCCTGCGAGCGGGGGGCGCTCCGTGGCCGCGCCCCCCGAATACCCCCCGGGCCAAGCAAGGGGGCGCGGGCGGCGCGCGCCCCCTTGCGAACCCCCGCGCATCCCGCGTCGTGCGATTCTTGGGGAGGGCGCTGCCCTCCCCCGCTCCCCTCCCGCCGGGGGCCGCGGCCCCCGGAGCCCCCACGGTCGGGCGCGTGCGCGCGCCCGACACGACGCGGGGCGAGGATGCCGCCTGGTGCGAGTCGTCGCCCGGCGTGGCGCCGGGCAACGCCATGCACAGCGCGGCGCCCGTCGTGTAGATCGTGACGCACGCGGGCAGCGCGGGGAGCCCGCCCGCGACGTGCAACAGGTTGGGCCGGTTGATGGCGTCCGCCACCGCCGGGGGGCGGGCGAGGCCCCCCGGCGGCGTCGGACGACGATGGACGACGCCTTCACGCGATGCCCGCCACTCCAGGGGCTCCCGGCTCCCCTGGACCCGGCACAGGAGGGCGCGCATCGCGGAGGACCCGACGCGGGGGCGCTGCCCCCGCACCCCCGCCGGGGCCAAGGCCCCGGACCCCGGGCCGCGGCCCACGACGCGCCGGGCCGCGCGCCGCTGCGCGGCGCGGGCCGGCGCGGTGGGGCCGCGGCGCAACACGCAACACCGCCGCCGGGGGCGCGGGCGCGCGGCAACACGCCCGCCGCGCCCGCCGGCAGCGTCGAGGGGGGAGAGGCCCGCGAGGCGGCTCCCCCTTCGGGTGGGAGGCCAGCGGGGGCGCGGTGCCCCCGCGGGTGGGAGGAGACGACCGGGGGCAGAGGAGAGGACGGGGGAAGGGACCTGCCCCCGAGGCGGGCGGCAGTCGCACGCACCGCGCGCACGCGCACGCGCACGCGAGATACGCGCGGAGCCGCCCGAAGCGGGGGCAGGAGCCCCCGCACCCCCACCGCCAGGAGGCGGAGCCTCCCGGACCCTCCACCACGCGGGGGCCGGAGGCCCCCGCTCTCCCCCACCACTCAGGGGGAGGGGCCTCGCCGGCCCCTCCCCCTCCGACCCCCGCCCCGCCCCCCGTTTTCTCTTTCGAAGGTC
>JAJPHT010000011.1 GCA_021325135.1 Pseudomonadota bacterium | reverse complement strand
GTCACGGCCAGCGGCTCGCTCTCCGCGACCCTCATCGCCGGGGTCCAGATCGAACTGGGCCCCGAGGGGCTCCAGGCTCGCGCGGGCCCGCTCATCGGCGTCGGCGGATCGTGGTCCACCAACGGCGGGCTTCAGGGAGACGTCTGCTACACGCTGCTCCAGGTGGCCCTCGACGCGCGCTTCTTCCGATCCGACTGGGGGACGAATTTCTATCCGCTCGGCGCCACGAGCATCACCGCCGCTCCGGACCAGTCCGCCGCGAGCCAATGCCCGTTTGAGGATCTCTCCGGATCCCAAGCCTCACTGCAAGTGCCCCGGGCGCCCCTCAGCATCACCGCGCGCGACCGCCCGGACAAGGGACAGACGCACGTGGAGTGGCAACCCGCGAACGACCACATCCCGGTCTCCGGCTACCGCGTCTACCGCGGAACGCCCCCTGACCCGATGGCGCTGGTCACAATCATGACCAGCGGCACCTCCTTCGACGAGTCAGGACTGCAAGAAGGGACAACGTACGACTACCAGGTCGTTCCGTTCAACGCTGCCGGAACTGGGAGCCCATCGAGCGTCGCCAACGTCAAGACGCTGACGAATTCGATGACCATGGGCTTCGATGAGTTCCCCTCCGGCACGGACATCTCAAGCGCGTACATCGGTATCTCCTTCGGGTCCGCCCAGGGCGGCGCCTACTGCAGCGCGGACGGAACCACGAGCTGCTTCTACATTGGCGGCTACTACCGCCCGCAGACCTCCTGCTCGTATGACGCCGGGATGCAGCAGAGCAACTGCGTGCTCCCCGGCGTGGTGTCCGTCGGATCCGCGGGCCGGACATTTCGCAGCTTCGAGGCGACGTTCCGCTACGCCCCATACACGAGCGGAAACCCCAACCGCATCCACTTCAGCGTCGTGACGCAGACCTCCACGGGCACCCGCCTCACCATCCAGGACGCGATCTGCGACATGCCCAGCACCGGGATCGCGCGCTGCGGCGTCAGTGCGCCCGACCCCATTGTCGCCATCGCCATCAGCCCCGAGTGCGCCTGCCAGAGCATGGACGACGTCACGGTCACGCAGGATGTCAATCTCCAGCCCCTGGCGAGCGCACCCCAGGACCTCACCGCGGCGACGTGGATCGACCGCGGGCAGGTCAAGCTCCATTGGAACGCAAGCGCCTACGCGCCCTTCACGACGGCGGTCGAAGCCTACCACGTGTACCGCGGCACGTCCCCCGACGCGCTCGGCCTCATCGCCACCGTCGGCGGGAGCACCTTCAACTACGTGGACACCGGCCTTGCCGACGGCACGACCTATTTCTATGCCGTCAAGGCCGCGAATGGGCGGGGGGAAGGCCCCGCCGCGATAGCACTCGGCCTCAGCAAGGGCAACCAAGACGTCTTCACGTTCGACGAGTTCGCGCCAGGCACGGACATAAGAAACGCATACCTCGGCGTCAATTTCTATTCCTTCCACGGCTATGGCGGTTGCAGCGGAGTCTACTGCTACTACGGCTACGACCCTGGCTGGATCCCCCAGCCCACGACGACGTGCGACGCCCAAGGCAACTGCGCGGCCCGCAACCCCAACGGGAATGGACTCGTGGTCCAAACGAGCGGACGGACATTCCGCAGCTTCGAGGCCACCATCTACGCTTCGCCGAACCACAACGCCCAACCCAACCGGCTCATGCTGAACGCCGTGACGAGAACCGCGCAGGGCGACCAGCTCGCCGTCTCTTCGTACCCGTGCGACCTGCCCGCCACGGGCGTCGGGCAGTGCGGCGTGAGCTTCTCCGACCCCATTGTGGTCGTCGATCTCTCCTCCTGGAACGGCCAGGGATTCACTGTTGACAACGTGACGCTCACGCAGGATGTCATCCTCCGGCCGCCCGTCACCAGCGTCCAAGACCTCAAGGCCTTTACGTGGCTCGATCGCGGGCAAACGAAGCTCACGTGGAACGCCACTCCCTATTCTTCGTTCACGAGCCCCATCGTAGCCTACAACGTCTACCGCGGAACGACGCCCGGTGACATGCAACTCGTCCAAAACGTGGATAACACGACGTTCTCGCTGGTCGATGCGGGTCTTGCCGACGATGCGCCCTACCATTACGAGATCCGGGCGGTGAACGCCTTGGGAGAAGGGCCCGCCGCGATGGTGGAAGCCATCAGCCAAGGCAACCAGGACATCCTCGGCTTCGACGAATTCCCCTCCGGAACTGCCGTCACGAGCGCGTACCCCGGCATCAACTTCTATTCGTCCTATGGTTACGGCGGCTGCAGCGGAGCTGCTTGCTACTACGGCCAGAACTACGGCACCGATCCAAGCACGACATGCGATCCCGCCGGGAATTGCGTCGTCCGCCCATACTGGGGGACCCAGATCGCGATCCAGAGCGCCGGTCGCACCTTCCACAGCCTGGAAGTGACTCTCCACTACGCGCCGACCACCAATGGCCAGCCCAACCGATTCTACCTCAACGCTGTCACAAGGACCGCGCAAGGCGACCAGGTAGCTCTCAGCTCGTACCCCTGTGACCTCCCGCGCTCAGGGGTCGGCCGATGCGGCGTGAGCTTCGCTGACCCGATCGAGGTCGTAGACGTGGCGTCCAGCAACGGCTTCACCTTGGACAACGTCACGCTGACGCAGGACATCACACTCCAAGGTCCGTCCGCGCCCCAGGATCTCCTCGCCCATCCGGGCGCGACGCGCGGCCAGACGACGCTCACCTGGAACGCGACCTCCTACGCCTCGTTCGCCACCCCCACGACGGCGTACGACATCTATCGCGGATCCAACGCATCGGACCAGCAACTCCTCGCCACGGTCGGCGCCGGGACGTTCAGCTACACGGACACCGGCCTGCAGGACGACGTCCCCTACCTCTACGCAGTCCGCGCGGCCAGCGCCCTCGGCGAGGGCCCGAGCGCGACGACGGCGTTTTTCATCGACACCGTCCCGCCCGCCATCGCGAGCCACCCGACCGTCACCACCGAGGCGACCTCAAGCCGCGGCGCCGCCGTCTCCTACCAGCCTCCCGCCACGACGGACAACATCGACCCGCCGGGCCTCGCCGCGTGCGCGCCCACGAGCGGAAGCCAGTTCCCATTGGGCACGACATCCGTGACCTGCACGGCGATGGACCAGAGCGGGAACGCCGCGACGCCCACAACGTTCCAAATCGTCATCACGGACACAACTCCCCCCACCATTGACCCCCACCAGAACCTGACGGCAGAGGCCATGAGCGCCGCCGGAGCCGTCGTCACCTACCAAAGCCCAGGAACCGAGGACCTCGTCGACGGGCCGGGCACCGCAATCTGTACGCCTGCGTCTGGATCCTCGTTCGCGCTGGGCAACACGACAATTACCTGCGGTGCGGCCGACGCGCACGGAAATCGCGCCGCACCCACGACGTTCGTCGTCAGCGTCGTGGACACAACGCCGCCAGCCATCGACCCAAAGCCCAACCTGCAACTGGAGGCGACGAGCCCGCAGGGCACATTGGCCAACTACTCGGCTCCCGCGTCGCACGACGTCGTCGACGGATCAGGCGTCGCCTCGTGCGCGCCAGCGTCCCGTTCTATCTTCCCCCTGGGCGCCACGAACGTCACGTGCACCGCTACGGACTCGGCTGGAAACATCGGCACGAGCAGCTTTTCCGTCACCGTCGTGGACACGACGCCGCCGCGCATCGACGCGCACGCCAACCTCACGGCCGAGGCCACCAGCCCAGTGGGCGCCAATGTGACGTATGCTCCGCCCGCCACGCACGACGCCGTGGACGGCGATGGCACTGCCAATTGCCTGCGCGCCCCGGGGGCGACCTTCCCCTTGGGCACGACAACCGTGAACTGCTTCGCGTCCGACGCCCATGGCAACCGCGCGACGCCGATCGCCTTCAACGTCACCGTCGTTGACACGACACCACCCGCCATCGATCCACTGCCCAACCTCACCGCGGAAGCAACAGGGCCCAACGGCACGGCGGTGAGCTACGAAGCGCCTGCGACGCACGACTTCGTGGACAGCAACGGGACAGCCAGCTGCGCACCCGCCCCAAACCAAGTCTTCCCGCTCGGAACGACTCTTGTGACATGCCGATCCACCGACGCGCACGGCAACAAGGCAAACGCTACGACCTTCACGATCACGGTCCAGGACACCACGGCTCCCAGCCTCACGGTCCCAGACAACATCATCGTCACCGCCTCGGACTCGGCCGGCACCATCGTCACGTTCCCATCGCCCAACGCGACCGACGCGGTCGACGGCTCGGACCCCGCGACATGTCAGCCTGTCAGCGGATCCAAGTTCCAGACCGGCGACAACCTCGTGACCTGCCAAGCCACGGATCACGCCAACAACACGGGCACGATGACCTTCCACATCGCGGTCGTCGCCATAGCGCCCCAGCCACCGCAAAACGTCACGGCCACGAGCGGCCCTGGTCCCACCAACATCACCCTCTCGTGGGCCGCTCCAACGCGTGACGGGGGCTTGCCGATCATGGCCTACCGCGTCTATCGCGAGGGCACCCTAGTGGCGACGCTTACGGGCCTCACTTACCGCGACACCGGGCTCACTACAAACACCACCTACCGCTATGACGTTACGGCCGTTAGCGGCGCGGGATCGAGCTTCAGCGGTTCGGTCGAGGGATCCACCGCGCCTCCGCCAACCGCTCCTCAGAACTTGACGGCACGGCCCGGCACGAGCCCGGGCGATGTCGATCTCTCCTGGCAGGATCCGGCTCAAACCTTCGGTTTGTCCCTGCTGGCATACCGCGTCTATGCGGTGAACGGGACGAACCTGTCATACCTCGGGAGCACGACAGGAACCTCCTTCACGGCTAGCGGATGCCAAGCAGCAAAGCAGTGCGCGTTCCTCACCCGAGCCGTGACAATTGCGGGAGAAGGAGCAGCCTCGAACCAGGCGAGCGCACCGGGAACACAGGCGAAACCTCCGAAGCCTGCCGTCGAACAGAACCCCGACGGCACCGTCTCGGTCTACAACGATAAAAACGGCAACGGCCAAGATGACTCCGGTGAGGACATCGCGACAGTCAACCCGAACGGCCTCTCATAGGAATCGGCAGCCGGAGCGTGGGGTTCTTTGGCGTTCTTGTTCGCGCTCGGCACCGTTGCGACGCTTCCTACGAGTGGAGCAGCGTCCGTCTGCGTTACCATCAGAGGCCCATGTGTAGCTTTTAGCGAGAACGAGTGCATTCTGACGGCGTCTGACGAGGGGTATGCAGCCTTCGATGCTTACGTTTCTTGCCTTCCGGACTTCCCACAGGGCCGTTCGAATTGCAGCGGAGCTTCCATTGGCCTCATCAGTACCGAGAAGCCACTTTCCGTGTGTTTTATCGATAACCTCCCTTTGCAGGGCGGTTGCACGCTCGATACGTGGCTCCAGGGGGACTATGTCGGCGTGCTCTGTGGCGACAGGTACAGGGTTTGCGCGACTACTCCTGATTTCTTGTCCGTCGCGCTCTGGTGACGGGGGTCTCCGCGGCCCGCCTCGTTCTTCTCATGGGCCAACCTCGATAGACGCGGTACGGTCGTTCCGATGGTTGCGGTCAGCCGGCGTGCGGCCGGCGATGAGAGGAAAGATCCTGGAGGACCTGCTTGATTGCGCGGGCGCCCCCCTCCAACGCGCCCAGAGCCCCCAGCGGCGCCTCTACTGAGCCTCGGGAGGCGTCACCAAGCCGTTCCCCATGAGCTGCGCCGTTCTCGAAAGGCCGCTTTTGGGAACAAAGCCTGTTGCATCGACACCCTTAAAAACGGCGAGCAGAAGCGCGTCTCAGCGAGAATCCCATGCGCGCAACAAACCCAGTTCCCCTCACCTGCACCCGCCCCGAAGCCCCAGTGGAGTCCCGGGTGCCGAGCCTGGATTCGTATCAGGCGAAAGCGGGGCTCGACAGCAGTCCGACGCAGTGAAGCGAAACTTCGCCCCCGGATGCACGCGCCCCGATCTCAGCCAGAATCCTGGCCACTGCGAGCAGACTCGTAGAGCAAGAACAGCTTCGCCAGCCGCTCCTTCTCGCGCGAGTAGGCGGCCTCCAATTCGGCGATGCGGTCCTTGTAGGCCTGCACGGCGGCGACGTCGCTCTCCACCTGCGCAAGCTCGGCGATGCGGCGGTCCTTCTCCTCGATGACGTCGTGGAGGCGGCGGATCTCCTGGTCCTTGGCGACGAGGTCGCGCTCGCGCTGGGCGACGACGCCGCCCCGGCCTTCGACCTCGGCGGTGAGGCGCTCGATGCGGGCGAGGGCCTCCTGGAGCTCCCCCTCCTGGGCGCGGTAGGCGTCCCACAGCTTGGCGAGGCGGTCCGCGTCGGTGACGGCGGCGGCTTCGGCGCTCATGGCGGCGGCACCTCCGGGGGCGGCCATAAGCGTTGGGGAGGGTCCATGGTGGGGGGCGTCGGTGGGGGTGGCATGCGGGGATCGGAGCGGTCCCGCCGCCTGCGCGCGGTCGCGGGGGCCGTGGGCGCGGGGCTTGCGCTGGCGGTGGCGCTCCTCTTCGTCGCGGCGGGGCAAGTCGTCGGCCTTCCCCTTGCGTTGGCGGCGTTCGTCGGGCTCGTCCTCGCGCTGCGCGCGTCGCGGCCCCGGGTGAGGCGCCGGGGCGCGGCGCCGCCCATCGACGCGCCGCCCCGCGACGCGCTGGAGTCGGTGGAGTGGCCGGCCAGCGCGTGCCCGCGGTGCGGCTTCATGGACCTGCGCTGGGGCGGCCCCATGCGCCTCGCGGCCCAGTGCGTGCGCTGCGGCTTCGCGGGGGCGCCGGGCGTCTACCGCTCGCCCGAGGAGTTCCTGGAGCACCTGGAGGCGCTGCGCGAGGCGTGGGGCGCGGGCGACCGGCGGGGTTGAAGCTCCCGGGCGCGCGTCGCGGCGCGGAGGCATCCGATGAAGCTCCCATCCCCCAGGCTCGTCCTCGTCCCCTTGCTGGCCCTCGCCCTTGCGGTCCCCGTTGCGTCGGCGACCGTCTCGATCCCCAACGTGCCCGCGTTCCTCTGCGAGCAGCGCGCCGCGTGCTGGAGCGTCTCCGACCCCGCGGCGCTTGCCGGCGGCTTCACCTGCACGGTGACGTTCTTCTACGGCGACCACGTCGCGTGCGAGGGCGGCTCGGGCCACGCCACCGCCGACACCTTCGGCTGCCAGGCGTGCGTCGAGGAGTTCGGCGAGCAGTGCGTCGTCTCGACCGAGGGCGTCTCGGGGTGCAGGTTCGTCTGCAACGCGTGGCAGAAGGACCCGTGCGATCCCCTGGGCATCCAGCAGTAGGCCGGCTCAGTGGACCTTGCTGGCGAAGCGCGCCTTGTTGGCCTTGAGCGCCTCGACGGCGGGGAGCGCCTCGCCGGTGAGGTAGGCCATGAGCGCGCCGCCGGCGAGGCTCACGTAGCCGAAGTCCTCGTGCTGGAGGTCGAACTCGCCGATGGCCGTGATGGTGTGGCCGCCGCCCAGGAGGCTGAAGGCGTCGCTGCGCGCGAAGGCGTCCAGCACGGCGCGCGTGCCCTTGTCGTAGGGCTTCTCCTCGTAGAGGCCCGCGGGGCCGTTCATCATGAGCGAGCCGGCGGCCCCGATCTCCTCGACGTAGGCCACGATGGTCTCGGGCCCCACGTCCAGGATGGGGAAGTTCACCGGCAGGTCCTCCACCCAGACGGCCTGCGGCTGGCCGTGGCCGTCCTTGATCATGACGTCCTGCGGCGTGACGATCTGCGCGTCGTACTGCTCCAGCAGCTTCTCCGCCTCGGGGAGCAGGGGCAGGATGCCCTTCTTCTCCAGGAGCTCCATGCTGGGCTTGCCAAGCTGGTGGCCGCGCGCGACGAGGAAGAGGTTCGCGACGAGGCCGCCCAGGAGCGCGACGTCCAGCGTGCCCTTGGCGAAGTTGGCGCGCATGACGGCGATGCTGTCCTCGGGCTTGCTGCCGCCCAGGAAGTAGACGGCGGGGGGCTCGGGCGCGTCGACGGCCTTGGCCAGCGCGGTCAGCTCGCGGTCCATGGTGAGGCCCGCGCCGCTGGGCATCAGCTCCGTGAAGCCCACGAGGGAGGCCTGGCTCCTGTGCGCGGCGCTGAAGGCGTCGTTCACGAACGCGTCCGCGACGCCCGCGAGGGCCTTCACGAACTCGGCCTTGGCGTGGTCCGCGGCCTTGCCCTTCTTCGTCTCGTCGTCCAGCGCGCGGACGTTCTCCAGCATGAGCGCCTCGCCGGGCTTGAGCGCCTTGATGGCGGCGAGCGCGCGGGGCCCGAAGATGAGGTCGCCCATGGCGTCGGGCGACGCGGCCTCGGAACCGCCCACCCAGTGGACCTTGGCCTTGGTGAAGGAGCCCAAGATCGCGGCGTGCTCGCGCAGGCTCGTGAAGTCCGCGTCCCCCTTGCGCCCCTGGTGCGCGAGGATGACGACCTTGGCGCCCTTGGACGCGAGGTGGTCCACGGTGGCGGCGGCGGCCTCGATGCGGTCCTTGCCTGCGACCTTCCCGTCCACGATGGGCGCGTTGATGTCCACGCGCAGAAGGACGGTCTTGTCCTTGACCCGCAGGTCGTCCACGGTGAGGTAGGGCTTGGCGGCCGTCATGCCGAACTCCAAAGCGGCCAAGCCGGCTTCGGGTCTTGAAGGCTTCCCTTCACCGGGAAAACGGCCGGCGAACGATCGACGACTCGGCCGCAACCCAGGTGCCAGGGAGGCGTCCAGAGCCCGCTCCATGCGAGCGACTCCCCTGCTCCTTGCCGCCCTGCTCACGACCGTGCTCCTCGCGGGCCCGGCCGCCGCGCAGAACAACACCAACAACTACAACGTGCCCACGCCCAACGTCAACGTGAACAACAACAACCCCAACGAGTCGTCGGGCTTCTTCGGGCTCAACACCACGGTGGTCATCGTCCTCGTCGTGCTCGCGGTGCTGGTCATCGCGCTCATCGTGGCGCTGGCCTCCCGCCCCGGCTACCCGTGAAGGCCGACCCGGCAGGCGCCCTCGCGCGCTTGCCGGCGCCAGCCGGCCTGCGGGACCGAGAGGGCTATGCGTCCGCGTGCGCTACGGGCCGCGTGGACCGGGATGCGCGCGCCGAGGCCCCAGGCGGGGCGGAGACCCCGAAGGGCGAGCTGCGGCGAGCCCGCCCGCCCCTGGCGGGCGACGTCTCCCTGGGCACGATCGAGGAGGCGTGCCACGGCATCGGCAACCCGCTGACGAGCCTCACCATCAACCTCCTCCACATGCGCGCCCAGCTCGCGGGAGGCGCCGGCTCGCCGGAGGCCCTGTGGCGGCGCCTTGCGGACCTGGAGGCCGCGGCGTCCACCGAGGCGGACCGCATGGCCGACGCGCTGCGGGCCCTCCGCGCCGCCGGCCGCGCCCAGCGGCGCTCCGGGCCGCCGGCGGCCATCGACCCGGCTAGCGCCGGCCTGTGGCGCATCGCCGAGTCCGCCCGCCTCGCGCGGCAGGCCAAGGGCCACGTCGCCAGCAGCCACGCGCTCGTGCTGAGGCACCGCGCGATCATGGACGCGTGCGTGGCTCGCCGCCCTGCGCAGCGTCCACCAGCCTCAGGACGATGAGCGGCCCCGCCTCGGGGCTCTCCACGCCGATGACGACCATCTCGACGCTCCCTCCCCGCGCGAGGGGGACGTGGATGGAGTGCGTCGTCTCCTTGGCGGGACGCGCCTCGTGGCCGGTGAGGTCCGCGATGGCGCCCTTGATGTGGAGCTTCACCGAGGGGTCCTTGGCCAGGTCCCAGACGCGCCCGCGCACCGGGTCCTCGCCGAGCACGGTCTTGGCCGCGTCGCTGGCTGCGACGACGACGCCATCGGGGCCCAGGACGAGGACGGCCTCCCGGGTCGCGCGCAGGAGCGCCACGTGCTGCGCCTGCATCGCGCGCAGGGAGACGTCGGCCTCGTGCGGCCCGGTCACGTCCTCGAAGACGAGGAGCCACCCCAGCGCGTTGCGGTCGTTGTCCTCCACGTGCCACGCGCCCAGCTTCACCCACCGGCGCCGCCCGCGCTCCTCCAGGAGCCGCGCCTCGTCGGAGTGCGCGAACGACTTCTTCTTGGACTCGGAGAGGAGGGCCCGCAGCTCCACGGGGTCCACCGGGAGGTCCACGCTGTAGACGTTCGCGCCCACGACCTCCGCGGCCGCCTGGCCGAAGAGGTCCGCCGCGCGCCGGCTCCAGGTGGCGATGCGCTCGTCGGGGGAGACGAGGAGGACGGCGTCCGACACGTGGTCCGTGGTGGCGGCCAGGATCGCGCGGGCGTCCGCCGCGTCGCCGCTGGCGCGGCTGATCTGCGCGTTGACGGCGCCAAGCTCCTCGTTGGTGGCGTGAAGCTCCTCGTTGGTCGTCTCCAGCTCCTCGTTGGTGCTCTGGAGCTCCTCGTTGAGCGTCGTCAGCTCCTCGTTCGCGCTCTGAAGCTCCTCGTTGGCCGTGACCAGCTCCTCGTTGCTGCTCTGGAGCTCCTCGTTGGTGGTCTGGTACTCCTCGAGAGTGTCCTGCAGCTGGCGGGCCCGGTCGCGAAGCGCCTCCCGCGCGTCCTCGGTGGCCGTGACGTCCTGCCCCACGAGGAGCGCCTGGGTGGCGCCGTCGGCGTCGGCGAACGCCTCCAGGGTGACGTCCAGCACGACGCTCCGGCCGCTCACG
This sequence comes from Pseudomonadota bacterium, assembly GCA_021325135.1. Lineage (GTDB taxonomy): Archaea > Thermoplasmatota > SW-10-69-26 > JACQPN01 > JAJPHT01 > JAJPHT01. Next base: position 13,014 of record JAJPHT010000011.1, on the reverse strand, counting down.
TCGCACCGCACGGGGTCGACGTGGACGCGCCGCCCGCCGCTGAGGGCCGCCTCGACGGCGGAGGCGAGCGACTCGCCCCGGGCGCGCAGGACGGAGACGAGGTCGCGCCCCACGATCTCCTCGTCGCCGATGCCCAGGAGGCCGCGCGCGAAGCGGTTGGCCTTCCGGATGCGCATCTCCTTGTCCACGACGAGGACGACGAGGGGCGCGCGCTCGGCAAGGAACTCCTGGAACGCCATGGCCCCCGAGCCCACGAGGGTCGAGCGCGTCTCGGCGTCCAGGAGCATCTGGTCGGAGGGCGCGCGCACGATGCGGGGCAGCATCGGCTCGATGGCCAGCTGGCGCTGGTAGATGCGGGACTGGCGCTCGCGCACGTCGTAGCCGGGCACCTCGCGCGGGACCTCCTCGCTCTTGCCCAGGAAGAGGAAGCCCCCGGGGCGCAGCGAGTATTGGAGGGTGGACGCGATGCGGCGCTGGAGCGGGACGTCGAAGTAGATGAGGACGTTGCGGCACACCACGAGGTCGAGCCGGCCGATGGGCGGGTCCTTGGTGAGGTCGTGGCGGCCGAAGATGACCATCTGGCGGATGGACTTCACGATCTCGTACCGGGCGCCCACGGGGGTGAAGAAGCGCGAGAGGCGCTGCGGCGAGACGTGGGACATGCGGGCCGGGTCGTAGCGCGCGGCGCGGGCCTCGTTGAGCGCCGGCTCGTCGGCGTCGGTGGCGAAGATCTTCACGCGCGACCACTGCGCGGGATCGAGGGACTCGGCGAGGAGCATCGCGATGCTGTAGGGCTCCTCGCCGCTCGCGCACCCGACGCTCCAGACGCGAAGCTCGTCGTTCTCCTCCATGCGCGCCTTCAGCTCGGGGACGATGGTGCGCTGGAGCGCGTCCCAGGCGTCGGGGTCGCGGAAGAACTCGGTGACGTTGATGAGCAGCGCGTCGAAGAGGCTGTCCAGCTCCGCCGGGTTCCCCTCGATGTGCTGGAGATAGCCCGCCAGCGTCGTCGCGCCCACGATGGGCATGCGCTTTCGCATCCGGCGCGTGAGGGTGCCCGCGCGGTACTGCTCGAACGTCGTGCCGCGGCGCTCGCGCAGGAGCGTGAGGATGCGGTCCATGGCGCCGCGCTCCTCCTGGGCGGGGACGGGCATCTGGCCCGTCGCGATGCGCACGAGGACGTCGGGGATGTCCTGCGCGGGGAGGACGAGGTCCACGGCTCCGGCCTGGATCGCGGCGTTGGGCATCCCGAAGTGGCGCGCCGTCTCCTCGCTCTCCGCGATCACGGTGCCCGAGACGCGCTTCAGGTGGAGCGCGCCGCTGGCGCCGTCGGAGCCGGTGCCGGAGAGGACGACCGCGACGCCGCACTCCTCGTAGGAGCGCGCAAGGGAGTCGAAGAGGAAGTCGATGCGCTGGGGGCGCCCGGCGACGGGGGCGCGCAGCCGGACGACGCCCTCCTTGGAGATGGCCATCTCGCTGTTGGCCGGGCACGCGTAGACGCGTCCGGGCTCCAGGCGCATGCCCGCCGCGGCCTCGACCACCGGGAGCGCCGAGGCGCGCGCCAGGACCTCCGCCGCGTGGGAGGGCTGCTTGGGGTCGAGATGCTGCGCGACCAGCACGGGCCACGGGAAATCCTTGGGGAGGGCCTTGAGGATCGTCTCCAGGGAGGTGAAGCCGCCTGCGCTGGCGCCCAGCGCGACGACGCCCTCCGCGCGGCGTGGAGCGTCGGGAGCGGTCTTCTCGGCGGTCGTCGTCACGTCGGGAGGTCCCCTGACCCCGCGTCGCCCGGGGCCTCAGGAGCGGAATGGGCCTTCTGAGCTTGATGCCTTCGCTCCTCGACGAGGCGCCTGCTCTCTTCCACGCGATGCCGCCCCGATGTTATCGTCCTTCCCGAGCGAGCGACCGCCCGACCCGTCTCCAGGACGTGCCGGCTTTGGAGGACGGCGAGCTCGCGGGCCCACTCCACGAGCGAAGGGCGCGTCTCGCGGTCGTCGTGCATGATGCGGTTGAGCGCCTCGGAGGCGAGCACGTTGCGCACGTAGGGGTCCTTGACGCCCGCGTCGGAGGCGAGCATCTGGACAAGGTCCGCGAAGGGGAGCTCGCTGGCCGGCACGCGCCCGTCGTGGAGCTTCCCGATCCACTTGTCCCAAATCCCGTTGAACCGGGCGTCGCCCACGGCAAGGATGTGGGCGCCCTTCCGGATGAAGCTGGCTGCATGGAAGCTGACGAGAGTGGAATCGTCCTTCCGAGGGCTCGCTCCAGCCCCTCACATGCCAGGGATGTGCCCCTCGATGGTGAGGAACGCCCGGCTGCGCATGTAGATGTTGGGGATGTCCTTCGCGCGCAGCATCGCGCGGAGGCGCTTGTCGTTGGTGACGACGATGGCGTTGAGCTTCTCGGCGAGGCGCAGCACCGCGGTGTCGCCGTCCAGCGGCGTCTCCTCGATGCGGAAGGTCTTGGCAAGCTCCAGCGCCATGCGGGCCTCGCCCGCCTCCTTGTGCGCGCCCTCCTTGGCGAGGCGCTCCAGCTCGTGGACGACGACGCGCGGGACCACCACGTCGAAGTTGATGTTGAGGATGCGGCGCACCTCCTTCTCGATGTCGACGTGGAACTGGAACTGCATCATGAGCGCGTTGCTGTCGAGGATGACGACGCGCGGCGCGCTGCGGCCGGTGGTCGGCTCCAGGGGCGCCTTGGTCATGACGGCGCGGGGCGCCTCCTTGGGCGCGGGCGCGGCGGGCTGAGGGGGGCCCGAGGGCGCGGGGGCGGGCGCCGTGCGCTTCCAGGGCGCCTTGGCGAGCGCGCCGGCGACGCCGGACTCCTCGACCAGCTGCTCCACGGCGGCCTTGCGATCGGCGGCGCTCGCCTCGCGCAGCACGGGGGGAAGCGGCGCGGGGTCCGCGACGGGGGGCGCCGCGGGCTTGGGGTGCGGGATGGCCTCCTGCTCCAGGAGCGCCTCCAGCGCGGCCTTGCGGTCGGCGGCGGACGCCTTCTTGACGAACTCGGGCTCCAGCGCGGGCTTGGCCTTCTCCGGCTTCTTCGCCGCCTTCTTGGGGGCGGCCTTCTTCGCGGGAGCCTTCTTCGACGCCATGGGTTCACTCACTGGATGACGCCGTAGCCGATGAGGCGCCAGCGGGCGCCGACGCGGCGGGAGATGGCGACGCGCTGGCCCGCGTCGGCGCAGACGGGCAGCTTCAGCTGCACCTCGGCGCTGTCGGCGCGGCCCGACGAGACGACGCCCACGGTGGTCGCCGTGTCGACGTTGAGCATGAGCGGCTCGCGGGTCTTGATGGGCTCGACCTTGAGGTCCTCCGCGGCGCCCACGACCCGCTCCAGGAGCTTCACGTTCATGGTGAAGCTGTGGCGGACCTCGGGGAGCGTGCCAGGCTTGCCGGCGATCTTGCCCACGAGGTTGTCCGCCTTGGTGAGGGAGGGGTCGAGGTTGGTGGAGACGCCCAGGAGGCCGCCGGCGTTGGCGGTCTTGTACGCCTTGCCGCCGGCCACGATGCCGGTGATGGAGGCGAAGATGGGCTCCCAGCGCGTGCGGCCGTGCTCCTCGATCTTGCGGCCGGGGCTGATCTCGATCTCGTCGCCGACCTTCAGCTGCCCCTGCGAGATGGTGCCGCCGAGCACGCCGCCCTTGATGTCGGCGGGGCGCGTGCCGGGCTTGTTGATGTCGAAGCTGCGGGCGATGTAGAGCCTGCCGGGCTTCTTGGGGTCGCGCTTGGGCGTGGGAATGACCCGCTCAATCGTCTCCACGAGCAGGTCGATGTTGATGCCCTGCTGCGCGGAGACGGGGATGATGGGCGCCTTCTCGGCGATGGTGCCCTTCACGAACTCCTTGATCTCCTTGAAGTTCTCCAGCGCGCGCTCCTCGCTGACGAGGTCGATCTTGTTCTGGACGATGATGAGGTTCTGGACGCCGATGAGGTCCAGCGCCATGAGGTGCTCCTTGGTCTGCGGCTGGGGGCACTTCTCGTTGGCGGCCACCAGCAGCATGGCGCCGTCCATGACGGCCGCGCCGGAGAGCATGGTCGCCATGAGGGTCTCGTGGCCGGGGGAGTCCACGAAGGAGACGCACCGCAGAAGCTCGCCCGCGGTGCCGTCGTCGGCCTTGTCCTTGACGCCGAAGGCCTCGGGCCCGGTCTTCCCGGGGTACTTGTAGAACGCGGCGTCGGCGTAGCCGAGCTTGATGGAGATGCCGCGCTTGATCTCCTCGGAGTGCCGGTCGGTCCACTCGCCGGAAAGCGCCTGGGTGAGCGTGGTCTTTCCGTGGTCGACGTGGCCGATGGTTCCGATGTTGACTTCCGGTTGCTTGGGGACCTTCATGCTGGACCTTCGCGCCGAGCGCCCGGAGGGCGCTCCGGTCGCATTACTTCTTGGCCGGCTGGGCGGGCACGAGCTCGGCGATGGCCTTGGGGCCGAAGGTCGTGACCTTGGTGTTGATCTGCGCGATCTCGGGGCTGATCTCTCCGCCGCGGAGGTTCAGCTTGGAGCGCTTGCCCGGGTAGTCCCGGGGGCGGTTGCCGATGGACTCGGCGACGAGGAGCTTCTTGCGGGCGGCGCTGCGGATCTCGGGGCGCATGGGGAAGCCGTCCTTGTCCGAGCCGCCGGTGATCTTCACCTTGTAGCCGGGCAGGCCCAGGAACATGCCGTCGATCTCGTCGCCGATCTTCTTGCGGACGAGGACGTTCGCGTGCTGGCCCGTGACCGCCAGCTGGTAGCTCTTGCCGTCGCGCGGGTCGGAGACGACCACCTTGAAATCAACCATGAAATTCCAGACTCCCGGGGACAGTTGCCCGTCGCCCGATGGCGCATCCTGGGGGGACGCGGTAGGCCCACGATAAAGGGCCCCCTATTTGAAGCTGATGCCCTCTTGGCGCCGGGCGTCGGCTGGCGTCTTGGCCTTCTGGACGGTCCCTCTCTGTTCTGTTTCTCCGTCACTTCTGGACGCGACGACGCCACGGCGCCACGACGCGACGGACGAGGGGACACGGGTTTCCCGGGTCGTCGCGTCGTGGCGTCGTGGCGTCGTGGCGTCCAGAAGTGACGAGAGACACAAACACCCAGGACCCCAGGGCGCGCCAAAGCCTATGCTCCCGCGACCCCGTGCGACGGGCCATGGGCTGGCGGGAGGTGCTGACGGCGACGGTGCTCGTCAGCGCGCTGGGCTACTTCGTGGACGTCTACGACCTGCTCCTCTTCAGCATCGTGCGCGTCCCGAGCCTCACCGCGCTGGGGCTCTCGGGCGCGGCGCTGCTGGACCGCGGCGTGCTGCTGCTCAACGTCCAGATGGCGGGCCTCCTGGTGGGCGGCGTCCTCTGGGGCGTGCTGGGCGACAAGCGCGGCCGCAAGAGCGTCCTCTTCGGCAGCATCGCGCTCTACTCCCTGGCGAACCTCGCCAACGCGCTGGCCACCAACGTCGCCGAGTACGCCATCCTCCGCTTCGTCGCGGGCGTGGGCCTCGCGGGGGAGCTGGGCGCGGCGGTCACGCTGGTCTCGGAGCTTCTCCCCGCCCGCAGCCGCGGCTACGGCACCGCCATCGTCGCGGGCGTGGGCATCCTTGGCGCGGTGGCCGCGGCGCTGGTGGGCCGCTACCTCTCGTGGCGCGTCGCCTTCGCCCTGGGCGGTGCGCTGGGCCTGCTGCTCCTCCTGCTGCGCGTCCGCCTCGCCGAGTCGGGCCTCTTCCAGGCGCTCCCCTCCGCCGTCGCCCGCGGCCGCCTCCGCACGCTGCTGTCACGCCCGCGCACCGCGCTGCGCTGGCTCTGCATCGTCGTCGCCGGCATCCCCGTCTGGTACGCGGTGGGCATCCTCGTCACCTTCTCGCCCGAATTGTCGGTCCCCCTCAAGGTGGGCGGCGTCGTGAACGCGGGCCTCGCCATCCTCTGGTGCTACGTGGGCATCGCGGCGGGCGGCTTCGTCCTGGGCGCCATGAGCCAGCGCCTCGGGAAGCGGCGCGCCTTCCTCGCCCTGGGCATCCTGGGCGTGCTCGCGGTGAGCGTCGCGCTCCTGGAGGTGCGCTGGCTGCGCCTGTGGGCCTTCTACGCGACGTGCGCCATGCTGGGCGCCGCCACCGGCTACTGGACCGTGCTCATGACCAGCGCCGCCGAGTCGTTCGGCACCAACGTGCGCGCCACCGTCGTCACCACCGTGCCCAACCTCATCCGCGGCGCCGTCGTGCCCCTCACCCTCGCGTTCCAGGCGCTGCGCCCCTCCGCCGGCCTCGTCAACGCCGCGCTCTGGGTGGGCCTCGCCACCTGCGGCCTCGCGCTCCTCGCCCTCTTCGGCGTCCCCGAGACGCACGGCGCCTCGCTGGACTTCGTGGAGGGCGGACCCGCCCCCGCGCCGCCCCCGCCCGAGGACGCGCCGCTGGGCGCGTGATCCGGCAAGGCCCAAGTACCATCCGCGCGAGTCAAGGGCCGATGACCGACCTCCTCTGGATGCCCGCCTCCGACGGCAGGCAGGGCGCCGCGGGCAACCCGAACTACGTCCGCAGCATGGACGCGGTCGTGCAGAAGGCGCTGGAGGACTGGGTCGTGCTGGACCGCACGGCGTTCTACGCCGAAGGCGGCGGCCAGCCCAGCGACGTGGGCAAGCTCACCTGGGACGGCGGCGAGGCGCGCGTGAAGCACGTGAGCAAGAAGGGCGCGGTGAAGCACGAGCTGGAGGGCGACGTGCCGCCGCAAGGGGCGCGCGTCCACGGCGAGATCGACTGGGCGCTGCGCCACCAGCACATGCGCATGCACACCGCGCAGCACATCGTGTCGGGCGTCATGTGGCGCTCGCGCCAGGGGCGCACCGTGGGGAACCAGCTCCACGCCGACCGCAGCCGCATCGACTTCGAGCCCGCCAAGCTCTCGCCCGAGGGGCTTCGCGACCTGGAGGCCGAGGTGAACCGCATCCTCGCCGCGGACCTGCCGGTGCGCGTCTACGAGGAGGACCGCGCCGTCCTGGAGGCGCGCCTCAAGGCGGACAGGATGAGCGAGCGCAACCTGCTGGGCCTCGTGCCGCAGAGCGTGAGGCGCCTGCGCATCGTCGAGGTGTACGACCCCTCCGAGCCGCGGACCATCGACGTGTGCCCCTGCGCGGGGACGCACGTCGCGCGCACGGGCGAGATCGGCCTCATGGAGATCGTCGCGCGGGAGGGCAAGGGCTCCAACCGCGAGCGCATCGAGTACGTGCTCAAGGCCTGAGGAGGCTCTCCTTCACCATGGCGCGCACGGAGTGGTGCGCCACGAGGGACTCCGCGCCCCCCTTGAGCACGAAGCCGGTGAGGCCCGTCGTGACGGCGCCCGCGTCGGTGAGCACGACGCCTGGCGCGCTGGAGACGGTGGCGATGGCGGCGAGCCCCGTGAGGAGCCCCACCGCGACGCCGCCGAACGTGCCCAGGTAGACCTCGTCGTCCAGCGCCGTGGGGAAGTGGACGACGCCGCCGCTCTGGACAAGCTCGTGGAGAAGGGCGCCCAGGACCGCCAGCACCAGCGCGAGGGGGCGCCGGTCGGGGAAGCGCATGAAGAAGATGGCCAGCGCACCCAGCGCGGCGAGGATGAGCAGGAAGATCAGCAGGCGCACGAGCATGGTGCGCTCCGGGCTCTTGGCCGGAGCCGTGGCCTGGGCTGGGGCGTAGGTCACTTGGTGGGACATGCGCCGGCCAGGGGGCGATGGGGAGATAACGCCACCGCCCCCGGGGGCGAAGGCTCACCCGATCCAGACGGTGGTGGAGGACGTCGTGGCGCCCGCGCTGGCCACGCGCGCCGTGTAGTGCCCCGCGGGGAGCGAGGTCCACGAGAGCGTGAGGAAGCCGGCGGGGCCGCTGGCGCTGGCGACGGTCGCGCCCGCGTCGTTGACCAGCGTAACGCTGGTCGTGGGCGCGGAGTAGGCGCCGTCCTGCGCGACGGTGGTCTGCACGGACATGGAGTCGGTGGAGCCCAGCGTGCGCGCGATCTCGTTGACGCCCGCGAAGGCCGCGAAGGTCCAGTCCACCGCGACGCCGCTGCCCGAGTTGTAGGTGAGGCCGCCCTGCGCGTTCTGGTGGTCCAGGAGGACCTGCGCGCCGTCCAGGAGCCACTGGGGCTGCGCGAGGTCGCGCGCCGCGTAGTAGCGCGCCACGGGGCCGACGATCTGCGCGTTGGCGCCGACGTTCTGCTGCCAGTAGTGCGTCACGGGGTCCAGCTGCGCGGCGAGGTAGCCCAGCGCGGCGTCCACCGCGGCCTGCACCTGGGCCTGCGTGTACGTCTCGCGGCCGGTGGCGGGCGCGCGCAGGTACGCGTCGAGGCCCCAGATCACGTCCGCCGTCGCGGCGGGCGTCTCGAAGAAGCCGGTGGTCGGCGCGAAGCCGCCGCTGGCCCCGTTCTGGCAGGAGAGGATGAAGCCGATGGCCTGCTGAAGGCGCGCGTCGTCGCGCGCCGTGCCCGCGCGCAGCAGCACCTCGACGTCGAAGGCCGTCTGGTGCGAGGCCGGGCTGCCCCCGTCGCTCCACGAGCCGTCGACGCCCTGGGAGAGGCGCACGTAGTTGAGCGCGCGCGTCATCACGGTGCTGCCCTGGTCGTAGCCCGCGTCCAGGAGGCCGTCGATGGCCTGCGTCGTGACGGTGGGCACGGTGGAGCCGGAGCCGAAGGAGCCGTCGACGCCCTGGACGCTCTCGAAGTAGTGGATGAGCGCGCTGAGGTTCGAGCCGCGGACGGGGAGCGTCTCGGAGCCCGCGAGGAGCTTCAGCGCGAGGCTCGCGTCCTGGTCCTTGAGGAGGAAGGCGTACTCGTAGACGCCGCCGTCGGGCTTTTGATAGCCCAGCGCGAACTGCACGGCCTTGTCCACCTGCGCGCGGTACGCCGTGCGGTCGAAGGTCGCGTGCGCGGCGGGGGGCGCCGTGGGCGGAGGCAGCGGCAGCGCGGAGGTCGCGGGCAGGGCGAGGAGGACGACGAGCAGGATGGCGAGGGGCGCGCGCATCGGGGGCGCACCCCTGAAGGTGGCCTCAATCTTTTTCCCGAATCCCTGGGGGTGTATCCGACCGGCTGCGCGCGCCCGCCGGACGGGTTCAGGGCTTGCTCTCGAGGACCAGCACCTTGGCCGGGCTCTCCTTGAACCCCAGGGCCTTGAAGTAGCCCTCCAGCTCCTTCGTCTGCGGCTCCACGAGGGTCTGCACGCGAGAGACGCCCAAGCGGTGGAACTGGTCGAGGACGCGCTCGCCCAGGAGCTTGCCCAGCCCCTTGCCCTGCGCCTCGGGGTGGACGCCCAGCGCAATGACCCAGCCCACGTGCGCGCGGCGGCCGAACTCCCAGGGCCGGATGTCGGCGAGCACGAAGCCCAGGAGCTTCCCGTCGATCTCGGCGCCGAAGCACGTCGTCGTCTCCGCGATGAGCCGCCAGAGGTCGTTGTCGCCGCTCTTGACCGCGGTCTTGGTGACGGCGGAGTCGATCTCCAGGATGCGGTCCACGTCGCGCAGGGTGAGCGCGCGGATGCGGGGCTCGGCCATGGCCACGCCAGCGGAGGGGCGGCGCTTCATCCTTCGCCCAGGAACGAGGCGGGTCCCGGGCGTGATTCTGGCGTGGCATGATATACAGGCTGGCCACGATGTCGGGTCGCGATGCCCATGCGCTCGACCCGTCTTCCCACGACCCTGCTGCTGCTCGCCTTGGTGGCGGGCGGCGTCGGGGTGGCCCTGGCCCAGTCCGACAACGCGACGACCTCCGGAAGCCCCGCGGCCCCCGAGAAGCCCTGCGCGGCCAGCGGCGCGCCCAGCGCGGCCCAGGCCAAGTGGCGCGCCGAGTGCGTCACCAACATGACGCGCTTCCGCTTCACCGCGCTGGAGCGCTTCGAGGAGAACAAGACGCTGGCGATCCTCCAGCACGACGCGAACCTCAGCCACGTCCGCGCGACGTTCGAGGACGGCAAGCTCCAGGCGTACAAGGACTGCCTCGCGCAGGCCGCGCCCTACGACCGCAACGCGTCGGGCCCGCACGGCGGCGTCCTCGCCTCGTGCATGAAGGACAAGCTCGCGCCGCTGCGCCAGGCCGCCCTCGCGTCGCACCAGGCGGAGCGGCAGGCCCTCGCGGACGCGCTGAAGGCCGCCAAGGAGGGCGCCAAGGCGGAGTTCGCCGCGCTGGAGCACGACTGGCTCGCGTCGAACCCGCGCCCGTGAGGTGATCGCATGAAGACGCCTCTCGCGCTCGCCCTGCTGACCGCCCTCGCCGCCGCGCCCTTCGTCCACGCCCAGGCGCCCAGCGACTCCGACTACAACACGACGGCGCCCTCGGACAATTCGTCCTACGCCAACGACTCCGCGACGCCCGCCTCGCCCACGGACGCGACGCCGGGCCAGGACCCCGCGGTGAACGACTCCGACATGGACACCTCCGTGCCGCCCGAGGACACGAGCTATCTCAACGACACCGGGACGCCCTCCGACGCCACCGCCGCGACGCCCGCGGACGACGGCTCGGGCGCGGCCGCGACGACGCCCGCCTCGGGCGCCACGCCCCCCAGCGCCCCCGCCGGCACCACGCCCGCGGCCAAGGCGCCCGGCTTCGAGCTGGTCGCCCTCGCGGGGGCCGCTGGCGCCGCCGCCCTCGTGCTGCGCCGCGGGCAACGTTGAAGCCCCGGCCCTCGCCTAGGGGCCGCGTGCGAAGCGCGGCCCTCCTCCTTCTCCTCCTGGCGATCCTGCCCAGCCTGGCGCCCCCCGCGGCCGCGGACCACGTCTACTCGCACCGCTACCTCTTCGTGGGGCGCGTCGTGGACGACGCGGGCAGGCCCGTGCCCAACGCCACGGTGCAGGTGGTCCTCGACCCCTCCCTGCCGCTGGAAGGCCCGTGCGGCTCGCAGCCCCGCACCGAGACCGCCGCGTGGGGCGTCACCATCATGCGGCCCGTCACCAACGCGCTGGGCGAGTTCATGTTCTGCTATCACGTCCACGTCGTCCCTTCGGCCGTCCCGCCGCAGGCCGCGCTGCGCGTGCAGGGGATGGACGCCACGGAGCGCGTCGTCACGCTGGACCCCGACTTCCGCGCGAGCTACGTCGTGCTGCGGCTGCCCTCGGGCGTCGGGGGCGACAACGCGCTGGACCGCACGGCGACCCTGGCCGGCCGCGTCTGGCAGCCCCAGGCGGGCGCCGTCCTGGAAGGGGTCCCCGTGAACGGCCTCACCGTCAACCTCGCGCCCGTGAACCTCACCTTCTCCCACGACGGCGTGGAGGAGACGCTCCAGGCGGCGACGAACAACTACGGCGACTTCGCGGTGCGCGTGAACCTCTCGGCGCCCGTCCGCAACGGCACGCTCACGGTGGAGAGCATGGGCAAGCGCTTCAGCGCGCCCTACCACCCCGAGGCGGGGATCGCCTACGTGAAGGCGAACCTCTCCGCGCCGGGCCCCTCGGACGGCGTGCTCACGGCGCAGGCGCCCGTGCTGGAGACGCCCAGGGCGACGCCGGGGCCCGGGCTCGCGCTGGGCGCGGCGGCGGTCCTCGTCGCGGCGCTCCTTCAGAGGCGCGGCGGCGCGTAGCGCTCCCGGCGCGGCGCGGGCCCGCGCAACCAGCCGGAGGCGCCCACGAGCCACGCGACGCCCACGACGATGAGCAGGATGCCCACCAGCCAGGGGAGCATGGCGGGGAGCACGAGGATGAGCAGGCCGAAGACGATCATCAGCACGGCGAGGGCCTGTGCGGGGAGGCCGAAGGTGGGAGCGTCCATGCGGATGCCTGAAGGCGCGACGCGAAAAGGCGTCTGGCCGCGTCGTCGATGCTAGGCGCCTGCCCGCCGCGCGATGGCGGCCAGGACGTGCGCCTGCGCGAGGTAGCAGAGGGCGAAGAGGCCCAGCGTGACGAGGACGCGCCCCGCGGCGCCAAGCCCGGCGGCGAAGGCCCCCGCGCCCAGCGCGATGAGAAGGGCGCCCACCCCCAGGAGCGCAAGCCGGCGCCGCACGACCCTGGGCCACCAGCGGACGATCGGGGGGACCTCCTGCCTGCGCGCGCGGGCGTGGCGGATCTCGCGCCTCATGGTGCCCGCGGAGAGCGCGGTGCTCGCGGCGAAGAGAACGATCACCAGGAGGAGGAATCCCGCGAAGCCCGACGAGGCGAGGTCCACCCGGCGAGAGCGCCCTCGCGGCGCATGAGCCTCGCGGCGCTTCAGCAACCACCTGCACGGAACGATGATGGCCTCGGCGCGTCGTCCTCTGGGCGCATGAGGCCCTCCAGCCCCCAGCGCCGCGCGACCGCGGCCGCGCTCCTCCTCGTCCTCGCCGCGACGCCCCTCCTCTTCGCTGCCCCGGCCGCGCAGGCCGAGTGCAGCTCCGACGACCCTTCGTGCGGGACCTACTGCGTCGTCCACGCCTCGGCCTGCTTCCAGGTGGGCTTCTGCAGCCCGCCCTCCACGGTGGGCGTCACGCTGAGCGGCAAGGTCAATGGCGGCCGCTGCGTCGCCCAGCCCGTCCCGCCCGGCGTGCCCTCGGTGGTCAGCTGCGGCGTGTACTACACGCCCCTGACGCCCGCGCCCACGGCGGGCCAGGTGGGCGTCGTGCTGGACTTCCCGCCCTACCGCACGACGGCCGCCCCCGGCACGAGCCCCGAGGACACGGCGTTCTGCTATGGCGCCTACAACGGCCCTCCCGGCTGCCCCGCGGGCCAGGTCGCCGTGATCGAGAACAACGTCCCCGGCCCCTGCGGCGGCGCGCCCACCCTCTGCCCCGGCACGACGACGCCAGGCCCCGGCTGGAAGCCCGGCGTCAACCCCACCTGCGAGAGCGCCCCCTGGGTCGACGTCGGCCTCGGCCGCGGCCCCCCGCCCGTCCCCGCCGGCACCCCGCCCTGCCCCGCAGGAACCACCGTCCACGTCATCATCTACTGGGGCACAACGCCAGGATCCCCGTTCCCCCCGAACGCAGCGACGCCCCTGCTGTGCTTCTGACACCAGCAGGAGGCAAACCGACCGCGGATTCCGATCAGAATTGTCCGGATTCCTTGTAGGGGGCCGAAGTCGCCGCCGAAGGCGGCGACGGAGCGCCCCCTAAGGGCAATTCTGATCGGAATCC
>JAJPHT010000022.1 GCA_021325135.1 Pseudomonadota bacterium | reverse complement strand
ATGCCCGCGGTGACGAAGACGAGGTCCGCGCCTTCGAGGAGCTCCTCGAGGGCGGGCTGGGCCATCTCGGCGCAGCGCTCGGCCACCTCGGGGTAGCCGCCGGCGCCGAGGCCGCGCGTGATCGACTTGCCGATGAGGAGCTTCTTGTCGGCCTCGATGATGTCGAGGTGCACCTTGTCGGTGTTGATCGCGATGGTCTCCGCGCCCTTCACGCCGAGCTTGTGGAGGCGGTTGATCGTGTTGTTGCCGGCGCCGCCGCATCCGACGATGACGATGCGGGGCTCGCCGAAGGCCTCGAACTCCTCGTCCTGGGCCTGGGCTCCGGTGTTCCCGGCGGGGGCGTCTCCCCCGCTGAACTTCATGGCGCTTGCGATGATCGATTGCATCCCATCACTCCTTGGTCCTGGCTGTTGTTCGGGGTCCCCCGCCGCACATGCGGAGGGGTTCGCTCACCCCGTAGCGCTCCCGCTATCCCTTGCGGGAGAACCTTGTGCATCCCGTCCCTCGGAGAGTCGCCCCCCCGAGCCAGTGGTTCCCCAAGCGCCCGACTCATTTCTGCATGAGCTTCTGGATGATCTCCTGCTGCTGCTTGAGCTGCTCCGCCAGCTCCTTGAGCTGCTGGTGCTGGCTGACGGATTCCATGAGCGTCTTGCGCGCGTCGAGGCTCTGCTTGACCTCGGGGGCCCGGCGGCTCACGAAGTCCTTGATCGCGGCGCGGATCGCGTCGCTGCGGTTCATGAACGCCCCGGCCTGGATCAGCATGTCCAGGTCCTGGAGGTCCTGCACCGGCAGGCGAAGGGTCACGCGCTCGGTCTCGACAGGCATGGGGTCCGTCTCGCAGACAGGGGCCGTCCAGCAGCCGTCCGACCGCAGCCCGTTGAGCGCCCGAAGGGCGTCTCACCGGCTGCCATCAGGCAGCGTTTGTCTGACGCTTGTCCGACACCCTGATCCGAGGTGGGCCTATTAGAATCTGTCGTTTTGGGGGGCTTGCTCGGTTCGGGCCCGCCCTCCAGGCTGGGACCCATCCACCGCCCGCAAGTGTGCATGTGCAAGGATTCCGGAACATGTACGATCCCGCGCCGAGGCCCCTGCCCCCCGATCGGACCCGTCAGACAACGCACCCGTGGCCCTCCTTTGTCGGCCGCGATGGGGCGTCAGACAGGCGCGCGGGGGCCGGGCCAATGGTGCGGTCCTGCGGCTGCGCGGCGGCCGGAAAACGCGCGATGCGCTCCTGTTCGCCCAGGCCGACAGCCGGCGAAAAAAGATCGCGGCCGCGCGCGCGAGGCCGCCAAACCCTGAAATAGGGCGTCGGGGATAGGCGCCCCGCCCCCTGGGGTGGGATCCTTCCTGCTCGGGGTCATTCGCCCCCCTTAACTCAGCCTGGCTAGAGTGCCTGACTGTAGTCATACTCACAGTCTTCGGGTGAGCACCCGACTGGCGTCTCGTGGCAGACATCAGGATGTCCCCGGTTCAAATCTGGGAGGGGGGACTCGACGGTTCTGGCAACGCGCGTCCGTCAAGCCGCGGGCGGCGATCCCCGCTCCACGGCGGACTTGACGTCGTTGAGGTCCTGCAGGAGGGCCTTCCTGATGACGCCCTTGAACAGGAACATGGGGCTCGCCCGCAGCCTTGCGAGGAAGCTTTGGGGCTTCGTCTCGTGGGAGCTGGTCAAGGTGACGCTGCGACCGTCCTCGGAGATGCTAAGGGTGGAGAGGAACAGGAACCCGTCGCTTTCCGCCCGGGTCTTGTAGAACTCGTTCTCGGCGGCATCGGTGACCCGCTTCTCCACGGTGGCGGGCTTCCCGAAATACATGCGGGTCTCCCGCCACCTCAGCCCCACGAGGCCGTTGGCCGGCTTCTCCAGGACCTCGATGCTCTCGACCCCGCTGAGGATCTCCGCGGCGTCCTCGATGCGGGCGATGGCGGCCCAGACCGCCGCCTTGGACCCCTTGATGGTGACCTGCGCTTCCACGATCATGGCGTTCCTCCTGCGTCAGCCGTACTTCTTCTCGATCTCGGCGAAGAAGGCCTTGGAGAGCTTCACGAAGTCGGCCTCGGTGAGCCTGATCTCGTCGCCCGGCTTGAGCTTGAGGAGGGACTTCTCCGGCGGGAGCTTCAGCCCCGAGACGGCGGAGTTGGGCCACTCGGGGAGCTTCTCCACCTGGAGCTTCCCGCTGTTGAGCAGGAGCGAGTTGACGATCACGCGCACCTCGTTCAACGGGTTGCCGTCCTTGCCCTCGACGCCCGAGAGCCGGTGCACGAACATGTGGTCCAGCAGGAGCACCTGGTCGTTGAAGTAGCGCGACTCGAACTCGGGGGAGGGCTCCTTGCCCACCTGCTTGCGGTACGCGCGCAGGTTGTCCTCCA
This sequence comes from Pseudomonadota bacterium, assembly GCA_021325135.1. GTDB lineage: Archaea > Thermoplasmatota > SW-10-69-26 > JACQPN01 > JAJPHT01 > JAJPHT01. Next base: position 103,202 of record JAJPHT010000022.1, on the reverse strand, counting down.
CCCTCGCGCGGCACGCCGCGATGTACTCCTTGGGATACGTCTTCATGCCCAGCACGGGATCACGCCGCTCCTTGGTCCTGGCACGCCGCGAAGGCAGGAAAGCGTTGCCCTCCCCTCACCGCCTCCAGTAGGCGAACTCCTGCTGGTGGACCGCGCCGCCCATCTCCTCCACGCGATCGACGAGGTGGCGCTGCGCGTCGCCCACCGCCTGGTTGTAGACGCTGGGACCGATCTCCTGGAGGCAGAAGTCCAGGACGAGCGTCGCCTTGAGATCGCCGATCTCCTGCTCCAGGTGCTCCGAGGAGAACCGCTTGATGGACTCCAGCAGGCGCAGGCGCGTCTCCTTGGGCAGCTCGATGGGCATGCGCCTGCGGACCCGCCCGCCGACGCATGGCCTTTGAGGTGAGGGTCGACGTTGCGGTTCGGCCCTCTTCGGTCCGTGGTCGCTGGGGGCTCCGCCCCCAGCGAGGACGATGGCAGGGCAAACGAAGAAAGAGAGATGGAAAGAAAAGAAGGGCCCTTCGCGGGCCCGGGGGTCCAATCAGGCCAGCGCGTTGAGCGCGTCGGTGCCTTCGTCGGCGCCGAGGGCCGTGTTGTCGCGGCCGCACTCGCGGCGGTTGCCCTCCTCGGCGCCCTTCATGTAGGTCGCCTCGGAGCAGTCGCCCTCGGACACGTAGCCCTTGGTGAGGCCCAGCGAGGAGACGACGGTCGCCAGGGGGTTGCCAGGCGAGTCGTCGCGGAGGTAGACGCCCTCGCGCGCGTCGTGGCCGTGCTCGCAGCTGGCCTCGCCCTCGAGGCCCGAGCCGCCGTTGCACTCGCCCAGGTAGATGACGGCCCAGCCCACGGCGCCGATCTGGACGCCGAGGTAGTACTGCTGGCTGGTGGAGCCCTCGTTGTCGCCCGTGAGGCGGAGGCGGACGGGGATCGTCGCGCCGCCCAGGGGGTTGGAGCTGCCGGTGTTGGGGTCGACGCCCATGCACTGGACGACGGCGGGGTGCGTCGCGTCCGGGTTCACGTCGGGCTGGCAGGGGTCGTCCGTGGCGTGGTAGGTGCTCACGGAGTCCTGGCCGTCCCACTGCTCGCCCTCGCAGTTGTTGAAGTAGACGGGGTTGCCCTCGGAGGCGTCGGCCTGGTAGAACAGGCTGCGCACGGGGTCGGTGTCCTTGTAGCCGGCCCAGGGCTGCGGGTCGTCGTGCTTGACGCCGTTGGCGTCGTACCACTCGACGTTCTTCTCGCAGTCGGCCTTCGACTCGTCCGCGGCGGCGACGTGGAGGCCGCCGAGGATCAGGGTGCCGACCAGAAGGGCAATCGTAAGCTTGGTCATGACAAGACCTCCCGGCGGCCCAAACGGAACGAGTCTATTTCTCCGTTGTGCAACCCGGGGTCGTGACACAGAAAGGGGATGCGAGAACAGGTCGGGAAGAGGGGGCCGGGCTGGAGGCGCCCGGCCGGGAGCACGGAGGCTCAGTTGAAGAGGCGGCGAAGCCAGCCGCCCTGGGCCCCGACGGACTCGGGGTCCTTCTTGATGTAGGGCATGCCGGTGCGGTTGGAGACCTCGACGCGGTAGCCGGTGGGCAGCGGCGAGGGGGACCCGCTCTTGGGCGTGTTCTTCGCGAAGAAGTAGATCCTCTGCGTGCCGTTGTCGTTCTTCAGCACGACGTCGCGGTTGTAGAGGGTGTATTCACCGTAGTGGTATGGTCGCATGTGCATCCCGTGGGTGGGGGTGGGCGCTCGGTTGACATGATGGTTTCGAAGTCGAATGCGATCGAAAGTCAACGCCCCCAGCCTACGGAAGGTACATATGGGGGAACTTGATTGTGGGCGTGCCCCAGGAGCGTCCTGCTCCTGTAGTCTAGTGGCCAAGGATGGAAGCCTCTCGAGCTTCCGACGCGGGTTCAAATCCCGCCGGGAGCATCCTCGGCTCCTGGGGCAAACCCCTTCTGGATTCCCTTCTTCGAGCTGCGGCTCGGCGGGCCCTTGGGCTGCGCTGGGAAGAGGGTGTTGGAGAAAACGTCCCGCGCGCCGGGCGAGTTGGAGGCTGTTGGGAGTGTTGGGAGGCTGTTGCTGCCGCCCGGCGCGAGGGGGCTCCGCCCACGGCGTGGGCGTGCGCAAGCGGCAGGAAGCGCACCCCCGATATCAATGTGGTGGGCCCTCATGCCGAACGCATCGCACGTCCGAAGCCCCATCAGCATGCGTTCGTTCGTTCCCGCATACAAAATCCGCCCCCTCGGCGAACGCAGAAGGATCACCCCACCAAATGAGACCCCTCCCGGGAGGCCCCTCGCCGGACGTTCCGCTCCTGCGTCGGGCCCTCCGGCGAACGGGAGCCCTCCAGCAGACCCCCTCTCTCGCGGTTCGTTCGGCTCTTGAGGCAGGTTGATGCGCGGGCCGCGTGCTGGGGCCGCGCATGACCCTGGACGCCACCGACCGCAAGCTGCTGCGCCTCCTCCAGGAGGACGCGCGCCGCTCCTACCGCAGCCTGGGCGAGTCGGTGGACCTCGGCGCGCCCAGCGTCCACGCCCGCGTGCAGCGCCTGGAGAAGGAGGGGTACATCCGCGGCTACCACGCGGAGCTGGACCCCGAGAAGGTGGGCCGCACGCTCACGGCCTACGTCAGCATCGGCCTCGAAGGGGGCCGCAAGGGGGACACGCCGCGGACGGAGGCCGTGGCGGAGCAGCTTCGCAAGGACCCTGACGTCCTGGAGGTCCACGCCATCACCGGCGAGGACGACCTCCTGGTCAAGGTCCGCACCACGGACATCCGCGGCCTCGAACGCCTCCTGCTGAGAAGCCTGGAGCCGCTGGAAGGCGTGCGCCGGACCACGACCAACATCGTGGTGCGGACGCTCATCGAGCGGGCCACGTCTCCCTGAGAAAATCGTTCGGCCGCGCCGCAGCGCGGCCAAAAGCGGGGGGTTCGGGGGGCGCAGCCCCCTGACGTTTTGATCGTCTGCTCGACGTTCCTTCACGTCAGGGGGCTGCGCCCCCCGAACCCCCCGCGGGTAGCGGCGCTGCGGCGCCGCCGTGCCTCCGAACTACACGACGGTGGGCGGGCAGTCGCGCCCGACGCAGCGCTGCGCCAGCATTGTGTCGCCGGGGTTGCCGCAGTTCCAGGTGGGGTCGAGCTGGAGTCCGGGGACGCCGTTGGACTCCTGCCAGATCTGGACCCACGTGTTGCCGCCGATGGCGTACTCGCGGACGTAGTAGATGCCGGCGGGGCCCGCGTCCACGCTGCGGAACGTGGCCGCCGCGCCGGGCTGGCAGTCGGTGGGGAACCCGCCCGCGCTGGCCAGCGGGAGGGACGCGATCGTGAGGACCAGGGCCGCAAGAGTGTGGATGCCTCGCAAGGGAACCCGAACGGCCTAGAACGAATGCAGGATATCACCTTTCGCGAGCAAGCCTATCCCAATCGTTCACGCTTCGCTGCGGTTACCCGAACACGTACAGCACGAGCCTGACCTCGACCACCGCGCCGGGCACGTTGGGGTGCGGCACGGCGACGAGGCGCGCGTCGCTCCCCACGCTGGCGCCGGGCGGGATGGGGGGCCCGTAGTCGAGGAAGAGCATCGTGTAGGCCTGGCTGAGGAGGTTGTGCAGGAGGCGCGTCGCCTCCGCGTCGTCCTGCGGGCTCGTGAGCGAGCCGGGCATGTAGCTCGTGAGGACGACGGTGCCGTTGTTGAACGCGCCCGCGTTCGCCACGGCCAGCGTGTCGTCCGTGCTCGTGCCCGCCGTGCCGCGCGTGAGGACGTGCGTGAAGGGCTCGTCGTTCTTGATCTCCCACGCGCGGCCGCGGTCGAGGTACGTCTGGTACTGGAGGTGCTCGGGCGCGACCAGGATGGGGTTCGTGGGGTCGGGCGCGCTGATGCCTCCGTTGGCCGTCGTCTGCGCGGCGTGGTAGATGGGCTGGAGCCACTCGGACTTCTGCGTCGCGGTGCCCAGCACCACGAGGTTGCCGCCGCCCTGCACCCAGTCCGCGATGCCGTTCTTCACCGCGCTGGGCGTCAGGCAGTTCTGCGAGATCTGGCTGCCCACGACGATGGTGGTGTAGCGCGGGATCACGTTGGCGATGTCCGAGGCGCCGTTCACGTCGTCCGCGAAGACGTCGCCCTCCGGGTTGGTGGCCGCGTCGTAGCGCGTGGGGTTGAACGTGTTGACGAGGCGCAGGAGGAGCGTCACCTCCTTGGAGGCCACGGGGTCCATGGTGGACTTCTGCGTGAACATGGACGCGGCGCTGACGTACACGGCGTCCTGCTCGCGGCGCGTCATGCCCGTGTCCCAGACGATGCCGGTGTAGACGCCGCTCGTCGTGCAGTTCGCGCACGACACCGTCGTCTGCTTGTTCTTGTTGAGGCTCACGGTGGAGTTCTGCCACTCGTGGCCGTCGGGGCCCACGAGGACGAAGCGGGCCTGCGCGCCGTTGACGCGCGAGCCGTCGCCCTTGTAGTCGTCCAGCGCGAAGGAGACTGTGCTGCCGCTCACGACGTAGACGTCGGAGGCGGAGACGAGGAGGTTGTACGAGCTGGAGCCGCCCGTGGGGGGCGTCGTGAGGATGGACGAGGGCCCCACGCGGTTGCCCGCGCCGTCGACGGCGGGGTTGCCGAAGGGGTCCGTCACGTCCAGCGTCACCGCCTGGATCGAGGCGTCCCACGAGGGGAGGCGGTCGAAGCGCGTCCAGAGCGTCTGCGAGGCGCCCGGCGCGAGGAGCGCGGTGTTGAGGCCGGTGGAGACGACGCCGTCGTCGTCGCCCGCCTGCCCCAGCGACACGCTCGCGACGAAGATCGCGCTGAACGTCGCCTCGTTGCGCAGCGTGACGCTCACGTTGAGGGCGTTGCCCGCGACGGTCGCGGTGAAGGCCGTGACGTTGACGGGCGCGCTGGCGCCCGTGTAGTGCGCGATGTAGGCCAGGCGGCCGTGCTGCTCCTTCACGAAGCGCGAGTCGTCCCAGCTGGGCATGACGGGGTAGGTCCTCAGGTGGATGTCGCCCGTCTTGATCCCCATGGCGGCCATGACGTCGGGGTAGTCCGGCTGGCCGTTGGCGGTGGAGCTCATGGTGCCGTTGCGCAGCGAGCGGATCTTGGCGTAGTCCAGGAAGTTGGGGTTCCCGTCCAGGGCGAGCCCGAAGCGCGTGAGGTGGTCGGGGTCCGACGCCCACGAGGCTCCGGTGGACGTGGCGCCCGCCGTGCCCACGAGGAGGTCGAGCCCCGTGGCGGCCTGCGCGTCGAACTGCTCGCGCTTGCCGTCGACGCTCGTGGGGTGCTGCACGACAAGCTGCGCCACGACGAACGACGCGGCGAAGATGACCGCCGCGATGGCGAGCCCCAGGGTCGACGTGGACCCCGGGTCCCTGCGCAGCCTCAGGACGCGAGCCAGGCCCCGCCCTCTCCGGCCATGGGCCAGATTGGGCCGGCGCCACCGGCCTCCAAGCATGACAAACGTCTCTGCAAGCAGGCCTATTTGAAACCGCGGAACGCCACAAGGGGCCTTATATCGAGACGAGCCGGCGAATTGATATCCCCCTCGTCAGACAGACGGCCAAACCGACCGCGGATTCCGATCAGAATTGTCCGGATTCCTTGTGGGGGCCGGAGGCGGCGCGCAGCGCCGCCGGAGCGCCCCCAAGGGCAATTCTGATCGGAATCCGCGGTCGCCGGGGGTCCGAAGGACCCCCCGCCACCGCTGCAAGAAGAGACAAAAACACTCCGCTGGCGCTGATGGCGCGAAGCGCTTCAGCGCCAGTCGCCGAACCAAGCCTGCAGCACCGCCCGGTAAGGCGGGTCCAGCGGCACGACCCCGCTGGGGAGGGCCACGGGCAGGATGCCCACGAGGCGCGCCTCGTAGGTGACGCCGCCGGCCTGCATGAGGGCGCGCAGGACGACGGGGTGGGCGCCGAAGAGGGCGTCGTCGGGGGGCGTCCACGTGGCGCTGGGCGTCGAACCGCTGCCCAGGGCGATGGTGGTCGCGGGGATCCACGTGTCGGCCTCGCCGGGGCGGTCGGGGATGGGCTCGTAGACGGTGAGGTTGCTGGAGAGGAGCGTCGCGCCGGAGACGGCGGCGAGGTGCGTGAGGTTGGCGCGCAGCGTGGCGGCCTGGCCGATGGGGGCCGAGGCGGGGAGCGTCAGCGAGTCCTGCCGCAGGGCGGTCACGGTGGCGTTGCCCGTGGCGCCCAGCGCGCAGGAGCCGTAGGTCGCGAGGCCCGGGAAGGTGCCCGCGTTGCGCGCCGCAGTGGCGTTGGCCACGAGGGTCCCGCTGGCGGGGCGCGCGGCCGCGGCGAAGGTGGCGTTCCAGCGGCCGCTGCCCGTGGCGTTGGCGGTGACGTTGACGCCCGTCGCGCCCAGCGTGAGCACGACGCGCGAGGCGTTGACGCTGCGCGCGTGGGCGATGGGGAGGAGCGTCGCGTTGAGCGGCATCCCGGGGTCGTAGCAGGACAGCTCGGAGGCGACGAAGGTGAAGTTCCACGCGGGCACGAAGGCGTAGGAGGCGCCCACGGCCTCTCCGGCGGGCGTGCTCGCGCGGTAGATCTCCCGCGCCTGGATGCCGTTGTCGATGGCGATGGCGTATGCGGCGCCCGGGGGCAGGTAGAACTGGAGCTTCTCGGTGATGTTGTCGGCGCGGCCCGTCGCGCACGTCGTCGTGGAGGGGCTGACGTCGCGCGAGCAGTGGTACTGCTCGGTCAGGGCCTGGTCGAGCATGGTGCCGTTGGCGTCCACGAGGCCGTTGAGGACGGTGAGGGAGTCCGCGGCGAGCTTCTCCAGGTTGGCGCGCGGCTTGTCGTGGGTCTGCGACACCGCGCGCAGCGTGACGACGCTGTACGCCGCGCCCAGGACGATGAGGGCGACCATGACGGCCTCAAGGGCCTGCACCATCGCACCGTCGCGCGGCGGGCTCATCTCCAGTCCTCGTACCAGGTGGTGAGCTGCACGTTGTAGACCGGCGAGGGCGGCGCGAGCGCGCCCGGCGGCGTCACGAGGAAGTAGTCGTAGAAGCGCTCGGTCTGCACGAGGGCCTGCGGCGTGGCGTTGCCCACCTGGTAGCCCGTGGTGTTCCAGTCCACCGCGGCCTCGACGACGTAGGGGCCGAAGAGCCAGTTCTTGCCCACGGGGATGTTCACCGTGTAGTGGCCCTGCTGGTCGGGCACGGCGCTCCACGCGGAGGAGCCGTCCCAGCCGCGGTACGCCATGGCGCGGCCCGGCACGGGGGGCGTGCCGCCGGTGCGGTCGGTGACGAAGGCGGTGGCGTTGGCTCCCTGGAGCGCGCCGGCGGCCAGCGCCGTGGGCATCGTCGCGCCGATGGTCTTCTGCCACTTGATGGCCAGCGTGGCGGGGTCCATGCACACGAGCTGCGCGGTGCTGGCGCCGTCCCACACGGTCGCGTAGAGGTACTCAGGGACGCCGTCGCCGTTGGAGTCGCTGAGGGCCAGGTGCGTGACGGCGCCGCCGAAGCTCGCGGTCTGCGCGGCGATGGTGCCGTTCTTCCCGTCGAGGAGGTAGACGCGGTTGTCGTCGGGCGCGATGGTCATGCCGGGGTTGTTGCCCGCGTAGGGGATGCTGTCGGGGCTGTTCTCGGCGATGACCGCGCCCGTGGAGACGTAGACCTCGGCGCGCGAGTCGCCCGTGACGTTGAGCCCCACGAGGAGGTCCTGCACGGAGCCGCTCACGTTGCGCACCCAGTAGGGCTGCACGAGGGGCTGGTAGACGCTCCCGCCGCCATCCACCCAGACGGCGTCGGTGTTGGCGGCGTCCTTCTTCGCCGTGCTGTTGAGGTCCACCGTGAAGGGCATCATGTTGTACGCGCTGCCGTTCCAGTAGGTGACGTTGAGCGTGATGGCGTGGACCGAGGCCGTGAAGGCCGCGAAATCGCCGGTGGTGTTGAAGTCCATGCGCACGCGCACGTCGGAGCCGGTCGCGGTCGCGGTGCTCGTCGTCCACCCCTCGACGTAGTCGTAGACCTGGCTCCCCCACTCGGCGTGGCTGGAGGCCTTGGGGTAGTACGCGGTGACGAGGTTGGTGAGCGGGTCCACGTAGCCGCTGCTGTTGGTGGAGGCCGCGAACCAGTGCGCGCCGCCGTCCGCGGTCACGTTGAACGTGACGATGGACATGGACGTGGAGGGGGGGGTCGCGTAGTTCTGCGAGTCGCTGACCTCCATGTCGACGCGCGTCACCTGGGAGCCGGGGGGCAGGCCCGTGGCGACGTTGGTCGTCTGCGCGCGGCTGGTGAGGTTGTGCGCGCCCAGGTAGAAGGTGCGCTGCGTGGTCGCGGTGCCGCCGTAGACGTAGCCCTGGCCGTCGGGGAGCACGTTGACGATGTCCCCGTTGGACGGGACGTAGCTCAGCGGCATGACGGTCCAGTGGTCGCCGCCGTCCCAGGTCTTCAGGATGAGATTGCTGGCGCCCGCGTAGGCGACGCTCGTGTTCACGAGGCCCACCGAGGAGATGTCGCGCCCGCTGGCGGCGGGGCCCAGGTCGATGGCGGTCCACGTGGGGTACGCGGCGCGGGAGTTCGTCGTGCGCCACGCGTGGCCGCTGGCGCCCACGACGATGCAGGTGTCGGGCGCGAGGGCGGCGCACGAGACGTCGGTGAGGTTCACGATGGTGCCCGACACGTTGACGCCGTGCCAGTGGGCGCCGCCGTCGAGGGTGCGCAGCAGCGTGCCGTTGCCGCCCACGATCCAGCCCAGGGAGTCCGTGGAGAAGTTGAGGCGGACCAGCGGGGCCGTGACGGTGCGGTTGTCGCGGCCCTGGAGCGTGCCCGACGCATTGGAGGCGACGGTCCAGGTCTGGCCGCCGGTGCTGGTGTTCATGACGAGGTCCTCCGCCGCGCACGGCGCGAGGACGCAGGAGACGGGCGTGCCGATGACGAAGCCCACGTTGCCCTGGTCGCCCCAGCGGAAGGAGACGCCGTTGAAGTTGTAGAGCGTGCCCGTGACGCCCAGGTCGAACGCGCTGCCGTCCTTGGTCGCGTTGATGGGGGAGACGGTCGCGAGGTTGAGCGAGGACGCGCTGGCCGAGTCCGCCGCGGGGGGCGTCCGCCACAGGCCGCCCGCGCTTCCGGCGACCCAGAAGGAGGACGACGCGTTCATGGCCAGGGCCGCGGCGCCCAGGGGCGCCAGGCAGACCTGCGTCGCGGGGTCGCAGACGTTGTGCTGCGAGATCCAGCCGTCGGTGGTGTAGTAGATGGAGCGGTCGCGGGTGAGGAACGCGCTGCGCAGCCCGTCGTGCGTCGCCGAGGCGATGACCTCCGTGGCGGGCGGGCTCGTGAGCGACGTGGAGACGACGGGCGAGGTGGGCTCGGTGCCGTTCATCATGAAGACGTAGCCCGCGGGGGCGCCACCCACGATGTCGGGGATGCCGTTGCCCTCGTAGTCGTAGGTGCGCGCGACGGTGATGGGCGGGCCCGAGAAGGTCCACGCGTCGGTGCTGTCGTTGTTGACGCCGTGCATGCCGGCCTTGGGAAGCGAGAGCGTGGCGGTGGCGCCGGAGGGGCCCAGCGGGTTGATGGACTGGGTGCCCACGCCCGCGAGGCCGGGCGTGTACTGGAAGGTGGTCGCGATGCCCGGGTGCGTGCCCGCGGGGCCGATGCGCGAGAGGCCCAGCACCGCGTTGGGCGTGCCCACGGTGGTGTAGAGCTGGTTCTGGCCCGAGGGGCCGTCCGCCGGGTCCCACGCCTCCAGGTAGGGGTCGCCCACGAGCGCGCGCAGGACGAAGACGACGTTGCCCGCGCTGGCGCCGCCCTGGTCCTGCACCTGCACGCCCACGACGACGTCGTGCCGGCCGTCGCCGTCGACGTCGGCGCTGGCGTCCATGGAGATGACCTGCGCCGCGACGTTGGAGGGGGACGCGGACGACCAGTACCACGACCACGCGAGGCGCAGCGAGTGGTCCAGCACGAAGACGCTGCCCTGGTTCGTCGTGACCACGATGTAGGTCTGGCCGCCCAGGTCGATGAGGCCCAGCTGCGTGATGGAGGGCGCCGTGCTCCCCTGCTGGGAGGAGTCGAAGGGCGCGGAGAAGACGTCCGCCTCGATGCGGCCGCCGGTGAGCGCGTGGAGGGCGAGGACGCGGCCGTTGCTCGTGCCCAGCACGGGGTCCGCGTAGCCGTCGCCGTTGACGTCGAGGAGCGTCATCGACATGACGTCGCTCGTGAGCAGCTCCGTGTCGAAGCTGGTGTTGGACTGGATGGGGATGCGCTGGTCGCCGCTCCAGGGAGGATAGACGTGCAGCGTGATGCCGGCCTTCTGGCCCGCGGAGGAGAGCGTGAAGAGGAGCGACTGCACGTCGATGTCCACGACGGCGGTGTCCCCCGTCGCGACCTGGCGGCGCTCCAGCCCGACGTAGGAGCCGTAGGCGGCGGTGTTGCTGGTGCTGACGTTGCCCAGCGTGTAGTTCCCGCTGCCGGGCATCGCGATGCCCTTGTAGGTGCCCTCGCTGGACATGGAGTGGTTCGTCGTGAGGGAGAGGCCCGAGTTGGTGTCGTAGCCGCCGTAGGTCACGTTGGGCAGGAGCGCCTGGCGCCAGAGGCCCGTGCCGGCGGACTCGATCCAGCGGCCGGTGAAGTTCGCCACGGTCATGGGGGGCTGGAACTCGGCGCGGGGGTTGTCGGGGCTCGCGACGGTGCCGCTGGGCGTGACGTTGAGCGCGAGGGTGAGGAAGCTCGTGACGTCCACGTCGGGGGCGGTCCACACGATGCGGTCGCCTCCGGCCACGACCGAGCCGCCGCCGCTCACGACCGAGGCGTTGCCGAAGATGGAGCGCCCGTCCTGCTCGACGATCTCGATGGAGTTGACGGTGACGGCCGTGCCGTTGGGGATGGTGGCGCCCAGCGTCCACGTCGTCGTGGCGCTGGCGCCCATGGGCCGGGGCGCGGAGATGGTGAAGACGGGCGTCGCGTAGGAGCTGGTCGTGGAGGTGTCCGCGCGCACGGCGAGGCCCGCCTGGGCCAGCGAGCCGCGCGACATCGCGGCGTGGAAGAGGTAGTCGCCCACGAGGTCGCCCTGGTAGGTGGCGTTGAACACGAAGTCCCGCGTCCCGTTCTGGAGGGCCGTCGCGAGGCGGGCGCTGAGCACGGCGTCGGTGGCGCCGCCGGTGGCGTTGGCGGCGGAGGCGACGATCGTCCAGCCCGGGTCCAGCGCGGAGGTGACGCTGGCGTTCCAGCCGCGGGGGAGGCTCACGTCCAGCTGCGCGCCCGCGGGGATGGGCTGGTTGGCGGACTCCTGGAGGCGGAGGCGGAACTGCACGTTGGCGTGGGTGGGCGTCGAGGGCGTGCCGTGCGCGGTCGTGCCGGCGATGTCCAGCGCGCCCACGGGGGTCCCCGAGCCGTCGACGAAGAAGAGCGACGCCGCGGGCGTGGCCGCGCTGGTCGTCTTGCGCGCCTCCGTCGTGGCCGCCGTGCTCAGCGTGAAGTTGCCGCTGCCGGCCGAGCCGTGGAGGATGACGCGCAGCGGGCTGCCGCCCTGGTCGAGCACGTTGGAGTCGAAGACGGGCAGCGAGTAGGTGTAGAGAGGGTCGCGCGAGGGGTTCACGAGGCTCTGGCCCGTGCCCAGGAAGGTGTAGCTCCACTTGGGCTCCATGAGGTGCGACGTCGTGACGGCCTCGCCGGGGGGCGAGCGGGGCTCGTAGACGGGCCACGTGTTGAAGCCGTTGGAGATGGAGAGCGAGAACTGCGTGCCCGGAGGCAGGAGGCGCTCCATGGTCTGGCGCAGGTCGTCGCAGCTGCCCTGGAGGCACGCCGCGGAGTACGCGGAGAGCATGTTGTCGCCGAAGGAGGAGCCCGGCACGGGCGTGTCGGCGAGGATGTCCAGCGCGTCCTGCGAGCGCTGCTGGAGGCCCGCGCGCGTGTTGGTCGTCGCGGCGGGGGGCGACTGGAACGTCGCGACGTAGATCACGGAGGAGACCATGATCGTCGCGATGATGACCGCCTCGAGCACGTGGGTGCTTCCGGCGTCGTCCCGCGGTCTGCGCATCGCCTGCACGTCCTCCAAAGCCCACCCCTGGCTCTGCAAGCGAGGGTATATGTCGCTTCGCCCGGGCGCCCCAGGGCCGCGTTGCCCGGACGGACCGGTCCACCTCACCCGGTGTTGACGGCGATGAGGACGACCTCATCGATGTTCGTCGACTGGTCCGCCAGGTGCATGCCCACCAGGACCCCCTGGATGCAGCCCACGTTGCCGTTGGTCTGGTCGAGGCACGAGGCGTGCCAGATCAAGCCGTCGTCCTTCCCGTCCGCGGCCCAGTTGAACGTCGTCTGTCCGTCGAAGCTCGTGGCGTTGTAGGTCGTGAAGACGCCGCCCGACGTGATCCCCGTGCGGTTCTCGCTGAGGTTGAACGTGCCCACGCCCGAGGTGGTGTTCCCCGCGATGCGGAGCACGAGGTCGTACCCTTTCTCCGCCTCGATGTTGCGGAACGTCGCCGCCACGGCGGGCCAGGTGGTGTTGATGAGCGTGTCGTTGGTGGTGTCCACGCTCACAGCGGTCTGGAGGTTCGTCTTGAGGCGGTCGTGGAGGAAGCGCCACTCCGCCGAAAGGGAGGTGGGCTTGTCCGCCGCGGCCTGCCGCTCGATGCTGCTCACCTGCGAGAGGGTCAGCGCTGTGAGGAGGAACGCGATGGTGATGACGATGCCGGAGACGAGCATCAGTTGACCATGATCACCCGATCGTCGGCCGCGCCGCAGCGCGGCTACCCGCGGGGGTTTCAGGGGGCGCAGCCCCCTGACGGGAAGAGCGTCGGCTCACCAGACGAGACGTCAGGGGGGCGAGCCCCCCTGAAACCCCCCTTTTGGCCGCGCTGCGGCGCGGCCGACGACGTCTGGCAGTCTGTCATTTTTTCCCTCACCCGATGACGATCCGGAAGAGCACCCACGCCAGGAAGACGAGGATGAAGCTGTGCCTCAACCCTTGCACGGGCTTCCCGCCCGACATGATGCCGCCCACGATCCCGCCGCCCAGGCCCTGGATGACCGCGGCGTGGAAGAAGAGCGTCTTGAAGTCGTCCTGGTCGAACTTGCGGAAGTGCAGGCCGCCGATGCTCACGCCGTCGGCCTTGCTCACGGCCTTGGCGACCTCGGGGATGAACTGCGCGTTGAGCACGGCGATGACGCCCACGAAGACGGCGAAGGCGATGTAGATGATCATCAGGTAGATGCTCATCGACTGCTTGCGCTCCTTCACGATCTGCTGGATCTCGCGCGCGTCGTCCGCCGCCGCGGTGAGCACGTCCACGGTGTTGCCGCCCGCGTTGGACGCCTGGATGACCAGGCTCACGGTGCGGCGGATGAGGGGCGTGTTCACGCGCGCGGCGAAGCGCTCCAGCGCGCTGGGGAACGAGACGCCCCACTGGATCTGCGCCGCCATCTTGCGGATCTCGCTGGAGAGGACGCCGTAGTTGCCCTTGCTCGCCGTGATGACGGCCTCGGTGAGCGTCATGCCCGCGCGCTGGGACTCGGCGAGGTCGCGCAGGAACTCGGGGAACTTCTGGTCGATGGCCTCGATGCGGTTGGCCTCGCGCGCCGAGTACCAGCCGTAGGGGCCCAGGCCGATGAGGATGGCGAAGACGAAGAAGTCCGTGCCGTACTTCTTGGCCAGGGGCAGGGGGCCCAGCTGGTGGACCTTGTCCAGCGTGACGAGGAGGCCCATGAGGGCGAGGGCGCCCGCGATGCCGAAGGAGAAGCCCAGGATGAGGTAGCGCTGCACCTGCTGGGAGGTGAGGCGCTTCTTGCCGATGGCGCTCTCCTCGTCGGTCGCGCGCTTCTGCCAGCGCTGGTCGATGTTGACGCTCTGGAAGTAGCGCATCACGACGACGACCAGGAGCGCGATGCCGCCCAGGAGGTAGACGAAGAAGCCCACGTCCGTCCCCAGGCTCGACTTGGGCGAGGGGATGGCGCCAAGCGTCGTGGCCGCGACGAACGCCACGAAGCCCAGGACGAACACCAGGGCCGTGACGTAGGTCGCGATCATGCGGTTCTTGATGCTGGCCTGCTGGCTCTTGTCGGCCTGGGCGCTGGACTTGATGGAGTCGCGGATCATGCCCACGACGCCGGGCAGCAGCGTGCGGGCCTTGACGAACTGGATGAGGCACACGACGGCCGCGCCCAGGGCGAGGACCGCGTTCTCGATCTCGATGCCGCTGCCCTCCGCGAGGCCGCTGCCGATGAAGATGCCGAAGAAGCCCAGCACCAGCACGAGCGTCGCCATGCCCAGCGCGAGGGCCTTGAGCTTGTCCGAGTAGGCGAGGTCGCTGCGGATGCGCATGCGCACCGCGACGACGGCGCCCAGGGCGAGGAACACCGCGGCGAAGATGGCCGGGTAGCTCGCGACGAAGGCGGCCAGGAGCGAGCGGAAGATGACGACGCCGCCCACCTGCGCGAAGAACGCCAGAATGGTGAGGATGCCCACGGCGAGGGCGAGCACGTTGAGCACGATGCTCGCGGCCGAGAGGATGACGCGGCGCTTGCGGCGCTCGTCGGCGGCATCGCCCGAGAGGCCCGCGAAGGGCACGACGTGGGAGACGCCGACGTTGAACGTGGCGAAGAGGAGCGTCAGCATGGCGACGCCCGTGCCCGCGATGCCCGCCTTGCGCGGCAGCACGCCGAACATGGGGACCAGCGAGAGCACGATGCCCACCGCCGCGAGGCCCAGCATGGAGAGGGCCACCTTGCGCAGGAGGCCCGAGTCCTTGAGGCGGTCCTCGTTCTCCAGCCACTCGGTGACCTGCGAGTACGAGGGGAGCGCCAGCCACGAGCGCAGGAAGAAGAAGAGCGAGACGAGGCTCGCCGCGATGAGGAAGACCGCGCGCTCGGGCTGGATGTCCAGCGGCCGGCCCGCGCCCACGCCCACGAGGAGGCCGGCGAGCACGAAGGCGCCCGTGAGGCCCAGGGCGGCCTGCGCGCCCGCGCGCTGCTGGCTCGTCAAGCGCGCGCCGCCGTGGCCGCGCCCCGCGAGGAGCGCCGCGCCGGCCAGCGTGCAGAGGAGGCCCGCCGTGATCACCGGGTAGAACGCGATGAGCTGGAGGCCCAGGGCGTCAAGCACGACGAGGTAGCCCAGCGTCGCGGGGATCGCGAGGACCTCCACGAGCGCCAGGAGCAGGAAGACGACGGAGAGGAAGATGCTGGAGGCGTTGAGCGCCAGCTCGCGCTGGAAGCGCTCGTCGTCGCTCTCCTGGCGCTCCGAGGGCGCGAGGCGGCCCAGCATCCACCCGTGGAGCGCCACGAGGCCGACGCCGGCGGCCAGCGCGAAGGGGGAGAGCAGGCGCATCGCGGGCACGGCGCCCAGGATCGCGCCCACGAGGCCGACGCCCATGCCGGCCAGCGCGAGGTATTCCATCTTCTTGCGGTCCACGTCTCACACCTCCGGGGTCATGGCGGTCAGCGCGAAGGCGAAGCCGAAGTTCGCCGCGGGGAGCATCATGTAGACGATGAGGTAGAGCGAGCCGGGCCCGCCGCCGCCCAGCATGCCCATGATGCTCATCATCACGATGAGGAAGAGGGGGCCGGCCACGGCGGCCGTGACGTAGGTCTCGGCCATGAGGCCCATGAGGTCGACGAACGCCTTCTGGTTCTGGCGGTTCTCCCACATGAAGCGCTCCGCCTTGCTGGCGAAGTAGAGCTGGAGGTTGCCGCCGCTGGTGACGGTCGTGATGGCGCCCTGGAGGAACTCCTGCCACTTGTCGGAGGGGCTGCGCTCGATGGCGCGCTTCATGGCCGTCACGGAGTCCTTGCCGAAGTACGCCATGTCGCGGTAGATGGCCTGCGCCTCCTTGGCGCACTCGCCGTAGACCTTCTCCTGCTCGCCGAGGCTGCGGAACACCTGGTCGATGTTCACGCCCGCGCCGGCCATGGCGCTGATGTAGTTGAGCGCGTAGGGCACGCGCTGGTCGATGTTCTTCGCGCGGCTCTTGGCCTTGCTGGCGGGCGCGGCCACGAGGGTCGCGTAGCACATCGCGGCCATGATGAGGGGCACGACGGGGAAGAAGACGAGGAGGACCTTGGGCGCGTGGGGGAGCGCCACGGGCACGAGGACGAAGAAGACGAACGCGCTGATGACGAGGCCGAAGAGCCCGCTGATGACGGAGAAGGCGAGCGTCGTCGCCATGTAGGCCTCGGCGCGGACGCCCAGGCGCGCCTTGCGCAGGTCGCTCTCCAGCTTCTGGAGCTTCATGCCGCGGACCGCGGCGCCTCCGAAGACCTTGTAGGAGACGCGCTGGAACTCGTTAAGGACCATCGGACCCGCTCTCCTCGCCCGGGAAGGGCACCTCCGGGAAGTCGGTCGCCTGCTCCGCCTCGACGACGAGCGGCTTGGGGCCCGAGGTGGCGGCCACCGCGGCGACGACCTCGGCCGCGCGCTGCGCCTCGGGCGTGTCGCGGCCCTCGATCATGGCGACGACGGACTCGGGGTCGCGGTAGTACGTCGCGATGATGCGCCCGACCTCCTCCAGGCTGCGCACGTTGTTGTCCACCATGTAGCGGAGGATCCGCTTGCGGCGGTTGAACTCGTCGCGCATGTCGGACTCCGTCATGTTGCGCTCCATCTGGATGCGCTCCAGGACGTAGGAGACGCCGCTGAACTCGAACGTGTCCGTCGCGGAGTCCCACCGGAACACCTCGTTGGTGAGGATCTCGCGCGTGTGCGGGTCGAGGCCGACGATCTCCACCAGCTCCTTGGTGCGGCGCACGCGGCGGTCGCCGATGCGCGTCTGGATCTGGATGGACACGACGTCGAGCGCCTCCAGCAGCGAGCGCGGGATGCTGATGGGCTCGCTCTCCAGGCGGTGGATGACCGCCTCGGTGGAGTCCGCGTGCATCGTGCCGTAGGCCGTGTGGCCCGTGGCCATGGCCTGGAAGAGCGCGGTGGCCTCCTGGCCACGCACCTCACCCACGAGGATGTACTCGGGGCGCTGACGCAGCGCGGCCTTCAGGAGCGAGAACATGTCGATTTCGCCCGCCTGGCGGCCGTTGTTGTCGCGGGGCCCGAAGCCGGCGCGCGTGACGCCCGCGATCCAGTTCTCGTGGGGGATGTTGACCTCGCGCGTGTCCTCGATGCTGACGATCTTCATCTGCGGCGGGATGAACAGGAGGATGGCGTTGAGGCTCGTCGTCTTGCCCGACGCCGTGCCGCCCGCGTAGATGGCGCTGGCGCCGTTCTGCACCGCAAGCCACCAGTAGGCGAGGAGGTCGTCGCTCATGGTGCCGAACCGGATGAGGTCGGGCAGCGTGAACGGGTCCTCCTTGAACTTGCGGATGGTGAACGTCGAGCCGCCGTCCGTCACCTCGTCGGAGAGCGTGGCGTTGAGACGCGAGCCGTCCGGAAGCGTGGCGTCGAGGAGGGGCTCCGCGATGGACACCGACTTGCCCGAGCGCTGCGCCATCTTGATGACGTAGCTGTCAAGCTCCTCGTCGGTGGGGTAGACCACCGTGCTGCGGATGGACTCGTACTTCCGGTGGTAGAGGAAGATGGGCGTGCCGGGGCCGTCGCACGAGACGTCCTCGATGAACTCGTCGCGCATGATGGGGTCGAGCTTGCCGAACCCCAGGAAGTCGCGCAGGATGTAGTAGAGCACCTTCTCGCGCGCGAGGGCGGTCAGCGAGATGCTGTAGTCGTAGATGACCTCGTCCACGTGCTTGCGCAGCATGGTCGCGGCCTGCTCCTTCGTGATCGCGGCCAGGCCCACCTCGATCACGTCGATCATGGTGTTCTCGATGAAGTCGAGGATGCTCCGCTCGCGCTCGGTGAGGGGCGGCTCGATGACCTCGTAGCGGTGCTCCTTCTTCTCCTTGTGGAAGAGGATGCGCACGTAGGCGTAGGGCTCCTGCACCGCGTAGACCTCGACCTGGTCGGAGTCCTCGGGCGGAGGCGGGATCTCGGTGACGCTCGTGGGCGCGGCCGCCGCGGGCGCCTCCTTCTTGGCGCCGCCGGTGAGCTTGCCGAAGAGACCCTTGATGCCCTTCGCCGCGGGCGCCTCGGGGGCGGGCGCGGGCTCCGGCGCGGGGGCAGGCTCCGGGGCGGGGGCCTGCGCCTCGGGCGCGGGGGGCGGCGCGGGAGCATGGACGGGCGTCTGCTCGTGGGACTCGACCTTGCCCTTGGCCTTCGCCTTGGGCTTGCGCGACTTCTTGGCGGGCTCCGGCGCGGGGGCGGGGGCGGCGCCTTGCGCGGAGGGCTCGGGGTACGAGAGGATGACGAGGATCGCGTCGAGGCTCTTCTTCGCGTCGGGCAGCTTGCCGGTGCGCAGCTCGACCGCGTCGGGGTCCGCGGCGATCTGCGCCTCCGCGAGCCAGCGGGCGCGGACCTCGCGGGAGAGGCCGCGCCACGAGCCGTTGGGGTCCGCCAGGAGCTGCGCGCCCGTGATGGACGCGCCGGCGTCCTTGAGGCCCTGGACGAACTTCGGGAAGGGAATCTGCGTTTCCATGTTCATGCCCCGTGGATGACGATCTGCTTGGTCGAGCCCCCGTTCTGGAGGCTGTAGGTGATGACGATGCGCTCCTGGGTCGAGTAGACCGACCCGGAGACGGTGACGCCGGACACCGCGTCCAGCTTGAACGTGGTCGAGGAGGCGGAGACCGTGCCGTCGGTCGCCGCGACGCTGATGGTGGACGCGTTGGCCGTGACCAGGTAGGAGTGGCCGTTGGCCGTCTGCGGCAGGTCCATGGTGATGTTGAGGCTCGCGTTGGGGAACTCCTGCCCGATGAGGCCGGCGTCCACGACGCGCGTCGCGATGCGGTCGGCGACCGCCTTGAGCTCGACGCCGGTGACGACGCCGTCGGTGTTGTCGCTGGCCTGGTGGTAGGTGGAGAGCGCGATGAGGAGGAAGATGGAGCTCAGGGCGAAGCTGAGGATGAAGCCGATGACTTCGGAGGTGCCCGAGTCGTCCATCGCTCGTCTCATGCGTCACCCGGAGAGGTTGAGGGCCGATTCGATCAGCGTGTAGCCCATGTACGCCTGGCGGTCTTCGAGGTACTTCACGGCGGTGTTGCCGTACTCCGTCTTCTGGACGAGGCTGCCGTAGCCGCGGTTGGGATCGCTGAGGTACGCGTACCAGGGCGCCTGGAGCGTGCCGAAGTCCGTGATCTTCGCGGAGGCCACGCAGTCGCTGTGGTCGGTGGCCGCGCAGTCGTAGCTGGCCAGGACGGAGGTCGAGTAGAGGCTGACGAGGAGGTCGAACTGGTTGTTGCCCGCGAAGCCCGAGGAGCCGTTGAGCACGAGGGCGCGCGCGAAGAAGCGGTGCGAGCCGCTGGTGTTCGTGGGGGGCGGGATGGAGGGCGCGTTGAGGAGCGTGTAGGAGCCCGAGACGCTGGAGATGACGGCGCCGTTGTTCTCCGTGACCGAGCGCTCGGAGACGCCCGCGTGGAGCGAGTAGTCGATGCGCGACGTGTTGACGTACCACGCCTGGGCGACCAGCTGCGTGCCGTTGTAGACCTTGAAGTAGAACGGCCCGCCGTTCAGGCCCATGGAGGTCGCGCTGTTCATGAGGTAGGCGCGGAAGCTGATGGACGTGTTCGCGCCCCAGTTGGTGACGGAGGCGTTCTGCACGCCGTTGGCGTCGCCGGGCCCGGAGAGGTTGAACTGCGTGAGCGAGGCGCCCGCGCCGACGCTGTAGCCGAAGACCTGCGCCGAGGGGATGTTGAACGTCGCGTTGTTGTGGACGGTGAAGGTGTTGTCGCCGTCGGTGAAGCCCCACCAGCCGAAGTCGTAGGCCTTGCCGTTGACGGCGTCCGACTGGTAGCCGTCGGTCGCGAAGAGCCACGGCTCGGTGTTGTTCCGCACGACGATCTCGCCGCGGTTGATGGTGGGCTGCCAGCGCTTGGCGGTCTTCTCCGTCGTGCCGGCGACGAGCTCCTTGAGCGTGCTGTCCAGGTCCTGGAACTGGCTCTGCACCGAGCGGTGCTCGACGTTGGCCTTCATCTCGTCGATGGCGGGAAGGCCCCAGTACAGGATGGCCGCGATCCCCACGATGGAGATGGCGAGCACGAGGATCATGCCGATGACGGGGCTCACGCCCTCGTCCCCCAGCAGCCCTCGCGACGGGTTGCGGTCCTCCGACGTCGCCTCCAGGGTCATGGCTGCGGAGGGTTTTCCTCAAACAGGAATTATAAAAGGTCTCCTTTCGCCCAACCGCCCCAGTCCCGGGGAGTCATCCCAGGGGACCCCTCCCGCGCCCCTGCACTCCGGCGATCTGACGGCCCGCCAGGGCGGATATCCCCGTCGAACCTTCCCAAAGGACCCCCTCCGGAAGCGGCGCGCCGCCCCGCGCCTGAGGGCCCTCCCTCGTTGCGAGCCCCACAAAGGCCCCACCCATCGGGAGCGCGAGCAGAGGCCCCTCCGCGAGCGAAGCTCAGAAGACGCGTTTCGTGCTCTCCAGCCAGAGCCCCTTCTCGGTCTCCTTCCAGAGGAGGATGCGGGTGGGGTCCTTGACGTTGAGGAGCTTGGAGACGACGAGGTAGTTGTAGATGCCGAACCCCTTGCGCTCGGCGCCGAACTCGATGACGCCGCCGGCGAGGTGGCGCATCTGCGTCTCGAAGGCGGCGCTGTGGAGGCCCTTCACGATGCTCACGAGGTGCATGCCTCCGAGCTCCTGGCCCATGAAGACGAGGTTGCGGAAGAACTCGACAAGCTCGCGCTCGTTGTCGGGGCGCGCCAGGGAAGACAGCGTCTCGACGACGACGCGGTACGGCTTGGCGCCCACTCCCTGGAGCGCGCCCATGCAGGTCGCAAGGGCCTGCGCGGGGTGGACGGGGCTGGCGTTGGCCTCGCGGAGCTTCACGCTGCGCGCGGAGGCGAAGCTGGGCGCGTAGCCGTCGTAGAGGGTGAGCTGAGCCTTCTCCTCGTTGCCGCGCATGACGTAGGAGCCGATGCTCTTGCGAAGCTCGTTGACGGGCCGGTCGAACTCGAAGAAGTGCACGTCCTCCCCCGTGTCGAGGCCGCCTCCCGCGAACTGCTCGCTGAAGAGCGGGATGGCGTTGCCAGGCTCGCCGATGAGGAGGAGCGTCGTGCCCCTCGGGATGCCCCCGCCCAGCTGGGCGTCGAGGCCGGCGATGCCCGTCGTCGCAAGTCCCATGGCTGGATACCTTTCCCTCCCGTTTCGCCAACCCTTCCTTGAAATAGGTATGGATTGTGCCTGAGGGGAATGAGGCGAGGCCGGTTCGGCCTCCGAAGGCTCAAGGCGAGGGACCCGCTCCGCTGGTGCGTCCCCACGGGGCGCGTAGCACAGTCCGGATAGTGCACTGGCCTTCTAAGCCAGGGGTCGCGGGTTCGAATCCCGCCGCGCTCGCTGAGCGAAGCTCAGCGAGCGCGGCGTCTCGTCTGCCACGAACGCTTATGCCGAGGACCCCCCGTTGGCGGGCGGCATGAGCGGCGACCGCACGCGCATGGAGATCCTCGGCGTCTTCCAGGCCGCGCAGGGTCCGCCGGTCGTCATCCTCTCCGCCAAGGACGCCCGCGGCGCCGGGACCGACCTCCCCATCTGGATCGACCCCGTGCAGGCGCACAACATCCAGCTGGGCCTGCACGGCGTGGCGCCCACGCGGCCCACGACGCACGACCTCCTCTGCCGCGTGCTCGACGCCCTGGGCGCGCGCGTGGGCGAGATCGTGGTGGAGGACCTGGAGCAGACTACGTTCTACGGCCAGATCGCGGTGGACCACCTGGGCGCGCAGGAGCGCCGCCGATGGATCGACGCGCGGCCCAGCGACTGCCTGGCCTTGGCGGCGCGCACGCGCTGCCCCATCTACGCGCACGCGAAGGTGCTCCGCGCGGCGGGCGTGCCCCACGACCAGCGCCTCGACGCGCTGGCGGCGGAGCAGGACGCGCAGGGCCTCGCGACGCGCCCCCTCGCGCGCGGCGAGGTGCCCGAGCCCGCGACGGGCGACCTCGTGCGCGTGCAGGTGGAGGGCGTCTACACGACCTCGGACGGCGTGCGCGTGTTCCTCTCCGCGACGCAGCCGGGCCCCTGGAGCGAGCACGTCCTCGCCATGAGCATCGACCAGGCGCAGGCCATGAGCATCCAGCTTGCCCTGGATGGCCAATTGACGCCGCGCCCCTTCACGCACGACCTCTTCTCGCAGATCCTCAACGAGCTGGGCGCCATCGTGGAGCACGTCCTCATCGACGATTTCCAGGAGGCGACGGACACCTTCTTCGCCGTGCTCGCCCTGGAGGTGGAGCGCGACGGCGTGACCTTCCGCCGCCGCTTCGACGCCCGCCCCAGCGACGGCATCGCCCTGGCCGTCCGCGTCGGCGCGCCCATCCTCGTCACCCAGCGCCTCCTCCAGCAGGCCGCCATCCCCAGAAAGGACGTCGGCGCCGCGGTCCTCGCCGAGGACGAGCCCGACGACCTGGGCGTCCCGCGATAGCAAAATCCCCCGTGGCGGCCCACAAAGGGCCCCTCCTCCGTCGCGCGGGGCCGACCGCGCCTTCCGTGGGACTCCTCCTGAGGTGGCAGCCACAGGCCCCACCCATCGCGAGCGGCAGTGGAGATAGGGCTACGGAAAGAGGCCGCGTGCCTTGACCGCTTCTCCACAGCGTTCGAGGGCGAGCACGTAGGCCGCCGTCCGCATGTCGACGCTCTTGCTCTCGGCGATCTTCACGGTGTTGCGGAAGCTGCGCTCCATGATGACGCCGAGGCGGTCGTTGACCTCCTTCTCGGTCCAGGGGTAGTGCTGCTGGTTCTGGACCCACTCGAAGTAGGAGACGACGACGCCGCCGCTGTTGGCGACGACGTCGGGGATGACGAAGACGCCGTTCTTGTGGAGGATCTCGTCGGCCTTGACGGTGGTGGGGCCGTTGGCGCCCTCGCCCACGATGCTGGCGCGGACGTTGGCCGCGTTGCGGCTGGTGATCTGGTTCTCCAGCGCGGCGGGGACGAGGATGTCGCACTCGGAGGTGAGGATGTCGGAGATCTCCTGCGCCTTGCCGTACCCCTTGATGAGGCCCTTGTTCTTGCGGGCGAAGGCGAAGAGGTCCTCGACGTCGATGCCGTTCTTGTTGTAGAGCTGCGCGCTCACGTCGCTGACGCCCACGACCTTGGCGCCGCGCTCGGCGAGGAACCGGGCGCTGTAGTAGCCCACCTTGCCGAAGCCCTGGACGCACGCGGTCATGTCCTGCATGCGCTTGCCCTTGTGCTTCACGGCGGCCTCGATGGTCTCGACGACGCCGCGGCCCGTGCTCTCGGTGCGGCCGAGGCTGCCGCCCAGCGCGAGGGGCTTCCCGGTGACGACGCCGGCCGCGGCGCCGCCCTTGATCATGCTGTACGTGTCGTAGATCCAGCCCATCATCTCGCTGGTGGTGTTCACGTCGGGCGCGGGGATGTCGCTCTCGGGGCCGAAGACGTTGATCATCTCCACCGTGTAGCGCCGCGTGATGCGCTCCAGCTCGCCGATGCTCAGCCGCGTGGGGTCGACGACGACGCCGCCCTTGCCGCCGCCGTAGGGGAGGCCGGCGATGGCGCACTTCCAGTTCATCCACGCCGCGAGGGCGATGACCTCGTCGAGGGTCACGTCCTGGTGATAGCGGATGCCGCCCTTGGTGGGGCCCAGCGCGTTGCTGTACTGGCAGCGGTAGCCCGTGAAGACCTTGACCTGGCCGTCGTCCATGCGGACGGGGACGCTGGCGATGGTGGTGCGCATGGGGTGGCTGAGGTGCTCCACGACCCACGGCTCGAGGCTCACGTGGTGCGTCGCGCGGACGTACTGCTGGTGCGCCATCTCCGCGAGGGAGGGGGGGCCCTTCCCTTCGGGCGTGGGCGCGGTCATGCCCAGGTTGGGCGTGTGGGTCTGCGCGGCGGCAAGCTTCTCCTCGGGGGACACCAGGGCACCATCCGTGGGGATTGGGGCGAGCAGCCGGGGGTCCACTATATACTGGTTTCGACAGCCGCGGGGCGGTGACCGTCGCGGCCCGTGAACGGCTCCACGCGGAACTCCGGCATCCGCCGAGCCATGGCGGCCAGGATCGCCCCGGCGGGGAGCGCCTCCGCGGGCGCCAGCGCGCCGGTGGCGGGCGAGCGGGGGAGGGCGAGGATGCCCTCGGCCATCACCTCGGCGGTGGCGAGGTAGGGGCCGGGCGTGCGCACGACGAGGTGGCGCTCGTCGCCCAGGAGATGGACCTCGCCCCGCGCGCGCTCGTTGCGCGGCTCGCGGTGGCGCGCGTCGACGTAGGCCTCGGCCGCGCGCAGGAGGGGGCCCCGGAGCGCGGCGCGCGCGAGGGGCGCCACCGCGCGGACGATGCGCGGGTGGCGCGCGGGGACGTAGGTGCGCACGGTGCGGAACGGCGTGTGGCGCGGCACGGTGAGGATCTCGCCGCCGGGGAAGGAGAGGCCCGTGCGCGGCCCGTCGTCGGTGGCGAAGACGCGGGCGAAGCGCGCGGCGGGCACTCGGCGCAGGCGCCCGTCCTCGTGGCCCAGGGCGGGCGCGCCCATGACGCGAAGGATCGACTTCTTCGTGCCCGCGCTGCCCTGCGCGCCGCGGTTGCGGTAGAGGACGTGCAGCGCCTCGCCGCCGGAGGGCCAGCGGTCGCGGACGGCCAGGTCCGCGAAGGCGTACTCGTATGCCAGCGCGCTCACCAGCGCGACGCCCGCGCGGCGCGCCTCGGCGTCAAGCTCGCGGCGCACGGCCGCCATGAACGCCTGCTCTCCGGTGGTGTCCGCGTAGGGGACGCCGCGGGCGACGGCCTCGCGGGCGGGGCCCAGGCCCGTCTTCAGGAACGGCCCGGCGAGGTTCGCGACGGCGTCGGCCTCGCGCATCGCGGAGCGCAGCGAGGCGGCGTCGCCCACGTCCACGCGCCGCGCCTCGACGCCCAGCGCCGCCAGTGCCCTCTCGTCGCGGCCGCACGCGATGACCTCCGCGCCCCGCTCGCGCAGCGCGCGCACGACGAGGCGCCCCGTGTGGCCGGTGGCGCCCAGGACCGCGACCTTCACGCGCGGCCAGGGGCGCAGGCGCGGATGAAGCCCATGGGCCCGTCGCGGGAGGGATCGCCAGGCGAGGCCGGGGCAGTGGGCGCCAGCACGGCGCGCCGGGCAGCTCCGCTCATCCCCACCGGTGGTACGCCGGGTGGCCCGGCTTCACGGCGACGAAGACGCCCGTGCAGGTGGCGGTGACCTTGCCGCCCGCGTGCAGCTCCGCCTCGACGGTGACGACGTCGCCCTCGACCTTGGTGGGCCAGGCGACCACGGTGATCTCCCCTTCGGCGGGCGTGGGGCGCTTGAGCTTGACGTGGAACTCGGACGTGACGGTGGTGGGCGCCTCGGAGAGGCCGCGCTGCTTGAGGAGCGTCGTGCTCGCGCACCAGTTGGAGTGGCAGTCCAGGAGCGCGCCGCAGATGCCCCCGTTGAGGACACCCGGAAAGGCCTGGTGGTGCGGCTCCGCATGCCAGTGGGCGACGAGCTTGTCCCCCTCCCAGCGGCTCTTGATGCGCAGCCCCTTGGCGTTCGCGGGGCCACATCCAAAGCAGATGCCGTGGGGCGCGTACTGGTCCTGCACCGCGGGGGTGTCCATGGCGGGCGCACGGCGCGGGGCACGGAAAAGCCTGCGTGGTCCCACGAGAATGCTCATGCCCCCCTCGACTGGTCGCCGCGGCGGGAGGCCCCATCGTGGTCCGTCCGACGTTCGTCGCGCTGACGCTCCTTGCCCTCGTCGTCCCCACCACGCTCGCCTTCGCGCTGCCCCCCGTCCCGCAGGTGCGCGGCCCCTCGGGGCCCGCCGACGTCATGGGCGTCTGGGAGGCGCCCTTCGACGGCCAGGCCCCCGCGGTCAACATGGTGCTTCTCCGCGACGGGAAGGTCCTCTACTGGAGCGGTGTCGAGGCGGGCCAGAACGACGGCGTGTTCTTCACCGGCACGCCCGTCGACGCGCAGAGCCGCGTCTGGGACCCCGCGACCGGGATCGTCTCCACGCCCGCGGACCCCGAGGGCGCGGCGGGCGACCTCTTCTGCAGCGGGCAGACCATCCTCCCCGACGGCCGCGTGCTCACGGCGGGCGGCTCCGACTGGCAGACGCTCCCCGGCTCGGCGCTGGCGAGCGCGGACGCGGCGCAGCAAGGGCAGGCGCAGGACCCGTGGCCCATCGTCAACGGCCTCAAGGACGCGCGCGCCTTCGACCCGGCCACCGGCGCGTGGACGCGCGTCGCCGACATGGGCGTGGGCCGCTGGTACCCCACGGTCATGGAGCTTCCCGACGGCAGCGCGCTGGCGGTCTCCGGCATCCAGAACCTCACCGACCCGCGCACCATGGACACGCTCCTGGAGACCTACTCCGCGGGCGCCGACCTCTGGCACCCCGTCGCGGGCGCGGACCACCTGCTGCCCATGTACCCGCGCCTCTTCGTCGTGCCCAGCGGCCCCCTGAAGGGGCAGCTCTTCTACGAGACGGACGCGACGCTCTGGGGCCCCTTCGGCGAGCGCCCCGAGGAGGGGCTCTGGAGCCTGGAGCAGGCCTACGACCCCGCGACCAACGCCTGGAGCTATCTCGGCCCCAGCGAGTTCGGCGCGCGCCAGCACGGCGCCACCGTCATGCTGCCCCTGGACCCCTCGGACGGCTACACCGCGCGCCTGCTCACGCTGGGCGGCACGCTCCAGCGCAGCGTCGTCGCGACGCCCGCCAGCGAGGTCACGACGCTGGGCCCCGAGGGCGTCACGCACGCGGCGACCGGCCTCCTCAACCACGCGCGCTGGTTCCCCAACGGCGTGCTGCTCCCCGACGGCAGCGTCCTCGCGGTGGGCGGAGGGCTCATTGACAACGTCGTGGCGCACGGCCAGCGCAGCCCCCCCGTCATGGACGCCGAGCAGTTCGACCTCGCCACGGGCCAGTGGCAGGAGCGCGCCAGCATGGACGTGCCGCGCACCTACCACAGCACGGCCATCCTGCTGCCCGACGGCCGCGTGCTCTCGGGAGGCCACGTTCCGCTGCCCATGCCGTGGACCGCCGTCCGGGACGACGTGCCCTACGAGGACCAGATCGCCGAGACGCGCCTGCAGATCTACGACCCGCCCTACCTCTTCTGGGGCCACCGCCCCGTGATCTCCGAGGCGCCCTCCAGAGTCGGGTATGGCGAGCCCTTCAAGGTGGAGACGCCCAACGCGACGGAGGTCCAGGACGTGATGCTCGTCCACCCCGGCGCCACGACGCACGCGTGGGACGCGGCGGAGCGCGCGGTCGTGCTCCCCGTGGAGCGGCGCGACTCCGACGGCGTGTGGGTGCGCGCGCCGCCCGACGCCGACGTCGCGCAGCCGGGCGACTGGATGGTCTTCCTGAGGACGCACGTGGAGGGGAAGGGCGACGTGCCCAGCGTCGCGGCGTTCACGCACCTCTCGTGAGCGCCCAGGGGCCCAGGGCCCCTGCCGCGCTCCCTGAAGCCAGGCGGCGCGCGAGCCCTCAAGGATGGCAATGGCAACCGCAGGCCTTCCCGTCTTCTCCGTCCTGAGCCTCGCGACAGCGGGGCTTTACCTCGCGATCGGGCGCCACGCCGCCCGCTCCTCCTTCACCGAGGAGGGGCGCCACGGCGCGCGCACGTTCCGCTTCTGGTGGTGGGGCCTCGCCGGCCTCTCGGCCCTCACGGGCCTCCAGGGGCTCCTCGCCTCCTTCGCCAACGACCAGCCGTGGATCCCCGTGGCGGCCGCCTCGACGCAGTTCCTCTACGTGCTCTGCGCGTGCATGGGCCTCTGCGGCCTCATGTGCTATCTCTGGTTCCTCTACACGGGGAGCCTGCGCGGCTCGCCCTTCTTCACCTTCTTCTACGGGCTCGTCTACGTCGCGGCGGGGGCCTCCATGGCGTGGCAGCGCCCCGTGGGCTTCCGCGCCTACGACTACGCCGTGGGCATCGCCTACGCGAACCCGCTCCCCGACTCGGGCCTCGTCTACCTCGTGTTCTACTCGCTCTTCCTCGTGCCTCAGGTGATCGTCGCGGGCCTCTACTTGGCGCTCTTCCGCCGCGTGGGCGACCGCCAGGCGCGCCTGCGCGTCGTGCTGGTCTCCGCGAGCCTCCTGGCGCTGCTCCTGGTGACCCTCGCCGTGGGCGCGTCGGGCCACTCCCTCGATCCGTGGTGGCTCTCCGGCCAGCAGGCCATCGAGCTTCTCGCCAGCGCGGGCGTGCTCCTGGCGCACCGGCCGCCGCGCTGGGTCCGCGAGCGCTACGCCCTGGAGGCGCCCGTGATTGGGCGCGCCCGTCGCTCGGGATGATCGGATCGTCTCCGCCGCGCCGCAGCGCGGCGACCCGAGGGGGTTTCAGGGGGCGAAGCCCCCTGACGTGAAGTCGTCTGATCCAGGGATGAAAACGCCAGGGGGCTTCGCCCCCCCGAACCCCCTTCGGCTGAGGGAAGCCTCATGGGCGCCCCGCCGGATGGCGAGGCGTGTCCCACGCCCTCGCCGACCCGCGCCTCTCGCAGCGCGCCGGCCTCTTCCCCGAGAGCGTCATCCGCGAGATGACGCGCCATGCGCTCGCGCACGACGCCGTGAACCTCGCCCAGGGCTTCCCCGACTGGAACCCGCCCGCGGAGGTGGTCGCCGCCGCGAAGGAGGCCCTGGACGGCCCATTCAACCAGTATGCGATCACCTGGGGCGCGCCCGCGCTGCGCAAGGCCATCGCGGAGAAGATGCGCTGGTTCAACGGCGTCGAGGTCGACCCGGACCAGGAGATCGTCGTCACCTGCGGCGCCACCGAGGCGATGATGGCCATCATGCTCGCCATCGTGAACCCGGGCGACGAGGTGATCGTCTTCGAGCCGTTCTACGAGAACTACGGCCCCGACGCCACGCTCAGCGGCGCCTCGCTGCGCTTCGTGCCGCTCCACCCCTCCCGCGGCTTCCGCTTCGACCCCGAGGAGCTGAAGGCCGCGTTCAGCGCGAAGACCAAGGCCATCATCGTCAACACGCCCGCGAACCCGGCGGGCACGGTGTTCACGCGCGAGGAGCTTCAGCTCATCGGCGACCTCTGCCGCCAGCACAAGGCGTTCCTCGTCACGGACGAGATCTACGAGCACATCCTCTACGACGGGCGGAAGCACGTGGCACCCATCGGCCTGCCGGGCCTGCGCGAGCACGTGATCATGGTGAGCGGCGCCAGCAAGACGTACAGCATGACGGGCTGGCGCGTCGCGTGGGTCGTCGCCCCGCCCGCGGTGACCGCCGCCATCCGCCGCACGCACGACTTCCTCACCGTGGGCGCGCCGCACCCGCTCCAGATGGGCGTCGCCCGCGCGCTGGCCCTGCCGCGCGGCTACTACGACAAGCTGGCCTCCGAGTACCAGGCGAAGCGCGAGTTCCTCGTGGGCACGCTCCAGAAGGCGGGCTTCCGGGCGAGCCGCCCCGAGGGCGCGTACTACGTCATGGCCGACTTCTCCGCGCTGCGGCCCCGCGCGGGGATGGACGACCGCGAGTTCGCGCTCTGGCTCGTGAAGGACGTGGGCCTCGCGGGCGTGCCCGCCTCGTCGTTCTTCTCGCGCAAGGAGCTTGGGCGGGACCACGTCCGCTTCCACTTCGCCAAGAGCATGCCCACGCTGGAGGCGGCCGCCGCCCGCCTCGCCAAGCTGGCTTAAGCGCCCCCGCGCGCATGGGGCCCGGCATGGGAACCATGGACGGCAAGGTCGCCCTCGTCACGGGCGCCACCTCGGGCATCGGCAAGGCCACCGCGATCGGGCTCGCGAAGGAGGGCGCCGCTATCACCATCCTCGTGCGCAGCAAGGAGCGCGGCGCCGCCGCGGCGCGCGAGATCGCGGCCGCCGCGCCCGGCGCGCCCCCCGTCTCGCTGCTGGAGTGCGACCTCTCCTCGCAGGCCTCCATCCGCCGGGCCGCCGCGGAGTTCCTCGCGACCCACGAGAAGCTCCATGTCCTCGTGAACTCGGCGGGCGTCTTCCGCAAGGCGCGCCGCGTCACGCCCGACGGCCTGGAGGAGACGTTCGCCACGAACTACCTCGCCTACTTCCTCCTCACGAACCTGCTCCTCCCCGCGCTGAAGCGCGGCGCGCCCTCGCGCGTCGTGAACGTCTCGTCGCGCTACGGCGGCGCGAAGGTGGACTTCTCCGACCTCCAGACGGAGAAGAAGTACTCCTACATGCGCTCCACGCCCAAGACCATGGTCGCGCGCGTGCTCTTCACGCAGGAGATGGCCGAGCGCCTCAAGGGCACCGGCGTCGTCGTGAACACGCTGCACCCCGGCCTCGTCAAGGACACGCAGCTGCTCAACGACGTGGGCGGCGTCTTCCGCTGGATGACCAACGCGTTCGGCAAGAGCGCGGCCGAAGGCGCGGACACCGTGGTCTGGCTGGCCACCGCGCCCGAGAACGCCGCCGTCACGGGCAAGATGTTCGCGAAGCGCAAGGAGATCGCGACGCCGGGCCAGGGGAGCGACCTCGCGGCGCGCAAGCGGCTCTGGGACGAGAGCGTGAAGCTCACGAAGCTGGCGCCATGAGCCTGGAGGAGCGATATCGCGAGGTCGTCCGCCGCGTCGGCGGCCGCGCGCGCCTCGTCGCCGTGGGCAAGGGGCACCCCGCCTCGGCGCTCCAGGAGCTTTACGCCCTGGGGCAGCGCGACTTCGGCGAGAACCGCGTGGACGAGATGCGCGCCAAGGCGCAGGCGCTCCCCCGCGACGCGCGCTGGCACTTCCTGGGCAACCTCCAGCGCAACAAGCTCAAGGAGATCCTGGAGGTGGGCGCCACCGTGCACAGCTTCGACCGGCCCGAGCTTGCCGGCGCGCTGCGCGACGCGCCGCTCCTCGTGCAGGTCCACCTGGGCGGCGGGACGCACCGCAACGGCCTCGCGCCCGAGGAGGTGGAGCCCGCGCTGCGGCGCATGGCCCTCGCGGGCGCGCCCGCCGTGGGGCTCATGCTGCTGCCGCCCCAGGGCGAGGACCCGCGGCCGCACTTCCGGCGCCTGCGCGAGATGCGCGACGCGCTTCTGCCGCGCTGGCCCTTTCTCGTGGAGCTTTCCATGGGGATGAGCGAGGACTACGAGGCCGCCATCGAGGAGGGCGCCACCATGGTCCGCGTGGGGCGCGCGATCTTCGGCGACCGCGCCGTCAGGCCAAAGTGATTCGCTTAAGCGCGGGGGCCGCGGTGCCGGCGCATGCGGCTCCTGGCGCTCCTGCTCGTCCTCCTGCTCGCGGGCTGCTCCGCGCCCTCGTCGCCCAGCCCCACGACGAGCACGCCGCCCGCGACCACGACGCTCCCTTCCCCCACGGGCGCGACGACGCCCTCGACCCCCACGGCGACGACGGCAGCGACGCCGACCCCCTCCACGCCCGCGCCCCCGCCGCCTCCGCCCGCGGGCGCCGCCTTCGAGGTCGCCGGCTACAACGAGCCCGCGCCGCCCCGGGAGGACCTCATCTCCGCGACGCCCACGGGCCCGTGGACGCTGCGCGTCGCGGGCGCGGCGGGCGCGGTGCCGGGCGGCGCGCGCGTCTACGCCTCGGACCTCGGCATGGGGCGCGCCGCCCTGGGCCGCGCGGCCGCCGACGGCTCCTTCTCGCTGGACGTGACGGGCGGCGAGGGCGCGGACGTGCAGGTCGCCACCCTCCCCGAGCAGCTTCCTCCGGGCGAGCGGATCGCGGACCAGGTCACGGGCGTCCTCCACACGCGCGGCTCGGCCTACGTGCGGGCGGCGCACGCGCCGGTGACGCTGGCCGCCGGGGAGCGCGAGGCCGTCGCCACGGGGCACTCGCCGCCCGACCTGGGGTGGCGCTTCGCCGGCGCGGTCGCGGACGAGGGCGCCACGGTGCGCGTGCGCGGCACGCTGCGCATCCAGTCCAGCGCGGACCTCCCCACGGTGCCCGTCCACGCGCGGCTCGCCCGCGCCTTCGACGCGCAGGGGAGCCCCACGCCCCTCATGGACGCGTTCGCCACGGCGACGCGCACGCCCGCGGGCTTCCCGCTGGAGCGCATGACGCAGGGCGCGGACCCCACGCTCTCCGATCCCGAGCTCTGCAAGCCCGTGCGCGAGGACGCCAGCACGCTGCGCTGCGACGTCGACGTGCGCGCGAAGGCCGCGGGGCTCCCCGCCGGGGGCTGGGCCGTGAAGCTCCTCGTGCCGGTGGACGGCCCGCGCGCGCCGCCCAACGAGGTGGTGGAGACCAGCGCGCGGCAGTACGTCATCGAGGACGGCGTGCCGCTCTCCATCCTGCCGCGCGGCCTCGCGGCCCCCATGCGCCTCGCGACGCTCCTCCTGGTCGACCAGCTGGGGCAGACGGACCGCGGCGTGCAGGCCGACGAGGACGCCTGGGGCTGGACCAACGCCATCGCCTGGCAGGCGCCGCTCCACGTGACGCCGCGCACGGACGCGACGGGCGCGCCCATCCGCTACCTTCTCGACCCCTACCTGCCGCAGGTGCTCCTCACCGACCGCGACGGCGCCGCGCCGCGCCTGCTGCGCCCCGTCCTCCCCGGCGGGAGCTGGAGCGTCGCCATCACCGACCCGTCGGGCGCCACGACGACGCTGGGGCCGGCGCCCTTCGCGACGCTGGTCTCGCGCACCGCGACCACCGCGGAGGGCGGCATGATCGACAACGGCGGCGACCACGTGGACGGCGTCGCGCGCCTCGCGACCGCCGACGATGGGGCGTTCCTCCACGCGTTCGCGAAGGACGGGCTCCACACGATCCGCGTGACGGGCGAGGTGCGCGACGACCAGGGGAACGCCTACGCCCTTTCGGGGACCTACCGCGTGCTCGTGGCGGAGCCGCTGGACCTCGACCTGGGCATGCTGCCCGGGACGCCCCTGGAGACGGGGCAGTACGTGGACCGCGCGGTGCAGGTCCACCCGCCGATGCCCGCGCACGTGACGTACCGCTTCCGCGAGTGGACGGGGCCCGACGCCGCGCTGACGGTGGACAGCACGACCGAGGCCGACGCGAGCGAGTTCGGCTGGGTCCACCCGCACGCGGGCCAGCCCGTCCGGCCCACGCAGCCCGGCGAGTACCGCGTCGACGTCTACGCCAACCACACGGACGCCTCGGGAAGGCTCTGGGCCGCGGCGTGGTCGTTCGGCGGCGTGGTGGCGGACCCCACGGGAGGCGTCGAGCTGCACGGCCGCCCCGGCATCGACCTCTCGGCGCAGGACAAGACGCGCTTCGAGCGCCGCGACACGGGCATCCCCGTGGGGGGCGACCACCTGAACTTCCCCTACTTCGCGGGCGACGTCGCGTGGGAGACGGACGACGACGCCATGAAGGTCGCCCTCACCGCGGCCGACCCCGCGAACGCGTTCGCGCCGCTGCTGGAGGCCAAGGCGCAGGGCGTCACCGGCATCACGCTCCCCCAGAGCGACGGCCCCGAGACGCCGGGCTTCGGCCAGGACGTGGTGGCGCCGCGCTATCAATCCGGGATCGGGCCGCTCTTCAGCGCGACGGCCTCGGGCGCGGACGTCCACGTGGGCGGGACGCTCCAGCGGACGGCCTACGCCTACGCGACGGTGGAGAAGCCGGGCGTTCGCGTGCGCGAGTCGGCGCGGGAGGACCTCGTGCCGCGCGCCTACTGGCGCTTTGGCGAGGACACGTATGCCCTCCAGCCTGGCATGGGGCCGCAAGGCGACGCGCCCAACGACTACAAGCTCCTCTTCGGCGGCGCCGTGGTGCGCGCGCCCGACGCCGGCGCGTCGTTCACCGGAGCCTACAGCGCGCTCTGGATCGACGTCCCGCAGGGCGACGCCAAGGGGACGCGCGTGGACAGCCCGTTCGACCCCGCCGCGACGCCGCTCTTCAGGATCGGCGGCCACGACGTGCGCGCGTTCTACGACCCCACGGGGACGCGGCCCGGCTCGCTCCTCGTCGCGGGCGACACGGCGGACTTCGGGGGCTACCTTGTGCCGCTGGGCCCGCAGCGCCTCTACCTCAACGTCACGAGCCCGTCGGGCAAGGTCCGCGCGTTCGCGACGCAGGCCAACGCCTGGGGGCACGTGCACGACCCCGCCCTCAACTTCGTCGTGGACGAGCCGGGCGTGTGGCGCGTGGAGGCGCGCGTCGTCGCGTGCCCGCCCGCCCGGGACGCCGCGTGGCCCTGCCTCGAAGGCGGGCTCGACGAGGGCCAGCCGGACTACGTCTTCTACGTCGCGGACGCCGGCGCGTCGCGTCTGAGCCCGCCGGCCCCCGCGTTCCTGCCCCAGGGCGGCGACATGGCGCTGGGCGCGGCGCCCGCCGAAGGGCATGCGACGGCGTGGATGCCCGGGTGGGCGCTGGGCTCGCGGGCCACCACGCCCGGCGGGCCCCTGGTGAGCTATCACCCGGCGCAGCTCGCGCAAGAGTTCCCGAACTTCGAGATGGGGGGTTGGCGCGACGGAGAGCCCGTGGACCAGGTGACGTTCACCGCCGTCGCGAAGGGGGACGACGGGAAGTGGCACGGGCTCGCCATGGACGCGTGGGGCGCGCGGGTGCTGGCCCCGCCGTGAGCCGCCTCACGGGAAGGGCGCGCCCTGCGCGACGACGCCGGCGTGGCGCGGCGCGTCGTGGCGCAGGTGCTCGTGCGCGCACACGCCCAGGACGACGCTGGCCGCGAGCACGGCGCCGCCCACGAGGCCCGCCAGCGCGGCGCCCACGAAGGGGATCCAGCGCAGCAGCACGCTCGCGGCGAGGTCGATGACGAAGAGCAGCACGATGGCGAGGAAGAGGCTCCAGCGGTGGCCGCGGGTGAGGTCCCACGCGCGGCGCAGCGCGGCCGTCCCCTGGAGGCCCTCCGCCACGACGACGCCGGGGAGCGGGAGGAGGCCCGCAAGGGCGATGAAGCCCGGCACCACGAGGAGGACGAAGCCCACGGCCACCACGAGGAGCCAGAGGAGGAACGTGCCGAGGCTGGGCACGAAGAGGGGGCGCGCCTCGCGGAACGCCTCGGCGAGGTCCATGCCGCGGCTCTCCATGGACGCGGCGCGCGCGGCCTTGGCGGTCATGAGGACCGCGAAGCAGGTGGCGGCGACGAGGAGCGCGACCACCACCAGCGCGACGACGCCCAGGAACGCGAAGAAGGGCAGCAGGAGCAGGGGCGACTCACCGGGGCGGAACGCGTAGCGGGGCTGCCCCTGGCCGCCGCCGTCCACGAGGCCGAGGAGGACCAGGGGCAGGAGCAGGGAGACGGGGTGCGCCTTGAGGAGGTCGAGCGTCTCGGAGAGGAGCGCGCCGGGGCGGAGGGCGGGGCTGTCCATGATATCATGGGGCCGGCGCCGTGCTTGAAAGCCTCCTGTGGCGGTAGACGGCCAGCGTCGCCGCCCGCGCCGCGCCGAAGAGGCCCGCGACGACGCCCGCCAGCAGCGCGCCAAGCGCCGGCAGCAGGCCCAGGAGGGCGTCGGCCGCCACCTGCGCGACGACGAGGACGAGGAGCGCGAGGACCAGCTCGCCGCGGCGCCCTTCGGTCGCGCGCCGCTACACCGACCGCCACCCCTCTCCCAGGCGAGGCGCCTCGCGGCGGGCCAGGGCGAGCCGCGCGGACTCCATCGTGACGAGCCACACGACGACCTGCGCCGCGAGGAGCAGGAAGACCAGGACGATGGCCATCAGCGCGAGGCCCACGAGGCCCATGACCACCAGGGGCAGGAGCAGCGGAAGGGGGTGCTCGCGGAGGAGGTCCCATGCCCCCTGAAGGAGCGAGCCGGGGGTGAAGGCGGCGCCGGCCGCGGCCATGCGCGTGGGCACGCGCCGGGTGCGCCTGAAGCCGTCGAAGCTCCGCGGGGCGACGGATCGAAGGGGTCAAGCGGCGCGGCCCGCGTGGCGCCCCGATGGCTGCGGACTGGTCGCTGCGCGCGGCGGGCCTCGTCGCGCTGGGGGGCGCGCTGGGGTGCGTGCTGCGCTACTTCGCGGGCGTGTGGCTCACGCGCGCGGACTTCCCGTGGGGCACGGTGCTCGTGAACCTCTCGGGCTCCTTCCTCATCGCGCTCTTGGTCTTCGGCGGCTTCAACCAGGGCTGGCTCGGCCCCGACGCGCGCGTCTTCTTCGTCACCGGCGTCCTGGGAGGGTTCACCACCATGAGCAGCTTCGCCTACGAGACCACGGCCTTCCTGGACGACGGCGAGGTGGCGCGCGCCGCGGCCTACGCGGCCCTCACGATCCTTGGCAGCCTCGGCATGGCGCTCGCGGGGCGCGCGCTGGCGCTGGCGATCCCGGCGGCGAGGTGATCCCGTGGACGACCTGGGCGAGCGCGCGATGATCCTGCGCATCTACGTGGGCGAGGCGGACAAGCACGGCCACGAGGCGCTCTACAAGCACCTGGTGAAGCTGCTGCGCGAGCGCGGCCTCTGGGGCGCCACCGCCTTCCGCGGCGTCATGGGCTTCGGCGCCAAATCGGTCCTCCACGCCGCGAGCCCGCTGCGCTTGTCGCAGGACCTCCCCATCCTCATCGAGGCCGTGGACCGCCCGGAGAAGATCGAGGCCGTCCTCCCCGAGGTCGCCGCGCTCGTGGCCGAGGGGCTGGTCCTCACCGAGGACGTGCGCGTCCGCAAGCACTCCCCCAGGCGACCGTCACCGTGACGGCGCGCGCCGTCATCGTGACGAACGGGCCTGGCGCGAAAGCGAGGAGCTTATGGTCACGTGGAGGAACGAGGCCACGCGGAGCGGCTCGCGGACGCGGGCTGCCCCCGTAGCCTCCGACCCGGCCTTGCCGGGCAGCCTCCCAGCACCCGCCGCCCGTTCAGCCTCCTCGCGGCGGGACCTTTCTTCCTGACGGTGAGCAGAAGGGCCCGCAGGTTGCTTGAGCAAAGGGGGCGGGCCTGCGGGCCCACGGGGACGACTCCCGGGGAAGAGTTTTGTTAGGCGGGATCTTGCGGCCCGGGAGCGACCTTGCATGGTCGTCCAGAGGATAATGTTAGCGGCCCGATCCTTGCTTTCACACCATTCATCTAGCTCCGCCCTTGCGCGATGGCGCGAGCAGCGGCGCGTCGGGCGCCCGCTGTTACAGGGGCTCGGCCTGGAGCCCCCGCTTGCGCAGCTCGCGAGCCAGGTGCGAGGCGGCGCCGTGCATCGTGTAGACTCGCTGCGGGCGGCAGGCCTCGGCGAACGCCACGAGATCGGGGAAGCTCGCGTGGTCGCTCAAGGCGAACTGCGCCTGGATGGCGAACGCGCCGAAGTAGCTGTAGCGATGGCACCAGCCGCTGAGGTACGCCGCGGAGCCGCCGCGCGCCTCCAGCCCGCGCGCGAAGTCGTGGTCGCGCTTGAGCCACTCGCGGGGCACGATGTGGAGCGCGCCGCTGGGGGCGAGGTCGCGCGCCCGCTCGGTGCCCAGCACGGCGTAGCCCAGGTCGTGCCCGTGGGCGTTGTAGACGGCGGTCAACGCGCCGATCTCGGGGCTCACGATGGGCGTGACCCCCGCGCGGTTCGCAAGGAAGATCAACTCCTGCGCGCGCCCCAGGGGGTAGGCGCCCAGCGCCACGGGCCCCTTGAGGAGCCGGTTGAGCGCCCACGCCTCCAGGCTCTCCAGCACCAGCTCGCGCGGCGGCAGGTCGAAGCGGGGGTCGCCATACGTGCTCTCGGTGACGAGCACGCGGACCTCGCGCGGCTCGGCCTTCCCCGTGGTGAAGCTGCCGCGCGGATTGAAGTCGCCCGTGTAGAGGAGCGTTCCTTCCGGCGTCGTGACCTCCACCATGGCGCTGCCGAAGATGTGGCCCGCGTCGTGGAGGAGGACGGACATGCCCGCGATCTCCATCGTCTTCCCGTAGGGGAGCGGGCTCCCGTTGCGGGCGGGCTTGCGGACGCGCAGGAAATCCAGCGTGGGGGGCGTCATGTGCGCGTCGGGCACGAGGTGGTCCGTGTGCCCGTGCGTCACGACAGACGAGGCGGTGGCGCGCTTGGGGTCGAGGAAGAGGGTCCGGCCCCCCGAAGCGACCTGCACGCCGTTGCCGCTGGCCACGTCCACGCGGCGGGCAGGGCTCGCTTCGGGCTTGAAGCTCGCGAAAGGGGGGCTCAGGCGCGGCGCCTGCGCGCGCCCAGGAGGACCGCGGCCAGGGCGCCCACGGCGAGGACGCCCGCGACGCCCGGGGCCGGCACCTTGTTGCCCATGCCGATGAGCCCGCCGCTCTC
The DNA here is from genome assembly GCA_021325135.1 of Pseudomonadota bacterium. GTDB lineage: Archaea > Thermoplasmatota > SW-10-69-26 > JACQPN01 > JAJPHT01 > JAJPHT01. The sequence continues at coordinate 65,258 of JAJPHT010000022.1, read as the reverse complement.
CTGGGCGGTCGTCTTCTGGACCGTGACCTCGCTGTAGCCGTACAGCTCGGCCTCCAGCCCGTTGCTCATCTTGACCTTGGCGTAGTTGTAGTCGAAGGCGATGACGTTGAAGCCCACCTGGAAGCTGCCCAGCTTGCTGGCGCCCACGGTGCCCTGGATAAGGATCTCCGTGCCGGTGGGCGGGAGGTCCTTGAGGTCCACGAAGCAGCGCAGGCTGCTGTGCGAGTCGCCCTCCTTGGGGCGCACGCAGGGCAGCTCCTTGTTGGTGTCCGTGCGGACGAGGTGGTCGTACGTGACGTCGAGGGAGGGCGAGTTCTCGACGCTGATGGCGAACATGAAGAAGCGGGCGTTCTGCTCGGAGTACGTCGTCTTGAGGATGACGTGCCCGTCGATGTGGGCCCGCTGCCCGTTGATGGTGAGCGTGTAGGGGGCCCTGACGCTGCCGAACTCGGAGTCCTGGCCGTGCATCGCCGAGTTGTCCTGGGCGGCGACGAGGGGCGCCGCCAGCGCCAGGGCGCAGGCGAGCACGAGCGTGGCGAAGGTGGAGGTCTTGGCGATCATGGTGAAGTTCCCCCTGGCGGGGTGGCTGCGCGAGGGCTCCTCGGGGAGGGCTGGACCTTTCTGGTACTATCGTGGAAGACGCCCGCCTCCCTGGCGCCGGGACCGTCGAACGGACCGCGGAGCCGGGCGGCGGAGGGCCCCTTACGGGGAGCGGCGAGCCCGCGAGGCGCGCAGCCAGGCGCGCGTCGCGTCGCGGCCCGCGCGCTCGGCGCTGGAGGCGCCGATGACGTCGCCCAGCGCGGCCTCGTAGCGGCGCGCGATGTCGCGCCAGTCGAACTGCGCCTCGGCGTGCCGGCGCGCGGCCTGCCCCATGCGGCGCCGCAGCGGCTCGTCGGAGAGCAGGCGCGCGAGCTTGTCGCCCAGGTCCTGCGGGTCGCCGGGCGTCGCGAGGAGGCCCGTCTCGTCCGCCAGGACCGCCTCGGGGATGCTCCCCACGTGCGAGGCGACGATGGGCACGCCCGCGCTGTGGTACTCCAGCACGACGTTGGGGTGGCACGCGGTCCCCACGGCCGCGGTGGCGGGCACGACGCCGCAGTCGACGGCCTGAAGGAGGAGCGGCACGTCGCAGACGCCCAGGAAGCGCACGCGGTCCAGGAGGCCCAGCTGGCGCAGCCGGTCGCGGATCGCCCGCTCGTCCCGGCCGTAGCGCGTGCGCGCGATGACGAGGTCCGCGTCGGGGTTCTCGGCCAGGGCGCGGGGCAGCGCGTCGACGAGCACGCGCACGCCCTTCCACGGCGTCAGGTGGCCGTAGTAGAGAAGGAGCGTGCGGTCGACGGGGAGGCCAAGCTCGCGGCGGGCGTTGCGGCGCGTCGAGTCGGCCGGGGCCGGCGGGTACGCGTCGAGGTCCACGCCGTTGGGGATGACGCTCACGCGCGGGATGCCCCGGGCCGCGAGCTGGCGGCGCTGGTAGTCGCTGGAGACGACGATGCCATCGAAGCTGGCGAGCCACGGCGTCGCGGTGAACGCGCCGTTGAAGAGGCGGTGATAGCTCGCGTCGCGGCCCGCGTCGACGTGGATGTCGTTGGCGTCGAACCACGGGTTCCAGAGGTGGAGCACCATGGGCGTGCGGCTGCGGCTGCGCGCGCGGGCCAGCGCCGCCCACACGGCCATGCCGGGGATGGAGACGTGGTAGTGGACGACGTCCACGCTGGGGTCCTCCAGCGCGGCGCGCACGCGCTTGTAGGCGCGGACGCCCTGCTTCACGTACACGATCTTGCTGTTCATGTCGGCGACGTCGACGCGGGGCGAGTCGTCCACGGCGTCGACGCCCCGCTCGTTGAGCGCCTCGCGGAGGTGGTGCACGTTCTTGCTGACGCCCTCGACGAGGTCGTGGACGTAGGTGGGGTACGTCATGGCGGCCTTCACGGCGTCTCACTCCTGGGGCGCGAGAGGCGCGCGGGAAGCCACGAGAATCCCTTGCTCCCGACGCCCAGCGAGAGGAGCCCGAGGCTTCCCAGCAGGGCGACGATCATGGTGGTCGTGAGGTGCGTGAGGATGGCCGCGGGGACGACGAGGGCCGTGGGGAGGCCCAGCGCGGCGTAGACGGCGACGAAGGCCGCCTCGTAGGTGCCCACGTTGCCCGGCGTGATGCTCACGACGAACGAGAGCAGGAAGAGGCTCGCGCCGCCGAAGGCCAGCAGAAGCGGCGTGCCAGGCAGGAACGCCTCCACGAGGAAGGCGAACACGGCCGCCTGCGCGATGGCGACGACGACGCTCTGCGGCACGAGGGCAAGCAGCAGGCGCGGGCGCTTGGCCAGGGCGGCGAGGCCCGCGAGCGTCGTCGCGAGGTACTCCACCAGGCGGACGCCGAAGGGCCCCCACTGGCCCACGGTGCGCGTGGCCAGCGCGATCACGCGGTCGCGCATGACGACCAGGACGGCGAGGATGACGAGGCCCGCGATGGGGAGGATCCACGCGATCTCCAGCGCGCGGGCGATGCCGCGGGGCAGCGCGCCGTCGTCGGGCACGAGGAGGAGCCCCACGGCGGCGACGATGGCGAGGCCCAGCATGTCCAGCACGCGCTCCAGGGCGACGGTGCTGGCGGCGGGCCCGAGGCCCACCTTCTCCTTCTTCGCCAGGAGGGCCGCGCGCAGCACGTCGCCGCCCTTGAGGGGCAGGATGCTGTTGGCGAGCCAGCCCACGGCGGTGATGCCCGTCGTCGAGCGCATGCGCACCTCGGGCGCGCTCTGGGCGAAGAGCGTCTTCCAGCGCCAGCCGCGCAGCACGAAGAACGTCGCGTAGGCGGCCAACGCCAGCGCGAGGTAGACCGGCGAGGCGCGCGAGAGGGCGAGGAGCACCTTGGAGGGCCCCACCCAGAGGACCATGGCGGCGAGGAGCGCCAGGCCGAGACCGAGAAGGAGGGCAGCCTTGAGCCTGGACGAGGCCATGCGCGCGCGTCGGCCGCGTGGTTGGAGTGGTTTCTGGTACAGAGGGCGCGGGCCGAAGCGGGGAAGCGGCCTCCAGCCGGTCAGCCGGACGCCTTCCACGGGTGTACCACAGGCGATTTTCTCGCAGCAGCGAGCCGCGGGCGCATGGATCGCCGGGCGCGTCACGCGAGCATCGTGGTGCCGACCTACAACGAGCGGCAGAACCTGCCTCGCCTTGTCGCGGCCATCGCCGAGCACATGCCCATCGACTACGAGATCGTGGTCGTGGACGACTCGAGCCCTGACGGCACGGCGGACCTTGCCCGGGACCTGGCGGCCAAGCACCCGATCCGCGTGATCCAGCGCCCCGCCAAGAGCGGCCTGGGCAGCGCGTACCGCGACGGCTTCGCGGCGGCGAAGGGGGACGTCGTCTTCGAGATGGACGCCGACCTCTCCCACGACCCGCGCTATCTTCCCGCGCTCATCGAGGCCGTGGAGAGCGGCGCCGACGTCGCGGTGGGCTCGCGCTACACGCCGCAGGGGCGCATCGTGGGCTGGAACTGGTACCGCAAGCTCGTCAGCGGCGTGGGCAACCTCCTCGCGCGCATGCTGCTGGGCCTCCCCGTGGGCGACGCCACCAGCGGCTACCGCGCCTACGTGCGCGGCGCGGCGGGCGTCGTGCAGCTCGCGCAGAGCGACGGCTACGCGTTCCAGGTGGAGGCGCTGCACCTCGCGCGCCGCGCGGGCCTGCGCATCGTCGAGGTGCCCATCACGTTCGAGAACCGCACCGTGGGCAAGTCCAAGCTGGGCCCCTCGGAGTTCGTGCGCTTCCTCCAGACGCTCCTGCGCCTGCGGTTCCGGCCCACGAGCCCCAAGCCGCGGCTGCCGGCGCGCGCGCCGTGACACCCCGCCCCCAAGGCCGCGCCCGCAGAAGGCCGGCTGCACGGTCGTCTGTTATTTTCTGCGCCAGTCCGCTCCAGGCCCGGGGAACCCCTTTGAGAACCATGCTCCTTGTCGCCCTCTGCCTTCTCGCCGCCCTCGTCCCCCTGTCCTCCGCCAGCGACCCCTCCTGCCACGCCGAGCGCGTCCTCTCCCTCGCGGGGCCCGCGCAGGACACGCCGGTCTGCTCCCACTGCCTCGACGGGCGCCCCGGCTTCGAGACCATCGTGGACAACCACCGCGTCTGCGTCTCCTGCCCCTTCGCGGACGCCGCGGCGCTGCTGGCCTAACGCAGCGCGCACGCGCCCAGGTCCAGGTCCTTGAGCCCGCCCTGCCCCGCGTAGCCCAGGTGGTCCACGCCGAAGTCGTCCTCCAGCGTGCGCAGGAGCGAGTAGTGGTTGTAGGGCGTGTCGTCCTTCGTGCCCGCCGCGAGGCAGCGCGAGAGGAGGACGGCGCCCACGTGGCCGCCTCCGGGCCCCGTGAGGCCGGGCTGGAGCGTGTTGTAGCCCGCGGGCTCGTTGCAGCACGCCGTGCTGTCGTCCTCGCCGTCGGACTCGTCGAACGTGACGATGAGGAGGCCGTCCTTCTGGTATGCGGTGGAGTTCACGATGCGCGGGACCCAGGCCTGGAGGAACGCGTCGATGGACTTGTAGCCGCCCGGCGCGCCGCTGGCGCAGGGCGCGTCGTGGCCGTCGTCGCACAGGTTGGGCGAGATGAAGGAGAAGGCGGGCGTGCGCGCAGAGTCATTGAGGTCGTCGGAGAGGAGGTTGAGGTCGACCACGCGCGCCTTGCAGGAGGCCTCGTCGTCGATCACGCTGTGGAAGTAGACGAAGGGGACGTGCTTCGTCGCGTACTGGTCCTTCGCGGACGAGGCGCCCTCCCAGGGGTCGCGCGAGCCGAGGGCGGGGTGGCGGCACGCGCCGGGCACGCCAGGCGCGGAGGCGTTCATGTCCTCCGCGTACATCCTCCACGAGAGCCCCTTCGCGGCGAGCTGGTCGCCGATGGTCTTCACGTGCGCGGGGTAGACGCAGCCCTGCCCCACGGCCTGCCCGTCCAGCGTCGTCGCCTCGTGGAAGTCCGCGTAGACGAGGCAGTCGTTCTGCGTCTGCGGGTTGGGCGCCTGGCCGCTGACCATGGCGACGTAGTTGTCCAGGCTGGAGTGCCCGATGGCGAAGTACTGGGTGAGGAGGCGCCCCTGGGAGGGGAGCGTCGCCCCCAGGTAGGGCGCCGGGGGCGAGGACCCGAACGTCGTGTCGTACCCCTCGTTCTCCAGCACGATGAGGAAGACGTGGCCGACGTGCGTGGGGAGAGGCAGCGCGGAGGGCGCCGTGGGCGCCGAAGCGGGGGTCGTCGGGGGCGACGCGCATCCCTCCAGCGCGGGGGCCAGGACCAGCAGGAGGATCGCGACGAAGGCTCGCACGAGGGGCCATCTGGCCTCCGGCAGAAAGCGATGCCGCCACCCCCGAGCCATCCTCCGAAGGGGGGTCTGGGGGTCCTCCCCCGGCTACGACGAAGCTCCAGCGGTGCGATGGCTCACCCGGGGTCCGCGAGCATGGACTCCCCCCTTCGCATCGGCAGCAGGAGGACCCACACGGATGCAAAAGCGGCGCGCCGACGGAGCGAGGCGATCGTCATCCTTGCGCGGAAGTCCGACGTGGATGGCTTCACGAATGCTGGTCGGCCTCGGGCTCTCCCGAGGCGGCCTGGATCGCCGCACGGAGGCGCTGAGCCACCTCCAGCCTCTCCTTGCCGCCCGTCTCCCAGCCGCAGCGCACGTGGCCGCGACGGTCGAGGAACGAGCACACCTCCCCCGCGCAGCAGCCGCGATGGATCACGCCGTCGGGGAAGCGGGGGCATTCCTTCCGGCGCAGCTCCGGCACGGGGCTCTTGGGGTGGCGCGCGTGCTGGCCGCACAGGGCGCAGAACATGCCAATCTCCAGAGGAAGCGAGGCCTGCTCGCCTCAAGCGGCCCCGGGCCAGGGGGGCCTGAAAGTGCTGCCCGCCCTCAGCCACAGGGCGAGTACCCGCACGCGGGGCAGAAGGCGCAGCCGCCCGTGGCGACGAGGGGGCGCTGGCAATCAGGACAGGACCACGGGACGGGCGCCGCGGGGGCGAGCGAGGCCATGGGCGCCCCTCAGGGGCGTGGAGGCTTCTCCCGGCGCCACGGGGAGGGGCGAAACTACAGGGGCGCGGCATCGCCCACCTCCACCACCACAAGGCTGATGCCTCCGCGCCGAGGGGTCCCGGGCGATGCGGCCCGTCCTCGCCCTCGCTGCCCTCGCCCTCCTCGCGCCCGGCCTCGCGGGGTGCTTCTCCCCCGGCGCGACGACGGACGCGCCCCTGGGGGCGACGCCGGCCTCCACGGCGGGGCTCCCCTTCCCGGCGGCCAGCGCGTTCGAGGTCAACGGGACCGACGGCAAGCCCCTCGACTGGAGCCGCCCCGTGGAGACGGGGCCCTACCATGCGCTCCCCGCGAAGGTCGTCCTCATGCCCAGCTTCGACGGCGTGAAGCTCGCGCTGGGCATCTACCTCCCCGACGTGCCCAACGGCACGAAGGTCCCGGTGCTGGTGGACGTGGGGCCCTACTACGGCGAGCTTGACGACGACGTGGGCACGCCCGCGCACGTGCGCCTGGGCAAGTTCCTCATCGACAACCTTGTCCCCCACGGCTACGCCGTCGTGCAGGCCAGCGTGCGCGGCACGGGCCAGTCGGAGGGCTGCAACGACTACCTGGGCGCCACCGAGCAGAAGGACATCGACGCCATGCTCACCTACCTGGGCACGCAGCCCTGGAGCAGCGGCGCGGTGGGCGTCATCGGCAAGTCCTACGACGGCACGACCGCGTGGGAGGCCGCCACCACCGGCAACAAGTACCTCAAGACCATCGTGCCCATCGAGGGCATCGACTCCATGCAGCAGCTCCACTTCCGCAACGGCAGCGCGGAGACGCGGAGCCTCATCCTGGGCGAGGAATATTACTCGTACGGCGCGACGCAGGGCGGGCCCGGGGCTTCGCCCGACGACCCGCAGACCGCGGCGCGCGTCGCGTGCCCCTCCCCCTTCAGCGGCCCCTTCCACGCGCCCGAAGGCGCCTTCGGCTACCTCACCGGCGGCGGCCAGAGCGGCACGCCCGCCGACATGGGCCCGCAGGCGCAATACTGGCAGGACCGCGACTACCGCGAGCGCGCGCTGAAGAGCTTCCACGGCTCGCTCTTCTACATCCACGGCTTCCAGGACTGGAACGTGAAGCCCTCGCAGGGGCTTGATATCTACAACCAGTTCCCCGGCCCGAAGAAGGCGCTCATCGGCGAGTGGGCGCACGTCCACGCCGACCGCGCCAGCGAGCACCCCGACGTCCGCATGGATTGGGCCGAAATGCTGCTGCGCTGGTTCGACCAGGAATTGAAGGGCGCCAAGACCGACACAGGCCCCGCCGTGCAGGTGGAGGACACGCACGGCAACTGGCGCGCCGAGCCGGTGAACGCCTATCCGCCCCTGGACGCGACGCCCCTCGCCCTGCACCCCGACGCCTCGGGCAAGCTCGTGGAGAAGGGCGCCCAGGAGGGCACCGACACGCTCTACGCGCCCATGGCCGAGGGCGCGCTCCCCGCCCAGGTCCCTGAAGCTGCGGCGAAGACGCTGCTCTCGTTCACCACCGCGCCCTTCGCCAACGAGACGCGCATCGCGGGCCTGCCCACGTTCCACGTCACCGTCGTCCCCCGCAGCGGCGGCGGCCTCCTGTGGGCCGAGCTGCACGAGGTCCTCGCCAACGGAAGCGACATCTGGATCGGCCGCGCGCAGATGGACCTGCGCTACGCCGCCGGAGGCATGGACCCGCAGCCCGTGACGCCCGGCCAGCCCCTCGTCGCGAAGATGGAGTTCTATCCTCTCGACGCGCGCCTCCTCGCCGGCTCCAAGCTCAAGCTCGTCCTCACCCAGGAGATGGCCGGCAGCGACGTGCTCCCCAGCGCGCAGACCGCGCCCGTGGACGTGCAGTACGGCGACAAGGCCACGACGCTCACGCTCCCCATCGTGCAGCGCCCCTTCGAGGTCTCGCGCTGGGACAACCCGCTCTGGCTGCCGGCCCTGGTGGGCGCGGGCGGCGCCGCGGACTGAGGCTCTCTCACCACTCAACGCGACGACGCCACGGCGCCACGACGCGACGATTCCCAAGCGTCGCGTCGTGGCGCCGTCGCGTCTAGGCGTGACAGGAGAAGCGAAACCCCCGGGAAGCGCAACGTCCATCCCACCTCCGTGCCCATGCCAAGGGCGTGGCCCTCTGGCGCTACGTCCTGGAGCGACCCGACGGCGCGCGGGAGACGAACGTCCTCGCGGCGGGGAACGGCGAGGCCGCGCGCCAGCGGGCGGAGCGCAACGCGCGCGCGAAGGGGGCCAGGCTCGTGGAGGGGCCCGCGCTGGTGGACCCGACGCGGGGGAGCATGTAGGACGCGCCACCGACCACCCGGCCAGAACCCCCTTGGCGCGCCCACGCCTGGTGGACCGCATGCCCGGCCACAACCCGCACCGCCCCGAAGGCAAGGCACCCGACATGGAGCACATGCGCCGCGCGCGCGACGCGGACCTCCCCCTGGAGCCGCCGCGAGGCGAGGCGCCCGCGCCGTCGCAGTACCCCGCCGAGGAGCAGATCGGCGGCTCGCGCCCCGGCGTGCCCAGCCGCGTCAAGGAGGCCATCGCGCGGCGCGAGGAGCGGGAAGGGGCGGAGTGACCTTCCCTCCCGAGTCCCTCGCCAAGTGAAGCGGAGTTCGTCATCCGTCCAAGCGGATGAACGGAAGACGAGGCGCTTGGCGATCATGCGTCGCTGAACTTTTCCGATGCGCCCAAATACGCCCGGCCCGCAGGAGCGCGCCATGGCGGTCGATCTCTCCACCGGCGACACCGCATGGGTGCTCGTCGGCGCCGCGCTGGTCATGCTCATGGTGCCGGGCCTCGCGCTCTTCTACGGCGGGATGGTGCGCCACAAGAACGTGCTCTCGACACTGATGCAATGCCTCGTGCTGCTGGCCCTCGTCTCGCTCCAGTGGGCGTTCGTGGGCTACTCGCTGGCCTTCGGCCACGACCACGGCGGCGTCGTGGGCGGGCTCGACCGCGCGATGCTATCCGGAGTGCGGGCCGACGCGGCGGAGCCGGCGTACGCCGCGACGGTCCCCGCGCTTGCGTTCGCGCTCTTCCAGATGATGTTCGCCGCCATCACGCCCGCGCTCATCGTGGGCGCGTTCGCGGAGCGCTTCTCCATCAAGGCGCTCGTGGTCTTCGGCCTCGCGTGGAGCACGCTGGTCTACGACGTCGTGGCGCACTGGGTGTGGGGCGAGGGCGGCTGGCTGCGCAGGCTGGGCGCCCTGGACTTCGCGGGCGGCACCGTGGTCCACGTCACGGCGGGCGTCGCCGCGCTGGCGTGCGTCCTCTACGTGGGCCACCGCAAGGGGTTCGGCCGCGATGCGATGCGGCCTCACAACGTCCCCCTCACCGTGCTGGGCGCGGGGTTGCTGTGGTTCGGCTGGTTCGGCTTCAACGCGGGCAGCGCCCTGGCGGCGGGGAGCCTCGCCGTGTCCGCCTTCGCGGCGACGCACCTGGCCGCCGCGGCCGCCGCGCTCTCGTGGTGCGCCCTGGAGTGGTGGCGCAAGGGGAAGGCCAGCGTGCTGGGCGCGTCGGCCGGCCTGGTCGCGGGGCTCGTGGCCATCACACCCGCCAGCGGCTTCGTCGCGCCCATGGCGGCCATCCTCATCGGCCTCGCGGCGGGAGCGGTCTGCCATCTCGGCGTCGCGCTCACCAAGGAGGTGCTGCGGCTGGACGACAGCCTCGACGCGTTCGGCGTGCACGGCGTGGGCGGCATCCTGGGCGCGCTCCTCACCGGCGCCTTCGCGAGCCTCGCCGTGAACCCGGCGGGCGCTGACGGGAGCCTCCTCCTGGTGGGCAAGCAGGCCGTCGCGGTCCTGGCCGTCGTCGCGTACACGTTCGCCATGACGTGGGGCATCCTCGGGGCGACCGACAGGCTCGTCTCGTTGCGCGTCTCCGAGCGCCACGAGGAGGTGGGCCTCGACGTGGCCGAGCACGGCGAGGTGGCCTACCACGATCTGCCTTGGCCCGAGGGCGCGCCCTCCGGCGGCGAGGGCGTCGTCGTGGCGGGCATCGTGCTTCCGAAGGAGTGATCCTACAGGATCCCCATCTCGGAGAGCTTCTCCGGCAGGTACGTGTCCGTCACGAAGTCGAGGCCGTACTTCGCGAGCGCCTGCTGTTCGCTCTTCTTCTGGAGGGAGAGCTGCAGCTCGATCTCGCCCTTCCACCAGTCGTCGGCGAAGCGGGGGTCCGTGAGCTCCGCCTCCAGCGCCTTGACGTCCTGCTCCGAGAGCTTGTCGCTGGGCAGGTCGTAGTTGACGATGTCCGAGGGCGTGATGCCGAGGTAGCGCGCGGTGGGGGTCGCGAGGTACTCGGAGATGTGCGCGGTCTTGATGGCGCCGTAGGCCACCGAGGCGAAGATGCGGAACGACCACGGGTCGCCGTCGGTGAAGACCACCACGGGCAACCCGCTCTCCTCGTTGAGGCGTTTGAGGAAGCGGCGTGTGCTGCGGGCGGGTTGGCCTTTGAGATGGAGGAGGACGGCGCGGTTGGTCTCGTCGAAGCGGTTCTCCACGAGGCGGTCGTACATACCGCCGGTCTCGATGGCGACGATCATGTCGGCGTCGTGGCTGAGGATCTTGAGCTTGTCCTTCTCGACGTTGAAGGGGATGGTGTAGCCGGCGTCGCCGACGTCGTCGCGGCAGTTGAAGCGTTTGCGGTTGCCGTCGCGGGTGACCTCTTCCAGGGTGATGTTGCCCAGGACGGAGGCGCCGGATTCTTCGGGGCGGAGCTTGAAGTCCTCGCGGAGGCAGAGGGTGATGATCTCGAGGTCTTCGGCGAGCTTGTCGGATTCGGCCTGGTCGCCGAACTTCGCCATGTCCCAGCCTTCGCTGATGTAGTACATTTCTCTGAGCGTGGAGGACTTGGATTCGTTGATCATCTGCTTGATGAACTCGGCGAGGTACATGGTGCGCAGGAGCATGTAGGCGCCGTCGGTCTTCTTGGCGCTGCGCTCCGTGGTGTTCTCGCCGTATTTCCAGACGTTGAGCTCGTCCTCGAACTGGATGTTGCTCTTGCTGCGGACCGACAGCTCCAGGTTGGGGATGCGGTGGTGCTGGAAGTCCGCGTAGATGCTCTCCGCGATCTTCTGCAATTCCGTCATGGCCGCCTTCTGGCGTTCGGTGATCTGGACGGTGCCGTCGGCCTTCGCGGCCTTCTTCTTCGCCATCTACTTCTTCCCTCCCTTGGGCTTGGGGGCCTTCTTCGCGCCGGGGAAGGGCTTGCCAAGCTTCGCCTGCTGCTCCAGCGCGGCCTTGGGCATGGGGAAGGCGCTCCCCTTCTTGGGCTTCGCGGCGGGGCGCGCGTCCTTGGACGCAAGCTCCACCTCCTTCCCCTTCTTGCCCTTCGCTTTTGATAGCTCCTTCTCGGCCTCGACGTCCTCTTCGCCATCGGGCGTCTCGGGGACGGGGTCATCCTTCTGGACGATGCCCTCGACGACCTGGCCTTCGGCGGTGATGGTCTTCACCGTCTCGACCTCGATGCGGGGGAGCTCCTCCTTGCCCTTCCAGGGCTCGGCGCCGATGACAAGCTCCTCGTCGATGCCCTTCACGTAGAGGTCCGTCTCGTCGAAGTCGGAGGCGTCCAGCCCCGGGAGCAGGAAGGAGAGCGTCTCCGTCTCGCCCGTGGGGATGCGCTTGATCTTCCACGTGATGAGGCCGTCCTCCACCTTCTCGGGCTCGGGGGAGACGTCGGTGGGCGCGACGTTGTGCGGGATCGCGCTGTAGAGCTGGAAGGTCTTGCCGAAGTTGCAGTAGTTCGTGACCTGGATGGAGACCTTGAGCCCCTTCTTCGGCACGGGCTCGATCTGGTCGGTGATCATCATGTTGTTCATGATGCGCGCGATGATGGGCTCGTAGTCGGGGACGGGCTTGCCCAGCATGGAGGCGCTCTTCTCCGCGATCTTGGGGATGATCTTGCGGATGATCTCCTCCTTCTCCTTCATGCGCGAGAGCTTGGCCTTCTTGCGAACGTGGCTGCCCATCTTGCGCGCGCACTCGCGCAGCGCGAGGACGACCTCGTTGCGGATCTGGTCGATGTCCGCGATGGCCTCCTTGGCCTCGCTGGTGAAGGGGACGTTCACCGACGCGACGTGGACGAGGAGCACGACGGGGCCGATGGGGATGCCCTTGCCGCCGCGCTGGTCAAGCTCGTAGCGGCGCCAGTCCATGCCCTCTACGGCGGTGGTGCTGACGCACGCGCCCTTCTGGTAGAGGAGGGGCACGCGGTTGGCGAAGCGGATGATGCGCACGGGCTCGTCCTTGGGGAGCCCGCCGCCGTAGGCGAGGCCCGCCTCCACGACGAAGGGGCGCCCGCTGTAGACGTTGGCGGGGCGCGTGACGGTGGCGATGAACTCGGTGTCGGGAAGCTCCTTCTTGAGGCCCTTGCGCACCAGCGTCTCGCCGATGGGGCTGAGGCAGTCGGTGGGCGGCGGGAGGAGCTTCACCTTGGGGAGGGCGCTGAGGAGCGCCTTCGCCTCGTCGAGGTCGAACTTCTCCATGTGCATGCCCGGCGAGAGCGCGGCGGCGTCGCACATCTCCTTGGCCTTCTCCGACGAGACGCGGCTGAACTCCTCCTGGAGGAAGGTGGTGAGCGTCTTGGCCGAGGTGTTCTTGGCCATCTTCAGCAGCGTGCCAAGCTCCGTGCCCTCGGGGTGGGGCTTGATCTCCTTGGTGGGCGGCGGAAGCTGGTCCGTCGCGCGCTCGAAGACGGTGGTCGTGCCGTCGGGCTCCTTGAAGGTGAGGCGCGCGTGCGGGTTCACGATGGCCGTGCTGCGCAGGTACTCGAAGACGCTCTGCGGGCCGCGCTGGTACTTGCCCGTCATGGCGACCTCGATGCGCGTGCCATGCTCCTTGGCGGCCCAGTGCTCGTCGCCGAACACCGGGTCCTGCTTGAGGACGTCGGGGCGGTTGCTGCGCGTGTCCAGCTTGAGGTGCGTGAGGATGACCGGCTGCTTCTCGCCGATCTTGGAGTAGACGATCGCGGGCTTGCCGGTGGTGAGCTGCCCGTACATCACGGTGGCGGAGATGCCGATGCCCTGCTGGCCGCGGCTCTGGCGGATGGCGTGGAAGCGCGAGCCGTAGAGCAGGCGGCCGAAGATGTTGCCGATCTGCTGCTTGACGATGCCGGGGCCGTTGTCCTCGACGATCATCACGAGCTCCTCCGTCTGGCCGACCTTCGCCGCCGGGCCCTCGCGGCGGATCTCGACGTAGAGGTCGGGAAGGATCTGCGCCTCCTCGCAGGCGTCCAGGGCGTTGTCCACCGCCTCCTTGACGCTGGTGATGAGCGCGCGGACGCTGCTGTCGAAGCCGAGGATGTGCTTGTTGCGCTCGAAGAACTCCGAGACGCTGATCTCCTTCTGCTTCTTCGCAAGCTCCTCGGCGACGGTCTTGGCCCTATGCATCCCTCCGAGATTGGCCGCCAGAGCCGTGTCTCCGGCTTAAAGGTGCGCGGAACGTCTCCGCTCCAGTCGAAAGTACCCTTCCACAGGGAAAACTAGAGGGGCGAGGCGCTGCACGCCACCCAGGATCGGCGCTAGGACCTGCGGCGCAGCAAGGCAAGCATGCCCACGGCCGCCACCGCGACGAGGGGCTCCAGGGCGGGGACCGCGGATTGCCCGGCGATGTCCACGTCCGCGTGGGCGGGCTTCCCCTCCTCGTCGCCAGCGCCCAGCGGCGTGGCTTCCAGCTCCAGAGCGCCCGACTCGCCGTAGGTCCACGGGAGGCGCAGCATGACGTCCACGGGGAGCGTCTGGCCGGGGTCCAGCGTGAGCGTCGCGGGGAAGTCGACGATGCTGTCCTGGGGGCGCACGGTGACGTTGAGCCGCGCGGTGATCTGGCCGTTGCCCACGTTGGTCACGTGGAAGCGGACCGGCTGCCAGCTTCCCCCCTTGAGGATGGCCTGCCCCTGCGCGTCCTTGGTGACGTTGACCTTGGGGACGGCGCCAGGGCGCAGCGCGATCTCCGAGGTCGTGCCCGTCGCGCCGGGGGTGGGGCCGTTGGGGTCGGCGATGAGGTCGACGCTGAGGTTCTGGTGGTTCCCGGCGGGCGCGTTCTTCGCGATGCGAAGGATGACGTGGACGTGGTGCGGCTCCTGCTGCATGCCGGGCGTGTCGTTGGCGTAGACCTCGGGCGGGTCGAAGGTGAGGTTCTCCACCCAGGTGGGCACCTGCTTCGCGCGGTACGTGATGTGCGTGAGCATGGGCCCGCTGCTGGTGGGGTCGTTGTTGTCCGGCTGCGGGCCGGGCAGGGAGGCGGGCCCCGCCTGGTAGTTCACGGTCATCTCGACCGTCTCGTTGGCGCCGGGCTGGAGCGGGTGGCCCGGGTCGTCCATGAAGCCGGTCACCTGCGCCTGGATGGGCAGGTTGGCCTGGGCCGCGGCAAGCGGCAAGGCGAGGAGGGCAAGGGCCAGCCCGGCGAGGAGCCTCACGATCCGGAGGATGCCAGGCCGGGCCATGAACGTTCCCTAGGCGACGTCCGGCCGCGCCGCAGCGCGGCCAAAAGCGGGGGTTTCAGGGGGCGCAGCCCCCTGACGTGAAATCACGTCGAGCAGGCGACCGAGACGTCAGGGGGGCGAGCCCCCCTGAAATCCCCCATTTTGGCCGCGCTGCGGCGCGGCCGGACGACTCCTCTTTCTTCAGGGGGCTGCGCCCCCCGAACTCCCCGCTTTAGGCAAAGGCCGAGTCCTTGTGGAGGTTCTGGGCGCCGCCGATCTTCTGGCCGAGGAGCTTGCGGATGCTCTTCTCGAAGTCGGCCATGGCGACCGAGTCGCGCTCCTCGCGGATGGCGAACATGCCGGCCTCGGTGCAGACCGCCTTGATGTCCGCGCCGGTGGCGTCCTCGCCGACCTGCAAGGCAAGGCGCGCGAGGTCCACGTCCAGGGCGACGCTCATGCGGCGCGTGTGGATGGCGAAGATCTCGCGGCGCGAGTCCAGGTCGGGCTTGGGGATCTCGATGAGGCGGTCGAAGCGGCCCGGTCGCGTGAGGGCGGAGTCCAGCATGTCGGGGCGGTTGGTCGCCGCAATGATCTTCACGTCGCCGCGGGGGCTGAAGCCGTCCATCTCCGAGAGCAGCTGCATGAGCGTGCGCTGCACCTCGCGGTCGCCGCTGGTGCTCGCCTCGTAGCGCGAGGCGCCGATGGCGTCAAGCTCGTCGATGAAGAGGATGCTGGGCGCCTTGGCGCGCGCCATCTGGAAAAGCTCGCGCACGAGCCGCGCGCCCTCGCCGATGTACTTCTGCACCAGCTCGCTCCCGGCCAGCTTGATGAAGGTGGCGTTGGTGTGGTGCGCGACGGCCTTGGCGATGAGCGTCTTGCCGGTGCCCGGGGGGCCGTGGAGGAGGATGCCCTTGGGCGGATCGATGCCCACGCGCTCGAAGAGCTCGGGGCGGTTCATGGGAAGCTCGATGGCCTCCCGGATCTCCTGGAGCTGCGCCTTGATGCCGCCCACGTCCTCGTAGGTGACGGTGGGGTGCTCCACGACCTCGGCGCCGTAGACGGCGGGGTCCAGCGAGGCGGGCAGCACGCCCACGACGCTGAGGCTCTGCTGGTTCAGCGAGACGCGGTCGCCGGCCTTCATCTGGGCGCGGTCGACGAAGTCCGCCACGTGGACGACGAAGTGGGGGCCGGTGCTGCTCTTCAACACGACGCGCCCGTCCTCCAGGATGTCCTTGACGTAGCCGACGATGAGCGGCGGGGACTTCAGCTTCTCCATCTCCGCCTTGATGTGCTTGATCTCCCGCGCCAGGCGCTGGCGGTCGTTCTCCGCGTTGCGGTACTGGGTCTCCAGCCGGCGCTTCTGGTCGCGAAGCTGGGCGTTGCGCTCCTCCAGGTGCTTGACGCGCTCGACAAGGTAGCGCTCGTCGTCCTCCCCGGGGACGATGCCGTCGAGAGGAAGGGGCGACGGCGTGAAGATGTCGTCCTCGGACACGCGGACCAATCCCGTGCGCCCAGAACTCCGGGAAACCCGCATTTCCCCGGGGGTGGCGCAGTCGCTGGGTAGGGTTGCTCCATATTAAGCGTTTGTGGAAACGCCTGGGGCGGACGGCTGATCGTTCGATCTCCGGAGCGGCTTCCACCTCCACGAGCATCGGGAGAGGGCTTTATCCATGGAGCCCCCATGGAGCGACGATGCCCTCCTGCGAGATGTGCGGCAAGGAGTTCCCTTCGCTGCGGCGCGCCGTGATCGAAGGCACGACCATGAGCGTGTGCGGCAACTGCGTGAAGTTCGGCGTCGAGCAGGCGGGCCCCAAGGTCGAGGTCACCGGCCGCAGCCAGACGACGCAGGCGCTGGAGCGGCGCGCCGTCCGCGGCAAGCCCCGCGACATCTACGACCAGATGCAGGAGGAGCTCGTCGAGGACTACGGCGAGCGCGTGAAGCAGGCCCGCCAGCGCGCCGGCCTCTCCATCGAGGACCTGGGCAAGGCCATCAACGAGCGCGTGAGCAACCTGGCGAACATCGAGAAGGGCACCTACCACCCGCCCGACGCGCTCGTGGCGAAGCTGGAGAAGGCGCTGGACGTCAAGCTCAAGGAGAAGCCCGAGGCGCCCTCCGGCATCGGCGGACGCCCCGTGGGCAACGCCGGCGCCAAGGAATTGACGCTGGGCGACCTCATCAAGAAGCAGCTCGAGAAGAAGTGATCCCGTGGAGCTCGTCGCGCACTCCGAGCCGGACGTCGTGCAGCGCGCGACCGGGCTCCTCGACGCGGGCGAGCTGGCCGTGCTGCCCATGGACGGCGCCTACGCGCTCTGCGGCGACGCGCTGGACGACGCGGCCGCGCTGCGCCTCTTCCGCGCGACGGGCCGCAGCGCGGACGAGGCGCTCCCGGTGCTCGTGGGCGGCTTCGAGGACGTGCAGCAGGTCGCCTTCGCGACGCCGCTGGCGCGCCGCCTCGCCGACGCCTTCTGGCCGGGCCCGCTGACGCTGCTCCTGCGGCCGCGCCCGTGGATCCCCGACGAGGTGACCGCGGGCGCGGACCTCGTCGCCGTGCGCGCGCCCAGCGTCGACCTCACGCGGCGCCTCGCGCGCCACTTCGGGCCCCTCGCGGCGGCGGACCTCGACGCGGCCGACGCGCGGCGCGCGCGCGACCTCGCGGGCGCCGAGGCGCGGCTCGTCGTGGACGCGGGCGCGCGCAGCGGCAGGCTCGACACCGTCGTGGACGCCACGGGCGATGAGGCAAAGGTTTTGCGCGAGGGCGCGATTCGCGCGGCGGAGGTCGAAGCCCGTGGACGCTGACGCCATCGAGAAGTACCGCAAGGCCGGGAACCTCGCCGGCCGCGCGCGCGAGTACGGCGCCTCGCTGGTGAAGCCCGGCGCGCGCATGATCGACGTCGCGGAGGCCGTGGAGCGCTTCATCCGCGAGAACGGCGGCGAGTGCGCCTTCCCCTGCTGCATCAGCCTGGACGCGGACGCCGCGCACGAGACGCCCGCCGTGCTGGACGCGCGCGAGTTCGTGGAAGGCCAGGTCGTGAAGCTCGACTGCGGCGTGCAGGTGGACGGCTGGATCGGCGACACGGCCATCACCGTCGAGGTGGGCACGAGCAAGCACGCGGACCTCATGCAGTGCACCCGGGACGCGCTGGCGGCCGCGCTGGAGGTCGTGAAGCCCAACGTCCCCATCGAGGACATCAGCCGCGCCATCGAGAGCACCATCCGCGGCCGCGGCTACAAGCCCATCGTGAACCTCACCGGGCACAGCGTGGATCAATACGTGCAGCACGCGGGGCTCTCCATCCCCAACGTCGCGCAGACCGCGCGCGGCCGCGTGCAGCCCGGGACCGCCATCGCCATCGAGCCCTTCAGCACCACCGGCGCGGGCAAGATCCGCGACACCAAGGGCGGGCACATCTACCACTTCATGGGCGCGCGCCCCGTGCGCGACCCCGTCGCGCGCGACGCGCTGAAGCACATCGCGGAACGATATCCCAAGCTCCCCTTCGCCGAGCGCTGGATCGCGGGCGCCGTCCCCCCCGAGCGCGTGGCCTACGCCATGCGCCTGCTGGAGCGCGCGGGCGCCGTGAAGCAGTACCCCATCCTCCACGAGATCGGCGAGGGCCAGGTCGCGCAGTTCGAGCACACCGTCCTCGTGCTCGAATCCGAGTGCATCGTCACGACAAAGGCGTGACGACGCGACGGGCTGCAGGTCCGGCGCAAGTCGTCACGACGAAGGCGTGACGACGCGACGGGCCTGCGACGCAGAAAGGATCAGGCCAGGGCTCGGCCTGGAAGAATGGTGAGTCCGCCAGAGGGGCTGGCGGATGTGAGAGTGGAAGGACGAAGCTGGCCTCACAAGGAGGGGATGGGATGCACTTGAACAACTACCAGCCGGGCCCTTCCGAGTTCCTATCAGAATGCCCCGTGTCTTATAGATTTTGAAACACGGGGTCGGCCGATATATAAGGCGTTCCGCGTCCGGCGATCGCCGGCAGGCCTACTGCGGGGAGATGGTCACGACGTTGTTGCCGCGGAGCACGAGGGTGCCCAGGCGGCGGCCCGTCTCTCCGGCCTTCTCCTCGCTCTCTTCCAGGACGAGGTTCATGTACTGGTCGTAGCCGACCAGCTTGCCCTCGATGACGCGGCCGTCCTTGAGCTGGAGGGACATCTTCTTGTTGATGCTGCGCTCAAGCACGTCGAGGGGAAGGGCCACGGGCGTTCCTCGGCCGCGCCAACGGAGTTCCCCCATATCAAGGGTTGGCTCGCCCGAGGCGGCGCGCCCCCTGGTGGGTTGAGGATGAGCCAGCCGGAGGCCGGCGAAAAAACTCTCAGCGCTTCCGGGCGGCGCTCAACGAGCCCGCTCGTCGGCGCTTTCGGGAGCTAGCGCTTCCGGGCGGCCCACACGTCTTCGGGCATCTCGGCGTAGATGCCGAACTCGTGGTCGGCGGAGCCGGCCTTGGCGCGGGCGGCCTCGGCGGAGGCGAGGATCTTGTCCTTCCTGAAGAGCCAGTAGTGGGTGCGCCACTCGCGGCCGTCGTAGAGCGTGGTCTCCTCGCGCTCGGTGGTGAGAAGCCCCTCTTCCTCCAGGATGTAGAAGAGCTGACGGTCCTCGGGCTCGAGGACGTTGTCGATGATGCGGTCGTTGAAGCCGAAGATATCCATCACGAACTCGGCGTCGCGGTCGGCCTCCTCAAGCCCCAGGCCAATGCGGTCCTGGATCGCCTGGGAAAGGTCCTCGACGGTGATGATCTCCAAGTCGGCTTCCCGACGAGAAAGTTGAGCCATCTCGTATTCCTTCCTGGGCACAGAAGACAGGCCGTCCGAGGCCCGTTTCCCTGGTGGATCCATACCCGATGCGGGTCGGATGCCCCGTGCGTGAGGCCTATGTTGCGATATCGCTATAAGAAGATTTCTCACCGCCGCATGGCTGCACGGGAGGGAGTGGCTGCACCGGAAAGAGGCTAGCCACTACTTAACACGCTCGGTGGAAACCCTGGGCCCCTCAAGTCGCGGAGGATCCTCCGCCCGGAAAATACTCAAATAGGGGAACGGGGATCGCTGCCCCCTCAGGATCGGTGTCAGCATGGCGATTTGGCAGGGCGAATCCAAGCGCAAGCCCTCCGGCGGCCGCCGGATGATGGCCCACAAGAAGCGCAAGTTCGAGATCGGCCGCGAGCCCGTTCTCACGACCATCGGCGCGACGAAGCGCAAGTACGTCCGCGTCCGCGCGGGCGAGATGCGCGTGCGCATGCTCAAGGCGGACACGGCCAACGTGACCAACCCCAAGACGGGGAAGACCGCGCCCGCGAAGATCACCACCGTGACGGGCAACCCGGCGAACATCAACTACGTGCGCCGCAACATCATGACCAAGGGCGCCATCGTGCAGACCAGCGCCGGAAAGGCGCGGATCACGAGCCGCCCCGGCCAGCACGGCGCGATCAACGCCGTCCTCGTCGAGTGAACCGCCTGACACCTCGGCCGCCCCTGCCGGCCGCTTCCCTCTGATTCTCATGGTCTCGCGCGACGACGGGAAACTCGTCCTCTGGCCGCTCTACTTCGACGCGGCCGAGCCGCGCCCCTGGCGCCGGGTGCCCAGGCACCTGGCCATCGCGGAGCCCACCGCCGAGGCCGTCGCCCAGGTCGCCGCGAAGATGCACCTGCGCCCCGTCCTGGAGAAGGGCGTGGGCCACCCCAAGCGCTGGTGGAAGAGCGAAGGGCGCGTGCTCATCGACGCGCGCGGCGCGAAGAGCGTGCTTCTCCAGCAGATCGCCGAGGCGCTGAAGGCCGCCGAGGCGCCCAAGGGCGAGGCGAAGCCCAAGGCGTGAGCTAACGCCTCTGCGGCCTGCGGTCGCGCGGCGGCACGCGCTGCCCGCACGCGGGGCATCGTTCTTCGTGCGCGGCTTCCAGCGGCGCGCGCAGCGCGGCGTCCGGCCCCTCCAGCAGGAGCTTGAGCCCGCCGCGCGCCAGCGACCTCACGACGAGCCGCCCGCGCGGCGCGATGGCGTACTCCTCTCCTTCCTGGCGGACGAGCTCCAGCGCGAGGAGCGACAGCTCCGGCAGGAAGCCCGGCAGACGGCCGTGGAGGACCGCGCGCACGCGCTCGGGCGCGAGGCCCGCCTGCTCCGCGAGCGGCGCGAGCCCGGCCTGCCCGAGCCGGTCGAGGGCGACGAGGACGGCGCGGCGGGCGTGGCTGCGTCGCATGGAGCGGCCGATGGCGAGGAGGGGAAGCATGCTCCCCCAGCGTGCCGTCGCGGCCTTATCATCTGATCCCCGCTGGAGGCGACGCGGCGCTCGCGCTGGGGGAGAGAAGATGAGAAAAAGGGGGGATGCGCGGGCGCCTCAAGGGCGCCCGCGCCGTGCGCTCAGTTAGTTCTTGCGGCGGAGCACGAGGAGCGCCGCGGCGATGGCGCCGACGAGGGCCACGAACTCGAAGCCGGGCACCCTGGGGCTCGGCGTCGTGGTCGTGGTCGACGTGGGCGTGCTCGTCACGGGGCTCGACGAGACCGTCGGCGACGTGGTCGTCGTGGTCGTCGTCGTGGTCGTCGTGCTCGTCGTGGGCGTCGACGTGGTCGTGCCCTGCTGGTTCACCGTGATCGTCTTGTCGACAGTCGTGGTGCCGATCTTGACGACGACGTGGAACGTGCCGGGGACGCTGGGCGTGAAGGGCTGGAACTGCACGCTCTGCGTCTCGCCAACGCCGAGGTCGGGCAGCGAGAACGTGCCGACGACCTTGTCGTTCACGAGCAGCAGCATGTTGGCCGTGCCCGAGGAGGTGCCGTCGTTCTTCACGTCAGCGCTGACCGTCACCGGCTGGCCGACCGTCGCGGTGTCGGGCACCACGAGGTTGGACAGGGTGAAGTGCGGGCCCGGGGGCGTGACGTTCCCGCTGGACGCCCCAACGCTGAAGTTGAGGAAGCCAGGCAGGAAGCCGCTGCGGGTCGCCACGATGCTGTAGTTGCCGGCGCTCACGTTGGAGAGCACGACGTGGCCCGAGGAGTCGCTCGTCTGGTTGACGACGAACGTGCCGTCGCGGGTCACGTTGACCGCGATGCCCGCCGAGCCGGAGGCGCCCTGGGACTGGGCGGCCGTGATGGTCACGGTGTCGCCAGTCTTGGGGGACGTCTTGTCGATGCTCACCGCGAGGGTGCCCGCGAAGACGGGGATCGACACGCCGGTGTTCACGTTGTTCACGTAGACCAGGAGCGGCGACAGGCTGTTGGGCGCGACGTTGACCGCGGCCGTCCCGTCGGCGTTGGTGACGTCCACGGCCGTGCAGTTCGCGCGGTCCGAGGCCGTCAGCGTCGTGGGAGCGGTCGAGGGGAAGTTCGCGTTCAGCGAGATGCCGCACACGCGGACCTCGACGCCAGCCAGCGCGCCACCCGTGAAGTTGGCGGCCGTGATCGTCAAGACCTGCGGCGTGAGGATGTTCACGCTGGTGGGGTTCACCGTCACGGTCGGACCCGCCACGACGAGCGCGCCGGTGGCGCCCGTGAAGATGGGGGTGCCCGCGCTCGAGGCGGGCATGATCTCGACCATGATGACGCCCGGGTCGCGGCCCGTGACCGTCAGGGTGACCACGCCGTTCGTGATGCCCGTCTTGTTCAGCGCGGCGAAGTTGTAGCTGCCGCCCACCGTCGGGTCCGTGAGGTTGCCCGTGGAGTTCGCCAGGCTGTACCGCATCTGCGTGCCGTTGGGCGCGAGGTTGCCCTGCCAGTCCTTGATCGTCGCGTTGACCGTGACGTTGGTCTGGCCGGTCCAGTTGGTCGCGATGGTCGCGGGCACGAAGGTCACCGTGTAGTTGTGCACGGTGAGCATGGGCATGCTGTTCAGGTTGTCGTGCTGGAGCGAGGGCACGGCGGCGTCCTGGACGTAGACGTTGTAGACGTCCGCGCCGAGGGCAGCCGTGATGTTGACGCCGTACACGCTGGAGTTCGTGAACGCCGTGAGGCTGTTCCCGAACTTGCGGAACGACGGGACGCTGCTCAGCGACGTGCTGCCGTTGGCCAGGAGGTCAGTCTTCTCCTGGGCCGTCAGCAGGTAGACCTGGGCCGTTCCGGTCGGGACGCCCGCGCCCGTCGAGTTCGTCGCGTTCACGCTGATGAACGTCGGCAGACCCGCGGAGGTGTCCGTCTTCGACAGGTTGACGGTCAGGTCGTGGCCGGCGACGACCTTCACGCGGTAGAGCGCGTAGGTCGCGGTGCCGCCGGGGGGCTGGACCGTCGCCTGGACGATCATGTTCTTCACGCTGGCGGGCGTGATGTTGATGTTGTACACGCCGCCCTGGCCCATGGTGGGGCCACCGTTGCCGGTGATGCCGCCCGAGCCGAAGGGATCCGTGGTGGGCGAGAACGCGCTGCCGTCCTCGTTGAAGCCCTTGATGGTTGCGGTGGGGACGAGGTTGCCGAAGGCGTCCTTCACGGTGATCGTGAAGTTCGTCAGCTTGCCGACCTGGATGTCCGCCGTGTCGGTGGTGATGTTGGCGCCACCGCTCGTGGGGACGGTCAGGGTCGTCGTCGTGCCCTTCCAGTTGACCGAGAACACCACGTTGCCCGAGCCGCTCGTGACGAGGTTGCTGATCGTCGCGATGCCGGTCGTGCGGTTGTACGTGATGTCACCCGAGGCGGAGCCCGTGGTGGGGTGCGTGGGGAGGACCGCGCCGGAGACGGTGATGTTCTCCGCGAAGTTGCCGCCGGAACCCTCGGTGCCGGTGGGGCTCGCCGTGCAGCCCACGTCGCCGGGCGCGCCGCCCGACTCGCACAGGGGGTGCTGGAAGAGCGACTCGCCGGTGATGTTCAGCAGGACCGTCTGGCCCTGGAGACCCAGGGGGCTGCCCGTGCCGGGGAGGACGGGGATCGCCGTGAGCGAGTTCCCGCTGCCGTCCGTGAGGGCGAGGTTGACGCCCGCGGGGGAGGTGGGAACAAGCGTGGTCGAGCCGGAGTACTCCGAGTTGCCCGCCGCGTCGTTGCTGATGGTCAGGCCGAAGGTGTACGTGCCGCCCAGCCAGAGGCTGGAGCCGGGCACGAAGTAGATGCGGCCGGTGTCCTGGTCGACGCCGAAGGACTTGGCCAGGATGCTCGTGACGTTGCACGCGCTGCCGGGGCCGGAGATCCAGACGGCGTTGTTGGGGTCGAAGCACTGGAGGTTCGAGCCGCCGGAGACCGTGAACTCGCTCACGGGGAACGCGAGCGAGCCGCGGGTCGCGCCGGACATGTAGAGGACCGTCCCGTTGGGGAAGGTCACCGAGGCGTTGAACTTCGAGGCGTTCGGGAAGAAGCCCGCGCCCAGCGCCGTGCCGGCCGAGGCCTGCACGCCGGTGAAGGCGAAGCTGCTGTTCGAGTCCTGCGCGGACTGGAACTGGGGCGTGAACGTCACGTTGTTCTGGAAGCCCGTGTACGCCGTCGTCGAGTTCTTGTTGACCGTCAGGGGCGCGGCGCTGATGGTCAGGTTGTTCTCGCCGAAGATGTCGCTGCACGTGCTGACGGGGTCGCCCGAGGCGCACGAGCCCGTCACCGTGTTGGCGATGGACGCGTTCACGAAGAAGTGGTACACGTTGGCGTGGGGCGTGCCGGTCTGGAGGACCGTGGCCGTGCCGTCAGGCTGGGTCGTGACGCCGTTGGTCAGGCCGGAGCCCGAGGGGAAGACGTCGATGACCGCGCCGGAGACGGGGGTGCCGTTCGCCGCGTAGGTCGCCGTGAGGATGTAGTTGAACGAGCCCGTCGGGTTGTAGACGACGCTCGTCTTGCTCAGGGAGACCGCGATCTCGGTGTGGGGCGAGACGACGAACTGGGCGACGGTCGCCGAGCTGGTCGCGTTGGTGACGAGCCAGATGCCGCCCTCGCTGAACTTCACGTTGGGGAACGTGATGTTCGCGAAGGAGTAGGGCGCGCCGCACGCGGTCTGGTAGGCCACGGGGGCCGTGGAGCCCTGGCCGCAGTGCTCGGTGTCGTTGTAGGCCGAGCGGGTGGCGCCCACCAGCGTGCCCGAGGGGGCGACGAGCTGGTACTGGGTGCCCCACGCGAGGTTGACGCCGGTCGCGCCGGTGGAGTTGCCGATGGCCGTCAGCGTCAGGTCGTACGTCTGGTTGTAGTCGATCGTCCCGTTCTCGGGGTACGTGACCTGCGAGATGGTGCCGGCGGTGTTGAAGTGGACGACCCGGATGGGGTTGCCCACGGTGAGGACGTTCGCGGGGTTCGCCACGTTGTGGCCCGCATCGTCGGCGGCCGCCAGGTCAGCGGAGTGCGCGGTGGCGACACCCGAGACGAAGACGGAGCCGACGAGGAACGCCACGAAGGCGACCGCGAGGGTCTTGGTCTTAGTAGTAGCATCCATGGTATGGATTCCTCCATGATTCGAAACGATTCGTCCCATTTCGCGGATCATGCCCAGCCGTCTGTGAGAGAGCTGGCTCTCCGTCTGGAGCCGCGAACCACGGCCCCCTTAAAAACACTTCCGTTAACGGTCGGGGGCCGGCGATGCGCGAAACGAGGTCCGGCGTGCGTGCGTTTCTCTCGTGGAAATCGCGAGCGCCGGCAAGCGGCGGGACGCACCGACACGGCGTGTCACGGGGAGGGTGTCACCTCCGCGCGTGAACACGCCCGGGAGCCTGCCGGCTTGTCGCGCTTCGCCGGAGATGGCTCCGCCTGGAGTTCGTCAGAAGATGAAAAGAAGAGGGGGTGCGGCCCGGTCGCCCGGGCCGCGGGGGACGATCCTCACCCGATGGTCAGGGTCAGCATCACCGCGTTGGCCTGGGAGTCCAGGATGCGCAGCGTCTGGCCCGAGCTGACGCCACCCAGCGTCAGCGTGTCGCCGGCGTGGATGATCGTCGCGTTGAGCGCCTCGGCGTTCTGCGCGCACGCCACGAAGAGCGTGGCCGCCGCGGGCGTCGTGGAGCAGGCGCCGGCCGTGCCGGGGCTCGTCTGCGTGAGGTCCTGCTGCACGCCGTTCACCGTGACGCGGATGTCGCTGTACTTGATGGTGCTCGTCGACGAGGCGATGGTGTACGTCTTCTTGCCGCCGCTGAGCGCGGCCGCGCTGGTGAGCGCGATGCTCTTCTGCGGCGAGCTCGACTGGGCGCCGAATCCCGACACCCAGACGTAGACGGTCGCCGCGAGCACGACGGTGATGGCCACCATCAGGATCACGGCGATGACCGGGGAGACGCCGTCGTCGTCCATGCGGAACTTGCGGTTGGCCTTCAAGAGATCAACTCCCTCAGCCCACCGTCAGGGTCAGGATGACCGCGTTCGCCTGCGAGTCGAGGATGCGCAGCGTGTCGCCGCTCGAGGCGCGCAGCGAGATGACGTCGCCCGCGCTGATGACGTCGCCCGCGACGTGGCGCGTCGTGCCCGTGCACGCCAGGTACTGGCTGGCGGTCGGGATGGTCTGGGGGCTCGCGCACGCGACGGTGGCGTCCATGGCGAAGGTCGCGCCGTTGAGCGTGACCGAGATGTCACCGTACTTCATGCCGGTGGTGCTCGACGCGACGCTGTACGTCTTGAAGCCGCCCGACAGGGCGCCCGCGCTGGTGAGCGACATGCTCTTCTGCGGGTTGCCGCTCTGGGCGCCGAAGCCGGATACCCAGACGTAGACGGTCGCCGCGAGCACGACGGTGATGGCCACCATCAGGATCACGGCGATGACCGGGGAAACAGCCTCATCGTCGCCAGCCAGGAACTTCTGGTTCGCTTTCATCGTTTGGTCCTCCGAGCGGGCCGAAACCCAACTCGCCGGGTTGCTCGGTTGCAGGGCCTATATAAGACCACGGTCGGGCGACAGGGAACCCCGGCGTCGTTCCCCCGTCTCCCGGCCTGGCGGACCCAAAATGCTATCGCGGGGAGCGGCGCGCCGCGCGCGCGTCTCCGAACGCGATTCGACGCGTTCATGGCGCGCCCGGAGGATCGCCGGAGCGTGCTCGACGCGCTCTCGCCCTTCGTGGCGTGGGACCTCTCGCCCCTGGAGGTGGACGGCCTCTTCTTCCTCCTGGGCTCCTTCGTGGTGGCCACGCTCTCCGACGTGAAGCACATGTCGGCGCAGCGCGAGTTCATGGACGTCTGGTGGGCCTTCGCCGTCGTCCTCCTGGCGATCCACGTCTGGGCCGTCGACTTCCGCCCCGGCGCGCCCTTCTTCGCCAAGTGGGGCCTCATCGTCCTCTTCGCGCTCCTGAGCCACCGCGCCATCGGCCTCTGGCTGCGCCTCGCCACCGCGGACGTCGCGGCCTGCGTCGCGGCGGCCGCCCTCTTCCCGCCCCTCCTCGTGGTCCTCTACTTCGTCGCGCTCAAGCTCCTGGCCTGGCCCGCCGCGAGGCTCCTGGGGCGCGGCAAGGCCGCGTACCCGTTCATGCCCGTCGTGACCGTCGCGACGCTCCTCGTCCTCGCCTTCGCCCTCTTCGTGGGCGTCGTCCCCGTCTGAGCGACCCCATTTTTCAAATAGGGGAACGGGTTTCCAGGCATACCCCCCAACCTCAGGGGATCGCATCCGCGCAGATAACCAAGCCTGGCCAACGGTGCTAGCTTGAGGGGCTAGTTCCTTAGGGATTCTACGGTTCAAATCCGTATCTGCGCACTACACCGGGCCATCGAAGATGGCGAAGCGCAGGCGCAGACACGGATCAGCCGAATCCGGCAGGACTCGTCTCTGCGCGGTTCTCACGCAGGCGTCTTCGCGCCCGAGGCGCTCTCGTCCATGTGCGCCATGGCGCCCGTGAACTCCGCGATCCAGACGTTCGTCTCCTTCTGCACGAGCGCGTCGATGCGCCCGACGAACTCCTCGATGAGCTTGCCGGCCTCGGCGCGCTGGGCGGCGTCCATGGGGGCGGTCCACCCTTCGCTGCGCTTCTGCCAGTCGGCCTGGAACTTGTCGGCGAGGCTCACGATGGCCTGCTCGGTCTGGACGAAGCGCAGCCACGTCGTGGAGAAGCCGAAGAACTTGTCCAGCAGCACGAGCCCCGCGGCCACCGCGAGCGGGATGGTGGCGTGGATCGCCAGGATGGTGAGCGTGGTCGACTTCCCCAGGGGGATCGTGAGCGGCGCCACGAGGGGGACGAGCCCGGCGAGGATGCCCAGGAGGATGGCGGCGAACCTCAGCCCGCGCCCCACGCGCCGATGCTTCACGCGCTTCTCGGCGTACCACTGCGCGCGGTCGGCGGCCAGCCCGACGTAGTGCGAGTAGCGCCCCTCCACGGAGCCCAGGCGTCCCGCCCACTCCTTCTTCTGGATCTCGAGCAGGTTGCGGATGGCTTGGGCGGGTGTCACGGTCTCCGGCATGCGGCGTGTAACAGAACGGCCCCTCAAAGAGCCTTCAGGTGGATGGCCCCTCGTGGCGGGGACGACCGGGCCGGCATCGGCTCCGGCGCGCGCCCTCTCTCCAGCGTCTCCAGCCAGCGGCACGGCGCGTGCGCGCGGCGCTCGCCCAGGCGCGGCCACGTGGCGAGGAAGCTCCTGCGCGCCCGCGTGAGGGCGACGTAGAGGAGGCGGCGCTCCTCCTCGACGAGGGCGTCGCGCACGCCCTCGGGCGCCTGGAGCGCGTGGTCGCTGGGGAGGCCGCCCTCGCGCGCGCCCGCGAGGAGGACGTGGTCCCACTCCAGCCCCTTGGCGGCGTGGATGGTCATGGCCTTCACGTGGAAGAGGTCCTCGCCGCGGGGGAGCGCGAGGAGGCGCGCGGCGGTGGGGCGCGCGGGGAGCGCCTGGCTGCGGGCGCGGCGGGCGAGGATGCGCGCGGCGCGGCCCAGCTCGCCCTCCTGCGCGGCGGCCCACGGGTCCAGCGCGGCGCGGCGCCGGCGCGCGGCCACGAGGAAGGCGTCGATGGCGTCCGCCATGGCGCCGGGGTGGTCCTCGGCCCAGGCCTCGTCGGCGCGCCGCGCGACCACCTCCTCCTGGTAGGGCAGGGCGAGGTGCCGCGCGCGTGATAGCACGACGATCTCGCGCGGGTCCGCCCCTTCCGCCAGCAGCGCCTCCACGTGGTCGGCCAGGACGCGCGCCTCGTCGCGCGGGTCCTCGCACGCGCGGACCTCGGGCGCCTCGCCGCGCGCCGCCCCGCGCCGCGCGCGCAGCGGGAACGCGGTGGGCAGCGCGCGGTTGCCGGCCTCCACGAGCGCGCGGTCGCTGCGGAAGCTCACGGTGAGGGCGAGCCGCTTGCCGCGCTTGCCGTAGGGCGCCAGGAAGTCCTCCAGGTGCCGGGGCGCGCCGCCGCGGAAGCCGTAGATGCTCTGCCGCGCGTCGCCCACCACCGTGGCGCGCGCGCCCCCGGGGCCCGCGGTCACAAGATGCACCGCCTGCGCCTGGATGGCGTTCACGTCCTGGTACTCGTCGACGAGGACGTGGTCGAGGCGCGAGACGACGCCCGAGCGGAACGCGGCGCTGCCGCGCAGCCGGTCGCGGAACGCGATGAGGAGGTCGTCGTAGTCCAGGCGATCGCCCTTGCGGCGCTCGTAGGTCTCTGATATCGTCTCCAGCTCGTCGCGCCACGGGGCGAGGCCCGAGAGGGCGCCCTCCAGCGCGGAGCCCAGCGTGGTCTGCGCGTTCTTCACGAAGGAGAGCGCGCCCAGGAGGCGGCCCGCGACGTCGTCGTTGCCCGCGGCGGAGACGCCCAGCGCGCGGCGCAGGCCGGGGCCGGGGCGCGCCCGCGCGATCCCCTCGTGGATCGCCTTGCGCGCCTCCGCGTCGCCGAGGAAGCGGCGCTCCTCGGGGGGAAGCTCCCGCGCGGCCCATTGGTGGAACGAGACGACGCGCACCAGGTGGTCGCGGCCCAAGAGAAGAGAGAGGCGCCGCTGGAGGCCCGCGGTCGCCTCCCGGGTGAAGGTGACGACGAGGACGCGCGCCTGCTGCGCCGGCGCGGGCGCGAGGTGCGCCACGCGGTGCGCGAGCGTGTGCGTCTTGCCGGTGCCCGCTCCCGCGCGGATCTCCAGCGCGTGCGCCGCGCAGCGCACGGCGGCGGACTGCTCGGCAGTGAGCGGCGAGGAGGGCGTCAAGCGCGCGTGGAGGGAGCGCCCCCCGCTACGTCCGCTCGGCCGGCGCGCCGAAACCACACCGGCCACGCGGCCAGAACGGCTAAGCCCGCTTCCGGACGACCAAGCGGCATCACGAGGTGACTCGCATTCCGGACGACGACGTCGAGAGCACGGACTACGAATCGGTGCGGCGCGAAGCCGAGGAGAGCGCGCGTCGCTTCGCCGCCGCCCTCGCAGGGGCCATCGAGGGCTTCGTCGAGGCGCTGGAGGAGAACGACCTGGGCCGCGACGCCCAGGAGAGCGTGCAGGAGGCCGGCAAGGTCGTCCGGGCCGCGGCCGAGGAGGGCGCCACGCAGGCCGCGACGCCCGAGATGCGCATGGTGGGCCGCGGCGTCAAGCGCGCGGGCGAGGCGACCGCGGAAGCGGCCGGCCGCGCGACCGACGCCGTGAAGGCCACCGCGCAGGACGTCTCCTACGCGGTGAGCGAGAGGATCGAGGACGCGAAGGACGCGGCCTCGACGTTCAAGGAGGAGGTGAGGGTCCGCGCCGACGCGGTGGCCGAGTCCGGCCGCCGGGCCCGCGCCGCGCCGCGCAAGGTGGGCCGCGAGCTGAAGGCCGCCGCGGGCGCCTGGTGGAGCGGCCTCACGACGTCCATCTCCATGGGCGTCCTCCTGGGCGTCGTCGCGCTGACCGCGTGGATCATCCTGCACATCGCCCTCATCGCGGGGCTCAACAAGCTCCTCTTCGACCCCGCCGGCACGTGGATCACCGTCGGGATCGACGTCGTGATCGCGCTGGTCGCGTGGGGCGTGGCGCGCAGCCGCGCCGCGCACGCGAAGGCGGAGACGCGCCGGAGGCTCCAGCGCTCGCGCGAGGAGATCCGCTACGTGGGCCGCCCCGCCCGCGAGGCCTTCGCGGGCCGCGGCCGGGCAGGCTTCTGAGGTGAACTGACGATGGAAGACAACGAGAACACGAGCAACATGGGCAACGAGATGGGAAACGAGCAGGAGAACGCGACGCGCGAGACCCCCTACGGCGAGACCTTCGCCGAGACGGGCTCGCAGGGCGGCTCCACCATGGGCGCCAGCGAGAAGCGCTTCAAGGAGTCCAGCCCCGAGGAGGTCAAGCACAAGGTCAAGGAGACCGTCCAGAAGGGCGTCGCCGCCGTCGCGGGCGCCCTCAAGGGCTTCAGCGAGGAGGCCAAGAAGCACGACCTCGCCGGCTCCACCAAGGAGGCCATCAGCAAGGCCGGTGAGACCACGCGCCAGGTCGTGGGCACCACCGCCGAGGAGGTCAAGCGCACCAAGGACCACGTCAAGGAGACCGTCCGCAGCGGCTCGCAGCCGGGCGGAAGCGCCTCCGGCGCGGGCGCCATGGGCGGCTCCTCCATGCAGGGCGGCTCCGGCATGAGCAACGTGCGCGGCTCCTCCCTCCAGGAGAACGCCATGCAGCAGGTCGGCGACGCCATCCCCGAGGACAAGGCGGCGGCGCCGGTCGTCCCCGACCTGCGCAAGACCGACCTGGGCAAGAGCGACGAGGAACTGGAGAAGTAAGCCTGCGCGCCCCCGGGACCCGCGCGTCCCGGGGGTAGAAATCCTTTTGAGGGCCTTCCGCTCTGCCCGGCCACCGGACGCGACTCTCCCCCGGGCTCCCGGGAGCGGGCCGCACCACTTGCCGCCTTAGCTTAGCCGGTAGAGCGTGGGACTGTTAATCCCAAGGTCCTCGGTTCAAATCCGTGAGGCGGCGCTTCCACCCCCAGCGCGTTCGTGCTATCGTTTCTTCGGCGCGTAGGCCTGCTTGCGCCGGACGCCCCCTTTCCGGTCGTAGAACGTCCACGGCCCGACGCGCTTCCCTTCGACGTAGCGCCCGACGTCGCAGAGCTGGTCGGTGCCGCCGTACCAGCGCTTCCAGAGACCGACCTGCTGGCCCTTCTCGAAGCGGCCCGCCTGGCGCACCGCGCCGTTGGCGGCGTACCATTTCCAGGGGCCGGTGAAGAGGCCGTCCTCGTCGAACCGGCCGGCGGCCTTGAGCGTCTTGCCGTCGTGGTGGTAGAACCTCCACGGGCCGACGGGCTTGCCGCGGACCTTGCGTCCCACGCTCTCCAGCGTGCCGTTGCGGCGCAGGTGCTTCTCGGCCACGGCGCGCGCAGCGATGGGGGGCCGCTTCTTCATTTCGGGCGGAAGCGCATCGCGCTCCACACGTCGTCCAGCGCCACCTGGCGCACGCCCTGGATGCCCTGCTGGAGGAGGTGCCGCCACAGGACGTCCCGGTTGAGGTCGGTGCCCAGCTGGCCTGCCTTGGGGTACGCGGCCCATGCGAGGCGGTCCTCCCTCGCGGCCTCCACCATGGGGGCGCACCGGGCGTCGACCTCGTCGAGCATGCGCACGAAGACGAGGATCGCGTCGGCCTTGGCGGACGTGGTGGCGGCGACGTCGCCCAGGTCCACGTCCTTGGGCTTGCCCACGACGCGGACCTTCATGCCGTCCTTGAGGTTCAGCTTCTTGGCGAGGCTCACGGCTCACACCTCCGCGGGCGCGGCGGGGGACGGCGCGGGAGGCGCGGCGGGGCTCAAGAGGGTGCCGCCCAGCGCGGCCGCGGCGCCCGCGCAGAGGGCACCCGCGAGGAACGCCGCGTGATAGCCCCCGTTGAGCGCGGCGAGGGGGGCGGCCCCCGACGCGGCGAGCGCCTGCGTGCGCGCCGCGGCGAGGCTCGCGAGGATGGCGAGGCCCAGCGCGCCGCCCATCATGAACGACGTGTTGACGACGCCCGAGGCGAGCCCCGAGTCCTCGGGGGACACGTCGCCCATGGCCGCGAGCAGCACGGGGTTGAACGCCATGCCGGCGCCGAAGCCCAGGAGGAGCATGCCGGGGAGCACGTCCGCGAGGAACGTCCCGCCCACGGGCGCCCGCGCGAAGAGGAGGAGCCCCATGGCGGCGAGGGCGAGCCCCGCGGCGAGGGGCAGCCGGATGCCGAAGCGCAGCACGATCTTCGCGGAGAGGCCCAGGGAGAAGGCGGCCATGATGACGTTGGACGCGAGGAAGCCCAGCCCCACCTGGAGGGGATCGTACCCCAGGACGAGCTGCATGTAGAGCGCGGCGAGGAAGAACCACGCGAACATGGCGGCGGCCCAGAGGACGCCGATGGCGTTGGCCGTCGCGAGGTTGCGCAGGCGGAAGAGGCCCAGCGGCACCAGCGGGTCGCGCACGCGCGTCTCCACGAGGAGGAACGCCCCCAGCAGCGCGGCCGCGGCGGCGAGGAGGCCCAGCGTGCGCGGCGAGGCCCAGCCGGAGGCGCCGCCGTTGACGACCGCGTACACGGCGAGCACGAGGGCGGCCGTGACGGTGGCGGCGCCCGCGACGTCGAGGCGCCTCGCGCCCGTCTGGCCGCGCGTGTCGGGGAGGACCGCGAGGGCGGAGATGGCGACGGCGATCCCGATGGGCAGGTTGACGAGGAAGACCCAGTGCCAGCTCAGCGCGCGCGTGAGGAGGCCGCCCAGGAGGACGCCCAGGCTGCCGCCCCCCCGCGGCGACGAAGCCGTAGAAGCCCATGGCCTTCGCGCGCCCTTCCGGCTCGGGGAAGAGGCCCATGATCAGCGAGAGCGAGACGGCGGAGACCACCGCGCCGCCCACGCCCTGCACGGCGCGCGCGGCGACGAGGAACGCCTGCGTCGTCGCGGTGCCGCACGCGAGGGAAGCGAGGGTGAAGAGCGCGATGCCGCCCAGGAAGAGGCGGCGCGGCCCGTACAGGTCGCCCAGCCTCCCGCCCAGGAGCAGAAGCCCGCCGAAGGTGAGCACGTAGGCGTTCACGACCCAGGCGAGGCCCGTGTCGGAGAAGCCCAGGTCCGCCTTCACCGAGGGGAGCGCGACGTTCACGATGGTCGTGTCCAGGACGATCATGAGCGTGCCCAGCGAGAGCACGCCGAAGCCGAGCCAGCGGGAGGCCATGATATCACTTGCCCGCGAACGCCTCGACGAGCGCGGGGCGCAGCGCCTGGGGCTTGATGCCGTGGTTCTGCTTGGGGACGACCTGCTCGGTGGCGCCGGGGACGACCTTCGCCACCGCGTCGGCCGCCGCGCGCAGGCGCGAGGGCGTGCTGCCGCCCACGAGGACGACCGTGGGCGTGCGGATCCCCCGCAGGCGCGCCTCGGGCATCTCGAAGCGGTTCATGATCGCGGCGTCGTAGGGGAGCGTGTGCGCAAGCTGGACCATCTGCTTCCAGAAGGGCATCAGCCGCATGACCCACACCATGGGGCCGGGCACGCCGACGACGCGCATGAAGTAGCCCACGGCCTCGGCGCGCTTGCCCTGCTGGATGAGCGCGGTGACGTTCGCCTCGTAGTCGCGGTCGAACGAGCCGGCCTCCGGCCCCACGGCGTAGGGGGGCTCGTGCGCGGCCAGCACGCGCATGGGGACGCCGGCCGCGGCGGCCTCCAGCGCGAGCGCGGCGCCCGACGAGGTGGCCCACACGAAGGGCGAGCCGCCCGCGGCCTCGCACACGGCGCGGAGGTCCTCGACCTCCCGCGCGACGGCGTAGGGCTTCGCGTCGCCGCTCTCGCCGCGGCCGCGCCGGTCGTAGTCGTACACGGTGAAGCTCTTGGCCAATTCCTCGCGCATCCCCTTCGCGAACGGGGACGCGCGGGCCCCCAGCGCGCCCCAGACGATGACCAGGGGCTCGCCGCTGCCCACCGTCTCATACGCAATCCTCGTGCCGTCCTTGGAGGTGACGAACTGCGTGGCCATGCTATCACTCCCCCAGCGCCTTGGCCAGGTAGCCGAGGTTCTGCATGACGCCCTGGCGCGAGCCCTCGGTGAAGCCGGGCTTCGCGAGGGGCCCCTGCATGAAGGTCATCTTCGTGCCGCCCGCGGGCGTGCGCGTGAAGGTGACCAGGATGGGCACGTCGTAGGGCTTCTCGTCGGGCGAGAGGTAGATGTCGTAGTGCCACGTCCAGGCCAGCTCCCAGTGCGGCTCGACCATGGTGTACGTGCCGCGGTTGACGAGCGCGTGCTTGTCGTTCTTCATCTCGAAGGCGAACGTGCCGCCCACGCGCACGTCCATGTGGCGCACGCGCATGTCGAAGCCCATCTCGCGCGCGGAGGGGGCCCACCACTTGGCGATCCCCTCGGGGGTCGTCCACATCTCCCAGACCTTCTCGGGGGGCGCCTTGAACTCGCGCTCCAGGGTGAAGCCGCGCGCCGGCTCGGGGCCCCCTTCGAGGGCGCGCGTCAGGCGGTCGATGGAGCTGCTCCACCCGCTGCCGGAGGCCTTCTGCCAGGTATCCGAGTGCATGCGCGTCGAGGTGAACGTCATCTTCGTGCCTTCGGCGACGCGGTGGAACTCGATGGTGTCGCCCCGGTCGTAGGGCTCCACGTCCGGGATGAAGTCGATGGGCGCGATCATGCCCAGGCGCTCGTGGGGGACGATCTCCGTGAACGTCGCGCGCGACGTGTGGGGCAGCCCCTCGGCCGCGATCTCCCAGCCGCCGCCCACGCGCAGGTCGAGGCGCTTGACGTGGGCCACCAGGGGCTCGGGCCAGTACCACGCCTCCAGCCCCTCCTTGGTGGTCCACATCCTCCAGACCTTCTCCACGGGGGCCCGGAAGACGCGCTCCACGGTGAAGGCGGGCCAGTACGTGCGGCGCGCGGGGCGCACCTCGATGGGCGCCTCCTCCACGAAGCTCGCGAGGCGCGCCACCGTCTGCTTCGCGCCCTCCTGCGCGCCGTACTGCTGCGTGGCGACGCGGTACGACTCCGCGTCGGGGAAGACCATGCGGAACGACATGCGCGTGCCGCCCCCGTCCTCCTTCTCGAAGACGACCGTCGTGCGGAAGGGCGGGCCCGAGACGTGGTCGTACACCAGGCGATCGGGGCGCGCCAGCTCCACGAAGACGATCTTGTTGGGGTAGTCGCGCCCGTCGGGGCCGCGCATGGTGTGGCGCCAGGTGCCGCCGGGGCGCAGGTCGAACTCGTGCGTCGTGGTGGAGAAGCCGTCCGGGCCGAACCACCTGGCGAGCTTCGCGGGGTCGGTCCACGCGTCGAACACGCGCTCGGGAGGCGCGCGGAAGCTGCGGGTGAGGGCGATCTCGTATTCCTGAGTCTGCTTCATGTGTCGTCTTCCTCCAGGACCTTGGCGAGCCTGTCGAACGCGGCGTTCCAGCGTGCGCGCGACTCCGCGATCCACTCGGTCACGGGAACGAGCCCCGCGGGGCGCAGGCGCACGTGCCGGCTGCGGCCTTCCTTCCAGGTCTCCACGAGACCGGCCGCCTCCAGCGTCTGCACGTGCTTCTGCACCGCCATCAGGCTCATGGGCAGGGGCGCGGCGAGCTCGCTGAGCGTCTTCGCCCCCTTCTCCAGCTGGGCGAGGAGACGCCTCCGCGTGGGGTCGGCCAACGCGGCGAACGTATCGTCCAGCTGCACACTAAACTTGTAGGTTTAGTATCTGCATATACCTTTGCCAAGGCCTGTTTTGCGGGAGAATCCCCGGTGGCGGCCGCGCGAGGGCGGAATCGTCGGGGCGGCGCGGGCGGCCACGGGACGAAGGGGCGGCCCCCCTCCGGGCAAGACGACCGCCATGTCCCCGCGGAGCCCCAGGAGCCTGCAAGGCCGCCGGGGTTCAAGCCTGGGCCGGCGGCTCCCGGCGTGGAGGCCCAAGCTTGCTCCGCGCGCTCCTGCTCCTTGCCCTCGTCCTCGTCGCCGTCCCCGCCGTCGCCCTCCCCAGCGCGTCCGCGTGCGCGTTCCCGTGCTGCACGCTGCAAGTGGGCCCGGTCTGCCTGCCCGCCTGCCTGCACAAGCCTTGTCCGCCCGCGCCCGCGGACTCGGCCCCGATCCAGGCCTGCACGCCCCCCACCGGGAGCGTCCAGACCGTCGCGGCGGCCTGCGTCGACTACTACGCGATCAACCACGTCTGCGTCGACGCCCGGACGTTCGAGGGCGAGGTCGCCCACTGCGTCTGGTTCGTGGGGCCCCCGCTCTAGCGCGCGAGCAGCGCCTCGAGCTTGTCGAAGCCCGCGTTCCAGCCCTGCGTCGCCATGGCGTGGTACTCGGGCGGGACGCCCGTGACCTCGACCACCATGCGCGTGCGCTTGCCTTCCGGGACGAGGCGCACGTCCAGGAGGAACGACTTGTCGGGCGAGCCCGAGACGATCCTCGTGTGGGGCGACAGCACGTGGAACACGCCCTCCTGCGGGTTGCGGTTCCCGTCGGGCTGGGGCATGTCGAAGCGGATCTGCCCGCCGACGCGCACATCGAACTCGTGGACCACGAGGTCCATGCCGGGCGCGGGGTTGAACCACTTCGCGTACTGCCTGGGGTCGGTCCACGCGGCCCACAGGTCCGCGGGCGAGGCGTCGAACGCGCGCTCCAGGCGCAGCGTCTTGCCGTGCGCGGGGCGCGAGACGACCTTGGCGAGCTTGTCGAGGCAGGCGCTGAACCCGCCCTTGGCCATGTCCAGCGGGAAGCCCGCGGGGAGCCCCTCCTGGACGAGCGTGAGCTTCGTGCGCGGGCCCTGAGGCTCCAGCGTGATCGTCATGCGCATCGGGTGGTCGGCGAAGACGTCGCTGCGCCCGGCGTTGCTCTGGTACTGGACGATCTCCTTGTAGGGCGTCAAGGACTCGAAGAGAAGCTCCTCCTCGGGGTAGCGCGTGCCCTTCTCGTCGATCATGGTGAAGCGCACGCGGCCGCCCTTGCGGGCGTCCATCTCGTGCACCTCCGCGTCCACGCCGGGGAAGGGGCTGATCCACTTGGCCAGCTGCTCGGGCCGCGTGAACGCCACCCAGAGGTCCTCGGGGGAGGCGTCGAAGACGCGCTCCAGGCGCATGGTCTGGCTGCCGGGCTTGGGGGGTGCGTGCTGCTGCGTCATTCACTTCACGTCCTTCTTCTTCTGGCTGGCGAGGTGGGCCGCGAGCTTGTCGAAGCGCGCGTCCCAGATCTGACGGTAGTCGTTCATCCAGTCCTCCAGCTCGCGGAACGGCTCCGGGCGGAGCGAGTAGAGGCGGCGCTGACGGTCGGGGCGGACCTCCACGAAGCCGGCCTCGTGCAGGATGCGGAGCTGCCGCGAGACGCCCGGCTGGTGGATGTCGACCTCCTCGACGAGCTCGTTGACGGAGCGCTCCCCGCCGCGGAGGGCCTTGAGGAGCCGCCGCCGGGTGGGGTCGGCCAGGATCTCGAAGACGTCGGCCACGACCCTACAATATCGTGCAAAGCGTATATTCCTTTGCCACAATATAGAGCGGGGTTCAAAGGTAGCCCGGGTCCCCGCGGGCCGAGGCCATGAGGCCCTGCCTGGCGGCCTCCTGGTCGGCCAGCGTCCGCGCGACCAGCTCCGCCGCGTCGTGCGCGAGCCGGTCGAGGTTCCCCGCGACCAGCGGGCGCGGCAGCAGGGGGGCGATGGCCTGCAGGACGCGCACGGCGGCGGTGGCGTCGCTCACGGGGTCCCCCGCGCTGGGCGCGAAGACGCCCGCGGCCGCGAGCTTGTGCTGGTTGAAGCGCGCGAGGAACGCGGCGTTGAACCCCGCGTGGACGCCCTCGTACTTCGGAAGCCCCAGCGCGTCGAGCGCGCCTTCGCCTGCGTAGGTCGCGGCCAGGCTGGGCGCCGCCGGGACCTCGTCCGCGTCGGCGGCCTCGATGGCGAGGGCGAACCCGATGCGCTTCTCCTTCGCCCAGCGCGCCAGCGCGCCGCAGAAGCCCATGAGCGCCTCGGGGACGAGGCGCACGTCGCTGGCGAGGACGAGCAGCTCCCGGCCCGCGAGACGGGGGCCGGCGGGCCCCGGCAGCGCCCAGACGTGCATGGGCCCGCTCACGACGCCCGCGTAGGACATGCTCACGGGCGGCAGGCGATCGCTGTTGATCGCCACCGCGAGGCGCCGCTGAGGCGAGCGCAGGAGCGCGGACGCGACGATGGTGGGCACGTTGCGCGTGACGGGGACCGCGACGAGGAGGAACGCGCCCTCCATCTCTCCCGGGTCGTAGTCGGTGAACTCCCAGTCCATCGCCCCATCAGCGCGCCCCTTCGCGCAAAGCTTCTTCCCCATCCCGGCCTCAAGCCGGAGGCATGGAGCCCGCGGCCCGGGGACCCGTCCCCCTCTTCGGCGAGCGCGCGCTCCACCTCCCCGACGCGGACGCGGTCGCGGTGGGCGACGTGCACGTGGGCCTGGAGAGCGACCTCGCGCGCGCGGGCGTCCACCTGCCCAGCCAGACGTCGCGCATGCGCGCCCGCCTGGAGGAGGTCCTCCGCCGCACCGCCGCGAAGCGCCTCATCGTCATCGGCGACCTCAAGCACAAGGTCCCCTACTCGACGCGCCAGGAGATCCGCGAGCTTCCCACGTTCTTCCGCGGCCTCCCCGCCAAGGTGGAGCTGGTGCCGGGCAACCACGACGTGGACCTGGACGGGCTCCTGGACGTGGAGGTCCACGACGCGACGGGCATCCTCGTGGGCGACGTCGCGCTGCTCCACGGCCACACGTGGCCTTCCGACGACATCATGTCCGCGCGCACGGTGGTCACGTGCCACAACCACCCGGCGGTCCTGCTCATGGACGCGCTGGGGCACCGCCACAAGGAGCCCGCGTGGATCCGCGCGCCCTTCACCGAGGCCGCCCGTAAGCAGTACCCCATGCTTCCGGAGGGCGCGCAGATGATCGTCATGCCCGCGTTCAACGAATTGACCGGCGGCACGGCGTTCAACGCGCTGGAGGGCGAGCGCCTCCTGGGCCCCCTCTTCGGGAACGGCCTCGTGGACCCGGACGCCGGGCGCGCCTTCACGCTGGACGGCGTGGACCTGGGCACCATCGCGTCGCTGAAGCGCTTCGGGGACGACAACCCCACGGGCCGCAAGCGCCGCGAGCGATATCAGAAGCGGCGGGCGGGCTGGATCGAGTGACCGGGTTCGACCTCCTGCTCCCCGAGTGGAGGCAATACCTCGCGGGCCGCGGCATCACGCACCCCACGAAGGCGCAGGCCGCCGCGCTGCCCCCCATCCACGCGGGCGAGCACACGCTCCTCCTGGCGCCCACCGGCATGGGCAAGACCGAGAGCGCGATCCTGCCCCTCTTCGACAACCTGCTGCGCTGGAAGCGGGTGGCCCCGCACCACGAGTGGAAGGACCGCATCAAGCTCCTCTACGTCACGCCGCTTCGCGCGCTCAACCGCGACCTCATGGCGCGCCTCCACGAGTGGGGCAAGGCCATGGGCCTCGACGTGCGCGTGCGCCACGGCGACACCACCGCGGGCGAGCGCGACCGCCAGAGCCGCCACCCGCCCGACGTGCTCATCACGACGCCCGAGACGCTCCAGCTCCTCTTCCTGGGCCGCCGCCTCGTGCAAGGGCTCGCGGGCGTCAAGGCCGTCGTCCTCGACGAGGTGCACGAGCTTGCCAGCGACGAGCGCGGCGCGCAGCTCGCCGTCGCGCTGGAGCGCCTCGTGGGCCACGCGGGCGAGTTTCAACGCGTGGGCCTCTCCGCCACCGTGGGCGACCCCGAGGACGTGGCCGCATACTTGGGCGGTGTAGGGCGCGAGGTCCGCACGGTGAAGGTCCCCGTCTCGAAGCAGTTGGACCTCCAGGTGGTGAGCCCCAAGCCAACGACGCGCGACCGCGCCACGGCGGAGCGGATCATGGCGCGCCCCGAGGCGGCCGCGTACCTCAACGCGTGCCTGGACCGCATCCGCGAGCAGAAGCAGACGCTCCTCTTCGTCAACACGCGCGAGACGGCGGAGGTGCTGGCCGCGCGCATCCGCCTCCTGGGCGACGGCGTGCCGCCCATCGCGGTGCATCACGGCTCGCTGGCGCGCGACGTGCGCATCGCGGCGGAGCAGGCGTTCAAGAGCGGCAAGGCGCGCGGGCTCATCTGCACGAGCAGCATGGAGCTTG
This sequence comes from Pseudomonadota bacterium, assembly GCA_021325135.1. Taxonomy (GTDB): domain Archaea; phylum Thermoplasmatota; class SW-10-69-26; order JACQPN01; family JAJPHT01; genus JAJPHT01. The sequence continues at coordinate 25,023 of JAJPHT010000022.1, read as the reverse complement.
GCATCGACATCGGCGACGCGGACCTCGTGCTCCAGATGACGAGCCCGCGGCAGGTCACGCGCCTGGTCCAGCGCGTGGGGCGCGCGGGGCACCGGCATGATCTAGTGAGCAACGGCGTGGTCGTCGCGCAGGACCCCGACGACGTGGCCGAGGCCGCGGTCATCGTGAAGGAGACTCTGGCCGAGCGCATGGAGCGCCTGCCCTCGCCGAAGAAGCCCCTGGACGTGCTGGCCAACCAGGTCGCGGCCATGGCGCTGGAGAAGCGCCGCGTCGGGGACCTGGAGTGCTATCAGGTCGCGCGCCGGGCGCATCCGTTCCGGGACCTGTCGCTGGACGAGTTCATGGCGGTGGTGAAGCAGCTCCACGACTTGTGGGTCGTGTACCACGAGGACGGCGTCATCGGCTCCAAGAAGAGGACCCGCGACTACTTCTTCGAGAACATCTCCATGATCCCGGACGAGCTGACGTACCGGGTGGTGAACCTCGTGACGCGGCGCAGCGTGGCGACCCTCAACGAAGGGTTCGTGGCGTCGTTCGCGGAGCCGGGCGCGACGTTCATCGTGCAGGGGCAGCCGTGGCGCATCGCGGAGATCGACGCGGAGCAGCTTGAGGTGCGCGTGGAGCCCATCAAGGACCCCATGGGCGCGATCCCCTCGTGGGTGGGCGAGGAGATCCCCGTGCCGTGGGCCGTGGCGCAGGGGGTGGGCGAGCTTCGGCGGCGCATCCGCGAGATCGTGGAGGGGCAGGGCGAGGAGGCCGCGGCGCGCTGGGTCGCGCAGGAGCACAAGGCGGAGATGGACGCGGCGTGGAGCCTCGTGGAGTACGTCGAGGAGCAGGGGCAGTACGCGCTGCCCACGGACCGCCTCGTGACGCTGGACAACGGCGCGGGCGTGATCGTGCTCAACGCCTGCTTCGGCACGCAGGTCAACGAGACGCTGGGCCGCATCCTCGCGAGCCTTCTCACGGCGCGCCTGGGCAGCAGCGTGGGCCTCGACGTGGACCCGTACCGCATCGTGCTCACCATGCCGGCGCGCGTGCCCACGGCCATGGTGAAGGACGTGCTCCTCGCCATCGAGCCCGAGCACGTGCCGACGCTCCTGGGGCTCGTCCTCCAGGGCTCGACGTACCTCAAGTACCGCCTCTTCCACACCGCGCGCAAGTTCGGCGCGCTCTCGCGGCAGGTGGACTACCAGCGCGTGAACGTGGGCCGCATGCTGGACGTCTTCAAGGGCACGCCGCTCCACCAGGAGGCGCTGCGCGAGGTCTTCGAGGACAAGCTGGACGTGCCCCGCACGCAGGAGGTCCTCCGCGCGCTGCGCGCCGGGGAGATCGCCCTCGTGGAGCAGGGGCTCTCGCCCATCGCCGCCGCGGGGCTGGACCGCAAGATCGAATTGATCTCCCCCGCCCGCGCCGACAAGACGCTCCTGAGCGCCATCGAGGAGCGCCTCAAGGACGAGCGCGTCGTGCTGGGCTGCCTCAACTGCCGCCAGTGGCAGGTGGAGACGCGCGTGAAGCGCGCCGTCCACTCCCGCAAGTGCCCCAAGTGCGGCGGCATCCTCCTGGGCGTCACGCGGCCGTGGAACGAGCAGGCCCGGCGCGTGATGCGCGCGAGCAAGGGCGCGACGCTGGACGAGGAGGGCCGCAAGGAGATGGCCCGCCTCGCCACCAGCGCCAACCTCGTCGCGGACCACGGCGAGCGCGCGCTCTTGGCCCTCGCCGCGCGCGGCGTCGGGCCCGAGACGGCGGGGCGCATCCTCGCGAAGCAGGCCGAGGGGCACGACGCGTTCCTGCGCGCCATCATGGAGGCCGAGATCAACTACGCGAAGACGCGGCAGTTCTGGTCGTAAACTTGGACCGGGTCGCGTGAAGACGCATTCTCTAGATCCCTGGGCGGGCGCGGGCACGCTGCTGCCTTCGCCTTGCCGTCTTCTTCGGTGCGCGGAGGCCTCCGGAAGTGTCATCCCTGAGCCTCACATTCGCCCCGACCCCGGTTGAAATTGAAGGGGGTCGCCATACCTGCGCCTCGCCTTTCGCCCGGCCTATGCGTCTGGCCTTGGGGAGCTTTGGACTGGCCGCGCGTCGCGCGGTAACGCAAGAAGGGCCTGCGAATCTTGAAGCGCTGACGAAAGATATGTAACCGATCATATCGTTTTGGAAAATGCGGGCGATTTCTAATCCAAGAAAGGCTATCGTTCCGCACAGAGCGAGATTCCATGAAACCTTACCTTATTGCCCTTGTCGCCAGCACGACTCTCTTTGCAGGAATCACCGTTGTCCCAACGGCGGCTGCAACTTCCTGCGTAGCCGTCGGCGTCCTGTCCTGCAGCTTCACCTGCTCAGCCGGCTCCACCATCTCCGTGACCGTGGAGGGCCCCCCGGGAGCAAAGGGAGCGGCAGCCTGCAGCAACAATCCGGCTTCTTGCACGGTGTCTGATCAGATTGCTGCGACGCTCCAGTGCCACGACTTCACCACTGCAGACGTGAGTGAAACCGGAATTTGCATCTCGGAGTCTCTGGAGACCATCGCTGTGACGTGTGGCGGCTGAGGGCTCTTCAGACGATCTGGGGCAACCAACCCCCATCGTCTCCATGCCTCAAGCGGCTCATGGCCGCCGGAAGCTGATCCCCGAACGTCCTGCGATCCATCCCAGCGTTTATCCGTCGCGGGGCACCTGGGAAAGCCATGGCCACCCTGGTGGTCCGCAACCCCGCGACCGGCGAGACCTTGGCTGAGATCCCCGCGGCCACGCGCGCCGACGTTCAGGCCGCCGTGGCCCGCGCCCGCGCCGCGCAGCCCGCATGGGCCGCCCGCGGCGTGGAGGAGCGCGCGGCTCTTCTGCGCGCGTTCCAGGCGGAGCTTCTGGCGGACCGCGAGGAGATGGCGCGCCTGGTCTCGCAGGAGACGGGCAAGCCCTTCGTCGAGGCGCTGGGCGTCGACGTGCTCGCGGCGCTTGACAGCGTCAAGTGGGCGGCGACGCACGGCCCCAAGGTCCTCCGCCCCGAGCGGACGCGCCTCTCCAACCCCCTCTTCCTGGGCCGCGTGAGCACCATCGAGCGCGCGCCCCTGGGCGTCGTGGGCATCGTCAGCCCGTGGAACTATCCCCTGGCGATCCCGTGCGGCAACGTCGTCTACGCCCTGCTGGCGGGGAACGCCGTCGTGCTCAAGCCCGCGAGCTTCACGCCCCTCTGCGCGCTGCGCATGCGCGACCTCATGACGAAGGCCGGCATCCCCGCGGACGTCTGCCTCGTGGTCCCCGGGAGCGGCCGCGAGGCGGGCGAAGCGCTGGTGGACGCCGACGTGGACCACCTCGTCTTCACCGGCAGCGTGCCCGTGGGGCGCCAGGTGGACCAGCGCCTCCTCGCCCGCGGCGTGCGCAGCACCATGGAGCTTGGCGGCAGCGACCCGGCCCTCGTGCTGGAGGACGCGCCCGAGTGGACGGCGCGCGGCATCGCGTGGGGGCGCTTCACCAACGCGGGCCAGACGTGCGCGGCCGTCAAGCGCGTGTACGTCCACCGCTCCATCCACGACCGCTTCGTGGCCGAGGTCGTCGCCCTCGCCTCCGCGCTGCGCGTCGGCGACCCCATGGACCCCAAGACGGAGATCGGCGCGCTCACCGACCCGCGCAGCGTGCAGGACATGGAGGACTTCGTCGCGGACGCCCGCAAGCGCGGCGGCCGCATCCTCTGCGGCGGGCGCGCGAGGCCCGACCTGGGCCCGCAGTTCTTCGAGCCCACGGTGGTCGTGGACCTGCCCTCCGACGCGCGCCTCCTCGCCGAGGAGTGCTTCGGCCCCATCCTGCCCATCGTGCCCTTCGACGACGTGGAGGACGCCCTCCGCGCCGCCAACTCCACGCGCTTCGGCCTCTGCGCGAGCGTGTGGACCTCGGACGTGGCCCGCGGCGAGGCCCTCGCGCGCCGCCTGGAGGCGGGCACCGTGGTCGTGAACGACGCGGCGTACACCTTCGCGGCCAACGAGACGCCCTGGGGCGGTGTCAAGGAGAGCGGCCACGGCCGCACGCACGGCCCCCTGGGCCTCCTGGAGATGACCAAGCCGCGCCACGTCAACGTCGTGCCGCCCCGCGCGCCCAGCGTGTGGTGGTTCCCCTACGGGCCCCAGCTCCGGGACACGTTCATGGCCGGCGCGCGCTTCCTCTACGGCTCCGCGTCGGACAAGGCGAAGGTGGGCGCCGGCCTGACGTCCAACCTGGTGCGGCGGCTGCGGAAGCCGAAGTGACCTGGCTTGCTAGAGAATTCGCGGCGCTCTCCTTCGTCACCCCTCGACGCGATGACACCACGGCGCCACGACGCGACAATTTCCCCCAAGCGTCGCGTCGTGGCGCCGTGGCGTCGTCGCGTCCAGTGGTGGCGAGAAAGTCACGAGGCCTTCGACCACCGCGAGAGCAGGGTGGAATTGAGGACGACGCTCACCGAGGAGAACGCCATCGCGCCGGCGGCCAGGATGGGGTGCAGCAGCCCCGCGGCCGCGACGGGGATGAGCACCACGTTGTAGCCGAAGGCCCAGCCGAGGTTCTGCCAGACCTTGCGCAGCGTGCGGCGGGAGAGGTCCAGCGCGGCCGCGACGTCGCGCACGTCGTCGCCCACGAGGACGACGTCGCCCGCCTCGATGGCGACGTCGGCGCCCGCGCCCATGGCGACGCCCACGTCGGCCTGCGCGAGGGCGGGCGCGTCGTTGACGCCGTCGCCCACCATGGCGACAACGCGGCCCTCGCTTTGATATCGCTTGACTAGGGCAGCCTTGTCGGCGGGCCGCACGTCGGCCTCGACGCGCGCGATGCCCGCCTCGCGGGCGATGGCCTCGGCGCTCTCGCGGTGGTCGCCCGTGACCAGGACGACCTCCAGGCCCATGCCGCGCAGGCGCTGGACGGCCTCGCGGCTCGTGGGCTTCAGCGTGTCCGCCAGGGCGAGGAGCCCGATCCTTTGCCCTTCGTGCTGGACCTCGACGACGGTGCGGCCCTGCGCGCGCAGGCGCGCGACGTCCGCGTCGTCCGCCTCGGGCCGCGCGACGCGGATGCGCTCTCCCTCCACGAGCGCCTCGACCCCCGCGCCCGGCTCGCTGCGAAAGCCTTCGACCGGCGGCAGGGCGAGCCCCTCCGCCTCGGCGCGCGCGACGATGGCGGAGGCCAGCGGGTGCTCGGAGCGGGCCTCCGCCGCGGCGGCCGCGCACAGCAGGTCCGCCGCGTCGACGCCCCTGGGAATGATATCGACCACCTCGGGGCGGCCGCGGGTGAGGGTGCCCGTCTTGTCCAGGAGCACCGTGTCCACCTTGCGGGCGCGCTCCAGCGCCTCGCCCCCCCTGAGGAGGATGCCGCTCTCGGCGCCGCGGCCGGTGCCCACCATGATGGCGGTGGGCGTCGCGAGGCCCATGGCGCACGGGCACGCGATGATGAGCACCGCGATGGCGGTGCGCAGGCTCGCCGCGAGGCCCGCGTGCCCCACGAAGGCCCAGCCGAGGCCCGCGGTGAGGGCGATGGCGACGACGGCGGGCACGAACCAGCGCGAGACGGCGTCGGTGAGCGCCTCGACGGGCGCGCGGCGCGTCTGCGCCTCGTCCACGAGGCGGACGATCTGCGCGAGCACCGTGTCGGCGCCCACGCGCGTCGCCTCCACCTCCAGGCTCCCCTCCTGGACGAGGGTCCCGCCGATGACCTCGGCGCCCGGGGCCTTCTCCACGGGAACGCCTTCGCCCGTGACCATGGACTCGTCCACGGAGGAGGCGCCCGCGACGACGCGGCCGTCGGTGGGCACGCGCTCGCCGGGCTTCACCAGGAGCCGGTCGCCGGGCGCCACCTCCTTCGCGTCGACCTCGACCCATTGTCCGCCGCGGCGCACGCGCGCCGTCTTGCTGGCCAGCTCCAGAAGCTGCCTCACGGCACGGGAGGCTCGCGCCTTGCTGCGCGCCTCGAAGGTCTTCCCCAGGAGGATCAGCGCGACGATGGCCGCGGCGGTCTCGAAGTAGCGCGGGCCGCCCGCGAAGACCTCGACCGCGCTGTAGAGGTAGGCCGCGCCCGCGCCCAGCGCGACGAGCACGTCCATGTTGGCGCCGTGGCTCCTGAGCGACCTCCATGCGCCTTCGTAGAAGGGGCGCGCCGAGTAGAGCATGACGGGCGTGGCGAGGGCCCATTCGATCCACCCCTGGAGCGGCGCCTCGCGGCCCGCCAGCATGCTGCCCATGGCAAGCAGGAGGAGCGGCGCGGCGAGGAGGGCCGCGACGAGGAAGCGGCGCCAGCGGTCGCGCGCCTGCTCGTCCTGCGGCTGGGCGCCAAGCTCGGCGGGCGCGGCGCGGGCGACGCCGTAGCCCGCGGCCTCGATGGCCCGCTCGATGCGGGCGAGGTCGGCCTGCTCCGCGTCGAAGACGGCGGTCAGCTTCTCGGTGGCCAGGTTCACCCGCGCGTCCGCGACGCCGGGCAGCGCGCCCACGCTGCGCTCGATGGTCCGCGCGCAGTTGGCGCACGTCATGCCCGTGACGCGAAGGGTCGCGCTCTGCTGCACGGCGGCGCCATGGGGCCCCTGGGTGAAGCGCCTTCTCCTTGACAAACGTCAAGTAGCCGGAGCGCGGAGCGCCCTGCGTGGACCTGGACGAGACCGACCAGGCGATCCTGCGCCTGCTGCGCGAGGACGCGCGCCTGAGCTTCCGCGAGCTGGCGCGCCGCGTCGGCGTCTCCACGCCCACGGTCGCCTCCAAGGTCCGCCAGATGGAGGCCTTGGGCGTCATCCGGGGCTATCGCGCCGTGCTCGCGGGCGAGGAGCAGGCCCCCGCGCCGGCCCCAAGCGCGGTGGCCGTCGCGTGCCACGAGTGCGGCGGCCCCGTCCACGGCGAGGGCGTCCACAAGGCGTGGCCCCAGGACGGAGCGCGCGACCACTGGTTCTGCTGCCGGCACTGCGCGGCCACCTTCGGCGCGCGGCTGGAGACGCGCTCCCAGGGCGCGCGCGGCCATCGATGACCCGGCCGCGCCCGTCTTCCCCCGCGGCGCCGTCCGCAAGGGGCATGGTCCACGAGGCGCACGCCCAGCGCCGGCCCCCCTGGCGGCGGCGCGTCCGCTCGGCGGGCGGCCTGCTGGGCGCCGGCCTCGTCGGCATGCTGGACGGCATCCTGTTCCACGACCTCCTGGGCTGGCACCACTTCGTCGACGTCCCTGGCCGCGCGGCGGAGGTCTCCGACGGCCTCTTCCACCTCGCCATGTGGATCCTGGTCCTCGCGGGCATCGCCGTCCTCTGGCAGGCGCGCCCCCGCCTCTCCGAGCCCCGCGCCGGCCGCGTCCTCGTGGGCAGCGCCCTCGTCGGCGCCGGGACGCTCCAGCTCCTCGACGCCGTCGTGGACCACGCCCTGCTGCGCCTCCATTGGCTGCATCCCCAGGGCGACGTGGCCGCCTGGGAGGCGGGCTACCTCCTCGTCTCCCTGGTCCTCGTCCTCGCCGGCTGGCGGATCGTGCGCGGCGCCGCGCATCGCAGGAGGACCGCGACGCGGCGCCGCACGCGGAGGACGCCCGCGCCGTGAGGGCGTCGAGCGGACAGGCCGGCTACTGGAAATCGATCTCCTCGAGCGCCTTGGGCGTGTGCACCTTGGCGAACTCGGAGAGCGCCTGCGCGAGCATCGTGCGGTCGTCGCTGTGGTAGAGGACGACGTGCTCGGGCTTGCAGCGCTTCGCGAACTCGACGATCTCGCTGTGGCCCGCGTGGCCGGAGAAGTCGAAGCTGCGGATCTCGCAGCGCACCGCCTCGTGCTTGCCGCGGCCCAGGTCCAGCCCGCCCGTGTCCAGGAGGCTGCGCCCGCCGGAGCCGGGGACCTGGTAGCCGGTGAAGAAGACGGCGCTCTTCTCGTCGTCCTTGAGCTGGCTGAGGTAGTAGAGCGCGGGCCCGCCTTCGAGCATGCCGGAGGTGGTGATGAGCACGTCCCCCTTCACGGCGCGCTCGCGCTGCGCGGGGTTCTTCACGAGGTTGCAGGCCTCCAGCGCCTTCTGCATCTCGCGCTTGTCCTTGAGGTAGCGGTTGTCGTCGAGCATCATCTGGACGACCTGCTTGCCCATGCCGTCCACCCAGACATCGTACCCCTGCTGCGCGAGCACGCACATGATCTCCTGCGTGCGGCCCACGGCGAAGCAGGGGAGCACGACCTTGCCGCCCTGCGCGATGACGCCGTCCACGGCGTCGAGGAGCTGCTCCTCCGTCTGCTTGCGGTCCGGGTGCTCGCGGCCGCTGTACGTGGCCTCGATGGCCAGCACGTCGCAGCGCACCGGCTCGGCCTTGGCGACGAGGTGCGTGTCGATGAGGTTGATGTCGCCCGTGAAGAGGAGGCGCGTCGAGCCGTCGTCCACCTCGAACATGGTGGAGCCCGGGATGTGGCCCGCGCTGTGGAAGCGCACGTCGAACTCGCCGCTCTCGCGCACGTCCCCATAGTGGCGCTCGTCCCACTGCGCGTTCATGGCCGCGATGTCCTCGCGCTTGAAGGGCTGCGGGTAGCCTTCGAGGCGCGCGACCTTCATGGAGTCGTAAGCCAGGAGATCGCTCATGCTGCGCGTGAGGCTCGTGCCCACGACGGGGCAGCCCTGCTTGCCGGCGACGAGGGGCACCATGCCCGAGTGGTCCAGGTGGCTGTGGGAGAGGAGAAGCGCCTCGACGTCGGGCGCGGGGTGGGGGTACTCGGGCGGGTCGCGGGGGGCCATGCCGTAGTCGAAGAGGAGGGTGGTCCTCTTCCCTTCGAGCACCATGCCCAGGCGGCCGACCTCGTCTACACCTCCCAGAAAGTGGGTACGCATCGGGCCGCGCATCGGGGGTTGGCCTTCTTAAAGCTGCCTGGGGGCGCCGTGCTTCCCGGCGGATGGCGCCCCCCGATGCAACCCGAACCAGCGAACCACAGTAGGACCCGTGGTTCGTTGGTTCGGGTTGCATCGAGCAGGCTTGACCAGGAGACCTACTCCTTGGGCTTCCGACCGCGCGCCCGCACCACGATGAGCACCACGGTGAGCACGACCAGCGCCACGAACCCGACGATGAAGTACCAGTTGGTGGAGGCGAAGTCGGACAGGTTCGCCACGGAGGCGCCCGTCACGCTCTGCGTCGCGGGGTCGTAGTACTTGTCCGCGCTGCCGGCGTTCTTGGTGTCGATGCCCACGAGGTCGTCGTGGCCCTCCACGGGGAGCGTCTTCGTCGCGAGGTGCGCGGAGGTGTCCACGTAGTAGTCGGGCCGGCCGTCGGCGTTGGTGTCCACGAGGTACTGCACCGCGCCGCCGCCCAGGGCGTGGACCTCGGTGGTGTTCCAGTACTTCTCGGTCACCGTGTCGAAGGTGAGGTCGATCTTGCCGTCGCGGTCGGAGTCGACCATGTATTCGGGCGTGCCGTCGCCGTTGACGTCCGCCACCTGGGCGATCTTGTAGGCGTACACCGACTCGGGGTCGAACCAGACGTCCGCGACGCCGTCCAGCGAGCGGCCGTCCAGCGGGCAGTCCAGGAAGAAGCGCGCGAGGCCGTTGAGGCGCGAGCTGGAGGCCACGACGCACTGCACGCCGTCGCCGCTGATCTCGCGGAACTGCTCGAAGCCGTTGGCGCTGCTCTTGTCCTGGTCGATGGCAAGCTCCACCTGGCCGTCGCCGTCCACGTCCAGCGCGCGGTAGTTGAGCACGTTGGCGGTGGCCGCGACGGTGGCGTTCTTGGGGACGTTCACGGCCGCGCCGCCCACGGAGCCCGCGTAGAGCGTGAAGGCGTACGCCCGGGGGCTGGGCAGCGGGCTCACGGGCGGGCGCAGCGAGGCGTGCACGTCCGCGGTCTCGCCGGGGGCGAGGAGGACGTGGTCGGGCGAGACGGTCGCCGTCCAGTCCTGGAAGTCCGTCGTGGGCAGGATCACCGAGAGGTTGAGCGTGTCGTTGTCGTTGCCCGTGTTGGTCACGCGCACGAGGACGTCCTGCGCGATGCCGGGCACGATGTCGATGGCGCTGGCGGGGACCTCGGCCTTGACGCCGTAGTCGTGGATGAGCGCGCGGATGGCCGCGTTGCTGGACTGCGTGGCGTCCTGCGTGGAGGCGGTGACCTCGAAGTTGACGGCCTTGTTCTCGGGGACCGCGAGGGGCGCGAAGACGACGACGTCCACCGTGGCCAGCTCGTTGGGTCCCAGCGTGACGCTGGTGATGTTCTGGCCCGAGGTGGACTGGAGCAGCGCGCCCCAGCCAGGCTCGGCGGTGCGCACGGAGAGGGGCATGGTGCCGTTGGCGTTGCCCAGGTTGCGCACCTGCACCTCGAAGACGCGGCTGGAGGCGCGGTCCACCGTCTTCTGGAAGGTGAGCGCCGAGAGCGAGGGGATCGCCTGGCCGCCCTGCACGTTCACCGTGACGGGGAGCGTGGCGAAGTCCTCCGGCTGGTCCGTGTCCTGCGCCGTGACCACCGTCTGGTACGCGGTGGCGTTGATCGCGTCGCTGGGCGCCTGGAGCACGAAGGGCACGGTGACGGAGCCCTGCGGGGGCACGACGCCCTGCGCGGGCGAGATGGTGGCCGTCCAGTTGGGGATCTCCGTGGCGGCGAGGCGGTAGTTCACGGGCGAGTTCGCCTTGTTGGAGATGGTGAGCGTGAACTGCGCGGGCTGGCCGGGGCCCGTCGTGGCGGCGCGCACCGGCGTGTCCAGCGAGAGCGCGCCGGAGGGCACGACGTCCACGGGCACGTCCACGGAGGTGACGTTGACCTGGCCCGTGGCGCGGAACTCGACGTAGCTCGCGGTCACGTGCACGCGGCCGCCGCTGCTGCCCGCCGGGGGCGTGATGGAGAGCGCGACGGTGCGGTTGTGGAACGCGGCCAGCGTGAAGGTCTGCGCGGCGGGCTGCACGTTCCAGCCGTCGGGGTTGGGCGTGGCGTCGCGGTCGATGGCGGCGGCCAGCGTGACGGTGGTGGGCGCGCTGCCGTTGTTGTAGACGTAGATGGCGGTGGCGCCTCCGTCCACGGGGTGGGCGAGGACGCGCGGCTCCGCGTGCAGGTTCACCGCGGCCTGGTCGCCGATGACGGCCGTGATGGAGAGCGTGCTGCGCGAGGTGCCCATGGTGGCCTCCAGCGTGATCTGGTCCTGGTCGTTGGCCAGCGCGGTGTGGTTCTTGCCGTCGGGCGCGGTGACGTTGACCTGCAGCTCCACGTCGTTGAGCGCGAGGCGGCGCAGCCCGTCGGCGCCCTGCGTCGTGGGGTCCACGTTGCCAAGCTCGTAGGAGGCGCGGAAGGGGTTCGCCGCCTGGTCGACGACGCTGGTCACGGGGCGCACGCTGACGTTCCATCCGTCGGGGGCGCGCGGGTTGATGATGGTGAGCGCCGCCGTCGCGGGGACGAGGTGGCCGTTGGAGTCGTTGTAGCTGCCCCACGAGGCGCCGTTCACCATGCGCACGTAGAAGGTGGCGTTCTTGCCGACGCCCACGCCCTGCGTGACGACGGTCTTCTCCGCGTTGGAGAGGTCCACGAGGGGGACGGAGGGGTTGGTGGTGCTGCCGGCGCGGACGACGGGCTGGAGGAGCACGTTGGTGGAGTCCTCGCCGTCGGTGGCGCGCACCTGGGCCGTGTACTGGCCGATGGCGCCGGTCTTGGCGCCCACGGCGCCCAGGGTGAACTGCATGATGTCGTTGCTGCCGCACGTGCCCTGGTCGCGGTTCACGGCGATGAAGACGTAGGCCTCGTAGGTCTCGCCGGGCTTGACCCCGAGGAGGTTGCCGTCGAAGTCCTGGAGCGCGCCGTCGGCGCTGCGCGTCTTGAGGCGGAAGCCCGCGTCGTTGACGGTGTGGTCGAACACGCCGTCGGCGCAGCCGGGGAAGACGGGCTTGGGGTCAAGGCTCACCTTGGCGTCCTCGGTGACGCGGCCGGTGTTGGTGATCCACGCGCGCAGGAGGATGCCGTCCACGCCGTCCTCTTGGATGAACGATGCCCCGGGCGCGTTCTGCTGGAGGCAGTTCGTGTCGGGAGGCGTGGGAGGGGCCGCGGTGCGGGAGCAGGGATCGACCTCGGCGCCGACCGGCAGGCCGTTGATCTTGTCGAGGACCTGCACGCGGAAGCCGCCCACCGTGGTGAGGTGGAGGCGCAGCACGCGGTCCATGGCGATGCCCGCGACGTCCTTGTTGGTGACGTTGAGCGTGACGTCCAGCTGCTGCGTCTGGCTCTGGTCGGGGCCGTGGACGCGCAGCGTGGCGACGGCGATGCCGCCCGCGGGGACGTTGGACACCTGGAGGGAGCGCAGCGTCAGCGCGTTGGAGAGGAGGCCCGTGGTCCAGCCGCCCGAGTCGCTGGAGGCCAGCGAGAGCGTGGCGTTGGCGGGGGTTCCGCCGCGGTTCCACACGTAGAGGGGGACGTCCACGTCGCGGCCCGCGTCCATGGTGATATCATGGGGCGCGATGACGCCCACGTCGTGCCCCTGGGGCGCGCCGATGGACGCGATGAGGATGACGGGCTCGCTGGCCAGCGCGGGGTCGCTCACGCTGGAGGCGGTGACGCGGAACGTGCCCGAGCCCGCGGACGCGAAGGGCATGCCCACGGTGAGGGTGAGGATCTTGGACTCGCCGGGGTCCAGCGAGACGGTGTCGCCCACGAGCTGGGGGCCGCCCAGCGTCGCGGACCAGCCCGTCTGGGGCGAGCCGGCGACGGGCACGAAGGCGACCTGCACCTTGAACGAGTCGGGCGCGCCGCCGGTGTTGTTGGCCGTGAGCAGGAAGGTGGTGGCGCCGCCGGAGGGGGCCGAGTGGGAGACGCTCTCCACGAGGTGGGGCGTCGTGGTGTCGTCCTCGAAGGCGGCGAGGCGCACGCCCTGCGCGTTGATGGCGAAGGGGTGGCTCGTGCCCTGCGAGACGTGCGCGTTGGCCTGGCCGAAGTAGGTCGTGGAGACCTCGAGGCGCAGCGCCGCGGAGGGCCAGCCGCGGTAGTCCAGCGCGCCCTGGGGGAAGCCCCACGTCACGATGCCCTGGTCGGGGCGGGAGAGCGAGGTGACGGGGCTGCCGCCGGTCTGCGTGATGGCGCCGGGGAAGGGCTGGAAGGGGTGGTCGTCCTGGAAGACGCGGAAGGTGGGCGCGCTGACGCCGCCGAGGTCGTCGGAGCCCCACGCGCTCTGCATGGCGAAGAAGCCCTTGAGCAGCGCGGACGAGGTGCTGTTGTTGTCCATCGGGCGGAACGTGTTGATGACGGACGCGTTGGCGTCGCCGGTCCAGGTGGCCGCGCGGTAGGCGTCGTCCGACGCGATGGTGACGTACGACTGCGTGTCGTCGATGCTGAACTGCGAGGGCGTGGCCGCGCCGCCGGGGAGCCCGCCGGGCACGGGGACCTGCGTGACGCTCGACGAGATGGTGACCTTGAAGGTGCTCCCCTTGGCGAACGCGACGCGCGTGTCGGCGCCGCTGGGCCCGAGGGCCACGTCGAAGCTGCTCGTGGTCGTGGGGCTCGTGCTCGCGCCCGTGGTGTGGGTCCCGGTGAGGCTCATGGAGCCGGCGGAGACGGTGACGGTGAGGACCTGGCTGGGCTGGAAGCTGCCGGAGACGTGCGCGAGGATGGACTGTCCGGTCATGTTCCAGTCGCGCACGAACGCGCCGCCATAGGAGAAGACGGCGCTGTCCGAGCCGCCGGCCTGGCTCGCGGCGCCGGTGCCGTAGGGGCACTGCGCGCGCGTGCCGCCGGGCGTGACGGGGGCCCCGGGGCCGGAGGGCGTGAGGATGCCGGCCTTCGTGCAGTCGGGCTGGGCGCCCGCGTCCTGGTACTGGAGCCAGAGGGTCTGGTTGAAGCCCGCGAGGGGCGTCCACTCCACGGGGGCGCTGGTGCCGGGGAGCGTGGGGACGTTGTCCGCCGCGGCCCCGGGGATCGCCGCAAGGAGCGTGGGCACGAGCATGATGGCGGCGAGCGCCAGCGTGGTCAGGGTCTTCGCGTTGGCGGGCATGGCTTGGCTCCTGGTGGGACTCATGGGGCGCGCCTCCTGCGGGCGAGCGTCGCGAGCGCGAGGCACGCGGCGAGCGCGAGGATGCCGGGGAAGGGGACGTTGCCGCCCGACGAGGTGGTCGTCGAGGTCGGCTGGGGCTGGACGGCGTTGGCGAAGAGGGTGACGTTCGCCTCGACGAACGTCTCGTTGGCCTCCTCGGGCACGCTGCGGGCGCGGACGAGCACGGCGACGTGGTCGTCGGGCGTGGCGTCGGCGGGCGCGAAGACCTTCACGGGCACGGTGCGCGAGGCGCCCGGCTCCAGGCGAAAGGGGTCGGTCGCCATGTCGACGGCCCACGGCTTGCCGTTGGCGGGCGTCGTGTCGTAGAACGCGCTGAACGCGCGCGAGATCGAGCCCGTGTTGCTGACGGTGACGTTGAAGAACGCGACCTTGCCGGGCTCCACGAACTTCACGCGGCCCAAGGCGCCCACGTCGACGCCCAGGTGCGGGTTCACGCGGAAGTGGAGCGTCACGGCGTCCGAGACGTTGGGCCCTTCGAGGATGAAGGAGACGGCGTCGTTGGTGCCGTTGGCCGTGCTCGCGGGGGGCGTGACGGTGACGCGGACGGTGGTGATGGAGCCCTGCGGCACGAGGAAGCTCGTGGGGTCGACGGCGAGGCCCCACTGGGGGCCGACGCTGGGCTGCTGCGAGTAGCGCAGGCCGACGGCCGCGCTGCTGGTGCCGCCGTTGAAGACGGTGAGCAGCGCCTCGGCGGGGGCGCCGGGGGTCACCTGGTACTCGGTCTGGTTGACGCGGAAGGTGACGTTGGCGACGCCCTCGAAGGAGACGGAGACGGTGGCGTGGTCCGTGCCGGCGGTGGAGAGCCCCGTCGCGGTGAGGTTCACCGTGTGCGTGCCCGAGAAGGCGGGCGTCGAGTTGAGCGTGACCGCGACGTGCGCGTTGGTCCCGGGGAGAGCCGTGACGACGGGCGGGTCGAAGCTCACGGCGAGGTTGGGGTCCGCGGCCGCGCTGAGCGCCACGGTCTCGGGCGCGGCGCCGGTGGCGCGCACGACGAGGTCGAAGACGGCGGAGGCGCCGGCGCGCAGCGGGCGCACCGCGGAGGCCTTGCCGCCCCCGGCCTGCTCGAAGGCGAAGCCGCGCGGGAGGCGCTGCGCGTCGACGACGTGCCCCTGGCGGAACGCGATCTCGGTGCCGGCGTCGTTGACCTTGATATCGAAGATCTCTCCGGGGAGCGACCAGATGGGCGTGGCGCTCCCGTCGCCGAAGGCGTAGGCGCCCGAGGCGGCGCCGCTGGAGAAGCTGGCGACGAGGATGCCGCCCGTGGCGTTGTAGGAGAGGGAGTTCACGGCCGCGTCCTCGGTGGCGGTCCAGAGGGGCGAGGGGAGGAGGCCCGAGAGGCGGTACGCGTGGATGGTGCCCTCCGCCGCGAGCGCGACGTGCGTGCCGTCGGGCGAGAGCGCGACGTGGGAGACGTTGGTGGCGGGGCCCGCGGCCTGGTAGGCCTGGGGCGAGCTGGCGTCGCGGCCGTTGAGCGTGACGAGGCGGCCCTGGTTGGTGCCCATGGCGGCGAGGGCGCCATCGGGCGTGACGGCCAGGCCGGTGACGGCGCTTCCGTTGGCCGCCTCGCTGTACGCGGAGAGGGGCTTGCCGGTGGCGTAGTCCACGACGATGAGGCTGGCGCGCGTCTCGTTGTTGGCGTTGAGCAGGTCGCCGCCCACGAGGATGCGGCTGAGCGTGGCGTCCGCCGCGAGCGCCTCGGGCTTGCCGGCCCACGCGTAGGTGAACGCCGGGTTGAGGTTGGGCGGCGCGACGTTGTAGGCGAGGAGCGTGAGGTTGCCCAGCCCGTCGTCCACGAGCACGGCGGCGCGCGAGCCGTCGTCGGAGAGCGCGAGGCCCGCCGCGCGGACGCCCGCAATCTCCACGGTCATGGCGGAGACGGGGCCCGCGGAGAAGTTGGCGCCCACGGGGACCTCGTCCACGTAGAGCTTGAGCGTCTGGGGCACGCCGCCGGGGAGGGTGGGCGTGGGGCCGGTGGGCGAGGGCGCGCCGGGGAGCGGCGTGTGCGTGGTGCGGTCGATGCCGACGCTCGCCACCGCGTGGCCGTCGGCGGACACCGCGACCAGGGAGCGCCCCTCGGGGGAGGACTGGCCGTTGACGGCGACGTTGCCCGTGCCGTTGTGCGCCCAGCCGCGGTCGCTCTGGAGGATGGAGAGGTCGGGGACGTCGGTCTTGGTCTGCGTCGTGCCGGGCACGCAGCTCACGGAGGGCGTGGGGCACGAGGGGCCCGTGGAGTTGATGGGCGCCGGGCCCAGCGCGGCCGCGATGGTGACGCCCTGGCGCGCGAAGGCCAGCGCCGTGGTGGTCGAGAGGGTGTCGTAGGGGGACCACGACTCGGCGACGGGAGGGTCGGCCGCCGCCAGGGGCACGAGGGGCAGCGCGAGGAGGAGCGCCAGGCCCACGGCCGCGAGGGCGCGCGCGCTCATCGCCGGGCCCCCAGGCGGCGCGCGAGGGCGGCCAGCGCCACGAAGCCCAGCGCCAGCGCGGGCTCGGGGCCGGGGATGCCGCGCTTCGCGGGGGGCGTCGTGACGACGGGCTTGGCCGCGAGCGCGATGACGAAGCTGGACTGCCCGTTGGCGGGATCCCCCTGCGAGGTGGCGGTGAGCGTGACGGTGGCGTCGCGGGGCTCGGCCACGAGGGGCTTGAGGGTGATGGTGACGGGCCGGACCTGGCCGATGGGGACGCTCACCTGGGGCACCGAGATGGTGACGCGCCAGTCGTTCTCCGCGCCCGCGGGCGAGAGGGTGGAGGTCACGTTGTAGACGTCCTCGGTGTTGCCGGTGTTGCGCACGTTGAGCGTGACGCTCCTCTGCTCGCCGGGCGCCAGCTCCAGGCTGCTGTTGGTGGCGTTGAGCTCGGAGCCGAACTGCGCGTCCACGTAGGCGACGAACGTCTTGGACGCCGTGACGGACTCGCCCTCCTTGGCGATGACCGCGACGACGTTCTTGTCGCCGCTCACCGCGTCGTTGGGCACGTCCAGCGTCACGTTGAGGCTGACGCTTCCGCCCGAGGGCACTCGAACCTGGGGGCCGGGAGCGAAGCGCAGCGCCCAATTGCTGCCGCGCGTCAGCGTCTGCGTGGCGCTCAGGTTGACGACGCCCTCGGCGTTCCCGAGGTTGGTCACCGTGATCGGAATGGTGTCCTCGGCGCCCTGCTTGAGCAGGCGCCTGTCGTCGGGGCCGCTCACCGACAGGACGACACTGCGCGCCAGCGTCAGGTTCGCCGTGGGGCACGCGATGGCGTCGGGCGACACGCCGCACGCGGGCCGGCCGTGGTGCCCCTCGGCGTGGACCTCCACGGTGACGGCGTAGGTGCCCGGCGCCTGGCCGGCGGGGGGCGTGACGGTGAGGTTGGCGTACCCGGTGGCGCCCGGGTCGAGGCGCAGCATGCCCGCGCTCTGGACGCCCCACGCGGTGCCGTTGCCCGAGGGCGGGTTGACGACGAAGGTGAAGTTGTCCGTGAGGCTGCCCGCGTTGGTGAGCGTGAGCGAGAGGGGCGTGGCGACGCCGGGCACCAGGGAGGCGCCCTGCGGCGCGGTGAGCGTGGCGTTCACGCGCGAGAGCACGTCGAAGGCCGCGATCTTCGTCTGCCCGGCCACGGCGACGCGCACGGCGTCCGCCTGCGCGTGGTACGAGCCGTCGTACCAGCCGTCCGAGACGCGCGCGCGCACGAGGGGCGCGTCGAGGCCCGCCGCCACCGCGTCCAGCGTCCACACGGGGGCCGCGACGCCCGGCGAGAAGCCCAGCACGTTGCCGCCCGCCGCCGCGACCAGGAGGCGGCCCGTGCCGTCGTAGGAGAGGTCGGTGACGGGCGCGCCGGCGTCGTAGCTGCCATCCGGGATGGCGATGTGCGAGTCGTGCGAGGCGTGGAAGAAGTAGATGCGCGAGCCCGAGGCGGACGCGAAGCGCTCGCCGTCCTGCGTCATGGCCAGGGCCTGCACGTTGCCCTGGTTGTTGAAGCTGTACGCCGGGACGACCACCTTGTTGGTGGCGGGGTCCACGGGCGCGAAGAAGGTGTAGCCGTTGGTCGCGGCCGCGACGGAGGCGCCGGTCGCGGACACCGCGACCCGGTTCACCGCGCTGCTGGTGTCGAAGAGGTGCATCGCGTCGCTCGTGGGGCGCAGGTCGCCAGGCACGAACGTCTCGATGCCCGAGGGCGTGCCCAGCACGACGAGCGCGCCCCCGCGCGCCCACGCGACGTCCGTCGCGTGCGTCGGCGCGCCCTGGCTGTCGGTGAGGTCCAGGGACCACTTCTCGCCCCAGTTGGCGCCGCTGGCGTCGGGCGCGTAGTAGCGCAGCGCGCCGCCGGAGCCTCCCGTGGTGAGGGTGCCGAAGAGCACGCGCGTGCCGTCGGGCTTCACCGAGACGTTGGTCGCCAGGGGCGCCGTCGAGACGCCGCCGCCCGAGCCCAACGCGAACTCGAAGAGGGGCGTCGCCTGGGACGCCGACCAGAGGCTCACCACGTCGCCCGGCCCCGCCACGCCGAAATACTCCACGAGGTCCTGCGCGCCCAGCGGCGTGAACGACACCACGTCCACCGCCTGCTGCGCGTTGGTCGACGTCGTCGCCGGCTTGGTGTGGGGCGCGCCGCGGCAGCCCTGCCCCGAGACGCCGAAGTCGCACGCGAACACGTCCTGGTGCGACGAGCCCAGCCCGCCGCCGCAAGGAAGGCCCAGCTGGCAGCCGGGAAGCCCCGACGCCGCGCCCGAGCTCACCACCGCCGCCGCGAACTGGCCCGAAGGATCCAGACCCAGGTCGGTCACGACCTGCCCGCCCGTCGCCTGCACCGACCCCGAGAGCGCAGGGGCCGCCGCCGAGGCCGAAGGCCACAGGGGAACCAGGAGAAGAATCGCCAGCAGCGTGATCCAAGCGGAGCGGCCGTTGGGCATTCGGAGGCACTCTCCCGGCGGCAACGGCCGGCGGATTCCCGCGGGGATTCGGGTGGCCCTATAAAAGGCCTCGGAATCGCGCGCCACGCGGCTGCGGCGCGCGATTTTCCAGGGGAAAACCGGGGGCAACGCACCCCCGTCCCGACAAGCCGTGAAAGCCCTTCCGGTGACGCGCTGAAAGGACGATGCCAAGCACGACGATGGACGATGGCCAGCAGACAGGCGAGCAGCCCACTGCGCCGCTCAACGGCCGCCCAACGCGGCCTGAAGCTCCGTCTGCAACGCCGTCACGCGCTCCCGCAACCGCGTCTCCTGCCGCTTCGCCGACTCCAGACGCACCGTCAGCGTCTCCTTCTGGTCCGTCAGCTCCGCCACGAGCCCCTCGCGATCCTGCACGCGGACCAGGATGCTCCCCACGCTGCGATACAACGGAGCCTCCTGCGGCACCTTCGCCAGCTCCTCCAGCGTGCGCTCGATCTCCCGCACCTGCAGCTCCACCTGCTGCCTCTGGGAGACGACCACCTGCGCCTGCTGCTGAAGCTCCTGCAGCTGCGCAAGCTGGTTCTGGATCTGCGGAGGGAGCTGGCCGGCCATGAAGGGGGCGAAGATGGGGAGGGGGAAGAACGTTGCGGGGGGCGGGCGGACGCACGCGGGCACGGGCGGAGCCGCCTGGGGCCGGGCGTGCACGGGCGTGGCCAGGTGGGCACGGGCGGACACACCCGCACCAGCCTGGCTCCGGCCGGTCGCGCCCGTGCACACCCGTGCCCACCCGTGCACGCCCGGCCCCAGGCGGCCCACTTTCGGCCCCCTCCGTGTCGTGATTCCCGGACAATCCTCTCGTCATGAAGCGCGTTACGATTGGCCATGCTCCCTCTGCGCGACGCCACCCGGACGAGCCTTCGCCACAGCAGAAACCGCGAGGCGTGCCTCCTTGCGTACTTGGCCCGCGGGCGGCTGGCGCCTCCCGACGTGGCAAGGGAGACGGGGCTGCGTCGGGGCCGCGTCTTCGCGGCGTTGCAGGGCGAGCTTCCGGACTACGCGAGCGAGCGCTCGTTGGTGGGGCTGGGTCTGGTGCGGCCGGTGGTGACGCGCTTCGGCGTGGAGCACGAGTTGACCGACCACGGCGTCGCCGAAGCAGAGGCCATCGCGGCGTTGCGGGCCGCGGGCCGCGCGGTGTAAGCCTACGCCGTTCCCAGGCGGGCGGCCTTCTGGGCGGCGTCGATCCAGCGGAGGTAGGAGTTGACGGCGGCGCGCAGGGAGGCAAGGTCGTCGGCGTCGAGGCGGACGCGGATGCCGTGGGGCTCGCGGGCGATGGCGGCGCGCGTCTTGGGGACCTCCGACGCGGCTCTGCTGCGCGGCGCGGACGGGCCCGCAGGTTCGTCCAGCGCGGCGGAGTGGGCTTCGGGGGAGAGGGCGCGAGCGATGGCGTCCGCTGTGGGGTCGGGAAGCTCGAAAAAGAGGTCGGCGTGGTGGCGCAGGGGCTCACCACGGTTTGATATCAGCGGGAGTGGACCCGCTTGGCGATGGTGGGGCGCTCCTTGTAGAAGACCTTGGAGCCGCAGTAGGGGCAGCGCATGCCGATGTTGTTCGTGTCGAACTCCACGTTGCGCTTGCACTTGCCGCAGCGGTAGTCCACGGTCTTCACTCCTCGGCGGGCGCGGTGGGGACCTTGCCCTCGGAGAGCTCGCGGAGGATGCGCTCGTTGGCGTTGAACGCGGGCGTGTGCGGCAGGTACGCGCCGCCGGCGAACTTGTGGCCGCACTTGCGGCACTCCCAGACGCCGGTGTCGGTGCGCTTGACGCGGGGCGCCGCGCAGGCGGGGCAGGAGTGCCAGGCCTTCTGGCGGGCCTCGACCTCGCGGATGCGGCGGCGGATGCTGACGCCGTAGCGGGGGCCGAAGCGACCGACGGACTTGACCTTCTTGGTGCGGAGCGACATGGACGGTTCCTCCAACGAGGACAGGACCCGCTGGGAGTCCTGGAACAGGCGTTGGCAAGACGGCTTCCCTACTTAACGATTTGGGGCGTGTGGCGGCACCTCACGGCGCCCCCGGCACGGGCGCAGGGTACGGCACGAGCTGCCCGTTGGCGAGGGTCGCGGTGACCAGCGTGGCGCGGGTGCTGGCGAGGTAGCCGATCCCTGTCTTGAGCGAGGGGTCCACGAAGATGTGCGTGTTGATGCCCGCGGCCTGGCGGTCCGCGCCGATGGAGTCGCCGGTGAGGGTGTTGGACGCCGAGCCGGAGTCGCCCGGCGTGATGGCGCCTTCCCAGATCATCGTGGTCGACGTCCAGTAGAACGCGGTGCCGGCGCGCGGCGTGCCGTCGGTGCCGATGCCGGCGCCGTGGCCGTAGTGGACGATGCCCTGGACGAGGAACGGGTCGGCGCTCAGCGTGGGTCCGCTGACGAGGTTGCGGTCCAGGAGCGTCGCGGCCACGGTGGCGCCGGTGTCGCGGTACATGCCGATGGGGCCGCCCCAGAAGCACATGGTGGGCGAGACGAGGGGCTGGTCGGGCGCGTTGATGCCGATGAGCGCCCAGTCCTTGCCGATGCCGGCGTCGCCCGTGCTCTTGACGAACGTGCCGAAGTCCAGGAGGATGGGCACGGAGACGGCGGGCAGGCCGAAGAAGGGGCGGTCGAAGTTGCCCACGGCGGCGATGACCGTGGCGACGTCGCCCGTCTTGCCGCAGTGGCCGGCCGTGCTGATCTCGTAGCTTCCCGGAGAGCCGTAGACGTGCGCCATGCTGCAGAGGGCGATCTCGTCGCGCGACAGCAGGAGGAGCCACGCGCCGGGGCGGATGCCGATGCAGCCTGTCCCTGCGTAGGCCGCCAGCGCGGAGACGCTCACCGTCTGCGTGCTGCCGTCGGGGAAGAGGGCCGTGGGCTCGGCGTAGCGCTGCGCGAGGAGGACGTCCCGCGGGGGGAGGCCCATGAGGGCGAGGTCGCTGTCCGAGAGCACCATCTTCATCGGCGCCCAGGTGCCCTGCGGGTAGGTCGCGAGCAGGTGGTCGACCCAGCTTTCGCGCAGCTTGCACATGGCGTCGGGATTGACCGTGAACTCGCCCGCGCTGGCGAGGGTGGCCGCGGGGGAAGCGGCCAGCGACATCGACGCGGCGGCGGGGAATGCGATCACGAGCAGCGCGAGGATCGCGCGCAGGGTGGGGGTCCGTAGGTGCATGGCGGGTCAGCCTCGGAGCCCTTCCAATCCGACGGGCGAGTTTCAAGGCATCGCCTATGCGCGGGGAAGGAAAAACCACGAAGAACAGACGTTGGGGGGCTGCGCCCCCCAAACCCCCCGCTTTAGCCGACCTGCTTCATGACCTGCTCGCGCAGGCCGTCGGCCAGCTCGCGGCCGCGGCGCACGATGTGGCGGACCTCGTCCTTGGTGAACGAGCCGCCGAGGCCCTTCTGCATGGCGCGGATGTTGCCGGCGCGGTCGAAGGAGACGGACAGGCGCGGGCCGCCGACCTTCTCCTCCAGCGCGGTGGGGTCGAAGAGGATCTGGCCGCCCAGCTTGAGCGCCGTGACCATGATGGGGATCTCCTTCACGGGCATGGGCGCGTCCTGCATGGGGGGCACGCCTTCGATCTGCACCTTGCTGTGGGGCACGGTGGCGGTCATGAGCGCGGCGATGCAGCCCAGGCTGCACGCGTCGAACAGGTTGCCGTCGTAGTCCACGGCGTGCATGTCGAGGTAGCTCATCCAGATCTTCTCGCCGGGCTTGATGCACAGCTTGGCGAAGTCGATGGACTTGCTTTCGCGGATGCCGCGGTCGACGACGCGGGCCAGCTCGATGGACGCCTGCGAGGGCGGCCCGACCTCGAAGTCGGCGCTGGCGAGGGGCACGAGCTCCGCGCTCGTGGTCATGGTGCCGTCGTTGGGCGCGTCGGGGTAGGGCGTGCCCATGGCCATCTTGATGCCGACGACGACCTGCGTGTCGCCCAGGTGGACGCGCGCGCTGCCCTCCGCCTGCTGGATCCAGCGCGTCTGGATCTTCACGGGGCGGAACTCGTCGAAGGCGCGGCCGTCCTGGCGCTTGCCGTCGCGGGCGAGCTGCGTGAGGTAGTCGCGCTTGATCTCGGCGATGACGTCGTCCGACATCAGGCCACCTCCGGGTCCTCGTGGTCGTGGTCGTGATCGCCCGCGGGGGCGGCCTCGGCCTCGGCGGGCTCGTCCTCGGCCTGGGCCTGCGCCTGATATCGGGCGAGGAGGGCGGCCTTCTGCATCTCGTAGACGCGCATCGCGGCGTCGGTCGCCATCTCCAGGGCCTGGTCGAGCTCGTCGGGGCTGAAGTGCCCGTCCTGCTGGAGGAGCACGATCTCGCCCGTCTTGGGGACGATGGCGATGGGGAAGTCCGTCTCGCCGTAGTTGTCCTCCTCGCGGCTGAGGTCGAGGCAGACCTTGCCGTCCACCTTGCCCGCCGCGACGGCGGTGACCATGCCGCGCATGGGGATGCCGGCGTCGGCGCACGCGACGGCGGCCGCGGTGAGGCCCGCGCAGCGCGTGCCCGCCTCGGCCTCGATGATCTCGATGAACACGTCGATGGCGTTCTTGGGGTAGAGGCTCGTGAGCACGACGTGCTCCAGCGCCTCGCTGCTGATCTTGCTGATCTCCTGGCTGCGCCGGTCGGGGCCGGGGCGCTTGCGGTCGGAGACCGAGAACGCGGCCATGTTGTAGCGCACGCGGACGCGCGCCTTGGTCGGGTCCTGGTCGTGGCGCGGGTGGCACTCGCGCGGCCCGTAGACCGCGGCCATCACCTTGTTGCCGCCCCACTCGAGATAGCACGATCCGTCGGCCTGCTTGAGCACGCCGGCCTCGATCTTGATGTTGCGCAGCTGGTCCGGGCGCCGTCCGTCCATGCGGAGGCCCTGGTCGTTGATGAGAACCATTCCTTCGGGCTTCTTTCCACCCATGACAATCACTCCTGGCGGCCGTTGCGGCCGCGTCCACCCCGGCGCCCGCGTCCTCCGCGGCTGCGCCGGCTGTCTCCGTCGCCCTCGCGCCTGGCGGGGCGGTCGTCCTCCGCGTCCTCGTCCGCGATGCGGCGGGGCGGGGGGCGGCGAGGCTCCTCGGCCTCGTCGTCATCGAAACGAGGCCGGCGCGCGGGGCGCGGCTCGGCCTGCTCTTCGTCTCCGAAGCGGGATGGCCGCGCGGGGCGGCGGGGCTCCTCGTCGTCGAACCGGCGGCGCGGAGCGGGCTCCTCCTCGGCGAAGCGCCGCGGGCGCTCGTCGCGGGGCGCGCGGCGCGGCGGCGCGTCGTCGAACTGCGGCTTGCGGGCCGGGCGCTCCTCCTCGAAGCGGCGGGCGGGGCGCTCCTCCGCCTCCTCGAAGCGGGGCTTGCGCGCGGGGCGCTCGTCGTCGAAGCGCCGGGGGCGCTCCTCGCGGCGCTCGGGCCGGTCGCGGCGCGGGCCGCCGTGGCGGCGCTCCTCGCGCTCGCCGAAGCGGCCGTCGCGCCCCTTGCGCTCCTCGAGGTCGGCGTCGGCGGTGTCGTCCTCCTGCGCGCGCTGGTAGCGGTGCTTCTCGGACTCGGCCCTGCCGCGGCGCGGCGCGCCTTCGTCCTCGAAGCGCGGGCGGCGGGGGCGCTCCTCGGCCTCGGGCTCCTCGAAGCTGCGGGGGCGGCGCTCGGGGCGCTCGCGGCGGTCCTCGCGCCTCTCGCGCGTGATCTCGCGGTCCTCCTCGGCCTCGGCCTCCATGTCGCTGCTCTGCTTGTGGGTGCGCTGCGCGCTGGGGCGGCGCTCCTCGAGCCAGGCCTTCATGCGGTCGGTGAGGCCCGTCGTGTGCGCCTCGGCCTCGATCTTCTTGAGGGCCTCCAGCGCGAGGGCGACGTCCTCCGGCTCGCCGTCCATCCAGATCTTGCCGTTCTGGCCGACGAAGATGCGCACGTTGGTCGCGTCCTTCAGCATGGTGATCATGCTGCCCTGGCGGCCGACGATGCGGGGGACCTTGGTGGGCGCGACCTCGAAGATGAGCCCGCCCGTGAGCTTGCGGCACTGGCGGTCCTTCATGGAGACCTGCGCCTTCTTCATCTCGTCCACGTGGACGATCTTGAGAAGGACGGTGTCGCCCACGGCGAGGTACTTGGAGGTCTCGCCGAACTCGACCCGCCACGGGACGTCGTTCACGTGCATGCCGACGTCGTTGGCGGCGCCGATGTTGATGTACCAGTTGCTGGGGCCGACCTCGGCGATGGT
>JAJPHT010000039.1 GCA_021325135.1 Pseudomonadota bacterium | reverse complement strand
TCGAGCTTGTACAAGAGCGACTTGCGTTCTTCGGTCAACGCTGTTTCCTCCCTAGGCCGAAGGGAAACGGCCCTCCACTTCGATTGGAGTATTTGAAACCTCGGACGGTGGGGTTTCGCCGGTGCAGGAGGCCCGCGCGTCCTGCAAACCTTGATGATGGGCGACCCCATCCTCCGGCCCCAGTGACCACGATGGCCACCGCCACCGCGACGACCACCAAGCCGGAGAGCGACACCCTCGTCGGGAAGGCGTGGGACGCCCAGGAGAAGCTGGAGGGGCGGCTGGCGAACATCGGGAAGGGCAAGTACGGCCGCGTCATCCGCATGGCGCGCAAGCCCACCCCCGAGGAGTACCGCAAGGCGGCCATCGTCTCCGCGGTCGGCATGGGCCTGCTGGGCGCCATGGGCTTCCTGATCTACTATCTCATGTCCTTCATCCCCCACTGAGGGGGACGGGACCTTTTCTCACGCGCTGGGCGCCTGGCTGAAGGCGGCCGCCGCGACGACCTGCCCCAGGTACGGGATGGACACCGGGACGGACGCCCAGTCGCCGTTGTTCGCCGAGACGTAGACCATCACGTCGAGGCGCGTCGCGTCCTGGTCTGCCAAGAACGCGGCCGCGGTGTCGGGGCCGAAGGGCGCGACGACGCGGAGGGCTCCTCCGTCGGCGGTCGCCTCCTCGACGAGGATCGCGGGGTCGTAGTGGGCGGTCGCGACGATGCCCAGGTGCGTGCCCGGCGCGGTGGCCAGCGCCACGGGGGGCAGCAGGAGCGTGCCGCGGGGCACGAGCGCGTCCGCGGGGCCCAGGCCCGCGCGGCTCACGCACGCGACCTGCGTCGTCTGGGCCTGGAGCGTGACGTCGACGCAGAGCTGGCCGCCCTGCGCGTCGTAGGTGCGGACGGAGCCCACGGTGGGCAGGACGTCGGGGGGCGGCAGCGTGACGTCGGGCGTGAGCGGGACGTCCGTGTCGAGCACGACGAGGTCGCCAGGCTGGACGTCCACGCTCAGCGAGCCCGAGTTGTCCTCGTAGGCCGAGTCGAAGATCTCGAAGGTCAGCAGGCAGGTCGAGGGGCAGTAGTAGTTGACGCTGTAGAGGTGGCTCGCGTGGCACTGCGAGCCCCACACGTTCTGGCCGTTCAGGAGGAGCGCGTGGACGTTGCCGGGGAATTGATAGCACGGCGGGTAGGAGGGGTTCATGTCGAAGGAGAAGGCCGCGTCCGCGTAGCTGCCGTTGAACGCGTAGACGTAGGTGCCGGAGGCGGTGATGGTGTACGCGCCCTGGGCGAGGGTCGTCGTCACGGGCGTCCCGTCGGCGGGGATCGTGCCGTGCCAGGGCTCGCCGCCGAACGCGCCCGCCGTGGGGGTCGGGGCGAAGAATGCGGAGGCCAAGGCAAGGAGGACGAGGGGGGTTGCGTGGCGGGAGATCATGGAGATCCGCCGCAAGGAGGGCCGAGAGGGACAAAAGGCGTGGCAACACGGGTGTTTCCATCGGAGGGGCGCCCTTTTCTCCCCGCGGCGCGCTCCTCGCCCCGTGCCCCCCGAGTCCACCCTCGCCGCCTCGCTGGCCGCCCTGGGGAGCCCGGTGCGGCTGCGCATCATCCGCGTGCTGCGCAGGCCTTCCGCGCTCAACGAGATCGAGATCCGCTCCCCGGAGCCTGACGGGCACGAGCGCCCCCTGGCCCGGCAGGGCGTCCGCCGCCACCTGGACGTGCTCATCGACGCGGGGCTCGTGAGCGTGCGCGACGTGCATCGCGACTACGGCGACACGGTGGAGTTCGTCACCAACCACCAGCGCATGTTCCTCCTCTCGGAGGAGCTTCGCGCGCTGGCCCGCGTGCGGCCCGCCGTCGAGCCGGAGGGCCCCACCGTCGCGGAGGGCGCGGGCTGGTCGGCGGGAGGAAGCGGCCCGCGCCTCGTGCTCGTGAAGGGAGCGGAGGACGGCGCGGCGTTCGACCTGGCGCCCCAGGGCGCCGAGGCGACGTGGGTCGTGGGGCGGCGGCGCGACGCGGACGTCTCCCTGGAGTACGACCCCTCGGTGAGCGCGGAGCATGCCTACGTGCGCTGGGCGCGGGGCGCGCACTGGATCGAGGACCGCCCCTCCAACCGCAACGGGACGTTCCACAACTTCCGGCGCCTGCCTCCGGGCGGCTCGGCGCGGCTCGCGCATGGCGACCTCATCGGCGTGGGGCGGAGCCTTCTGCTCTACTGGGCCTGAGGCGTCTCGCCGAGGGCGGCGAGCATCTCCGCCGCCGACGCCCAGCGCGCCGCGGGGTCCTCCTGCGTCGCGCGGACGATCGCGGCCTCCAGCGCGGGCGACAGCGGCGCGCGCAGGCACGCCCGCGCGAGGACGCCCACCGCGTAGAGGTCGGAGCGCGGCGTCGCGGGCCCGCCGCGGCGCACCTCGGGCGCGAGGTAGGCGGGCGTGCCCTCCCAGCCGCCCGCGGCGTCCACCGTCTCCTCCTGGGCGCGCCGCGCGATGCCGAAGTCCCCGATCTTCGCCTCGCCCCCGGAGAGAAGGACGTTGGACGGCTTGAGGTCGCGATGCACGATCCCCCGGGCGTGCACGGCCTCCAGCCCGGACAGCAGGCCGCGCAGGACGCGCGCGCCCTCGTCGTGCGGGAGCGGCCCGTCGCGCTCGACCTTGTCGGCCAGCGAGCCCTCGCGGCAGTGCTCGGTGACGAGGACGGTGAACGCGCCGCGCGCCAGGACGTCGTGCACGGTCACGACGTTGGGGTGGTGGAGGGCCCCCGCGGCGCGCGCCTCCTGCACGCCCCTCTCGGCGGCGTCCGCGCCGGGCACCTCCTTGAGCGCCACGTCGCGCTGGAGCAGCGCGTCCCGGGCGAGGAACGCGCGCCCGCCCCCGCCGCGCCCCAGGAGGCTCTCCACCTTGTAACGCCCCAGCACGGTCTGGCCCACGGCGAGGGGCCCCGCCTCGGCGGACTCCGCGACGCGCTCCAGCAGGGCGGCGGTGGGCTCGTCGATGCCCAGGTCCTCGCGGAGGCGCTGCACGTCCGCGTCGCGGGCGGGGTCGCGCCCGCGCCGGAGCGAGGCCGAGACGGCGCGCGCGTACATGGCGTGCGCGGAGGCGCGGTCTCCCACGCGGGGCACGCCGTAGAAGCGCTCGGCCACGGCGTCCACGCCTTCGCGAAAGCCCTGCGAGAGCGCGACCGCAACGACGAGGAGGAGCCACCCCTGCGGCGGGACCTCCAGCGCGCCCCCGGGGAGGAACACCTGCGCGAAGGCCACGGCGGCCGCGCCGCCCACGAGGAGCGTCAGCGCGATGAGCACGCGCGCCGCGCGGCGCCGGGCCCGCAGCGTCATGGGGAGCGCGTCCTGCGAGAAGAGAGCGACCGACGCGAACGCACACACGAGAAGCCAGCGCACCGAGGTCGCGGCGCGCCCCAGGTAGATGAGGCCCCCCAGGGGGATCTGCGGCGTCGCTCCGCTCTCGCCGAGCATCTCGACGACGTTCTTCGCCTTGCCCAGGACGAGGATCGCGGCGGCCGCGAGGAGGGCGACCCAGAGGAGCCCCGGGCGGGGCGCCATCGCGGGGCGCGCGGCGAGGGCCAGCGCCACCGCCGCCGCGAGGAAGGCCGCGCCGCCCGCGACGTGCACCCAGAGCCGCAGCGTGAAGGACTGGGGCGGGAAGACGGTGGCCTCGTCGAAGAGGCGCATGACGACAGGGAGCGCGAGGACGACGCACGCCGCGAAGAGCATGCGCGCGTCCTCCCGGCCGGGCTCCTGGCGCACGCGGGCGAGAGCCCAGAGGGTGACGACGCCATAGGCGGCCAGCGTGAAGAGGGTGAGCAGCAGCGGGTGGACGTGGGTCGCGGGGTCGGGCGAAGGGAGCGCCTGGAAGGCCGACGTGGCGGCCAGGGCAAAGGAGGCGAGCGCGGCGGGGACGAGGACGCGCGGCCGCGAGAGGGCGTTGGGCGCGGGGTGGCTGCCCGCGAAGAGGAGGAGCACCAAGGGGTCGAGGCACGACACGAGGTCCGCGAGGCGGTACCAGAGGAGCCCCTGCGCGGCGTCGGACGCCAGCGACCGCGCCGTCTCGGCGGCCTGGTTGAGCGAGATGAGCAGCAGGAACGCGCCCAGGTAGCGCGCGGGCGGGCGGCCCCGGGACTGGCCCAGGAGCAGGAGGCTGAAGCTTCCCGTGAGGATCGCCGCCAGCGCCTGCATCTCGGAGTCGAGGGTCGCCAACGCCTGGGGAGACGCGTCTCGGCCTAAAGACTGGCGCCGCCGCTCACGACGCGCAGGATGCGCACGCGGTCCCCCTCGCGCAGCGGCTCGTCGCCCGCGATGGGGCGCCCGTCGCGGAAGACCAGCACCAGCTCAGGCCGGATGCCGCATGCGCGGGGCGCGTCGTCGGCCACGGCGCCCTCGGCGAGGTCCAGCTCGCGCTCCTTGGGCGTGAAGCCGTGGAGCGTGGCGTGGACGCGCACGGAACGGCGACGCGTCCCGGGCGCTTGACGCTTGCCCGCCCTCGCCGGCCACGCAAACCGGCGGGCCTGAAGCTTCAAGCCCGCCGCGGCCCATCTTTGAGGCCGGCTCGGGAGGTTCCCACCCATGGTTGTGCGATACGTCCGCCCCCTCGTTCTGCTCGCTCCGCTCCTCGTCCTCGCCCTCATGCCCTCCGCCTCGGCGACCGCGGGGAGCCAGACGATCTACTACGTGAAGGACCAGGCCTTCCTCAACATGGACCGCGTCTTCCTCGCGGGCGACTCGGGCTTCGGCTGCTGGGGCCTCCCGCCCACGGGCAGCTTCGACCCCACCCAGGTCCGCGTCGGCGGCTGCGGCTCCTACTTCCAGATCCCCGCCGCGCAGGAGGGCGCTGTCGCGATCCTCCAGCTCAAGGACGACCTCTGGTTCGTGCCCGTCTCGTTCCACTGGCGCCTCGTGGACGCGGATAGCGCGGGCGCCCAGGTCTGCGCCGAGGGCGACGCGTCGGGCCAGTACGGCGGCGCCATCGCCTCGTTCCCCGTCACGGGCGCCTGCCGCGTCGTCCAGTTCGTCGCCAGCGGCGTCACCTCGGGCTCGGTCACGCTGAGCTGGTCGGCCTAGGCAGGCTTGACCAGAATCGGACACGCGTGACCAGGGAGCCGCCAAATCCGTCGTCACGCTGAAGCCCGCGACCGCATAGAGTGGGCCCGACATGAGCCAACTCCGCGTGGGCATCGTCGGCGCCACGGGCTACCTGGGCACCGAGCTTCTCCGCCACCTCCTCGCGCACCCCCACGCCAAGGTCGCGAAGCTGGCCTCCGCCACCAAGGCGGGGAAGCCCGCGGCCTCCTCCTTCCCCACCTTCGGGCACCTCGTCCCCCAGGAGTTCACGGGCATGGCGCCCGCGGACCTGGCGGACCTGGACCTCGTCTTCACCGCCACGCCCAGCGGCGTCGCGCGCACGCTGGCGCCCGACCTCCTCGCGGCGGGCGTCAAGGTCGTCGACCTCTCCGGCGACCACCGCCTGAGCCCCGGCGCCTCCATCAAGCACTACGGCGCGGCGCCCCTCGCGCAGGGCGCGGTCTACGGCCTGCCCGAGGTCAACGCGGGCCGCATCCGCACGGCCAGGCTCGTCGCGAACCCCGGCTGCTACCCCACGGCCAGCGCGCTCGCGCTCCTGCCCCTCGTGCAGCAGCGCCTCGTGGAGCCCCTCCTCATCGTGGACGCCGTCTCCGGCATCAGCGGCGCCGGCAAGGAGCCCAGCGAGACGCACCACTTCCCCGAGCAGAACGAGTCGGCCAGCGCCTACAAGGTGGGCACGCACCGCCACCAGCCCGAGATCGCCGAGACGCTCACGGGCGCGGGCGGCTGGGGCGTCAACGTCGCCTTCACGCCGCACGTCGTCCCCATGAACCGCGGCATCCTCGCCACCGCCTACGCGGTCGCCCGGGGCCCTGCCCTCAGCGCGGCCGAGCTTTCGGAACGCTATCAGAAGGCCTACGCGGACGAGCCCTTCGCCAAGATCGTCGATTTCGAGCCCGACACGAAGCACGTCCGCAACACGAACCTCGCCCACGTCAAGCCCCACGTCAACGGCAGCGTGTACGTCGTCACGAGCGCCATCGACAACCTCGTCAAGGGCGGCGCGGGCCAGGCCATCGAGAACATGAACCTCATGAGCGGCTTCGAGCGCGCGCTGGGCCTCCCCGTCCTCGGAGGTGGTCCCTGAATGGTCCACTCGGTGGGGCCCCGCGTCATCGAGGGCGGCATCCACAAGGTCAAGGGCTTCAAGGCCCAGGGCTACCCCGCGGGCATCAAGCGGATGCGCAAGGACCTCAGCGTCATCTACAGCACGATGCCCGGCACGACCGCGGCGGGCGTGTTCACCACCAACAAGGTGCGCGCCGCGCCCGTCATCGTCAGCGAGCGCACGCTGCGCAGCGGCCGCGCCCGCGCCATCGTGTGCAACGCCGGCTGCGCGAACGCCGCCACCGGCGAGCAGGGCATGCGCGACGCGCTGGAGATGGCCGAGATCACCGCTCGCTGCCTCAACGTCCAGCCCGAAGAGGTCATCGTCGCCTCGACGGGCGTCATCGG
Organism: Pseudomonadota bacterium; assembly: GCA_021325135.1. Taxonomy (GTDB): domain Archaea; phylum Thermoplasmatota; class SW-10-69-26; order JACQPN01; family JAJPHT01; genus JAJPHT01. The sequence continues at coordinate 156,956 of JAJPHT010000039.1, read as the reverse complement.
CCGCCACCTGCCCATGGACATCGTGCGCGAGGGCATCAAGAACTGCGTCGGCACGCTGGACGCGGCCGAGCCGGGCAACGTCGCCGCCGCCATGATGACCACCGACCTCGTGCCCAAGGAGGTGCTCGTGGAGGCCGAGATCAACGGCACCGTGGTCCACGTGGGCGGCGTCGCCAAGGGGAGCGGCATGATCCACCCCAACATGGCGACCATGCTCTCGTGGATCGTCACCGACGCCGCCGTCGAGGCCGACGCGCTCCAGACCGCGCTGCGCGAGGCCGTGAACGCGACGTTCAACATGATCAGCGTGGACGGCGACACGTCCACCAACGACATGGTCGCGGTCCTCGCCAACGGCGCGGCGGGCAACCCCGTCGTCACGCGCGCGAAGGGCTATCACCAGCTCAAGGAGGCGCTCCACCTCGTCTGCGAGACGCTGGCGAAGAAGATCGCCCGCGACGGCGAGGGCGCGACCACCCTTCTGGAGGTGCGCGTCGAGAACGCGCGCAGCCTGGAGGACGCGCGCCTCGCGGCCCGCAGCGTGACCAAGAGCCCGCTGGTCAAGACCGCGGTCTTCGGGCGCGACCCCAACTGGGGCCGCATCCTCGCGGCCGTGGGGTACAGCGGCGCCGAGTTCGACCCCGCCAAGGTGGACATCCAGGTCAAGAGCGCCGCCGGCGCCGCCTGGGTCCTCAAGGCCGGCGAGCCGTGCGAGACGCTGGACAAGGACGGCCTGCGGCGCATCGTGGACAAGGACCACGTCGTCTTCACCGTGGATCTCCACGACGGCGAGCACAGCGCCACCGCGTGGGGCTGCGACTTCAGCTACGACTACGTCAAGATCAACGCCGACTACACCACCTGATCTGATATCATGGCCCACAACCCCGGAATCACCGTCGTCAAGCTCGGCGGGCGCAGCATCGAGACCCCCTCGGGCCTCGCCGCGCTCGCCTCCCGCCTCTCCGCGCTGCGCGCCTCCGGCCGCCGCCTCGTGGTCGTCCACGGCGGCGGAGCCCAGGTGACGAGTGCCCTCGCCGCCACCGGCATCGAGGCGCGCTTCGTGAACGGCCTGCGCGTCACCGACGAGAAGACGCTGGAGATCGCGGAGCCCGTCTTCGGCCAGATCGGGCGCTCGCTGGCCCACGCGCTCACCCTCGCGGGCTCGCCCGCCGTGAGCCTCACGGGCCGCGACGCGCAGACCACGCAGGGCGTCGTCAAGGACCCCGCGCTGGGCCGCGTCGGCACCGTGACCGAGGTCAACGCGGACCTCCTGCGCCACCTGGCGTTCAACGGCGTCACGCCCGTCGTGGGCCCCATCGCCGTGGACGCCGAGGGGCCTCTCAACTGCAACGCCGACGAGGTGGCCAGCGCCGTCGCGCGCAGCCTCGGCGCCCGCGACCTGCTGCTCCTCACCGACGTGCCCGCCGTGCGCGGGCCCACCGGCAAGCCCGTCCCCGTGCTCACCCGCGCGGGCGCCGAGGAGCTGATCTCGGGCGGCGTCGCCACCGGCGGCATGATCCCCAAGATCCGCGGCGCGCTTGACGCCCTGGCCAGCGGGGCCCGCGTGCGCGTGCTCGACGAGCCCGGCCTCTCCCTCCTCGCGGAGGGGCACGACGCCGGCACGCTGTTCCAGGAGGCCTGAAGGATGGACCTCAAGGGCCGATGGGAGACCTCGCTGGCGCCCACCTACGCGACGCCGGGCCTCGTCATGGACCGCGGCCAGGGCTGCCACCTCTACGACGCGGCCGGAAAACGATATCTCGACTTCATCGCCGGCATCGCCGTGTGCAGCACCGGCCACTCGCACCCCGACGTCGTGCGCGCCATCCAGAAGCAGGCGGAGAGGCTCATCCACGTGAGCAACCTCTACGCGACGGAGAACGTGCTCCGCTGCGCCGAGCGGCTCGCCGCGGTCACGGGCTACGAGAAGGTCTTCTTCTGCAACAGCGGCGCCGAGGCCAACGAGCTTGCGCTGAAGACCGTGCGCCGCCACGCGCACGCCAAGGGCAAGCCGGAGGCGGTCGTGATCGCGCTGGAGCAGAGCTTCCACGGCCGCACCACGGCCACGGTCCGCCTCACGGGCCAGCCCAAGTACCAGAAGGACTTCGGGCCCCTCCCCGAGGGCATCGTCCACGTCCCGGCGAACGACGTCGTCGCCCTGGAGATGGCCTTCGCGCGCCAGCCCGTCGCGGGCGTCTTCCTGGAGTTCGTGCAGGGCGAGGGCGGCGTGCGCGCGCTCAAGCCCGAGTTCGTGCAGGCCGTCCAGCGCCTCTGCGCCGCGAACGACGCGCTCCTCGTCGCCGACGAGGTGCAGACCGGCGTGGGCAGGACGGGCCGCTTCCTCGCCTCGATGCACTTCGGCGTCCGCCCTGATATCACCACCCTGGCCAAGGGCATCGCGTCGGGCGTCCCCATGGGCGCCGTCCTCTTCACGAGCCGCTCAGCGGCGCTCCTCGCGCCGGGGGACCACGGCTGCACGTTCGGCGGCAACCCCCTCGCCACCGCGGCCGCCCTGGCCACGCTGGACGTCCTCCAGCGGCAGCGCCTCGTGGAGAACGCCGACGTCACCGGCGCCTACCTGCGCGACCAGGTCAAGACGCGCGTGCCGGGCGTCAAGGAGGTGCGCGGCCTCGGCCTCCTCGTGGGCGTCGAGCTGGAGGCCCCCATCGCCAAGGCCGTCAAGACCGACGCCGAGCAGGCGGGGCTCCTCCTCAACGCCATCGGGGACCACGTCCTGCGCCTCGCGCCGCCCCTCGTGGTGACGGGGCACGAGGTGGACGAGGCGGTCTCGATCCTGGAGAAGGTGGTCAGCCGAAGGGGCCCTTCGGACCCTTCGCGCAACCTTTGACCCCCTGAAGCGCCTGAACCTTCATGGATCGCCTTCGGTGCCTGTTGTGCGGCACGACGTTCGCGGCCGCGTCGCCCGAGGCGATGCAGGTGAAGGTCGCGGCGCATCTCAAGGAGTCGATGCACAAGGGGATCGCGCTTCAGCGCGTCCGGCTCTAGCGCGCGCGGAAGCGGTTCAGCTCGGCGCGCAGGTCGGCCGCCGCCTTGGCGGGGTCGGGCGCGTAGAGGACCGCGCGGCTGGCGTTGACGATGGCGTTGTCCCCCATGGCGTTCGCGCCGAAGCGGATCGCGTGCTCCGCGCTGCCGCCTTGGGCGCCGACGCCCGGGACGAGGAGGAGCATGTCGGGGCCGGCAAGCTCGCGGATGCGGCGAAGCTCGTCGGGCGCGGTGGCGCCTGCCACGAGGCCCACGTTGCCGTGCACGTTCCAGCCGCGCGCGAGCTTCACCGTGCGCTCGTAGACGTGCTCGCCCGTGTCGAGGCGGAGCGCCTGGAGGTCCGCGCTGCCCGGGTTGCTCGTGCGCGCGAGGACGAAGCAGCCGCGCTCGGGGCGCTCGAAGAAGGGCTCCACCGAGTCGCGGCCCATGTAGGGGGCGACGGTGATGGCGTCCGCGCGCAGCACGTCGAAGGCCCACTTGGCGTAGGCCTTGGCGGTGTTGCCGATGTCGGCGCGCTTGGCGTCGAGGATCACGGGGGCGTGGCGCGACGCGTGGGCGCACACGTCGGAGAGGACGTCGTGGCCGTCCTCGCCCAGCGCCTCGTAGAACGCGCTGTTGGGCTTGTAGGCGCACACGAGGCCCTTCGTCGCGTCGATGACGCCCAGGAGGAAGCGGCGCGCCTCCTCGGCGACCGGGCCCGCGGCGGGGAGCTTGGAAAGATCGGGGTCGAGGCCGACGCAGAGCCACGAGTCGTTGCGCTTCGCGGTCTGGTGCAGGCGCTCGCGGAAGCTCAGCATGCTCTCGGGGCGCGAGAGGGCGGGATCGGGGAAAAGGCTGGCGTCGGTCCTGGGGCGCGTCATGGTGTCCTCAAAAAAAAAAAGGGAGCCCCCAGGGGGAGGGTGGCGCCTGCGGCGCCGTGGAGCGTCACTCGTCGTCGCCGACGTTGTAGAACTTCTTCTTGCCCATGGCTTCCATGATCATGACCTCGGCGCCGGCCGAGAGGGCGGCCTTCTCGCCCGCGCTCATGGGAAGCTCGTACTGCTCGTAGGTCTCCATGTCCATGACGTTGGCGTGGTCCCCGTGCATGTTGATGATCTGGACCTTCCTCTTGTCGATCATGGGGATCTTGCACTTCTCTGTCACGGGGGAGACCATGCTGCGCTTCACGCCGTCGAACATGCCGACGGCCTCGATGCGCGCCTTGGCGGCGCCGTGCTTCCCCGGCTTCGAGGTGGTGATGTCGAGGATCTTGCAGGGCTCCTCGTCGATGACCACGTAGCGACCGACCTTGAGCTGACGAACTTCTGCCTGTTCCGTGGACATGCCGGGATCGGGCGGCCCATCGAGGAGCCCCTTTATAAGAGTGCCGGGGATCACAACTTCTGTGGCGGACCCGGACGCGGACCTCGCGCTGCTGCGGGAGATGGCCGACGCCGTGGCCCGCGTCGTGAAGGACTCGCAGCCCGAGCGGTGGGGCGAGGAGCTGGGCATCGGCGCCGACGGCACGGCCACCAAGATGGTGGACGACCTGGCCGAGCGCGAGATCGTCCGCATCCTCAAGGCCCGCAAGAAGGACCGCATCAACCTCCTCTCCGAGGAGGCCGGCTTCATCGACCTCAAGGGGGACCGGCTCCTGGTGGCCGACCCCATCGACGGCACGACCAACGCGGCGCGCGGCATCCCGTTCTACTGCGTGAGCCTCGCCCTGGGGCGCAAGACGCTCTCGGACGTGGACGTGGGCCTCGTGCAGAACCTCTGCACCGGCGAGCGCTACGAGGCCGTCGCGGGACAGGGCGCCACGCGCAACGGCCGGCCCATCCGGGTGCGCGCCTCCGGCAAGGACCACGTCTTCGCGGTGGGCTCCACGACCGGGCTGCTCCCCGGCCCCGGCGCCATGCGCTGCTTCGGCGCCACCGCGCTGGAGATGAGCCTCGTCGCCGCGGGCGGCCTCGACGGCTACCACTACTCGCGCCCCATCCTGAGGATCATCGACGTGGCGGCCGCGACGCTCATCGTCCGCGAGGCGGACGGCGTCGTGCTCGACCGCGCGGGCGATGACCTGGACATGGCGCTCTCCCTGGTGCCGCGCTTCGGCCTCACCGCCGCGCCCACGCGCGAAGCCGCCAAGGCCCTGGGGGCCGGGAAGCCATGAGGATCGGCCTCTCGGCGCGCCCGGGCGACCCGCGCCGCGTGAAGGTGGCCAACCACGTCGTGCAGTTCCTCCACGGCAAGGCCGACCTCGTCGTCGAGGACGAACTGGCCAAGCACCTCTCGGAGCCCGTCGCCTCGGCGCCCCTGGCGGACATGAAGGTGGACGTGCTGGTGGTGGTGGGCGGCGACGGCACGATCCTCCACGCCCTCCAGCAGAACAAGGCGCCCGTCTTCGGCATCAACATGGGCGAGCTTGGCTTCCTCACCGAGATCGAGCCCATCGAGCTGGCCGACGGCCTGCGGCGCGTCCTCTCGGGGGACTACTTCGTGGAGCATCGGCTCAAGATCGCGGCCTCGCTCAACAACAAGCGCCTCCCCGACGCCACCAACGAGGTCGCGGTGAAGACGAAGCGCATCGCCAAGATCCTCCAGTTCGAGGTGGGCTGGAACGACCGCGAGGTCGTGCGCCTGCGGGGCGACGGCCTCATCGTCGCGACGCCCACCGGCTCCACCTCCTACGCCATGAGCGCGGGGGGCCCCATCGTGGACCCGCGCGTGGAGTGCTTCGCCGTCGTGCCCCTCGCCGCGTTCAGCCTCAGCAGCCGCCCCATGGTCCTTCCCCCCGACACGGTGCTCCAGGCGCGCATCATGCAGCGCGAGAAGGAGGCCATCGTCGTCGTGGACGGCCAGGTGGAGGTCGAGATGCACGAGGGCGACCGGCTGACCCTCTGGGCCTCCGAGGAGCGCGCGCGCTTCGTGCGCTTCCGGCAGCACTTCTACCACCGGCTGCGCAGCCGGCTGAGCTAGGCGGGCGCCGAGAGCCACGCGAGGGCGTCCCCCGCGGAGGCGAACGCGCGCAGCCGGAGCCCGTACCTCGCCTCCCACGCCCGCAGCGCGCGCTCCTGCTCGGCGGGGAAGCCCACGACCGCGATGTGGACGGGCGCTCGGGAGAGGCGGAAGAAGCCGGCCCAGAATGCCAAGGCGCCCGGCGCCGTCTCGCCGACCCCTTCGCCGTCCGCCAGGACGCCGTAGGGCCCCTCGCGGGTCCACGCCCGGATGGCGCGGGCGGCGGCCTCGCGCTCCAGCATCGTCGTCTCCTGCATCCGGCGGAAGTGGACCTTGATCAGGCGCGCCTCGGGGTCCCAGGCGAAGTCGGCCCCGGCGGTGGAGAAGTGCACGACGATGACCCCCTCTGTCGGGTTATCCGCGTTGCGCTGTTCCGGTCCCGCCCTCCAAGACCGGACGGCAGTTTCGGTGCACTGGGGTTCAAGCCCAAGCCAGCCACCGGTTTCCAGGGTCTCAAGGGGCGCGCGCGGCTTCGCACCCTCTATGAAGCCGCCCTCGCGGTCGCATGATGACGCGCGCCCCCGCATCCCCCTCATGGTCCCCGGAACGCATCCCCCGGGGACCGTGCATCCCTTTCCCACAACCCTTTTCGGCGCGCCCCCCTGCTCCGGCACGTGGGCCTCTTCGACCGCTTCTTCCGCAAGCCCCCCGCGGAGCCCACGAAGGTCGACGCCCTCGTCCCCGCAAAGGGGAGGGAGATCGGTCCCGTCGCGCCGCGGCGCCGCAAGGTCCACAGCATCCACCGCGAGGTCGTGGACGTCATGGCGCAGATGGGGCGCGCGAACCATCCGCGGGAATACGGCGCCGCGCTGCGCGCCGAGAAGGGCGTCATCACCGAGCTGGTGCTCGTGCCCGGCACGATCGGCGGCGGGAGCCACACGTTCATGAACACCTGGCACCTCCCCGTCGACCCCTCCCTCGTGGGCACGGTGCACAGCCACCCCAGCCCGTACCCCATCCCCTCCGACGCGGACCGGCAGTTCTTCTCCCACTTCGGGCACACGCACCTCATCATCGCGTACCCCTACAACGCCTACTCGTGGCGCGCCTACGACCTCACGGCGGAGCCCGTGAAGCTGGAGGTCGTCGACCAGTGGCCCTCCTGAAAGGAACCTTCCGGCGCAGGCTTTTCCCCAGGACGCCGATCCGGGTCCCATGGACGGCTCCATGAAGCGCCTCCTGCGCGACCCCCAGAGGGGTTGGATCGCCGGCATCGCGGCCGGGTTCGCGGACTACTACTCGGTGGACGTCGTGCTGGTGCGCGCCATCTTCGTCGTCGCGCTCATCCTCACCGGGCTTCTGCCGGGCGTCATCGCCTACCTGGCGCTCTGGGTCCTCATCCCACCGCGCCCGGTGGAGGTCGTCGCGCCCCCGCCCGCGGCGCCCTCCGGCCCGTAGAGCAGATGGCAAGACCCGCGTTGGCGGGGGGCTTGCCCATGACGTTTCTGTCATCGGCTGGAACGGGGCTTCACTTCAGGGGGGCTTCGCCCCCTGAAACCCCCGGGCGTTGGAATCTTCCGCCAACAGCTTGATGGCCCCAACGGAAACTGGGTCGGCCATGCCCGAACCGAGCAAGGACCGGCTCCTCTCCAACGCCGGCGGCCTCCTCCTGGCGGCCGGAGGCGTCGCCGCCTTCACCGGCGGCATGTACGGCCTCACGGTCCAGAACCCGTGGCTCGTCGTCCTCAGCGTGGCCCTCCTCATGGGCTACGGCGTCGTGGGCTACCTGCTCATGAACCGCGGCCGCCATTTCTTCAGCTGGGCCATGCCCGCCTCCGCGGTGCTCGCGGTCCTCACTCTCTTCCTCTTCCAGACGGTGCGCCTCCTGGACGACGCGACCATGCGCTACGTCCTGGAGCCGGGCCTCACGCTCCTGCTCGCCTACGCGGGCGGCGCGCTGGTCACGCACGCCTTCGAGCAGGCGCTCCCCCGCGTCGCGTGGCCCGGCCGCGGCGCGCCCAGCCTCAACGCCACGCTGCACCTCGCCGCCGTGGGGCCCATCTGGGGCGCCTTCACGCTGCTGGACCTCGTGGGCCCCAAGACACCCACCTTCCGCATCCTGCTCGTGGGCGGCGCGGTCGTCGTGAGCGTCGCGTGCGTCGTGGGCGCCTACGCCTCGACGCGCGCGGGGCACCCCAAGCTCACCTTCGCGGGCGCGCTGGCGGGCTTCCTCGCGTGCGCCGCGTTCCTCTTCCAGTTCATGCTGGGCCCCAGCCGCGACGGCCCCACCCTCTTCGGCGAGCTGCTCGCCCTCGTGGGCCTCGTGCTCACCGGCCTCGCGGGCGCCATCGCGACCGTCGCCTGGCTCCAGCTTCTCGCGGGCACGCCCGCCGAGGAGCCCCGCGCCGACCTGCCCCCGCCGCAGACGCCGTGAGCCGCCATGCGGCCGCGAAGCGTGGGCATCCTCGCGGCCCTGGCCGCCGCGGCCAGCTTCGCGGGCGTGAACGTGGCCGCCCGCTTCGTCCTCGTGGACGGCCTCCAGCCCCTCTGGCTGGTCGCCTTCACCTACGCGGGCGGCGGGCTCGCCATGCTCCCCTTCGCGCGCCGCGCGCGCCTCGCGCCGCGCGAGCGGCCGCGCATGGCGCTGGTCGTCGCCGCGGGCGCCATCGCCGCGCCCATCCTCCTCTTCTTCGGCCTCGCGCGCACGGGAGCCGCGGACGCCTCGCTGCTGCTCAACCTGGAGATGGGCGCCACGGCGCTCCTGGCGTTCCTCGTGCTGGGCGAGCGGCTGCGCGGCCGCGAGGCCCTGGGCGCGGGCCTCCTGGCGCTGGGTGCGATCGCGGTGAGCCTGGGCAGCGGCGCGCGCGGCGGCACCACCGCCTTGGGCGCGCTCCTCGTCGCGGGCGCCGCCTGCCTGTGGGCCGTGGACAACGCCGCGAGCGCGCCCCTGGCGCGCGTCCACGACCCGCGCGGACTCATCGCGCTGAAGACGCTCTCGGGAGGCGTCGCGGTCCTCCTGGCCGCGCTGCTCCTGGCGGGGCCGCCGGGCGGCAGGCCGCGCGATTGGCTGCTCGCCCTCGCGGCCGGCCTCGTGGGCGTCGCGCTCTCCAGCGTCCTCTTCTACGTCGCGCTGGGGCGCGTCGGCGCCACGCGCACCACCGTCCTCTTCGCGACCAACGGCCTCTTCGGCGTGGGGCTCGCGGCCCTCCTTCTTGGCGAGCCCCTCACGTGGTACCACGCCGCGGCCACCGCGCTCTCGATTGCCGGCCTGCTGGCGGTCGGCTCCTCGGAAGGAATCCGGAAAGAAGTTAAGTGAAGGTAACGCAGCGGGGCCCGGGCACGACGATGACCAGGCCTCCCCAGGACGCGGCGCAAGGGGGAACCCGGGAGGTCCTGGTGGTGGACGACCTTCCGGAGATCGGCCAATTCTTCATGGGTCTCCTGAGACACCTCAAGGGGTTCGACATCAAGCTCACCACCGAGACGGACCCCGAGCGCGCCATCGCGCTGCTGCGCGAGCGCAGGTTCGACCTCGTGGTGAGCGACTTCCGCATGAAGGGGCGCGACGGCGTCGACGTGCTGGAGGCCGCACTTGCAAGCAACCCCATGGCGGGCCGCATCCTCATGACGGGCTACAACGAGATCCCCGCGCCCGTCTCGCGCATCCGGAAGGCCCGCATCGACGCCTACGTGCAGAAGCCGCTGCGCGCGCAGGACCTCCTCCTGCTGATCTTCAATTTCCTCCACCACGACGCGGAGGCCATCGAGGTCTGCCGGCGTGCGGCGCGGGAGATGGAGGCGCTGGGCGACCGCGAGGATCGGGCCTCCGGTTAGAAACAAGTTGTGAATAACAAGTGAGCAAGTTCTTAGCTTGGGGAAGGCTCCACCCCTCGGGAACGACCCCATGAGGATGAGCGTCGACCGCCTCGGCATTCTGCTGGAGCACGGGCTCTCGGAGTACCAGGCCCGCGTCTACCTCGCGCTCCTGGACTTCCCCGCGCTCCCCGCCGGAAGCCTCGCCAAGGCCGCCCAGATCCCGCGCAACCGCCTCTACGAGATCCTGGAGGAGCTGCAATCCATGGGCCTCGTGGAGATCCTGCTGGAGGAGAACCGCAAGTACCGCGCGACCCCCATCAGCATCTACCTCGACCGGAGCATCTCCGACCTCCGGGACCGCATCGGCAAGATCGAGTCGCAGAAAAGCTATCTGGAAGTCGCGTTCAAGCCTCCGGAGCTCTCCGGCGCGGGGGACCTGGAGGCGGGCTCCACGCGCGTGATCCTGACGCGCCGCGCGGTGGCCCGCGAGATCGACCGCATGATGGAGGAGGCCAAGGAGTCGCTGCTGGTCGCGTGCAGCCTCGGCGGCTGGGACCGCATGCTGCGGCACCTGGAGCGCGTGCCGGACGCGCGCCGCGGCATCGTCGAGGTCGTGCTGCCGCGCGCGGCGAGCGCCAACGGCGGCGTGGAGCGCGTCGTGGAGGCGTGGCCGCAGGCGGTCCGCTGGACGAGCGCGCCGCTCCACACGCTGACCGTGGCCGTGGACGGCAAGGAGATGCTCCTCGTCCACCCCATGCCGGACGACGACAAGGTGCGCGTGGGGCGCGACTTCGCCCTCCTCACCACCAACGGCGCGCTGGTGCGCGACCAGGCGGCCCTGCTGCGCGCGGGCGCCTCGACGGAGAAGTAGATCAGCCCGCGCCGGCGAAGGCCTTCGCGAGCCCCAGCGCCTTGGCCTCGGCGGCCTCGCGCTTCGCAAGCAGGGCTCGCAGCGCGTCCACCATGTCGCGGGGCGAGAAGGGCTTCGTGAGGAAGCGCGCGATGTGCCCCTCGTTGAGCGCGCGGATCGCCAGCATCGTGTCGGGGTACGCCGTCACCATGATGCGGCTTGCCTGCGGCGCGAGCGCGATGCTGCGCTGGAGGAACTCCAGCCCGTCCATGCCCGGCATGCGGAAGTCGGAGAGGATGAAGTCGGCCGGCTCCTTCGCCAGCCGCGCCAGCGCGTCGGCGCCCGTCCCCTCCTGGGAGACGTCGATCTCCGGCAGGGCGCGCGCGACGCTGACCGCGACGAGGCGGCGGATCTCGGGCTCGTCGTCGACGATGAGCAGTCTCAGGCGGCGCTTGGCAGGGAGGGCGTCGGCCATGGCGGTCCCATGCCTGGGTGGTCGCCGGGGGTATATCCCACCCTGTCCGCCCGGAGGAGGGGGACGGCTTCCCCAGAACGGACGTTCACCCAATCGAGCCCGTCATCTCGAGCTCGATGAGGCGGTTGAGCTCGACCGCGTACTCCAGGGGCAGCTCCTTGGTGATGGGCTCGATGAAGCCGTTGACGATCATCACGTTGGCCTGCTCCTCGGTGAGGCCGCGGCTCATGAGGTAGAAGATCTGGTCGGTGCTGATCTTGCCCACCGTCGCCTCGTGGGCGATCTCGACCTTCTCCTGCGCGATCTGCATGTCGGGGATGGTGAAGTTCTTGCTCTTGTCGTCCAGGAGGAGCGCGTCGCACTCGACCTTCACCTTGGCGTTCCTCGCGGCGGGGCCGACCTTCACGAGGCCGCGGTAGGTGGTGATGCCGCCGCCGGTCGCCAGCGACTTGGAGACGATGTTGCACGACGTGTTGGGCGCCAGAAGCTGCACCTTGCTGCCGGTGTCCTGGTTCTGGCCGGGGCCCGCGAAGGCGATGCCGGTCATGTCGCTGCGGGCGTTCTCGCCCTTGAGGATCGACATGGGGTAGAGCATGGTGACGCCGCTGCCCAGGTTGCCGTTCACCCACTCCATGAAGCCGTTCTTCTCCACGAGGGCGCGCTTGGTGTTGAGGTTGTACGTCTGGCGGCTCCAGTTCTCTACCGACGAGTAGCGCGCGCGGGCGCCCTCCTTGACGTAGACCTCGACGCAGCCCGCGTGGATGCTGCTGTTCTCGTACTTGGGCGCGGAGCAGCCCTCGATGTAGTGGACCTGCGCGCCCTCCTCGACCACGATGAGCGTGTGCTCGAACTGGCCGAAGCCTTCGGCGTTCATGCGGAAGTACGCCTGCACGGGCGCGTCCATCTTCACGCCCTTGGGGACGTGGAGGAACGTGCCGCCCGACCACACGGCGCCGTGGAGCGCCGCGAACTTGTGGTCCGTGGGCGGGACGGCCTTCATGAAGTACTTGCGGAAGAGGTCCTCGTGGCTCTTGAGGGCCTCGTCGCAGTTGATGAACGTGATCCCCATGTCCGCCCACTCCTTGGCGAGGTTGTGGTAGACCATCTCGGACTCGTACTGCGCGCCCGCTCCGGCGAGGTACGCGCGCTCGGCCTTGGGGATGCCGAGCTTCTCGAAGGTGTCCTTGATGTCCTGGGGGACCTCCTCCCAGTTCTTCGTCTCCTTGACGCCCGGGTCGCCGTAGTAGGTGATCTTGGAGAGGTCGAGCTTGGTGAGGTCCGCGCCCCACATGGGCAGGGGCTTCTCGTGGAAGATCTTCAGCGACTTGAGCCGGAACTCGCGCATCCATTCGGGCTCCTTCTTCCGGTCGGAGATCTTGTGGACGATCTCCTCCGTGAGCCCCTGCGCGGCGCGGAACGCGAAGCGCTCCTCGTTGGCGTGGTCGAACATCTCGCGGTTCACGACGCCGCGGTCGATGCCCATCTGCTTCGGCTCAAGCTCCGGGGTCGCCATGAGAACGCTCAGGCCGCGAGTAGGGCCTGCTCCATTTGAACGTTGTGTGCGCACGACTATTTAAGGTGACCAAACCGGCAAACGGCGTGGGGAGGAGTTGCCGGGATTCCCCAAACTCCTCATGGCCGCGGCGGCAGTCGTCCCGCTTCGAGGCTCCGCCATGAGAAAACTCCCCGTCGCCCTCGCCTGCCTGCTGCTCCTCACCATCCCCGTGGTCGCCCTCGCCGTGGCCCCCCGCGGCGGCTCCGCCCCGGCCCCCGCCCTCCCGGCGCCCGCGGCGGCGGCCCCTGCTCCGGCGCCCGGCGCGCCGCCCTCCGACCTGCTGCGCGTCGTCGTCAACAACACGGGCGCCGCTGGGCGCGCGGTCTTGGAGGTCGACGACGCGACGGGCGCTCCCGTCCTCGTGCGCCTCGTGGAGCCCGCCGAGGGCGAGCGCCTCGCCTTCGACGTGCCGGCCAAGTCCCCGTCGTACACCGTGACGCTCCACTCCGTCCTCGTGGGCGGCGTCTCCTCCGTCGACGTGGCCTCGTGCCCGCACCGGGCCCTGGAGGTGGACTTCACGACGAGCCTGGGCCTCACCGACCAGAGCGTCTCCGTTGGCCACCGCTGCCTCGCGGGCGAAGCTTGATGAGGCCTGCCCGTAACTCGGACTCCGCGGAGGAGGCATGAGGCTCGTCGCCGTCCTCGTCGTGGCGCTGCTGCTGGGACCCGCAGCTGCCGCGGCGCCGCCCAACCGCGCCCTCGCCGTGCGCGTGGACTCCACCGCGCCCTGGCACGGCCGGCTCACCGCCCATCCTGCCTCCGGCGGCGCCGACGTCGTCGTGGAGCGCGACTACGCCGCGGGCGTCACCGAGCAGCGCCTCACGCTGGGGGATGGACGATACCAGGTGAGCCTCTGCGTCGCGGTCGACGCCGCGCAGGCCTCCGAGTGCTCGGCCCAGACCGTCGACCTCTCTGGCTGCCTCGGCGAGGGCCGCGCAGGCTTCGTCGCCGCGCCCGACCCGGGTTGGGACGGGAGCGAGCCAGGCTGCTACGGCCTCACTCAGGACGCGGTCGACCTGGCCGCCCTCTCCGGGGCTGCGCCCCAAGGGCACGCCATCGCGGTCCCTTTGCCCAGCCTCGCGGACGTGGGCGTCTACTCGACGGGCGGCTCCTCCAAGGTCCCGTTCCGCTGGGAGAACGCCACCTTCCCCGACGCGTGGGGCCGCGCGGTCTCCGGCGTCGAGGCGCGCTTCGTGGAGACGGGCGGCTCGTGCTCCGCGGTGGTCGGCCCGGCCACCTCCACCGTGGATGAGGGGAACGCGCAGCTCGTCGTCCGCTATCAGGGGGCCGGCATCGCGCCCACGGCCGAGTCGTGGCCGGGCTGCCTGGCCCTCGTCGCGGCCGGCGCGGCCAACGCCGACCAGGGCGTCCTCTTCCAGGTGATGCGCTTCGGCGCGACCGACGGCTTCCCCTGCCTGCTGCGCAGCCCGACCCAGGGCCGGACGCTCACGCCCGGCGACGCGCTGGACGACCTCTGCCCCGCGTGGGGCGCGGGCTGGCGCGTCGGCGCGGCCCAGGAGCGCGACGGCCTGCGCGTCGTGCCCGTCGCCCGCGCCGCGCGCAACGCGACCTCCGTCGACGTCGCGGTCATCTGGTTCGCGCAGGGCGTCGCCTACCCCGTGGAGGCGCGCCGCGTCGTGGCCAGCGCCGGCGCGCCCGCGCGCGGCGAGTCGTACCGCCTGCTGGGCCTCGCGCCGGGCGCCGCGCCCTTCCCGTCCGCAAGCGCGCCCCTTCCTCCGGGCCCCGCCGCGGCGCGCCCCATCGACCCGCTCCACGGCCCGTCGGACGGCGGCGGGCGCATCCCCTTCCCGCTGGCCAGCGCCGTGGACGCGGCGCGGGCGAGCCTCGCGCTGCGCGACCTCCAGGGCGTCCTCGCGCGCCCCGACGCGGCGCTGGTGGGCGCGCGCCTCGACACGCGCGTGGAGCACGCGACGGGCGCGCGCACCCACGAGTGGCGCCTGATCTTCTCCGCCCGCGGCGCGGCGCCCGTCGCCGTCGTGTGCAAGTCCGTCGCGGGCCCCCTCGCCGCGTGCTCGCCCTCCGACCCGGGCTCGGATTCCCTCGTGGACGACCTGGGTTGGCCCTCCCGCGACCTGGGCGCGGAGGACGTGCCCTCCACGGGCGCCGGCTTCGAGGACGCGCTGGAGCGCTGGGCGCAGCTCGACCCCTCGTCCGCCGGCCAGCCCGCCGAGTTCGCGCTCTACCGCGCGTGGTCCGACGGAAGCGGCCCCGCGCAGGTGGGCGTCGGCTCGCCCGTCGCGGAGAGCATGACGCCCGTCGCGGTGGACCCCGCGCTCAACGTCACGCGCGCCGCCGTGTCGCTCGCGGACGGGCGCGTCTACGAGCACGTCCTCGCCATGCCGCGCGTCGCCACGCTGGGCGACCTCCCCTCCGCCATCGGGCTCGCGGGAGGCGTGGCAGGGAAGGCGCCAGGGGACGCGCTCCCTTCCAGGGTCCTCGTCGTGGCGATCGCGTCCGCGGGCGCCCTCGCCGCGATCGCGCTCCTGGCGTTCCTGGGCCTCTTCGCGCGCCTGCGCGGGAGCGCCGTCCTCGACTCGGCCGCGCGCCAGCGCATCCTGCGCCGCGTCTCGGAGGACCCGGGCATCCACGCGGCGGCCCTCGCGGCGGAGCTGGGGAGCGGCCACGGCCTGGGCGAGCACCACCTCGCCGTGCTCGTGCGCGAAGGGCATCTCGTCGCGGTCGCGACGCCCGGCTTCCGCCGTTACTTCGTGGCGGGCAGCATGAGCCCCGCGCAGATGCGCCGCGCCGCGTTCCTGCGCGACGGCCCGTGCGGGCGGCTCTTCCGCGCCGTCGAGTCGCGCCCCGACGCCACGCTGGGCGAGGCCGCGCGCGAGGCGGGGCTCTCGCTCCCCTACGCCTCGCGCACCGCGAAGCGCCTCGCCAGCGCGGGCCTCCTGGAGCGCCGCCGCGAAGGGGGCGCGGTGCGCCTGCGCGTCGCCCCCTAGACAAGTCAACGAGCCCCGTTGCAGCCGATGGGATACGCGCGACGAGGGCCGCAGGAACGCTCAAGTGGTGGCGTGCGAGTGCGTGGCAAGGCCCGCCCCCGGGCCAAGAGGCTTGACAGCATGAAGATCTTCGCGATGGGCACTCTCGCGATGGCGGCCGCGCTCCTGGCGCTGGCCGTCCCCGCGAGCGCGTGGCCCGACTGCACCTGCGATCCCAACCCCGTGACCAACCTGGCGCACTGCCTCGTGGGCGACGAGTCCTACTGCCCGTCGGTGCCCGGCGCGCCCAGCGTGGGTCCGCTGCCCAGCGTCCACGACCTGCTGACGCCCCCTCCCTGCACGTGCGACCCCATCCCGGTGGACCACTGATGCGCGCGACCGCCTTCGTCCTCGCCGCGGCCTTCGCCGCGACCGCGCTGCTGCCCCTCGCCATGGCCGCGCCCCCGTGCACCTGCGACCCCCAGCCGTGCATCTTCACGGACGACCCCAGCGAGGCGGGCGGCTGCCACGTGCCGGACGTCCCGAGCCTACCCCCGGGCCTCGACCCCCGCACCTGGCCCTGCACCTGCGACCCCGTGCCCTCGCCCTTCTGAGGCGCGAACCGGCAAGGCCTTGACCGGCCTTGCCGTCCTTTTCCTCCATCATGAGCGCCCCAGCGCCGCCTCCTCCGCCCGAGCGCGACAGCTTCGAGGACGTCGTGCGCGCGACCGCCAGCGCGCTGGTCGCGGCCGTCATCGAGCTGGTGCGCGCGCTGCGCGGCGAGATCGAGGCCGCGCAGCGCTCGGGCCTCGCCTTCGTGGGCCGCCTCGTGGGCGCGCTGGGCCGCGCGGGCAAGCTCCTGCTGCGCGGCGCGCGCGACGCGGTGATCGCGCTCGTCTTCGCGGTCCTCGGCCTCATCGTCCTCTCCATCTTCCTCGTCGCCGCGCTCAACAAGCTCCTGGGCGACCCGTGGGGCACCGGCCTCACGGCGCTGATCCTCCTCCTCGCCGCCGTCGCGTTCGCCCTGCGCTCCCGCGCCGCGTTCCAGGGCATCGAGGAGGAGGCGCGCTCCCTCCAGCGCGAGCCCTGAGCGGCCCCCGTTCATGCCGCGGAAGGGAAGATGCAAAGCGCCGGTTCCGAAGCGCTGATAGCGTCGTCGCGGCCTCGTGAGGGCGATGGAGCCCGCCATCCTCACGCGCGGCCTCACCAAGCGCTACGGGAAGGCGCGCGGCATCGAGTCCGTCGACCTGGAGGTGCGCCGCGGCGAGGTGTTCGGCCTGCTGGGCCCCAACGGCGCGGGCAAGACCACGACCATCCGCATCCTGCTGGACATGCTGCGGCCCAGCGCGGGCGAGGCGAGCGTGCTCGGCCTCGATCCCCGCAGGGACGGCCCCAGCCTGCGCGCGCGGGTGGGCTATCTCCCCGGCGAGCCGGGCCTCGCCGAGCGCATGGGCGTCGGCGACCAGCTGCGCTACTTCGCCAACCTGAGGGGCGGCGTGGAGTGGGCGCGCGTGGAGGCGCTGGCGCAGCGGCTCGACCTGGACCTCGCGCGCGAGGTGCGCGCGCTCTCGCGGGGCAACAAGCAGAAGGTGGGCCTCGTCCAGGCGTTCATGCACGAGCCCGACCTCCTCGTCCTCGACGAGCCCACCAGCGGCCTCGATCCTCTCATCCAGCAGCGGTTCAATGCCCTGGTGCGCGAGACCGCGAAGCGCGGCGCCACGGTCTTCCTCTCCTCCCACGTCCTCCCCGAGGTGGAGGCGCTCTGCGACCGTGTCGGCATCATCCGCGAGGGCCGCCTCGTCGCGGTGGAGACCATGGAGGGGCTCAAGGCCCGCGCGCTGCGGCGGGTGGACGCGCGCTTCGCGACGCCGCCCGACCTCGCCCTCCTGCGCGACGTGCCCGGCGTCCTGGAGGCGCGCGTCGAAGGGAACCATCTCCGCTGCGCCGTGAGGGGCGAGACGGGCGCGCTGGTCAAAGCGCTGGCGCGGGGCGACCTGGTGGATCTCCGCGTGCGCGACCCGACGCTGGAGGACGTGTTCCTCGGATTCTACGGAGAGGAGGAGCCGCATGCCGCGTGAGGGCCTCTTCCTGCGCAACGTGGCCCTGAAGTCGCTGCGCGACCAGCGCCGCGCGCTCGTGGGCTTCTCCATCGGCATCGTGATCTACGTCGGCTTCCTCGCCGCGTTCTTCCCCACCGTGCGCGACCAGGCCGCGAAGTTCGACCAGATCCTCGACGCGTATCCCCCCGCGCTGAAGACGGCGTTCGGCATCGACAGCCTGACCACCGGCGCGGGCTACCTCCACGCCGAGCTGTTCAGCGCCATGCTCCCCATCCTCTTCCTCGTCTACGCCATCGGCCGCGGCAGCGACCTCATCGCAGGAGAGGAGGAGCGCGGCCAGCTGGAGCTCGTCCTCGCGACGCCCCTCACGCGCCGCGCCGCCGCGCTCCAGAAGGCGCTGGCCCTGGGCGCCGGCCTCCTCGTCCTGGGCCTCGTCCTCTTCGCCACGCTCCTCGTCGCGGACCTCGCCGTGGGGCTCGACCTCAGCCTCGTCCGGCTCGCCGCGGAGGTGGCCTCGCTGGTCCTCCTGGCCGCCGCGTGCGGCGCGCTCGCGCTGGCCGCAGGCGCCCTGCGCGGACGCCGCGGCCTCGCCATCGCCGTCGCGACCGCCGTCGCGGCGGGGGCCTACGTGCTGGACCTCGTCTCGAAGCTCGTCGAGGGCGCGCGCCCGCTGCGCTGGGCCTCCCTCTTCTCGTACTACGACGGCAGCCCGGCCATCCTCCACGGGCCCGACTGGGCGGGGCTCGCCGTCCTCGCGGGCGTCGCGGTCGCGCTGGTGGGCGTCGCCGTCGCCGCGTTCGACCGGCGCGACCTGGGCCGCGCGTGAGGCTCAGTCGAACAGCGACCGCACGAAGGGCATGCTGAACTTGAACAGGTGCGGAGCCTTGCGCAGCAGCGGCCGGGCGAGGCGCGACGGATAGTCGATGTCGCCCAGGAGGTTCACCATGCCCAGAAGCTCGGGGTCGTCCAGCAGGGCGAAGAGCTCGTCCATCTGGTCGTCGCGCAGGTGCATGAACGCCTTGCGCAGGCGCCAGCCGACGTACAGCTCGCGGCCGATGTCCGCGTCCCAGCGCTTGTGGTACTCCGCGAGGCGGCGCTCGGAGAGGTCGCCGTCGCGCAGCGCAGCGTCCGCCACGTCGGCGAGGTGGCCCGCGCAGACGAGGCCCGTGTAGACGCCGCCGCCCGAGGTGGGCTTGGTCTGCGCCGCCGCGTCGCCCACCAGCGCCACGTTCGCGGCGGTGGTCGCCTTGATGGGTCCAAGCGGGATGCAGGCGCAGATGTCGAAGCAGGAGTAGGCGTCGTCGCGGAGGAAGCGCGCCGAGGCGTCGTCCTTCCACATGCGCTCGTAGTAGAAGCGGGCGGGCTGGGGCGCCTTCACGTCCACGCCCACCTCGACCTTGCCCGCGGTGCCCTCCGCGTTGGTGGGGATCATCCAGCTGAAGAAGCCCGGCGCGCGCTCGCGGCCCACCCACATCTCGACGTGCGTGGGCGTGAGCTTCGTGCCCTCCACCTGGGCGCCGTAGCAGGGGATGACCTCGCGGGCGCGCGGCAGGCCGAACCACTTGGCGACCTGCCCCTGCACGCCGTCGGCGCCGACGAGCAGCCGCGTGCGCTCCTCGACCACCGAGCCGTCCGCGAGGCGCAGCTTGACCCGGAGCCCCGCTCCGTCGCGCTCGGCGGAAACGGCCTTCACGCGCGTGCGCACCTCCGCCCCCGCGCGCTGCGCGCTCTCGACGCACTGCCGGTCGAACTCGCCGCGGTCCACCGCGACGGCCATGGTCTTGCCTCCGTCCAGGGTGACGGTCTTCCCCGACGGGCTGTGGACGTTCGCGCCGCGCACGTCGTTGAGGTGGACGCGGGAGAGCGGAAAGTCCACCAGGTCGAAGATGCGCGGCGTGAAGAGCCCCGCGCACTGGACGGGCTCGCCGACGCGGGCGTGCTCCTCCACCAGGAGGACGTCGTGCCCCTTCGCGGCGAGGAGGCGTGCGGCCTGGCCGCCCACGGGGCCGCCCCCCACCACCAGCGCGTCGCGCATCTGTCATTCGCCAGGCTGGGCCGGCTGAAAAAGGTTGGGCCATCGGCTCGCGCTCCACGATGCAACCCGAACCCACGAACCACCGGACCACAGTAAGACTCTGGTCCGGTGGTTCGTGGGTTCGGGTTGCATCGAGCAGGCCTGACCAGGCGGCCTAGATAGAGACAAGTGCCCCACCCGGATTCGAGGAAACGATGCCCCCCTCGCTCGGGACCAAGCTCGTGATCGTCGCCCGCAAGGACCTGAAGCTCAGCGCGGGCAAGCTCGCGGCGCAGGTGGGGCACGCCTCGGTGGACTGCGCGCTGAAAGCCATGCGCCACCAGAAGGACGTGTTCGAGGCGTGGAAGGACGAGGGGCAGAAGAAGGTCGTCGTGAAGGCGGAGAAGGAGGCCGACCTCTTCCGGCTGAAGCTGGAGGCCGAGAGGCTGGGGCTCACCACCGCCCTCATCGCGGACGCGGGCCACACGGAGCTGCCGGCCGGCACCATCACGGTGCTCGGCATCGGCCCCGCGCGCGACGCGGACGTGGACAAGATCACGGGATCGTTGCCGCTGTACTAGAGCGCGGCAACGTTTTTCTCGGGGCAGCGCGTATCGAGCTATCGAAGCCGCGCGCGAAAATGCGATCATCTCCGAACGATGGCCGGCGCGACGCGTGAGTTCGACACTTTTCGGCAGGTTCTTATTCCATCAAACAGCATCTTCGATCCGAGGGTGCTAAGCCAATGGCTGCCAAGTCCTCGAAGAAGGCCGCGCGCAAGACCGCCAAGAAGGGTCGCAAGACCGCGAAGAAGGGCGCCAAGAAGAGCGCTCGCAAGAAGTCCGCCAAGAAGGCCAAGTGAGGCGCTTCGCCCCTCACGACTCTCCTCTTTTCCCAACACCTTTTTCCCGGCCGAGGGCTCCCGCTGCGTGGACCCCGGCCTCTCCCTTCTCGGCGCGCCGCTGCTCGCGGGCGTCGCGCTGGCGTGGAGCCTCGCCGCGCCCCCGGGCCCCGCCAACGCGCTCATCGCCCAGGAGGCGACGCGGCGCGGCTTCGCAGCTGGCTGGCTCACGGGCCTGGGCGCCGTGACGGGCGACCTCACCATGTTCCTGCTCATGCGCTTCGGCGTCGCGCGCGTCGTCGCGGGCCTGCCCTGGCTCCTCGTTGCGCTGGGCGTCGCCGGCACGGCGCTCATGGCGTGGTTCGCGTGGGAGGCGTGGCGCGCGGCGCGCCGGCATGGCGAGCTTCCGCCCGCCTCGGGCCGCGGCTCGTTCGCGCGCTCCTACGTCACCGTCGTCACGAGCCCGTTCAACTGGGGGTGGTGGCTGGGCTTCGGCGCGACGTGGTTCCTCCAGCTGGGCTGGCTCGCGGCGGTGGGCTTCTTCGGCGGGCTCCTGCTGTGGATTGCCGCGTGGACCGCGCTCGCGCGCGCGGGCGCCGGCCGGGTGCGCCGCTTCGAGGAGGCCGTGTCCTACGGCGCCGCCGTCGTGCTGGCCTTCTTCGCGGGCGTCCTCGCGCTCTACGTCGCGCGCTCAGCGGCGGCGCTCCTCGGCGCGGCCTAGCCACTGGCGCTCCTCGGCCCCCGCCTTCACGTTCTCGTCCCGCGCGAGCAGGAAGAGCAGGTCGGAGAGCCGGTTGAGGTAGACCAGCGCGTCGCGGCTCGCGGGCCCCTCCTCCGCGTGCAGGCGCCACGCGTCGCGCTCGGCCCGTCGCGCCGCGCTGCGGGCCATCTGGAGCGCGGAGGCACAGGGCGTGCCGCCGGGGAGGATGAAGTGCTTGAGCGGCGGGAGGGCGGCCTCCAGCGCGTCCTCGCGCGCCACGACGCGCTCCACCATCGCGCGCGTGACGCGCAGCGTGGACGCCCCGGGGGGCGCGGAGAGGTCGGCCCCCACGGTGAACAGGTCGTGCTGGAGCCCGCGGATCTCCTCGCGAAGCTCGGGGCGCGTGGCCAGCGCGGCGGCGAGGCCCAGCACGTCGTTCAACTCGTCCACGGCGCCGTTGGCGGCGATGCGCAGCGAGGTCTTGGGCACGCGGGCGCCGCCCACCGTCGCGGTCGTGCCGTCGTCGCCGGTCCCCGTGCTGATGCGGGCCATGCGGGGCGAAGCGCGGCGGAGGGGAAGAACCTTGATCGGGCGCGCGGGTGGCATCCGCGTGCCCAAGGCGGACGAGCCCGAGAAGTACCACCACGCCATCGCGCGGGTCGTCAAGCGCATCCCCAAGGGGCGCGTCGCGTCGTACAAGATGGTCGCCACCATCGCGGGCTACCCGCGCACGGCGCGCTTCGTGGGCCGCGCGCTCCAGATCAGCCGCGGCCTCCCGTGGTGGCGCGTCATCACGCAGGACGGGCGCATCGCCATCATGAACCCGGAGTGGCGCCGCGAGCAGATGGACCGGCTCGCGGCGGAGGGCGTGAAGCTGGGGAAGGACGGCCGCGTCGACATGGAGCGCTACGCCTGGCGGCCAAGAGCGGGGGGTTCGGGGGGCGAAGCCCCCTGACGTGAAGGAACGTCCAGCAGACGACCGAGACGTCAGGGGGCGAGCCTCCTGAAACCCCCCATTTTGGCCGCGCTGCGGCGCGGCCGAGCGATGGTCCTGGACTATCCGCGCCGCCGCACGAGGAGGGCGACCGCCACGCCGCCCGCGCTCGCCAGCAGCGCCGCGCCCGCGGTCGGGAACACGGGGACCTCCGTGGAGGCGGTGGCCTGCAGCGGGTTGCAGCCGGTCGTCTCGCGGTCGAACCCGACCGCGGTCACGGTGTAGAGGTACGTGTGGCCCGCGACGACGGTCCCGTCCACGAAGGAGAGCGGCTCCGTGCCGTTCGCGAGCACGTCCCCCAGGAGGACGCGCGCCCCGCCCCCTTCCGCGCGGTAGACGTTGTAGCTCTCGGCGTGCGCGACGGCGTCCCACGTCAGCGTGATGGAGCCGGGCGCCGGCGTCGCGGCGGGCTGGGGGCACGTGAAGGGCCCGGGGCCGCAGAAGTCCGAGCCGCCGGTGCCGCTGTCCAGGAGGCGCGTCGTGGGGCCCTCGCCCAGGAAGAGGTCGACCTCGAAGAAGCAGCTCGGCACCGCGACCGGGCCCAGGACGAGCGTGAAGGGCTGCCCGTCCGTCGCGTTGCCCGAGACCTGCGACTCGTCGAAGAGCTGGTTCTCGTTGGACTGGACCCGCTCGAACGCGGCGAGCCGGAAGGGCACGTGGTCGCAGTCCCCGTTGCCCGCGATCTCCAGCGTGGCCGTCACGTTGTCGCCCTGCGTGAGGTTCAAGAGGGTGACGTTCTCCGTCGCGCCGTTGGCGTGCTGCGCGACGTAGCGCGCCGAGAGGAGGTCGGCGCCGATGTTGGCGAAGCAGGTCGCGTCGTCGGCGGAGGCCGACGGGAGAGGGAGCGCCCAGGCGAGGAGCGCGGCGGCGAGGAGGGCCCGGCGGAGCACGAGGTCACCGCCGAGGGCGCGCCCCGCGGGGGGCTATGCGTTTCTAGATCATCGGTCGAAGGGTCACGGCGCGTGCCGGCGCAAGTCGCCCTCGAACGCGCGGTGCAGCAGCGGCGCTTCGGCCTTCATGTCGGCCTCCATCTCGGCCGCGTAGAGCCTCAGCTCGTGGAGCGCGGTGGGGTGGTTGCGCAGGCCCACCATGTTGGCGAGGCCCAGGCCGCGGAAGGTCCAGACGAAGGTGCGGAACTTGGCCAGCGTCTCGAACCAGGAGGCCATCTCGCGGGCGACCTTCTTCTCCACCCACTTGCGGTAGAGGCGCACGCCCTCGGCGTTGAAGCGGTTGAGGTCGTCGATGAACTCCTGCGCCATGGCGGGGTCCGCCGTGCCGCGCTCGTAGCTGAGGGGGTGCCCCTTCTGCGTGCGCACCTCGTCCAGGCCAAGCTCGATCCACTCGTCCATGAGCACGCTGTAGCGGCCGCTCTCGCCGTTGGGGCTGCTCTTGCGGTGGCGCACGAGGTCCCAGAAGACGTGGATGATGGCGCGAAGCTGCCACGTGAAGACCCACAGGTTCAGCAGGAGAGGGCGGTGGCGCGCGCAATGGTCGACGACGCCCTGGTCGTCCAGCCCCTGCACGAGGGGGCCGAGGTGTTGGCGGATCGCGCGCACGCAGTCCGCCTCCGTGGGCGGGTTGGCGAGGACGCGGACGTGCTTCGCGCCGGGCTCCGCCTCGATCCTGAGCGTGTCCAGGTCCATGCGCTGGCTGCGGAGGTACGCCGAGGTGCCGTGCTCGACGCCCTGCTCGTGGAAGGCGAGGAGAAGCGCCGAGGCGATGCCCAGGACCTCGCGGTCGCCGCTGTGCCGCGCGCGCCGGTGGAGCGTCATGGCGTGGCGGAAGTTGCACGTCCAGGGGAAGCTCACGCGGGAGCCGTGGTGCTCGCCGTCCACCTCGTCGGGCACGAGGTTGCGAAGCAGCGCGGGCGCGTCGACCACGTGCACGAGGAGGCCGTGCTGCTCGCACGGAGTCTCGTGGCCCTGGCCCAGGAGGCGGTAGACGAGGCCGGCCTGCACGGGGCGCTCCCCCGCGGCGAGGCGCGCGTTCTTCGCGTCGGCCTCCTCGGGCGTCATCACGTCCTCGGGGCCCAGCTGCGACTTGTGCTTCGCGAAGGAGGCGCGGGCGCCGTTGATGATGGAGAGGTCGTCCGCGCGGCTGCTGCGCCGCACGACGTAGCCCACGGGCTTCAGCACGAGGCGCGCGCCCTCCGGCACGGCGGTCTTGCGCGGGCTCCCGGGAGCGGCGACCATGGGCTGCACGCCCGCCCCAGCGCCAGGGTTGCCTTCAACGTTCCCACAGGAACGCTTTAGGGGCCTCCGCGGGGTGCGTTTCCTGTGGTGCCTGCCGGCTTCGCCCTGGGGCTGGGCCTCTTCGCCGCCCTCCTCCTGGGAGGCCTCACCGCCGTCGCGTGGAGGCTCCTCGCGCGGCGCTGGCCCCGCGCCGGCGCGGCCGTGGTCGTCGTGGGGGCGCTCCTCGTCGCGGGCTGCTTCCTGCCCCCCACGCGCTCCCGCGAGGTGATGGCGCTCCAGGGGTCGGCCACCGGCACCGCGTGGGTCCCCGTCGTCGCGGGCGAGGGCGCCGCGGTGCGCGCGCAGGGCGGCGCGGCGGACGTCGCGCGTCTCCCCAACGGCACCTGGCTGCGGCTGGACTGCCCCGCGGGCTGCACGTTCCAGGGCGGCACGCGCGGGGACGACCCCGCGGCCTCGCTGGGCGTCGACGCGCTCCAGGCGCCGGGCGCCACGGTGCAGGGCACGGTGACGCTCACCTCGACGCTGGTGGGCTGCGTGCGGCTCCCGGTGGTGGTCGGGCTCGCGTTCGGCGCCTCCGACTGCGCGCCCTGCTACGACGCCGTGTTCGTCACCGACGCCGAGGGGCGGCTCGCGGGCTCCGCGGGCGCGGCGTGCTGACCTCCGCCGAGGCAAAGGCTAAAGAAGGAAGGGACGGGTCGCGCAGCGATCCTCGTGGCCCCCCGGAGATTCGTGGTCATCGGCGACGGCATCGCGGGCGCGACCGCCGTGGAGACGCTGCGCGCCAACGACAAGGAGGCGTCCATCGTCCAGATCACCGGCGAGGGCGAGCCGCTCTACAACCGCGTCCAGATCAAGGACTTCGCCAAGGGCGAGAAGGACGAGCAGAAGTGCCGCATCCACGACCTCAAGTGGTACGAGGAGCGGAACGTCGACTACCACCTCTTCACCAACGTCACGCTGGTGGACGACAAGAACAACGTCGTCATCTGCGAGGACGGCTCGCGCTTCGAGTACGACTCGCTCCTCCTCGCGACGGGCGGCCTGCCGCGGCCCTACCCCGTCCCCAACGGGCAGGCCGAGGGCGTCCACACCTTCTGGACCTTCGCCGACGCGCGCCGCATCCGCGCCGCCGCCGAGGCCAGCGACCAGGCCGTCGCCATCGGCGCGGGCCTCCTGGGCATCGACCTGGCCGTGATCTTCGCGAAGCACAAGTGCGAGACGAAGTACGTCATGCGCGGCAACCGCTGGTGGCGCGAGGGGCTCAACAAGGAGGGCAGCGCCATCGTCGAGGGCTACCTCAAGGAGATCGGCGTCGAGTGCGTCTTCGGCGAGACGCCCACGCACTTCACCGTCAACGACCGCAACCACGTCAGCGGCGTCGTCACCGACAAGGGCGTCACCTACCCCGTGCAGGCGGTGGGCGCCGCCATCGGGCTCAACATGAGCCTGCGCCCCGTCGCGCCCTCCAACGTGAAGACCGGCGAAGGCATCCTCTGCAACGAGTACCTCCAGACCTCGGTGCCCAACGTCTACGCGGCGGGCGACGTCGCGCAGTACTACGACGTGATCCTCAACCGCGTCAACATCAACGGAAGCTGGGCCTCCGCCAAGAAGCAGGGCGAGGTCGCGGCGCTCAACATGCTCCACGGCAACAAGACCCCCTTCGAGCACGTGGACTTCTACAGCATCGACCACTTCGAGAAGCCGGTCATGTCGGTGGGCAACATCCTGGGCGACGAGATCCTCGAAGGCGTCGTCGCCGAGGGCGTCTACCGGCGGGCGATCTTCAAGGAGGGGCGCCTCATCGGCATGGTCATGGTGGGCGACGCGAAGCCCCTCCCCTTCCTCAAGAAGATCATCGGCTCGCGCATGGACGTCTCGGCCATCAAGCAGGACCTCCTCAAGATGGACTTCGACTTCAAGGGCCTCGCCGCCAAGGCGACCGCGCCGAAGGCGTGAGCCGCCAGCCCGGCAGGCCGCCCGCGGGACCCCACCGACGGGGTGGCCAAAGGGCTATTAGCACTCGCCCCGGCCAGCCGGGACGCATGAGCGCAACGGGCGGTTTTCCCACCGCCGACGTCACGGGGCGCATGGCCATGTTCGGCCGCCTTTTCGGCGAGGAGGTCGGCGTTCCCGAGGCTTCCGCGCTCCCGACCGCCTCCGACCTCGTGGCGCTCGTCCGCGACCGCCTGCCCCCGGAGGCCGCCCCCGACGAGGCGCCCGTGCTGGAGGCCGCCGCGTTCGTCGGCGAATGGCTTCGCGCCCGCTCCGACGCCATCTGGATCGCCGAGGGACCCCACGAGCCCATGCTCCAGGTGGTCGACGCGTCGCGCGCCATCGTGCATCTCATCCCCATCATCCACCTGCTGAGGACCGCCTCCTCCGCGGGCTACGACGGGCTCGCTCCCCTCCTGGACCGCATCGTGGCGGACGTGTCGCGCCCGGCGAAGCCTTGCGCCATGACCGAGGTGCGCGTGCTGCCCGAGGCCGAAGGCCCCGCCGTCGTCGCGTGGCTGAGGCGCTACCGCGGCATGCGCAACTCGACGCGCGTCGCGCTCTGGCGCCGCTGCCAGACGTGCAGCACGCCCCAGGAGGACGGCCTCACCATGCACCACGCGGCGGACGACTGGGAGCAGGAGGCCGCCATGGCCGCGGCCATCCTCTCGCGCCGCCCCTTCGCCTGCGCGTGCGGCGGCCTCGCGGGCGAGACGACGCGCTTCCTCATGCTGCGCGCGGACGCCGACGGCGAGCGCTTCTGCGAGATCCGCGCGAGCAGCGCCTCCTCCCGCGTCGCGTGCTGGCGGCTGGACGGCGAGCGCGCGTACCCCTACGACGCGACGACGTTCCGCGCCGACCCGCCTTCGGCCTGACGCGTAGGCATGCCTTGAAGCGCCTCCACCCGCTGCTCGCCTTGTGCGGGCCAAGCTCGTTCCCTTCGCGCTCCTCAGCGGCGCGGCCGTGGCGAACCTGCCCGTGGTCTACACCCTCGTGAGGCCCGACCTCGACGCGACGGCGCGCCTCTTCGCCCTCTTCCTGGGGCTCCTCTCCATGGGCCTCGCATGGGCCGCCGGCGCCTCGCTGGAGGACCGCCGCCGCAGAAGCGTGGCCATCGTGGGCGCGCTGGGCGTGCTCTCCCCCCTTCTCGCCGTGGCGCCCGTGGCGCGCGACACGCTGGGCGGAGGACTCGCGTGGCTGCTGGTGGGAGCCGCGCTCTCGCTGGCGGCGCTGGGGATGCTCGCTGCCCGGTGGCGGGGATAGGCAGTCACTCTGACGTTTGGTCGTCTGCTGGAACGGGGCTTTCACGTCAGGGGGCTTCGCCCCCTGAAACCCCCGCTCTTGGCCGCGCTGCGGCGCGGCCGGACGACTGCCTAAGCCCCTTCCTCGACGCCCAAGTCCTCATCCGAGGCGCCGCCCGCAGGCATCTCGCCCTCGGCCTCGGACTTCTCCAGGAGCTCCGCCGCGAGGCGCTGGGCCTTGCGCTCGTCGCGCATCTTGGCCTCGCGCTCCTCGACGCCCTTGCAGCCCATGGTGAGGCAGGTGATCCACGGGCCGCGCTTGCTGCCCTGGTTGACCACCTGGATGACCGGCGCGGCGCACACGGGGCACGTCGTCCTGTCGGGCACGATCTTGCCGTACTGCGGCAGGGGGTACGTCACGTCGCAGTTGGGCCAGCCGGAGCAGCCCACGAAGCGCTTGCCCGCCTTGCTGCGGCGGATGATGAGCGCGTGGCCGCTCTTGTGGCACGTGCCCAGCGTGTTCTTGGCGTCCAGCGCCTTGCGGATGCCTCCGCCGATGGCCTCGCGGTTCTCGTCGAGGGTCTTGACGACCTTCTCCAGGAGCTTGCGAGAGTCCTCGACCACCGCGACCAGGGGGAGCTCGCCCTCGGCGATCCGGTCCATCTCGCCTTCCAGCGCCGCGGTCATCTCGGGCTTCGCGATGATGGGCGCGTAGTGCTCCAGCGTGTCGATCATGGCGAAGCCCGTCTCGGTGGGCTCGGGCGTCTTGCCGCGCACGAAGTCGCGGTCGTAGAGGCGCTGGATGATGTCGCCGCGCGTCGCCTTGGTGCCGAGGTTCAGCTCCTCCATCTGCTGCACGAGGCGCGCCTGGGTGAGGCGGCTGGGCGGCTGCGTCTCTTTTGATAGCAGCTCCGCGCCGCGCACCTGCACCGCGTCCCCCTCCGCGAGGGCGGGGAGGATCACGTCCTCGCGGCTGCTGTAGGGGTAGACCGCCAGGAAGCCGGGCACGAGGAGGCGCTGGCCGTTGGCGCTGAAGGGCTCGCTCGCGATGGCCACGGACACCTTCAGGCGCTCCACCTGCGCGGGGTCGCTCAGCGTCGCCAGGAAGCGGCGCACGATGAGTTCGTAGACGCGCCACTCGGGGCCGCTGATGTCGGTGGGCTTGGGCACGACGCCCGTGGGGTGGATGGGCGGGTGGTCCGTCGTCTCCTTCTTGCCCTTGGTGGGCGCCACGGGCCAGCGGTCCTGCACCGTCTTGGCGTCCTTCTCGAAGGGGCTCCCCTTGGCGGAGAGGTTGTCGACGATCTCCTTGAGGTTGAGCGAGGCGGGGTAGACGGTGTTCGACGTGCGGGGGTACGAGACGTATCCCGCGGTGTAGAGCGATTCGGCAAGGCTGTCGGCGCGCTTGATGCTGTAGCCCAGCGCGGCGGCCGCGCGCTGGTAGGTCGTCGTGTCGAAGGGCGTGGGCGCCTGGAGCGTGCGCTTGCTCTTCTCGACCTTGACCACGGTGCCGCTCTTGGCGGTGGCGACCTTCGCGTGCGCGACGGTGGCCTTCTCCTTGTCCCAGAAGCGGCCCTCGTCGTGCGTCACGCCGAACGTCGCGTCCTTGTGGACCGTGGCGTGCACTTCCCAGTAGGGCGTGGGCACGAAGGCCTTGATCTCCTTCTCGCGGTCCACGATGAGGGCGAGCGTCGGGCTCTGCACGCGGCCCACCGAGAGGAAGTCCTGGCCGCGCTGGCCCGCGCTGATGGAGAGGAAGCGCGTGAGCGCGGCGCCCCACGCGAGGTCGACGTACTGGCGCGCGGCGGCGCTGTCCGCCAGGTTGTGGTCCACGGGCGCGGGGCTCGCGAAGGCGCGCGTGACCTCCTCCTTGGTGAGGGCGCTGAAGCGCGCGCGCTTCACCTCCACGTCGGGGTTGACCTCCTTGATGAGGTCCAGCGCCTCGACGCCGATGAGCTCGCCTTCGCGGTCGTAGTCGGTCGCGAGGATGACGAGGTCCGCCGACTTGCCCAGCTTCTTCACCGCGTCGCCGATGGGCTTCGCGTCCTTGTCCACCTTCTTCGTGGGCTCGGCCCAGACCAGCTCGGGGAGCTTGGCGAGGCTCCAGCGCTGGTGCTCCTTGGGGTAGTCCAGGCTGACGATGTGGCCGCGCAGGCCGACGATGGTCGTCTCCTTCTTGGCCTTCCCCTTGCCCTCGGTGAAGCTGTAGACGTTGACGCCGCCCACCTTCTCCTGGTCGAAGTCGCCGCCGCTGAGGTGCTGCGCGATCTTCTTCGCGGCGATGTCCTTCTCCGAGACGACGAGGATCTTCATGGGGGCCAGGTCCGGGGAGGTGCCACTGGCGCCGCTCCGACTTAACCGTTTTCGGGGAGGAAGGTTTGACCTGTTCATCTCCATCGTACAAGAAGGGTGGGTTCCGAACCTAGGCGCGCGGGCGCGCGCCCGCGCGCGTCACCCACGCGTACGCACGCGCGCACGCGCGTATATGCGCACGCGCGCGAGGCGCGGAGCGCCCAGGCTGGCCTTCCGAAAGGGGGAAGCACCTCCAGGGCCGAGGTTGGACCGGTGATCCTCGCATGACCCTCCGCCGAGCCGAACGGGAGCAGATCCGCATGCAGCGGGAAGCCGAGAAGAAGGCCCCCCACAACCACGCCGAGAAGCACCACCACAACCGGGGCGGCTTCTGAGCCCTCCGCGGCCCGGGCGCCTCGCACCCGGCGAGTTTATGTATGGAGGCGACTGGTGAGTTTGCGGGTAAGAGCACCCCGGAAAGCGCCCCCGCGTGGGCGCAGTCGCCGCCGTTCGTCCAAGCGCTTCGTCGTCGTCTCGTTCTGTCGTGCCCTGGCCCAAGAGAGTAGATAACAATGTACGGTGGAAACCGTGGCCCCCCTTCGGGCCCCCGAGAGATGTTCGACGCCGTCTGCAGCGACTGCGGCAAGCAGACCCAGGTCCCCTTCAAGCCGACCGAGGGTCGCCCCGTCTACTGCCGCGACTGCTTCCAGAAGCACCGCCCCCCGCGTGAGGGCGGCTTCGGTGGCGGCCGGGGCGGCGGCTACGGCGGCGGCCGCGGTGGCGGCGGCTACGGTGGCGGCGGCGGCCGTCGCTTCTGAGCCCAGCGAATGAATGAGCGCCCGGCCTTGGGCCGGGCGCATCCCCTTTTCCCCGATTCCCCTTGGCTTCACTGGGGGGTGGGGGCCGAACTTAAGGTGAGGACGGCTTATGGCCTCGTGTGAGGCCCAACGCGCCCGAGGCGCCCGCCTTCATCTCCAGCCTTGAGGACAAGGAGATCGTCCTCGCGCACCTTCCCGCGGCCAACGTCTACGCCTTCGGCGCGCTGCGCCCCATGGGCCGCATCCGGGCGTACACCAGCGCGGGCCTGACCCCCTTCGCGGGCCGCGGCGCCCCCAGCGAGTTCCTTCTCCTGGGCCACGTCCACGTGGACGCCGCGGGGCTCGTCTCGAAGGTCGAGGGGTTCAACGGCCAGGAGGGCGAGCGCTGGGCCAAGGCCGCCAAGGAGAAGCTCGCCGCGGCCGGCAAGCTCGCCTCCAACGCCGTCGTGACGCCGCTCACCCCCCTGCGCGCCTGCGCGCACACGGGCATCCGCTGACCTTCACGTGGGCAGCGCGCGCGGCTCGAACGCCCACGCGTTGCAGATGGCCGGGTCGTCCGCGCTGACGCCGCCCAAGGCCACCGAGGGGCCCGTGCTGAACCCAAGCTGGCGCGCGAGGTCGAGCACCGCGCACTCCACGTGGTCGCCGCCCGTGACGTCCACGTTGAACAGCGTGTTGTCGCTGGTGGGGTTGCTGGCGATCTTGTACCAGTCCTCGCTGGGCGCGATGAGGTAGCCCAGCTGGTCGTTGGCGAGACCCAGGACGATGACGTGGCGCGTCTGGACGTGCTGCTGGATCGCCCACTGCGCGTTGGGGTAGATCTCGCCCGGAGCGCCCCAGAGGAGCACGTCCCCGATGCGCACCGCGGAGACCAGCGTCGTGATGCGGTTGCCCACCATCCACGGGGGCGTGTCCGCGCGGCCGATGGGCACGCACGTCGGGTTGACGCCCGCGCTCTGGAAGCCGCTGCTCACGGGGTTCGCGGGCGCGTTGCAGCCCGGGTGCCCCGCGGTGATGCCGCCCAGGAGGATGCCGTTGTAGGCGTTGAGCGCGATGGCGCTCTCGGCGCCGTCCACGCCCGGGACCGTGACGTACTCCGACGCGGGGTACGCCGCCACAACGTCCGCGGCGAGGAGGTCCTCGTAGTGGCTGCGGTCGCCCGCGCCGTGCGTGCGGCCCACCGCGCCCTCGCCCAGGACGACGGGGACGCCGCCCGCCAGCGCGCTCACCTTGTCGCTGGCGATGCCGGGCCAGTCGGGCGAGAGGAAGGGAGCGGAGCCGTGGATCGTCGCGTGGGACGCGAAGGTGCCGTACACGCCCGCGAGCCGGCCCTCGGGCGTCTCGGCGTAGAGGAGGCGGAACATGCCGTCGGGCGTGTCCTGGTTGGCCGCGCTGAAGTCGCTGGAGACGTACTGGCTCTCGTTGATCTCCGCCACGCGCAGGCGCGCGGGCGCCTCGGCGGCATACGCGTCGAGGATGGCGCCCCGGGTCTGCGCCGCGATGAAGGCGAGGTACGCGTCGGGCACGCCGCCCCAGACGCCCGTCGTGTCCGCGCCGCGGTGCGAGTGGTCGCTGCTCACGATGACGTGGCTCCTCGGCAGCGCGCCGCCCGTCGCGGCCTCCACGGCCTTCGCGACGTCGTACTGCCCGAAGGCGCCGTCCTGGTACGCGGCGAAGGAGCCCTGCACCTCGACGCTGGCCAGCGCGACGTTGCGCTCGCCGTCGCCCACCACCATGGCGCGCACGCGCACCGGGTACTCCGTGCCCTGCGAGAGGCGGCAGCAGCCGAAGCCGAACCCGCCCAGGTAGACGTGCCCTTGCCCGTCCTGCGAGAGGTCGTTGGAGGGCGTGATGTCGCGGATGCCGAAGCCCACGAGGAAGGGCGCCGGGGTGTCGGGGGACGACGACGCGGGGCTCGCGACGACGGCCAGGGACGCCACGAGGATCGCGGCGGCCAGCAGGAAGGAGAGTGCTCGCAAGGGAATGCCTCCGGACTCGCAGCCGAGGGCGCGGTCTTGGCCGTTCTCGTGAGATCGGCTCTGCGTCCGCAGGCTCCAAAGCTTGAAGGCCCAGGAGCCGGCATCGCGCGGCGACGGACATGCGCGCCGCCGAGCTTGCCGACCGCCGCTTCGCGTGCCTGGAGGGGTGCGGCTTCTGCTGCACGTTCCAGCCCGAGGCCTCGGGGCGCGAGCTGGCCCTCCTGCGCGCGAGGCTCAAGCCGCGGGCCCTGCCCGTGACGGTAGGCGACGGCAGGACGTACCTGGGGCTCCAGAACAAGTGCGGCGCCTGCACGCTGCTGGAGCGCCGCCAGTGCACGCAGTACGACCTGCGGCCCGCGCACTGCCGCTACTTCCCTTTCCACCTGCACTTCGCCGAGGAGCCCGAGGTCTACGTGAACTACACCTGCCGCGGCGTGGAGCGCGCGCCGGGGGGCGACCTCGCGCCCGCGTTCCAGGCCGGCGTGCTGGCGAACGCGCCCGCGGGCGAGATCGAGCGGCACGAGCGGCAGGCCCGCGAGACGTATGGCGCGTTCCAGCGCAAGGCGCGGCGGGCCGGCGCGTGGGGCGACGCGGACGCCGTGGTGGATTCGGCGGACCTCGCCGCGCTCCTCACGCGCTCCGGACTGGAGGCCGCGCTGCGCCGGGGCGGGGACGAGTCGGACGCGGACGAGGCATGGGAGGACGCGCTGGCGCCCTTCGCCGAGGAGGACGTCACGCGGAGGCCCTTCTACCTGGCGCCCGACCTGCGCTGGCTCACCTTCGCCCGCGACGGCTCCGCGCTGGACGTGCTGGAGATGGACGAGCGCGGCGACCTGCACCCGCGCGGCCGCGTCGAGGGGATCGCCGGCTGGCGCGACGCGCCCGCGGACCTCGCGCCCTACTTCCGCTCCCTCGCGGCGCGCCGCCTCTTCGTGGGCAGCGTCTACGCACTGGTGGATGAGGAGGAGTACGCCATCGGCGTGGAGCCGGCGACGTGGCTGCGGCTCGCGGAGGTGACGGCGGACGTGGCCGTGCGAGCGCGCGTCCTCGCCGCCCTGGGCACGCCCGCGGATCGGCTCGCGGACGAGACGGCGCGCTTCTATGACAGCGCCTTCCTGGACTCGCCCACCATCGGGGGGTTCCTGTGATCGCGATCCGCCCCGCGACGCTGGCGGACCTCGACGCGGCCTTGGCGCTGGAGCGCGCCTGCTACCCGCCCAACCAGGCGTATGGCGCGGAGGAGTACCGCTACTCGCTGGGCCGCGCCAAGGCGGTGAACCTCCTCATGGAGGACGAGGCGGGCGTCGCCGGCTTCGTGGGCGCGTTCCACCACCGCGCGTGGCGCGTCGGGCACGTCTACACCGTGAATGTCCACCCCTCGCGCCGCGGCCTCGGCCTGGGGCGCCAGCTCATGGACGCGTGCGAGGCCGAGCTTGCGCGCCTGGGCATGGAGCGCGTCGTGCTGGAGGTCAACGTGGAGAACGCCGACGCGATCCGCCTCTACGAGCGCGGCGGCTACAAGCTGCTGCGGCGGCTTCCCAACTATTACACGCAGTACGCGAACAACGACGCGTTCCTGTACGAGAAAATCCTCACGGCTCCGCAGGGACCCACGCCTCGCCGCGCTTCTCCATGACGCCCTTGGCGCGCGTCAGGAAGATCGGGTAGAGCGAGCCGGCAAGCTCGGCGGGCATCGCGTCGCGGCGGCTCATCTCGGGGTGGAAGCGGACCTTCTGCACCTCGGCGTGCTCGCGGGGCGCGAAGCCGTTGAGCGAGCCCTCGAAGCGCCAGCCCTTCCCTTGCGCGAGCCACATGGCGTGCTCGGCCTCGGCCTGGTCGACCTTGACGTGCGTCGTCGCGACGCGCGCGCCGAGCTTCTCCACGTCCCCCTTCTTGTAGCGCAGCCGCGCGGGGTCGTGGCCGCCGGCCAGGAGGAAGAGCAGGACGCCCAGGCACTTGCTGCACCGGCCGCACGGGACGGGCTGGCCCTCCTCCATGTGCGTCGCGTGGCACGAGGTCTGCGCGGCCAGCAGATCGGGGTAGCGCGTCGCGAGGAGGTCCTCGATGAGGAGGCTGCTCATGGTCCGCAGGAGGGAGGTCTGCCGCAGGCCGCCCCAGGGCTTGCGCGCGAAGAAGGCGTTGAGGACGAGGTCGAACTCCTGGGACTGGTCGTAGATGGCGTGCCAGTGGCGCACGCCCTTGACCTCGGGCCAGGGCCCCTCGTCGAACTCGTTGCCCATGAGCATCGTGCCCATCCCCTCGTGGAGGCAGAGGCCGGCGACGGCCAATTGATAGCTGTTGAACGTGAAGAGCTGGATGGGGTACACGTCCGCAGCGACGCGCTGGAAGTCGGGCCTCACGCAGGGGAGCAGCCGGTTCGCGGCGACGTAGAGGCGGTCCACGCTGCTCCAGACGCGGCGCGTACGCGGGTCGGTCCGCTCGTGGAGGCGGTGCGCGAGGAGCGCGGTGTACCAGTGGCGGCCGCTCTCGTTGACGTACACCGGGCTCACGTCGCGCTTCAGCTCGCGCAGCAGGCCGTAGGTGAGCAGGCTCTCCTTCCCGCCGCTGGAGAGGACGGCGTAGCGCCGAGGGTCCACCTTGCGCGGCGGGCCCTCGACGCGCTCCTCCTCCACGACGATCTCCGCCAGGTCGTCCACGGCCTCGGTCTCGAAGTCCTCGGGGCTCACGTGG
Organism: Pseudomonadota bacterium; assembly: GCA_021325135.1. Lineage (GTDB taxonomy): Archaea > Thermoplasmatota > SW-10-69-26 > JACQPN01 > JAJPHT01 > JAJPHT01. The sequence goes on along the minus strand of JAJPHT010000039.1, from coordinate 121,555 downwards.
TACTCGGGCTTGATGAGGAGGTGCGGCTCGTCGCGCACGAAGCGCGTGAGGTACTGCTCGCGCGCCGTCACGCGCTGCATCGCGCGCAGGTACTCGGCGTCCTCGCGCGCGAGCGGGCCCTCCAGCACGACGCGGTCGCAGAAGAGGCCGTAGTTGAGCGAGGGGATCGCGTGGTGCAGGCGCGCGTGGTTGCGCATCACGGGGTCCGCCTCCGCGTAGAGCGGGACGGGGAACTTCCAGTGCAGGGCGATCTCGCTGCGCTTCCCCTTGCGGTCGACGAAGGTGTACGCGCTCGTGCTGGCGTCCGCCTTCAGGGCGGGATCGCTGACCCGAAGCTCGCGGAAGAACTTGAGGTCCGGACGGCTCATGGAGCGCCCCCTCACGCGCGCTTCGCCAGGGAGAAGCGCGCCACCACGGCGTCCACCAGGGGCTGGGGGCCGTCGAGGAGCACGTCGGTCACGGGCTTGCCGAAGCGGTCGGCCAGGCGCTTCTTCCACTCCTCGACGCCGGCCTTGTCGAGGGCCTCGTGGTTGAGCGTGATGGCGACGAGGGGGTGGCCGCTGAGGGTCTCCGCGATGGCGACGTCGCGCGCCGGGTCGCCCATGGGGTACTGCGGGAAGCCGTCCAGCGTCTTGCGGCCGGGGGCGTGCTGGAGGATGACGCCCTTGACGCGGGCGCCGCAGATGATCTCGTAGCCGCCCGGGTAGCCCGGGTGCGTGAGGCCGCCCTGCCCCTCCACGACGATGATGTCAGGGCTCTCGTTCTTCCAGGCGGACCACACGACGTGCTCGATCTCGCCCGTGAGGAAGTCGTTGACCAGCGAGTCGAGGATGATGCTGTACCGGGCGCCCTGGAGGCGGCCCGTCTGGCCCGTGCCGACGAAGACGGCCTTGACGCCCTGCGCGTTGAGGGCCTTCACGAGCACGCGCGCCGTGGTGCGCTTGCCGATGGCGCTGTCCGTGCCGAGGACCGCGACGACGGGGCAGGTCACCTCGTCGATCTTCCCCGAGAAGAAGTGCTGCTCCTCCCTGGGCGGCACGACGCGGACGTCCTTGATGGTGGCGCCGTGCTCCTTCGCGAGGGCGGCCAGCTCCGCGTCCTGCTCCAGCTTCTCGTGGAGGCCGCTCACGACGTGCAGGCCCTTGCGCAGCGCGGCTCGCACGACGGGGCGATAGCTTTCCGGGAGGCGCCCGCCGTCGGTGGCGACGCCCATGACGAAGTGCGTGGGCCGGGTGGCGGCCAGCGCGGCGTCGAGGCTCGCGAAGATGGGGATGCCGTTGGGCTTGCCGTCGAGGACCTGGCCCGCGTCGCGCCCCGCGAGGCCGCTGTCGAGCACGCCCACGATCTCGTAGAGATCGCTGTAGCGCACGAGCCCGTGCGCGGTCTTTCCGGTGGGATCCCCGAAGTGGCCTTCGCACATCACGAGGGCCTTCAGCCCGCTCATGGGGGCTCGAACTTGGGGCCGCGTCAAGAAGCTATGCCTCGGCGCTCACGGCGGCAGCGCCTCGTCGAGGCCCGGCGGCGCCTCGTCGTACCCCATGCGGGCGAGGAACGTCGCGCGATCCGGGAGGTCGTAGGCGCGCTCCAGGCTCGCGACGCGCCTGCCCGACGCGTCGAGGGCCTCCACGAGGACCGTCGCCGCCGCGGGCTCGTCGCGCGCGAGGCGGCCGCGCAGCGCGAGGCGCTCGCCCACCGCGATCCAGCGCGCGGCCTCCAGCGCGCTCGTGCGCACCGGGATGCCCACGCGGCCGCGAAGGCCGTAGAGCGTCCAGTTGGCCGTCTCCAGGAGCGCGAGGTAGAGGAGCCCCGAGTGCAGGCGGCCCGGCCAGCCCTGGCGGTCGGGCGTGGCCTCCAGCGCGGATCGCACCTCGGCGCCCTCCCGCGAGAAGACGAGGCGGAGCCCGTGCGGGTGCTGGGGCCCGCAGCCCACGCAGGGATTCTCCGGGCTGTTCTCGAGGACGTGCCCCTCCATGGAGGGCGACCTCCGGGGAGCGTGCATAAGCGTTGCGAGCCGCGGTGCGTCAAGCCCCCCGGACCCGGGCAGGGGTCCAGGGGGCCGCCTCAGCTTATCGGCGGCGGAAAGTGGGAGCGTGCGAGGTCGCTGGCGCGCAGGCGCGGCTTCTCGTGGTGGCGGCCCGTGAGGACCGCGACGTGGAGGCCCTCGCCCACGAGGCCCGCCTTCGCGGCCTTGGAGAGGCCCACCAGCGAGGCCGTGCTGGCCGTCATGACGTTGATGCCCTCCAGGCTGCGCGTGAGCGCGGTGAGGCGGCGCATCTCGGCGTCGGTCGCGTAGGCAGCGTAGCCGTTGGACGCGTAGATGGCGTCCAGGGCACGCTGGCCGTCGAAGGAGTGCCAGTTGACCAGCGGCTCGTTGACCGTCGTCTCCCGGATCTCCTCCGGGCGCAGGTCCATGCACTCCTTGAGGCCGGCCTTCCACGACTTGATGATGGGGTTGCCGCGGGGCGTCGAGGCGGCGATCATGCGGGGCAGCGCGTGGAGGCCCCGCTCGCGGGCCGCCTCGCGGAAGCCCTCGAAGATGGCGGCCAGCGTGGTGCCGTTGCCCACCGCGACGCTCACGGTGTCGGGCATGCCGCCAAGGTCCTGCACGATCTCGTGCGCGATGCGGCCGTAGCCGCGGCGGGCGATGTCCCACTGGGCGTCGCTGCCCGGGTTCGCGTCGTACCAGCCGTGCTCCCGCGCCGCCATGCGGGAGGCCGCGACGGCGTCCTCGTAGTCGCCCGGCACGCGGATGATGCGCGCGCCCAAGGTCTCCATCTCCACGATGCGCGGCGTGTGGTAGTCGCTGGGCACGAAGACGGTGGGCCGGATGCCGTTGTGGCTGCACGCCCACGCCACGGACGCGCCGAAGTTGCCGCACGTGGCGACGGTGATGGTGTCGAACCCCTTGGCGTGCGCCTCGTCGTAGCAGTGGCGCGCGATGCGGTCCTTCTGCGTGCCGGTGGGGTTGGAGCCCTCGAACTTGAGGAAGACCCTGCGGAGGCCCAGCGCGGTTTCGAGGTTGCGGCCTCGGGAGAAGAGCGTGCTGCCGGCTTCGGCGTGCATGGCCGAGTCATTCCGAGCGGTCGGGCCGCTCCGTCCGCCGTGATTGCATGGCAGTATTTGGACCTTTCCGGGTCGCTCCGGCCTGGCCTCCGTTTCGCGTGGAGTCGCGGTTCGCGGAGCGAGACTCCACGCGAAACGGACCCGTCAGTTTGCCGGCGCATCCGCCCTTCTTCAGCCTTGTGGCCTTCCTTTTGGTCCTCCGGCCACAACCCTAAGAACTGGAAGGGGCACAGGGAATGACGTGCCCGATTTCGACGCGCTTCTGGCCCAGCTCCTGGAAGAGCCAGAGGGGGTGCTGGGCATCCTCTCGGACGTCGTCGAACGGGGGCGGCTCCACGCGGACGATCTCGATCCCGACCCCCTGGAGATCCTGGGCCGCTACGACCTCGTCGCCTTCCTCATCACGCGCAAGGCCAAGCGCCCCATGCGCACCTGGGTCTACCCCACGCCCTTGGGCCTGCGCGTCTACGCCACGCTGGAGCGCGAGGCCGAGCGCGTCGCCCAGGTCGAGGCCCAGCAGCCCCGCTCGCGCAGCAAGCGCAAGGGGGACCGCAACCGGACGGGAGTCTCGCGGTAGCGCGCGCCAGCCGACACCGTGATGCACCTCCCACGGCGTTGCCGGGCGGTGCCTTCCAGCATGCCGGCCTTCAGCAGGATCGCCATCGTCGGGGACGGGAACGTCGGGACCGCGCTCACGCAGGGGCTCACCCGCGCGGGCCACGAGGTGCAGGCGGTCGGCCGGGAGCCGGGCCGCGTGAAGGAGCTTGCCCAGTGGGGCGAGGTCGTCGTCCTCGCGGTGCCCTTCGCCGAGCGGCAGAACGCCCTGCGCGAGATGGGCGACGCGATCCAGGGGAAGGTCCTCGTGGACGTGACCAACGCCGTGGGCAAGGAGGGCTACGTCGGCAACCTCCAGAAGAGCGGCGCCGAGGAGGTCCAGGAGTGGGCCCGCGGCGCCCGGGTCGTGAAGGCGTTCAACACCGTCTTCGCGCAGAACATGGGCACGGGCCAGGTCCACGGTGAGCGCATCAGCGCGTTCGTGGCGGCGGACGACGAGGGGGCCAAGCGGCGCGTCCTCCAGCTGGCCGAGGGCATCGGCTTCGATCCGGTGGATGCAGGCCCCCTGAAGAACGCGCGCTGGCTGGAGCCCGCGGCCATGCTCAACATGCAGCTTGGCTACGGCGCGGGCCTGGGGCCCTCCATCGGGCTCAAGCTCGTCCACGAGGGGAGCCGCGCCGCGTCGGCCGAGCGGCAGGGGCAGCGGCTCAGCGGTACTCGTTGAGCAGCTCCGTGTAGTCCTGGCCAGTCAAGGGCGCCTCCACGAGGGACTTGACGCCCTTGAGGGCCTCCATCTGGCTCTCCGCGGTGGGGCGGATCTCCTTGTAGAGGAGGCCGTTGTAGACGTTGCCGTCGAGGACCTTCTGCATGGCCGCCTGCTTGCTGCTGGGGTCGTGCGGGACCTTCACGCCGTCCAGCGTCACGAGCGCGTCGCGGTAGAACTGGTACGTCTGCACCTTGTTGAACGTCACGCAGGGGCTGAACGTGTTGACCAGCGCGAAGCCGGGGTGCTCGATGGCGTCCTGGTAGAGCTGCGCGAGCCCCTTCTGGTCGCCCGAGAAGCCCTGGCCCAGGAACGTGCCGCCCGCCGCGAGGAAGAGCGCGAGGGGGTTGACCGGCGCCTCGTGGTTGCCATGGGGCGTCGTGGCGGTGACGAAGCCAAGCTGGGAGGTGGGCGACACCTGCCCCTTGGTGAGGCCGTAGATGGCGTTGTCCATCACGATGTACGTGAGGTCGACGTTGCGCCGCGCGGCGTGGACGAAGTGGCCCGCGCCAATTCCATAGCCGTCGCCGTCGCCGCCCACGACGATGACCTTCTGGCCCTGGTTGGCCAGCTTCATCGCCTGCGCGGGCGGGAGCGCGCGGCCGTGGAGGGAATGATAGCTATACGACTTGATGTAGCCCGAGAGCTTGCCCGAGCAGCCGATGCCCGAGACGACGGTGACCTCGTGGTTCTCGTAGCCGAGGTTCGCCAGGGCGCGCTGGAGCGCGGCGAGGACGCCGAAGTCGCCGCACCCCGGGCACCACCAGGACGCGGTGGTCGTCTGCCAGTCCTTGATGGTCTTCTGCGCAGCGGGAGCGCTCATTCAGAGTTCCTCCTGGATGCCGTGGACGATCTCCGACGGCCGGAACGGGGTGCCGTCGTACTTGACGATCTTGCGGATCTTCTCGTGGCCGCCGATCTCCTTCTGGATGAGGCCGGCCAGCTGGCCGCTGAAGTTGTTTTCGACGACGAAGACGACGTCGCACGAGTCGAGGAAGGCCTTGACCTCCTTGGCGGGGAAGGGCCAGAGGACCTTGATGGCGAGGCGCTTGATTCCAGACGGGCTGCGCTCCGCGGCGGCGCGGGGCGCGCCGCCTGTGGTGCTCGCATCCGCTCCGCTCCGCTTCGCTCCCGCCATGCGCGAGATGGCCTCGTCGCACGCGAGCGAGGTGCTTCCCCACGAGATGACGCCGACCTTGGCCTCCTTGGGGCCCGCGACGTCGACGACCGGGTAGCTCACGTGCTGCTGGAAGGTGACGAGCTTCTGCTCGCGCTTCTCCATCATGCGGTTGCGGTTCACCTTGTTCTCGGTGATGACGCCGCGGTCGTCCTGCTCGGAGCCCGAGGCGAGGTAGAGCGTGTTGGGGTAGCCCGGGATCGTGCGGCGCGAGACGCCGTCCTGCGTGAACTCGTAGCGCTTGTACGTGTCCGGGACGAACTGCGCGGCCTCCTCGCGGGTGAGGAGCTTGCCGCGCTTGAGGGGCACGCGCTTGGGGTCCAGCGAGTCCAGCGGGCAGTTGGCGATGGCCAGGTCCTGGTCGATGAGGAAGAAGACGGGGAGCTGGTACTCCTCCATCCAGTTGAGGGCGTGCTGCACGAGGTAGAACGCCTCCTCGACCGTGGTGGGCGAGACGACGATGCGCGGGAAGTCGTCGTGCCCGCCGTAGATGGCGAAGTTGAGGTCCGCCTGCGAGTGCTTCGTGGGGAGGCCGGTGGAGGGGCCGGGGCGCATCACGTCCACGATCATGACGGGGTGCTCCGCCTTGCCCGCGAGGCCGATGGCCTCGGTCATGAGCGAGAGGCCCGGGCCGCTGGTGGCGGTGAGCGCGCGGACGCCCGCGTAGCTGGCGCCCAGGATCATGTTGATGGCGGAGAGCTCGTCCTCGCTCTGGACCACCGCCGCGTGGTAGGGCTCGCCGTGGTCGATGAACCACTCCATGACGTCGGTGGCGGGCGTGATGGGGTAGCCCGCGACGAAGCGCACGCCGCCCACCAGGGCGCCGAAGGAGAGCGCGCTGTTGCCGTTGATGACGAGGCGGCGGCCCGTGCTGGGGAGCGGGCGGCGCTCCAGGACCCACTGCGGGGGCGCGTGGAAGGTGTCCTTGACCGTCTGGTAGGCCTGCGTGAGCGCGGCCTTGTTCATGTTGACGACCTTGTCGCCCTTCTTGCCGAAGCGCTCCTGCACGAACTCGAAGAAGACGTTGAGATCCATGTTGAGCAGCGCGGCGCTGGCGCCCAGGGCGACCATGTTGCGCATGATCTTGCTGCCGTTGGCCTCGGCGATCTTCGTCATGGGGACGCCCACGAGGTGGACGTGGTCCTTGTGCTTGGCGTCCAGCTCGGGCGTGAACGCGTCGCTGTCGTAGAGGACGATGGCGTTGCGGGAGATGGTCTCCAGCGTCGCGTCGATGACCTCCTGGCCCAGGGCGAGGACGATGTCGACGGTGTCGGGGCGCGCGTGGACCGGCTTGTCCGAGATGCGCACCTCGAAGAAGGTCAGGCCGCCGCGGATGCGGCTGCTGAAGGAGCGGTACGTGTAGAGGTGGAGGCCGCAGCGGGCGACCGCCTTGGCGAAGATGTCGCCCGTGCTGTCGATCCCTTCGCCCTGCTGGCCGCCGATGCGCCAGCTCACGTTGTTCACGATGGGTTGCGCCATGCTGTGGCTCCCGGCCCCCTGCCATGGTGGAAAGCCTGGGATAAGCATTCAGGGAGGGGTTGTCCTTTCAAAGCCCTCAGAAGTATATACTTGAGCCGGGGGGCTTGGCGAAAGCGGCCACCCTCGGCGTTCCCGACGGGTGCCGGCCCTTCAGCCCGCGTAGTGCCAGCCCGTCTCGGCGTGGGTGAGCGGCTTTGCCTCCCTGCGGTGCTCCCACGCGACGACCTTCGCCACGACGACGGCGTGGTCGTTCTCGCCCTCGTAGACGTGGACGACCTCGCACTCGACGTGCGCGGGCGTGTCGGGCAGCACGGGCGCGCCCGTGTGCGCCCCGCGCACGTAAGGCACGCCGGCCATCTCCTTGTCCGTGACGGGCACATCCTTGAAGAAGCGCGCGGCGAGGTCCTTCTGGTCGCTGCCCAGGACGTTCACCGTGAACACGCCCGACTCCTTCACCATCTCCAGCGAGTGCGCGTCGCGCCGGAAGCCCGCCACGAGCATGGGCGGCTTGAACGAGACTTGGGTGAGCCACGAGCCGACGAAGACGTTGAGGTCCTTCGCCACGTCCTTCACCTCGCGGCGGCGCACGCCCACGAGGTAGAGCCCGTAGGGCACCATGCGGAGGACCTTCTTGCGGGACGCCTCGTCCATCATCGCCGGACCATTCCGCGCTCCGCTCAAATGCCTTCGCGAGGCAGGTTCATGTGCGGAGCCGGCGGTGCGCTCGCGTGCGATTCCGCCTCGACCCCAAGGAGGCCGACGCGCCCGTCCACCTTCCCCCCCGCGCGCCGCCCCCGCCGCAGGCGCCGGCCGCTCCGCCGCCGCCCCCGCGCGCCGCGGCGCCCGCGCGCTGGACGAAGCGCCGCCTCCTGGTGGCCGCCGCCGTCGCCCTCGTCCTCTTGGCGGGCGGCGCGGGCGCCGTGCTCTACGCCACGAACACGGGCCCCTTCGCGTATCCCCACGAGTACCTCGTGGAGGGGAGCGCCATCCCCCGCGGGCTGAAGCTCCCCGACGTGCCGCAGGACATCCAGGACCAGTGGGGCATCACGTCCAACCCCGGGCAGGTCCCGCAGGAGCACCTGGACGACGTGGGCACCGAGGAGACGCGCCCCGCGGAGGCGTGGCTGGAGGTGCTCAGCGCGGGGGGCCGCTCCGACGCCATCACCGTGATCGCGGCGAAGTTCGCCGACGCCCAGCACGCGGACAACTTCGTCTCGACCGCGCGCGTGCAGTGCCTCGCCGGGGGCAGCGCGATCCTGCGCGACGGCGACGTCGTGGACGTGATCGTGGTGAACAGCCAGGCGTTGCAATACTACCAGGCCATCGTCAGCACGATCCTGGGGCAGGTCCACGGCATCTCGAAGGTGTGCGGCTAGGGGCCGGCCTGCGCGCCCTCCACGAGCCACCGATCCAGCACGCGGCCCACGGCCTCCAGGCTCGCGGCGCTCACGTGGGAGAGGTCGTCGTGCTGCGTGTGGTGCCACTCGGGGAAGGCGGTCTTCTCGGCCACGAGGTGGATGAGGTCCACCGCGGGGACCTGCTCCTGGTAGAAGGGCTGGTGGTCGTCCTCGATGCTGAACGTCTGGCCGGGGCGCGACTCGTTGGTGAACTGCGCGTAGCCCAGCCCCGCCGCGATGCTGTAGATGCGGTCCTGCACGGGGCGGCCCGCCGTGACGTAGGTCGAAAGCTCGCGCGGCAACCGGAGGTGGGGATCGCCCACGAGGTCCACGAGGACCATGGCCTTCGTGCGGTTGCGGTCCGCGAGCGTCATGTTCTCCGCGTAGTGGCGCGAGCCCAGGAGCCAGTCCGTGCAGCCGTCGCCCATGTCGCCGCCGTCCTCCGCGTCGAAGAAGACGAGCCTCACCGTGTCGGGGGTGGGCGGCAGCGAGCGCGCCAACTCCAGGAGGACCGCGACGCCGCTCGCGCCGTCGTTGGCGCCCGGGATGGGCCTCGTGCGGTTCGCGGGGTCCGGGTCGCTCTCCGCGATGGGGCGCGTGTCGTAGTGCGCGCCGAGGATGACGACCTTGCCGCTCGTCCCCGCGCGCTCGGCCACGACGTTGTGCATCTCGATGGGCTCGCACCGGTACGTGGCGTTCCAGCGGTCCCACGTCACGTTCCAGCCCAGGGCGGCGAGGTCGTCCGCGATGATCCGCGCCGCCTCGTCGTTGCCCGGCGTGCCGGGGACGCGATACCGGACGGAGCCGTTGGGCCCCAGCACCTGGGCCGCCGCGTCCTCGTAGGCGCGCTGCCCGTCGAACGCTCCCGGTGGGGTCGGGCTGGGCGTGGACGTCACGGGCGGGGTCGAGGAGGCCGCAGGCGCGGGCCCGGGAAGGTTGCATCCCGCCAGCAGGAGGGCGACGAGCAGCAAGGCCCAGGCGCGCACGCGTCGGCAAAGCGCGAACTCCCCCTTGAAGCGCATGGATGCCCCGTCGAAGGGAGCCCGACATGATTGAAGAGGCGGAAGGCGTCACACACGCGCATGAGCCAGGGCTCGCCCTCCCACCGCCGCAGCGAGGACGTGGCGCGCCTGCGGGAGCGTTACGGCGAGCCCTCCGAGATGACCCTGGACGTGCCCATGCGCGAGTGGGAGTTCAACCTGCTGCGCTTCAGCAAGACCGACGGGCGCTACCGGGACGCGACCATCCTCATCCCCTTCGAAGGCAAGCTGGTCTGCATCGTGAAGCACAGCTACCCCGAGGGCGTCGCGCGGCCCCCCAGCGGCGGCGTCGTGCCCGGCGAGCCCCTGGACGCCGCGGCCGAGCGCGAGGCCTACGAGGAGACGGGGCTCAAGGTCCGCATCACGGACTACCTGCTGCGCGTCTCGTGCCACTTCACGCTGGGCACGCACGCGACGCCCAGCCCCCACGCGCTGGCGGAGGCGAGCCGGCGCGGCCGCAGCGACGAGTGGGTGTTCGACTCGCTGGCGCGCTTCGCCGCCGAGACGCCCCCCAAGGCCGACGAGCCGGAGTACTGGGAGAGCCACGTCTTCTGGGCCGTGCCCCAGGGGGGCGCCCTGGAGCCGCGCGACACCAACGAGATCAAGGCCGTCGTGCTGCTCTCGCCCGAGGAGCTGGAAGGTGCCGTGCATGCACGCATGCGCGCCGCCGACATCGGGGGCTTCGCCTACCGCGTGGCGCTCCAGGAGGCGGCGCTCCGCGCGGCGCGCGAGAAGGGGCTCCTCCCCGGCTAGTCCGAGGCCTCCATCATGCCGCGCAGCCCGAAGGAGAAGATCGCGACTCCCGCGAGCGCGAGCAGGAGGCCGATCCACGGCGCGGTGGGCACCGAGGCGGACTGCGAATCGCCGCCGCCCAGGCCGAAGAACCCGTCGTGATGCTGCGCGTCCCCCGAGAGGAAGCTCCCCGACGCGAGCGCCAGGAAGACGCCCATCACGCCAAGCGCGCCGCCGATCACGACCGCCGCCAACCCCACCGCCAAAGCACCCGTTCGGGCCATGCCGCGGCGAGGGCCTCCAGGAACGATATCGCCTTCGCGGAAGGTTCCGGAGGGCGCCTACATCGAGATGATCTGGTTGAGCGTGTCGAACGCCGCCATCATGTCGGCCTGCTCGATGACGAACATGGTGTCCTTGAAGCACGAGATCAGCTCGACGAAGTTGATGCCCTTCGACGAGAGGCTGCTGGACAGGAACGCCACGACGCCCTGCACGTCCTCCACCACCTCGGGGGAGGTGACGATGAGCTCCACGAGGTCCTTGGCCTCCTTGAGGATCTCGTCCTCGCCCACGATGTCGCGGACCTCCTTCGCCACCGCGCCGTCCATGATGACCGTGACGCCCGCCGTGCCCTGGATGATGTGGACGTTCTGCTCGCGGCCGCGCATCGCGCTCATGACCTTCTCGAGCTTGCCGTACATGTGCCACGAGGGGCGCACCGTCATGGTCACGACCTTCGTGCGGATCTCCAGCTTGCTGCGGCGCAGCACCTTGAGGATGGCCTCCTCGTTGATGCGGCTCTTGGGGTCCAGCTCGTAGCGCCGGCACGCCATGAGCGCCGCCTCCTCGGACTTGAGCCCCTTCTCCTCCATGATCTTCCGGGCCAGCGCGCTGAGGTTGATGATGCCCATGCGCATGCCGTCCTTGATGGAGGGGTGCGTGTCGATGTAGTCGCGGACCACGGCGGCGGTGGAGACGCCGGTCGACGGCTTGCGGCGGGCCATGCCGCGGCGCAGCGCAGGCGATGGTCTTGAACGTTCGGCCCTGGACGCCTGCGTCCCGATTCGGGCAGCCGCGACCAGAGGGCTCCGGCGAAAGCCTTCAACATTGCATTCGAAACCTTCAGGTAGCCCTCCGCCGTCCGCCCCCTCATGAGGCTGGTCCCTGTCCTCGTCCTGGCGGCGATGCTCGCGTTCGCCGGATGCTTCGGCAAGTCGAACAACAACGACAACGGCGGCGACACCGGCGCGACGACGCCCACCGACGCCACGCCCTCGTCGCCCACCGGCAGCACGCCCGCCGGCACGACGCCCACCAGCCCCGGCGGCACGGACACGAACAGCACGACGCCGGCCACCCTCGCGCCCAAGCAGGCCTGCTCGGCGAACGTCGACTTCACCGAGACGCCCAACGGCGGCGCGCCGACGCCCCCCGCTGACACGCCCTGCAACATCGACGCCGGCTACACCAAGCTGGTCCTCAACGTCACGTGGGCCATCGCCGGCGGCGCGCCTGCCGCGCCCGACCCCAACGGCGTCACCGTCAGCATTGGCGGCGCCACGTGCAGCCTCCCGGGCCCCGTGGACCAGTCCCCCGCGGCGTGCGCCAACAAGGCCGGCACCGCGGCCCCCGGCAAGATGGCCATCAAGTACGGCGGCGGCCCGGCGCCCATCACGGCGACCGTGACCGTGATGGAGCTCCAGTAGCGCGACGGTCACGGAGGGGCCCGCACCCCTCCGCCGTCCAACCTCTTCTTCGACGCATTCTTCCGATTCACACGACCAGACGATGGTTTCTGTAATTTTGGAAGCCGTCTTCGCTGACCTTGCGCTCCCTTCCCCGGGGAACCCATGAAGCTCATCCTGATTGCTTCCGCCATCCTCTTCGCGCTCGTCGGAACGGGAACCTTCGCCGCCGCTTCGCCCGGTGGAACCTGCGCTGGGCTCGTGGACGCTGAGTGCACCGGCTACGACTGTGCTCCCGACGGCCGGTGCGGAACCGCCAACTGCCTGGTCTACGTCAGCACCACGTCCAACCTGGACCCGCTCCTGGAGCCCTGCTACGTGTTCTGAGCAGGCCGGAGGACGTTCCACCTAGCACCCCCCTTGTCATTCGGCCTTTGTCTCAACGACCGGGCCGATTTCTTCATCAATCCCCTGGCGCTCGACAGGGGCATGCGCTCCATCCTCCTCCTCGTCGTCCTGTCGATCCTCGCGGCGGGCTGCGCGGCCAACAACGGCACGAACGGCGGCACGCCGACGACGCCCACGGGCGCGACGCCCGGGACCAACGGCACGGCGGCCGCCAAGACGCTGAAGACCGACGACCACACGTTCACGGACACGCCGGCGAGCCCCGCCAGCCCCGTGCCCATCACCGTCGACCCCGCCGCGATGACCGTCACCATCAACGTCACCTTCAGCCCCGCGGGCGGCGCGCCCGCGGGCGTCGCCAGCGGCGTGCAGGTGAAGGTCGGCGGCGCGGTGTGCACCCTGGCGGACGGCCCCGTAACGGACTCCACCACGTGCACCAAGACCGCGCCCGCGGCCGGCGTCAAGCAAATCGAGTACTCGGGCGCCGGGCCCGTGAGCGCGCACGTGGTCGTCACCGAGTCCTGACGCAGGTGTCCGATTCCGGACGCGCGCGTCCCCCTTTGTCGCTCCCGGGGCGAGGCCTTCATCCCCGGCAGCCCCTAAGTGGCTCCGATGACTCAGAAGGCCGTCCTCGGCTACTCCGGCGGGCTCGACACCAGCGTCATGATCCACTGGCTCAAGGAGAACTACCACGTCGACGTCGTGTGCGTCCTCGTGGACGTCGGCCAGCCCCTCACCAACCTCGACGACGCCGTGACGCGCGCCAGGAAGAACGGCGCGGCCAAGGTCGTCGTCGTGGACGCCAAGGACGAGTTCGCGCGGGACTTCGTCGCGCCCACGCTCAAGGCCAACGCGATGTACGAGGACGTCTACCCCCTCGCGACCAGCATCGCGCGCCCCCTCATCGCGAAGCACCTCGTGGCCGTCGCCAAGGCCGAGGGCGCCTCGTTCATCGCCCACGGCTGCACCGGCAAGGGCAACGACCAGGTGCGCTTCGAGGTCACCATCCGCGCCTTGGCGCCCGAGATCAAGGTCATCGCGCCCCTGCGCGAGTGGACCATGACGCGCGCCCAGGAGATCGAGTACGCGGCCAAGAACCACGTCCTCATCCCCGACGTGGCGAAGAAGAGCGAGTTCTCCACCGACGAGAACCTCTGGGGCCGCAGCGTCGAGGCCGGCGTCCTGGAGAACCCCGAGAACGAGGTCGTCGAGGCCGCCTACGCGTGGACCACCTCGCCGCTGAACGCGCCCGACCACCCCGAGACCGTCACCATCGGCTTCCAGGCCGGCGTGCCCGTGAGCGTCAACGGCAAGCAGCTGGGCCTCGCCGAGCTGGTCGCCTACCTCAACGACGTCGCGGGCGCCAACGGCGTCGGCCGCGTCGACCACGTGGAGAACCGCCTCGTGGGCATCAAGAGCCGCGAGGTCTACGAGGCCCCGGCCGCCATCACGCTCATCACCGCGAAGAAGGCCCTGGAGGCGCTCACGCTCACCCGCGACGTGGCGCACTACAAGACGCAGCTGGAGGACAAGTTCGCCGAGCTTGCCTACGACGGCCTCTGGTACACGCCCCTGCGCGAGGCCATCAGCGCGTTCCTCGACAACGTCAACCAGTGGGTGACGGGCGAGGTCACCGTGAAGCTCTACAAGGGCGGCGTCATCCTCGCGGGCCGCACCGCGCCGCAGAGCCTCTACACGAAGCACCTGGCGACCTACGACGTGGGCGACACGTTCAACCACAAGTCGGCTGCCGGCTTCATCGACATCTGGGGCCTGCCTTCCGCGAACGCCAGCAAGGTCCGCAAGCAGCACTAGGCAGGACTATCGTCCGTCGTCGACGCGGCAGACCGCGCCGCCGTTGCCGCCCGCGTTGTGGAACGCGGCGTGGGCGAGCGCGGGGCCGCCCTCCACGACGACGCCCGCGACGTCCACGCTCATCTGCACCTCGACAGTGAGGCACTCGCCCAGGGCAAGCTGGGCCGTGGTCGAGCCGCCCGGCGGGCTGCTGCTGTGGTCGCAGCCCGCGACGGGGGTCCAGGCGCAGCCGTGCGTCGCGACCGTCGTGGCGTCCTGGCAGGGGCCGTTGCCAGGGCAGATGCGCACGAGGGTCGTCACCGTGTCGTTCTCGTGGCCGGGAAGCTGCGCGGGGCTGTAGCCGGTGGTCACCCAGCCGTAGGTCCACGAGCACGTCGCGAGGCCGGTGGCGTCGAGGCCGCACGCGACGGAGGCGCCCACGTCCGCGCCGACGCAGACGAGCACGCCCGTCGAGTCGCAGGCGCCCGAGGTCGGGGACTCGGCGCCGGCCGCGGGCAGGGAAAGGACCATCAGGGCAAGGGCGAGAAGGGCGGGACGCTGGATGCGGGTCAAGGGCGGTTGCCTCCCGCCTCTCCGAGACCCCGGGGAGGAGAAATCGTTTCCGGGGGAATCTGGGCAAAGCCTCACCTTCCGGAGGCCCCTGGGAGCCTCATGAAGAGCGCCTCCGACCTCCGCGCCCGCCTCAGCCCCCTGGCCTACCACGTCACGCAGGAGGCCGGCACCGAGCGCCCCTTCACAGGCGAGTACTGGAACCACCATGCGGAGGGGGAGTACCGCTGCGTCTGCTGCGATGCGCCCCTCTTCGACTCGCGCGCCAAGTTCGACTCGGGCACGGGCTGGCCCAGCTTCTTCGAGCCAGCCGAAGGCTCGCGCATCCAGGAGCGCGTCGACCGCACGCTCTTCATGAAGCGCACCGAGGTGCGCTGCGCCGCGTGCGAGGCGCACCTGGGGCACGTCTTCGACGACGGGCCCGCGCCCACGGGCCTGCGTTACTGCATCAACTCGGCCTCGCTGGCGTTCCGGCCCCGCGCGCCGTGATTCGGGAACAAGCTCAAACCCCCTTCCGGCGGTGCCGCCTGCATGCCCCACGTCGAACGCGAAGGCCTCGTCCATGCCGCCCCCGCCGCCGTGTACGCCGCGCTCGTGGACTTCGACGGCTCCAAGACGTGGCTCTCCGGCGTCTCCGACTCGAAGCAGGTCACCCCCGGCCCCGTGAAGGAGGGGACGAAGTTCACGCAGCGCCGCGTCACCATGGGGCGCCCCGCCGACGTTCAGGGCACCGTGCTCAAGGCCGAGCCGGGCCGCCAGCTCGTGCTGGACATCCACCGCGACGGCAAGCCCGCGGGCGTCGCCACCTGGACCCTCACGCCCGAAGGCGCGGGCACGCGCGTCAAGTGCGCCATCGACTTCCGCCTCCCCGGCCTCATGGCCCTCATGACGCCCATGGTCAAGGGGACCATCGCCAAGCAGACCCAGGGCGACATCGAGGCCCTGGACCGCAAGGTCGCGTCCGCCGCGCCTCGCAACGGTTAACCACCCGCGTGCGCCTCGCGCCGTCGCGGGGAGTGCCGGCTGGTCGACGTTCCGCTGACCGATCCGTTCTACAGCCTCTACGAGATCGGCTGGACGATGGAGGTGCCCCTCTTCGTCCTCAGCGCCTTGGTCACCCTCTGGGGCCTCTGGCGCGTCTTCCCCTTCTCCACCAACGCCTTCTTCCTGCGCAACCACAACCCGGGCGTGGGCGTCGTGCGCGCCTCCGTCCTCTTCGCGCTGCTGTGGTTCTGGTTCGTGCTCCAGACGGGCGCGGCCTCGGACATCGTGGGCTTCTACACCTGGATGTACGTCTTCCTCGCCCTTGCGATCCTCCTCGTGGCGGGCCTCCGCGTGCCCATGCTGGGCATGTTCTATCCCGCCGACGTCGTGGAGCGCGGCAACCTCGCGGCGGGCATCGCCATGGGGGGCTTCGCGCTGGGCACCGCGTTCGCCTTCGGCGGCGCGCTCACCGGCGAGGGCCCCGGCTGGTGGGTCGTGGTCGCGTTCTTCTTCCTCGCCTACTGGGAGCTTCGCGGCAGCATGGCGCTCGTGGGGCGCCTGGGCCAGCTCAAGGACGACGTGCGGCTGGAGCGCGACGTCTCCGCGGCGATCCTCCTCGCGGGCGTGGCGATCTCGGCGGGCCTCGTCGCGGGCCGCGCCGCCGCAGGCGACTTCACCGGCTGGGAGCGCGACCTGCCCGACTACCTGCGCCGCGTCGCGCCCATCGTGGCCATCGCCCCCGTCGCCGCGCTGGCGGGCGCCTACTCCCGGTTCCACCCGCGCAAGGACGCCATCCGCCTCGCCGCCGCGGCGCTCCTCGTCGCGGGCGGCCTTCTCTACTATTTCCTGACGTGAGACCATGAGATACGTCCCCTTCGCGCTCCCCCAGGCCGCGATGGACGCGCGGCTCCAGACCCTGCGCTGGACGTTCCGCAAGTGGGACACGCACGTCCGCGGCCGCGCCACCGTCGCGCGGGGCGCCCTCGCGCTCACCGCGGAGGAGCACGCGGGCCTCGCGCGCGCCGCCGAGGAGATCGACGCGCTGACCACGAAGGCGTTGGAGTCGTGGCCCCGCGACCCCGAGAGGACGCGCGCCCTGGGCGTGCCCCCGGAGGTCGTGCCCCTCGCCCGCGGCGGCGGCCCCCGCGTCACGCGTGTCGACCTCTTCCTCACCGCCGAAGGGTGGCGCGCGTCGGAGTGCAACGACGACGTGCCCGGCGGCTACAACGACGCCCTGGGGCTGCCCGCGCTCTTCGCGGACGCCGTGGAGAAGGGCATGGAGCCGCCCGGCGACCTGCCCGACGCGCTGGCGCGGCTCTTCGCCGGCGCGCGCCGCATCGGCATGGTCTACGCCACGGCCTACGCCGAGGACATGCAGGTGGTGCGCCTCCTGGCGGACCTCCTGGAGATGCACGGCTTCGAGACAGTGCTCGCCTCTCCCGCGCACCTGGAGCATGCGGAGGGGCGGACCACCCTCGCGGGCGAGCCCGTTGATATCATCTACCGCTTCTTCCCCGGCGAGTGGTTCCCCGCGCTGCCGAACCTCGACGCGTGGGCCGCCGCGCTGGAGGCGGGCCTGCGCGTCGTCAACCCCTTCGCGACGCTCTGGACGCAGAGCAAGGCCGCCTTCGCGCTGCTCGACCACCCCGCGATCCCCGAGACGAGGCTCCTCACGCCCGAGCTTGCCCGCGAGGCCGCGGCCGAGCGCGAGCGCTGGGTCCTCAAGCCGTGCTTCGGCCGCATGGGCGAGGGCGTGGTGCTGGGCGCGGACGAGACGCCGAAGGCCTGGGAGAAGGCCCTCGCGGGCGCCCTGCGCCGTCCGCAGCCCACCGTCCTCCAGGAGCGGTTCCGGCCGCTGCGCGTCGAGACGGGCGAGGGCCGCAGCGCGACGCCCTGCGTGGGCGCCTACGTCGTCAACGGCCGGTTCGCCGGCTGCTACAGCAGGATCTCCGAGCAACACGTGGTGCGATACGATGCCGCCAACGTACTCACCGTTCTGGAAGCCGTTTGAGACGCTCGCGCGGTTGGGCTCCATGCGCCGCGCGCCCAGCCTGGGCCCCGTCGCCATCGGCGACCCCACCGGGCTCGACGCCATGGGCGAGGCCGACTGGAGGAAGCTCCTCGACCCCGCCGCGCTCCACGCCGCATGGGCCCCGCCCGACGCCTCGCCCTGGTCCGCCTTCCAGCGCCCCACCCTCTTCGCGGCCCTCGACAGCCTGCACCACGACGCGGTGGGGCCGTGGGTCCCGCCCGGCTTTGACATCGCCTCCGCGCCGCGCGAGCTTCCCGAGTGGATCGACGGGCGCACGGCCGTCCTCCTGGAGCTTCCGGGCGCCCTCTCGGTGGCCTACGGCGCGCTCCTGGCCCAGCGCGCGAAGATGCAGCCCGTCGCGACGTTCAACAACTGGCCCCACCAGGCGGAGGTGGGCGACGCGAAGGCCGCGCTGGGCGCGCTCCTCGCCTACGCCTCGTGGGCGCGCGACGCGAGGGACCGCATCGAGGGCGTCACGCCCCCCGCCATCATGCTCGACGCGTGGCGCCTGGGCACGCGCATGCCCCAGCCGCGCGACTTCGACAACCGCTACTTCCTCCTGGACAGCGACCTCCCCAGCGCGGCCCTGCTGGCGAAGAGCGGCATCGAGCGCGTCGTCTACGTGCACCCGCCGCGGCGCCCCGACGCCCCGCCTGAGGCGCCGGAGGACATGGACGACGCGAACCCGTACCTGGTGGCCCTCGCCAAGCGCATGACGGTCGCGTTCGCCGAGGCGCGCACCGACGGCTGGGGGCTGGGCCCGCTGCGGACGGCCGAGGTCAAGCTGCGCAAGACGCCCTTCACGACCACCACCGACCCCTCCTTCCGCGGCTTCCGCCGCAACGCGGCGGGCGGGTTCGGCGTGCTGGTGCCCGAGCCAAGCTCCGGGGGCTACGTGGGCGGGTTCGGCTAGAGCGCCGTGAGAAGCTCGTCGCCCGCGTGGTCGTAGGCCACGGCGAAGGCGAGCACGTCGCCGAAGGGGCCCACCTCCACGTGCAGGCCCGCGTCCTCGCCGAGGTCGAAGACGTGGCGCATCGCGTGCCAGTGGGTGCGGCGCGTGGCCTCGATGCCAAGGAGCCGGACGCCTCCAAGGGGCAGGGCCATCTCGCCGGTGGGCTCCAACGCGAGCATCGGCAGAGCGGTCGCTTGGAGAGCATTTGAGCGCTGTGGTTCAGGACCAGGGGAGAAGGTCCATGCGAGCCCGGGCGGTTGGGCGCCCGTGCCCCGGCTCAGCCGCGAGCGGACCATCCGCGCGCCCCCCGAGCGGGTCTGGACCCTCCTCACCGACCCCGCCCAGAGGGCGCGCTGGCTCCAGAGCATGAAGGAGGAGCCCACCCACGAGCCGCTGCAGGTGGGCGCCCGCGTCGTCTCGCGGCGCACCGCGCCGGGGAGCCGCAGCCGCTACGAGTCCACCGTGACGCGCCTCGACGCGCCGCGCCTCCTGGAGATGGACGTTCGGCGCAACGGCGAGCCCGCCGCCAAGGGGGGCTACGAGCTTCACCCGGCGCAGGGCGGGACGCGCGTCGTGGCGTTCGCCGAGTACGAGCTGAAGGGGCTCCAGAAGGTGATGGGCCCCGTGGTCGCGGCCGGGCTGGAGAGGGAGCTGGAGGCCGACCTCCAGGGCCTCGCGAGGGCGGCGGAAGCGCCCGCGTGACGCCCGAAGCCCTCAAGTGGGAAGCCCCCTCTCGCCGCCGCGATGCTCGTCCGCGCCCGGGCCGACACCGATCCCGCCTACGGGAAGAGGCCCAGCGAGCGCGCCATCGAGGATCACGTCCGGCTGGGCGTGATCAACCTCGACAAGCCCAGCGGGCCCACCTCGCACCAGGTGGTCGCCTGGCTGAAGGCCGCCATGGGGCTCAAGAAGGCGGGCCACGGCGGCACGCTGGACCCCAACGTCACGGGCGTCCTGCCCGTCGCGCTGGAGGACGCCACGCGCATCGTGCGCGCCCTCCTGGAGAGCCCCAAGGAGTACGTCTGCGTCCTGGAGACGCACCGCGAGGCCAAGCCCGAGCGCATCCGCGAGACGCTGGCGCTCTTCCAGGGCCCCATCTACCAGGTCCCCCCGCTCAAGAGCGCGGTGAAGCGCGAGCTTCGCGTGCGCGAGATCTACTCGCTGGACGTCATGGAGACGACGAACCGCCTCGCCCTCTTCCGCGTCTCGTGCGAGGCGGGCACCTACATCCGCAAGCTCTGCACCGACGTGGGCACCGTGCTGGGCCCCGGCGGCCACATGCGCGAGCTTCGCCGCAGCGTCACCGGCCCCTTCACCGAGGCCACCAGCGTCACGCTCCACGACGTGAAGGACGCCTGGGAGCACTGGAAGGAGACGGGCGACGAGTCGTGGCTGCGCGAGGTCGTGCGCCCCGTGGAGGAGCTTGTCGGGCACCTGCCGCGCCTCGTCATCCGCGACTCCGCGGTGGACGCGCTCTGCCATGGCGCGGACCTGGCGCTCCCCGGCCTCGTCGAGGTCCACGAGTCGCTCAAGGAAGGCGACCTCGCCGCGGCCTTCACGCTCAAGGGCGAGCTCGTCGCCGTGGGCCGCGCGAAGATGGCGGCCGCCGACGCGCAGAAGCGCGAGTCGGGCATCGTGCTGAAGACCGAGCGCGTCGTCATGCGCCCCGGGACGTACCCGAGGCGCTGGGGCGAGGCGAAGACGACGCAGCCTGAGTGATCCTGGCCTTTTTTGCTGGGGGCTCCGCCCCCTGCCCCCCGCCAAACCACCGGACCAGCGGACCCCCGAACCAACGCTGGTGGGGCCTCGGGGATGGACGAGAAGGGCGCAACGCGCGGTGATTCCCGGAGAACCTTCATGTATCCACCCCCCGGATACTCCCTGCGTGGTCCGTGTGCAGTTCCGGGAGGACGACGACGTGGTGGCCTACGTCGAGAAGCTCGGCATCAACCCCAACCTCCTGGCGAAGCGCGCGTTCGAGGCCGAGGTGCGGCGCCTGCGCGCGTCGCAGAAGCGCGCCAAGGTCGCCTCGCTGGCGCGCAAGCCGGTGAAGGGCGGCTACGCGCGCCTGGTCCGGAAGGACCGTGACGAGCATTGAGGGCCGTGGTGGACGCGAGCGCGCTCCTCGCCACCGCGGAGCCGGGGCGCGAGGACCTCGCCGAGGCGGGCGAGGCGCTGGCGGCGCACGCCGACCTGATCGCGCCCGCGCTCCTCTCGTGGGAGCTGGCCAACGTCGTCCACGTGAAGCGCCCCTCCGCCTTCGGCGCCGACGTCGCGGCGCGCCACGCCCTCGTGGAGGCGCTGCTGGAGGGCGTCGAGCAGGTGGGGCCGTCCGCCGCGCTGCTGGCGGACTGCGCGCGGCTGGCGCACGCGCATCGCCTCTCCGCCTACGACGCGGCGTACCTCTCCCTCGCGCTCGCGGAGGAGGCCATCCTCGTGACGGAAGACGCGCGCCTGCACCGCGCCGCTGCGAAGGAGCTTGGCGCCGATCGCGCGTGGCGGCTGCTCGACGCGTCGCGGCTCCTCGTAGAGGAGGAGGCCTAAGGCGGAGGCCCCTTCTCCGGCGGCGGCGCCGAAGGCACGTCGAAGGAGACGGTCGCCTGCGCGGTGCCGGTGGGCGCCGCGGCCTTCGCGCGGAGGTCCTTGAGGCGCACGACCTCGACCTCCGCGTTCTGCGCGCGCAGGATGGCGAGCATGCCGTCCACGTGCCCGTCGCCCACGACGGCGACGACGCGCTCGTTGGTCTTCGCGATCTCCGCGAGCGCGCGCGCCATGTGCTCGTTGCGCTCGTCGAGGAGCACGCGCTTCAGCGTGGGGAAACGCTTGCCCATCTCCTCGAAGTACGCGGCGTAGTCCTCCTGCATCTCGCTGACCTGCTTCTCGACGCTCTTGCCCGGCAGCAGGACGCCCACGACGGCGCTGCCCGCGAGGCGCATCTTCTCGCCGAAGCGCATCTCGGAGAGGAGGCGCTGGAAGGTGCGCTGCGCGTCGGCGTCGATGAGCGCCAGGGGGACGCCAAGCGCCTGCGCCTCGGAGGCGGCCGCCAGCATCTCGTCGCCCGCCTCGACGCCGTACTCGTTGGCCACGCGCGTCTGGAAGTCGGCCAGCATGCGGTAGAAGAAGGGCGTGCCCTTGCGGTCCTTCGCCTTGCTGCGCAGCGCGTGGTAGCGCGGCGGGTCCAGCTCCACCGCGACGACGTGGGGCGCGCGGCGGCGGACCTCCTCGCGGACGCGGGCCCCGATGTCGAAGACGTGGCCGGTCCCGATGAGCGTGATCACGGCCCGCCCAACGGGCGCCTCCGTCTTGGACGTTTCCTCAAGCGGCGGCGCCGGGGGCCTGCGGCCTCGCGACGAGGCGGCGGCCCGCTCCCGCGGTCGTGACGACGAGGAGGCCGCGCCGCTCCAGCACGCCGACGTGGTGCCCCACGAGCTGGCGCGAGAGGCCCAGCGTCTCGGCGATCTCCGTGACCGAAAGGGCGCGCCCGTCCTGCGGCAGGGCGTCGAGGATGCGCTGCGCGTGCGGGTGCAGCGGCGCGCCCACCTCCGCGTGGGGGGCGCCCGCGTGCACGACGCGGTAGCGCCCCACGCGGCTCATCTGCACGAGGCCCGCCTGCGCGAGGAGGCCGAGGTGGAACTGGAGGGGGCCCCACGCGCCGCCCACGAGGCGTTGCAGCTCGCGCAGGTGGATGCCGGGCCGCTCGCGCGCCAGCTCGTAGATGCGCCGCCGCGTCGCGTGGTCCAGGAGGCGCGAGGGCGCGATGCGCATGTAGAGCGGCGCCACGGCGCGGCCCGCGACGCCCGCCGCGCCCAGGAGCCAGCCCAGCGCGAGGGCCGTCATGGAGAGCGCGCCCACCTCGGCCGGGCGCTCCCAGGCGGGAGAGGGGGCTTCGAGCCCCACGGAGGCCTCGCCGATGGCGAAGACCGTGGCGTCGCCCGAGACGCCGTAGGAGACGGGCGTCACGCCCGGGACGCCCTGGGCAGGGAGCGAAGGCGTGAGCGCGAGCCGGCCGCCCAGCGAGAGGGGCGCGTCGCGGAACTCGTGGCCCGCGATGGAGCCCGTGGCGTGCGGGAGCGAGAGCGTGCCGTTGAGGGCCCACGAGGCGGAGGGGGCGCCCATGCCCCACGAAGCGCGGGCGGGGACCTGCGCGTCGGAGACGGTGCCTTCGAAGACGATCCACTGGACCTTGTCGTCGTCCGCGCCCAGGCGCTCGCTGGGGATGGGCGCCGCGGGCACGTCGCCGGGCGCGTCGCCCAGCTGCAGGTCCACCTCCGCGCCCTGCGCGTCGCGGAAGCTGAGGTTGCCCCCGAAGAGGTAGACCGTGGAGGGGCCGCTGGCGCCGAGGAGGGCGGGGCCGGTGAGCGGGAAGCCCGAGAAGCCGACGATGCGGCTGAAGTTGCCCGCCACCTGCCAGCCCTCGCGCCAGCCCCAGGGGGGAGGCTGGGGATTGCTCCCGGAGACCGAGGGCCCGGTGCCGTTGTCGCGCCCGGCGTAGTCGCGCTCCAGGGCGCGGGGGAGGCCGGAGCCGTCCACCTGCGCCTGGGCGGTGAGCGCGCCCCCGGCGGAGGCGTTGAGCATGGCGGCCAGCGTCTCGTCGGCGAGGCGCAGCGTGAGCGTCGCGTTGGAGAGGTCGTAGGGCCGGCTCGACGGGCCCGTGGCCACCTTGGGGTCGGCGAGCACGGCCTTGACGTGCGGGCCGGGCACCGAGTAGAAGCGGAGCGTCCCCGTGGCCCCGTGGACGAGGACGACCCCCGTCGCGTGCGGGTCGTCCACGCGGGCCACGCCCTGGGGCATGGCCACCTCGACGGCGCCGGAGAGCGACGCGGGCGCGGCGCTCCGGAAGGACCCGGAAACGGACGTCGCCTGCGCGGCGCCCGCGAGGAGCAGCAGGGCGCCAAGGGCCAGGCAGAGCGCGGGGGCCTTCGGCATGGCGGGTCGGCCCATCCCGCTTGAGGGCTACATGGCCTTTGGGGATCGAACCTTTTCACACCCCCGTTCCCTCAGAGAAGGGCTCGGGAGCCTTTATGAGAGAACCCGGGCGTCGTCGCCGCCATGCGGCCGGCCCTCCCGCTCGCTCTCGTCTCGCTCCTCCTGCTCCTGCCCGTCGCGGCGGCCGACGGACCGACCCGGGACCCCATCGCCTTCCTGGGCGCCCAGCTTGGCCCCGGGAACCCCGTCGACCAGGTCTTCGACCAGGTCTGCCCCGGGACGAGCTGCGAGGCCGCGTGCACCAGCGGCCTGGACGGCCTCATCTGGACCTGCGGCTCCACCGTCGACTTCCCCCTCGCGTGCGTGAAGATGGACGGGCCCCTGGCGTGCCCGGAGGACGTGAGCGACTACGTCCTTGTCGTGGACCCCGCGCACCCCACGCACCCCGGCGGCAACTTCGGCCCCTTCATCGGCTCCATCCTCAGCGTGATCAACTCGGGATAGGCCCGCGCCCCGGCCGTTGCGCCGGCGCAAGGCCCATCTCCCGGCTTGCCCTTGCCGCGACCGGGAGAGCCATGCGTTCCTCCATCGTCCTCGCCGCCCTCGTCGCCGGCGCCGCCATGACCGGCGCCCTCGCCGCCCCCTCCGCCGCTGCCGCCTCCAACTGCGTCACGCTCCTCCAGGGGGGCGACATCGGGGAGACCTACTGTATCCACCCCGACGACACGAGCTGCCTCGTCGAGCACCGCGAGGTCACCTTCACCGGCACGACCGTCACCTGCACCGGCCTGGGCCCCCACGAGCGGTCCTCGACCAGCGCGTGCCCGGTCAACATGGTGGGCCCCGACATCCAATACCGCCTGTGCGTCACGACGAACCCGAGCTGCGTCATCTACACCAGCAAGCGCGTGGGCGAGAGCTACACCACGTCCTGCACCGGCCTGCCGTAGGCCTCCGCCCTACTCGCGCTCCAGAACGCGGGGCCGCACCTGCCCCAGGAGCGCGATCTCGTTCCCGCTCGGGTCGTGAAAAAGATAGCACGGCCCGTCGGGGACCTCCACGCTCTCGCCCTGGGGCTCCCAGCCGCGCCTGCGCAGCGCCTTCTCGGCCTTCGCGAGGTCGTCCACCGCGAAGATGGGGAGCACGTTGGGCGCCTTGCGGTGCCCCGCCAGGATGTAGAGCGGAGGCCGCTCCGAGAGGCGCACCGCGGCGACGCGCGTGCCGAACTCGCGGAAGTCCCAGACCACCTCCGCGCCCAGCACGTCGCGGTAGTACGCGAGGTCGCGCTCCACGTCCGCGCTGGCGACGTAGAGGTACTCCAGCCGGCCCAGGGGCGCCGCGGACACGCCCCCGCATCGGCCCCGTGGTGAAAGGGTGTTGGCAAGGTCTTTTCTTCGCGGCGCCTCTGGCCCCGCGTGCGAACCGCCGGCCTCCTCCTTCTCGCCTCGCTCGCCCTCGCCGGGTGCGCCTCCAGCCCGGGCTCGCCGCCGGGCAACGCGACCAACGCCACGGCGATGGCCGCCGCGCTTCCCCCGGCGATCCACGAGACGCAGGCCGTCCAGGGGAGCGTCGACCCGCCCAACGTCCCGGCGTGCTCGCAGGCGACGACGCAGTGCTTCCACCACCCCTTCCAGCTCAACGCCAGCGCGTCGATCAACGCGACGCTCACCTGGGGCCTCGACCGCAACGACTTCGACCTCTACCTCTTCAAGGGCACCGAGCGCGTCGCGTCCAGCAACGGCGGCTCCGGCACCAAGGAGGAGATCGGGCAGACCCTCGCGCCGGGGGCATACGACCTCGTCGTGGGCGGGACCACCGTCGCGGCGGACACGTACAAGCTGGACGCGGTCTTCGCGGCGCCACCTTGAATAGCCCGCCGCGGGCTCCGCCGCCTGCATGCGCGCTGTCCTGCTCATCGCCGCCGCCCTGCTCCTGGCCACCACGGCCGTCGTCGCCGCGCCGCCCGCGGCGGCCTGCCAGCCCGAGACGCCCAACTGCGGCTCCGGCGTCTGCCTGCCCAGCCCCGTGCACACGTGCCTGCTGCACTGCGGCACCATCACGCTCTGCCCCTACGACCCGAACAGCTGAGCCTCACTCGTAGCTCAGGAGCGGCGCGACCTGCTTCGCCACCGCGGGGTCGTCCAGCGCCTTCTCCACGTCCGCCGCGCTGCGGAAGGGCCTCTTCAGGCTCAGCCGCACCGCGCGCTTCTTGCCCACGCCAGGCAGCGCCTCCAGCGCCTTGAGCGGCTCCTTGTTCACGCGGAAGGGCACCGCGACGCCGGTCAGGCTGCGGAAGCCGTAGTCCGTGACCGCGACGTCGACCCACGCGTTCTCGGGCACCTCGTAGGGGATGCCCACCAGCATGGCGTAGGTCCCGATGGGGCGCCCGAAGGTCGTCTTCCCGTCGCGCTGCTCGGTGAGCACGCGCTTGAGCACGGTGCCTGGCGGGAACATGGCGCGCAGGAGCGGCTGGTCGATCTCGTGGCGCACGAAGTCCTTGAAGTCCAGGAAGCGGCGCTGGTCGACGTGCTGCCCCTCCATGCCGTTCATGACGACCTTGCGGATGTTGATGCGGCGCGCCCAGAGACCCCGCGCGACGTACTCGCGCAGGAAGGACTTGTTCATCTCGTAGGTCGCCGCGCTCTCGCCGGGCAGGCCCGCGATGAAGTTGAGCCCCGGCAGGAACGCGGGGAAGCCGTTGGGGCCGCGGACCTTGCCGTGCCGGTTGAGGATCTCCGCGGCCTGGAAGACGATCTCCGCGTCCGCGTTGAGGTTGTTGGCCTCCTTCACCGCGGGGTCCGCGCTCTCCAGGCCGAAGGCGGCGATGTTGCCGTCGGTCATGTGGCGCACGACGAGCTTCGTCACCTCGTCCGCGGCCTCGGGGTTCGCGGCCACCACCGCGGGGTCCACGTTGTCCAGGTGGAGCGTGTGCAGGCGCGGGGCGGCCTTGTGGATGCCGCGCAGCAGCGCCTCGATGGCGGCGGGGTTCGGCTCGGGCGTCGGCGTCTCGCCCAGCCCCTTGGCGTGATAGCTGTAGAAGCATGCCTGCCCGCCGACGCGGAAGTTCTCGACACCGTGGGCCGCCAGCGCGGCGACCTCCGCCACGACATCCCCCACGGGGCGGAACTGCGGCTTCCCCTCCTTGGGCTCCATGCAGAACGCGCAGCCGCCGTTCACGTAGCGCACGCAGCCGTGGTACGTGTCAAGCTCGGCCGTGAGCGGCTGGGGCAGGTCGGGGTGATCGCGCACGACGAACGCGCCGCGCACGCTCCAGTCGCGCCACTCCGCGAAGGTGCGCTTGCGGTTGCCGCCCACGCTGCGGTCCGTGACTGCGCCCGTGAGCACGTCGTGGAGCATGGCGTCGGCGTGCAGCCGCGCGCGGTAGGTGAAGACGCGGTCAAGCTCGTCGCGGCCCGCGGGAGGAAGCCCTCCGCCGCGGCCGAAGCCGTAGAGCGCGCTGGCGCCCGCGATCATCGTCTCGCCCGGCACGAGCCGCACGATCTCCTGGGCCTCGCGGAACGAGACGGGCGTGCCGCGCAGGTACTTGCCCGGCACCAGCGCGCCCGCGATCATCACGAGCACGTCGGCCTTGCGCACAAGGTCGTTCTTGGCGCTCCCGCGGCGCCACTCGTCGATGGTCAGGTAACGGACCTCGGAGGCGGGGTCGGCCGCCTTGGCCGCGCCCGCGAGGTAGCGCGCGTGCGGGCTCAGGTAGGGGGGCACGCCGAAGTTGGCGGGCTCGTCCACGTATCCGTCGAACAGGACGATGCGCGTGCCCCGGCGCGGGGCGCCGGCGGTGGCGACCGCGGGGCGCTGCACGAGGGGCAGGGGCATGGCGGACCACCACGCCGCCCCGGCCATAAACCTATGTGGCGGTGGGCGCGGTCTCCAGCCACGCCAGGGCCTCGCCCTCGCTGGGGAAGGCCTGCGCGTCCATGCGCATGAGGGGGCCCATCACGCCCATGAAGAACCGCTCCGAGGGCGTGAGGCCGAAGCACGCGACGCGCGGCGGGTGGCGCGAGGCGCGGAAGAACTGCGCCCAGAAGACGCGCCACGCGACGGGCGCCGCCTCGCCGTTCTCGCAGCAGGCGATGACGACGTAGGGCTCCTCGAAGCCGACCCAGCCGCGGACCTGCTCCTCGAAGGCGTCGCGCTGGGCGCGGGTCTCGGCGGGCGCCGCGCGGAACTCCAGCCGCAGGCGCCGGGTCGCGGGCTCCCAGAGGGCCGTCACGGGGCCAGCGCGGGCGAGGGGCACAAGGAAACCTCGTCCCGGGCAGGTCATAAGGAGTCGCCCCGGGTCCGGACCCGCCCTGCCCTCTTCCCGCGAAGGGGTTAAATAAGGTACAAAGAGGCCCCCCAATCTGCTCATCTCCGCCCCCTGGCTGGAAGGCCCGATGACCGCCATCTCACGACCCCTCGCCCTCGTTGCCCTTCTCCTGGGCGCCGGCCTCCTGGCCGGATGCACCGACACCTGCACGCCCCAGGACGTGCCCACCCAGGTCGCGCTCACGCTGCTCAAGGAGGAGGCGCGCACGCTGCCCATCCTCTCGTCGGGCGCGACGCAGATCGCGGGCCAGGACCTTCCCGACTCCCACGGCACGATGCGCCTCCAGGTGAGCGTGACCCACCCGGGCCTCACCAACCAGTCGCTCAACTTCAGCGACGTGGCCATCCACGCGCTGCGCCTCGACCTCTCCGTCGGGGGCCGCGCCATCCCCGTCAAGCTCCTCAAGGTCGAGGGCGGCGAGGGGTGGAGCCAGGCCGGCGCGGACAGCTGGGACGGCGCCGCCCAGAACAACTCCGAGATCACCCTCTGGTGGGCCGTGGACCGCGACCAGGCCACTCGCGCCACCGACGTCGTTCTTCCCGAGGGCGCGCCCTACGTCGCGACGATCGGCTTCGACTGGTCGCACCGCGACTGCGCGGCCCGCGCCAGCGGCCACTCGTCCAAGGACGTGCGCGACTTCGTGGAGGCCAGCGTCAACGCGCGCACCTTCCAGATGGACGGCCAGCCCGTCGTCACGGCCAGCGCGTCCGGCGTCGGCCTGCGCGCCAACTTCACCGTGAGGAGCGGCCTGGAGGCCGACGTCTCGCAGGTCACGGTCCGCGCCGTCTTCCTCTCCAACGGCACGCAGGTCTCCACGGGCGCGGCCGGCGGCGCGGCGGCCACGGTGCCCGGCGTCACCGGCGCGGTGGGCGGCAACGCCAGCGCCAGCGCGCCCGTGCCCACGACGGGCCTCGTGCTCTTCCCCACGGTGCGCTGGAGCGTGGGCGGCGAGGCGTCGGGCCACGCCACGCCCGCGAAGCCCTTCAGCGTCTACAGCGCAGACGCCTCGGGCAGGTACGCCGCCAGCGGCACCGTGCTCCCCGTCGCGTTGCCCGCGGGGCCCGGCCTCTACGTCGTGCTCGTCGATGTGGCCTACACGCCCTCCGACCCCACGCTGGGCGTGACGACGGACTCGTTCGCCGCCGCGGTCTACGCCTCGTGAGCGCCATGCTGCGCCGCCTCCTCGCCACCGCGCTCCTGGGGGCGCTCCTCCTCCCCGGCGCCCTCGCGCTGGAGGACGGGGCGCGCGCCACGCTGCGCGCCCCCGCCGCTCCGCTGGAGCCCGGGCAGGAGGCGAGCCTCGCCCTGCGCGTCTCCAACGAGGGCGGCGCGCGCGCCGAGGGCGTCCTCGCGGCGACGGACCCGACGGGTGATATCACCTTCACCGTCGAGCCGCGCGCCCGCGTCTCCCTGGCGCCGCGCACGTCGCTGGACCTTCAGGCGGTGGCGCGCGTCTCTCCAGGCGCGCAGGATGGCCCGCACGAGGTCGCCCTCACGCTGGAGGGCGCGCCCGTGGGCGTCGCGGTGCTGGACGTGGACGCCGCGGGCCGCCCTCCCCGCGCGCAGCAGGGCCCGCTCGCGGCCGAGGTCTCCGGCGCGGACGCCTCCGCGGACGCGCCGCTCCTCGCGCGCCTGAGCAACGCGGGCGCGGTCCCGCTGCGCGTCCGCATCTCCGTGCTCGACCCCTCGGGGCGCCTCTCCCTGGAGGGCTCCGCGCAGGACGCCGCCCTCCCTCCAGCCACGACGCTGACCCTCGCGCTCCCCGTCGCGGCGCGCCCCGCCCTCGACGGGCTCTACCCCTTGGCGCTGCGCGTCGAGGGCCCCCTGGGCGCCATCGACCTGCCCGCGCGCTATCACGCGGGGGAGTCCTCGCGGGACGGCGTCTCGCTGGACGTCTCGGTGGGCGGCGCCGTCGTCGTCCCATAGGGCTCCGAGCGCGCAGGCAACGTCACCGTGCGCAACGCGGGCGGCCGGGCCGTCCTTCTGGAGCCCGAGCGCGGCATCGTCTCCGGCGCCTCGGGCCCGGTCCCCTCCTTCCGCGCAAGCTGGTCGCAGGGCCCCGTCTCGCTCCTGCCCGGCGAGGCGCACGCCCTCCCCTTCGCGATCGCGGCGAGCGCCGACGCGCCCGCCAAGGGGACCTTCGCCGCGCAGCTGCGCTTCCGGGCCTCCGACGGGGGCGCGTGGCAGCGCGGCGTCGCGAACGCGACCGTCTCCGTTGACGCCGTGCCGCCCACCACCGCGCCCCCGCGCGCCGCGCTGCTCCCCATCTGGGGCGCGGGCGTCGCCGCGGCCGGGCTCGCCGTGGGCTCGGGCGCGCTTCTCCTGCGCCGCGAGCGGTGGCGCTGGGCCCTCCTGGCGCCCTTCGCCGCGCTCTACACGCGCCTGGCCGCGCCCGACCTCCTGGACCACGAGGTGCGCCGAGAGATCCACGCCCTCGTCGCGGCGGAGCCCGGCATCCACCTGGGCGAGCTTCAGCGCCGCGCCGCGCTCCCCACGGGCGCGCTCCTGCACCACCTCCGCATGCTGGAGCGCGCGCAGCTCGTCGCGAGCCGCCGCGAGGGCGCGTGGCGGCGCTTCTACCCGGCCGGCGGCGCGCCCCGCGGCGAGCCCGCGTCCGGCGCCTCGCCCGCGCAGGCGCAGGTGCTGGCCCTCCTGCGCGAGGGCCCCCTGGCGCAGCCCGAGATCGCGCGCCGCCTGGGCATCAGCCAGCAGGGAGCGAACCACCACGTGAAGGCGCTGGAGCGCCGCGGCGCGGTGGTCGTCGTCCGCGAGGGCCGGCGCAGCGTGGTGAGCCTCGCTACTCCAGGTCCAGCCGCCTGACCTCGCCCGTTTCCAGAAGCTCCTCGATGCGCCCCTGCGCGGCGTCGAGGCGCGCGCGGAGCTTGCGCGCGAGGGCCACGCCCTCCTCGAAGCGCTTCAGCGACTCGTCGAGCCCAAGCTCCCCGCCTTCGAGCTGCGCGACGATGCCGTCGAGCGCCTCGATGTCCTCCTCGAACGTCGGCTCAGCCTTCTTCGCCATGGCGTCTCACCTTCGTGACCTTGCCCCAGAGCGCGCCGTCGCGCAGGACGACCTCCACCTCGCTTCCGGGGGGAGCGTCCGCGACCTCGCGCACGAGCCTGCCTTCGCGTTTCGCGACGGCGTAGCCCCTCGCCAGCACGGCGAGGGGTGATAGCGATTCGAGGCGGCCCGCGCGCTGCGCCAGCAGGTCCGCCTCGCGTGCAACGCGGCGGCGCATGGCGGCCGCGGCGCGCTCCACGCGCTCGTCGAGCCCCTGCTGGAGGTCCGGGACGAGGTCCTCCAGCGCGCGCACGAGGCGCGCCTCGGACTCGCCCACCCACGCGAGAAGCTCGCCCGCGTCGGGGGTGAGCGCCTCGGCCGCCGCGGTGGGCGTGCTCGCGCGCAGGTCGGCCGCGAAGTCGCAGAGCGTGAAGTCCGTCTCGTGCCCCACGGCGCTGACCACCGGAGCGGCGGAGGCGGCGACGGCGCGCACGACGCGCTCCTCGTTGAACGCCCAGAGGTCCTCCATGGAGCCGCCGCCGCGCGCGACGATGATGGCGTCCACGTGGCCGCGCGCGTTGAGGCGCTCGATGCCGCGCGCGACGCTCTCGGCCGCGCCCTCGCCCTGCACGCGGGCGTCCGCGACCAGGAGGCGCGCGGCGGGGAAGCGGCGCGCTGCGGTGCGCGCGACGTCGCGCAGCACGGCGCCCGAGAGGCTCGTGACGACGCCGATGCGCGAGGGGAACTGCGGGATGGGGCGCTTGCGCTCCGGCGCGAAAAGGCCCTCGGCCTCCAGGCGGCGGCGAAGCTGCTCGAACGCGAGGGCCAGCGCGCCGACGCCCACGGGACGCAGGTCCTTGACGACGACCTGAAGCTCGCTCCGGGAGGAGTAGATCGCGACGCGTCCTCGCGCCAGCACCTCGGCGCCGTCCTCGGGCTGCCACTTGAGGCGCCCGTTGTCGGCGCGGAACATGGCGGCGTGGAGCAGCGCGCCCTCGTCCTTGAGGTCGAAGTACCAGTGGCCCGACGCGGCGGGCCGGAAGCCGGACACCTCGCCGCGGACCCAGACGTCGGCGAAGCGGTCGTCGCCCTTGATCGCGCGGTCCACGAGCCCCACCAGGGTGGAGACCGCCAGGGCGGGGGGCTCCTCGGCGCCGCGCGAGGGGCTCTCGGGCTCCTCCGCGGGGCCGAAGCTGGAGAGCTTGGCGTCCCGGCGGCGCGTCACGCCTCCGCGAGGCGGGTGGGGGCTATTTGACCGTTGGGCAACCGCGTCGATTCCATGTCATGACGACGGACTTCAAACCGGGCGGCCCCCTCGGAAGGCGCGACGCCGCCCCGGCCTTAGCCTCCCTTGCTCCAACCACACCGGGGCGGCGATCCTTGTCCAGGCAACAGGTTGGTTGCCTCTCGTTTCAACGTCCTCGCCAGAAACCATCAAATGTGAGACGAGGTTGCTAGCGCCAGTCGCCGCACGGTCGTACATCTCCGTGCGGCGGCCTCCGTCTCATTCGTCCTCGCGCGGCGGGAAGCCCGACACCGCGTCGATGGGCTCCTGCGGCGGCGGGAGGGCCTCGGGCGCCTTGCCCTTCCCCTTCTTCGCCCGCTTGCCCTTCGCCGCCCGCGCGACGGCCGCGCCGCACTCGGGGCAGTACGCCGTGCCTTCGTAGAGGTCCACGCCGCAGCGGGGGCATGCGATGAACTTGGCCGGGTCGAGGAGGTCGGCGCCGCAGTGCTCGCAGAACTCGCTGTAGCGGTTCACGGGCCCGTGGCAGTAGCGGCACGTCTTCGAGTAGTCCGGCACCAGGCCGTGGCGGTACACGTTCTGGAGGTAGATGAGGAACGCGAGCAGGCCGAAGCCCAGGGCGAGGATGCGCCAGACGACCCCCGCCCCCGAGAGGAGGGCCCGCCCGGCGAAGTGCTCCCACAATTGATAGCCCAGGACGGCGGAGAGCGCGGCCCAGACGACCTGGAACCAGCGGACGTTGGCCCACAGCGGGAGCTTCTCGGCCACGCCACGCCACCTGCCGCTCCCGGTCAAGAGCCTATCGCCGGCCGGGCCGCGCCGCGACCACGAAGAGGCACTCCGGGTGGCGCAGCGACTGGCAGCGAAGCTCCGCGCCCAGCCCCTCGCGGCCGGTGAGCGCGAAGTAGGCCCCCTCCAGGAAGCCCAGGGGGAGGTGGCAGGAGGGCTCGCGGGCGCCGGGCACGTACTCCAGGAGGTCGACCCCGCGCAGCGTGAAGCGCACGCCGTCGGAGGAGACGACCTCCAGGCGGCCCAGCCCCATGGCGGCGAACGCCGCGAGCCAGTCCCCCAGCGACTTGCCCTCGACCTCGTTGGCCAAGCGCCGGCCCAGGTCGCGCATGAGCTGGTGCGGCAGGTGACCTGCCCGGCCGATGTCCTGGAGCATGGAGCGCACGAGGCTGCGCGTCACGGCCTGCTCGCGCACGGCCTCCTCCATGCGCCGCTTCCCCGAGAGGTCCATGATGTCGCCCACGAGGTAGCGCACCTGGCCGGCCGCGTCGCGCACGCACGAGACCGTGGCGCGGGCCCACAGGACGGAGCCATCCTTGCGCAGGTAGCGCTTCTCCAGGTCGAACAAGCGCGAGCCGCCCTCGACCATCGCGCGGCGCGCCTCCTGCGTCGCCGCCACGTCGTCCGGGTGCGTCACGTCGTCGGAGCGCCGGCCCAGAAGCTCGGCCTCGGTGTAGCCCAGCATGTCGCAGAGCGCGCGGTTCACGCGCACCCAGCGCCCGTCGGGGAGGCTCACGCCCCGGCCGATGGTGGAGTGCTCGAAGGCCACGCGGAAGCGCTCCTCGCTCTCGCGCAGGTCCGCGAGGAGGAGCGCGTGGTCGAGGGCGACGGCGGCAAGCTGCGCGTAGCGGCCCAGCAGCCAGAGGCGCTCCTCGTCGAACGACTTCGCGGGGTCCGTGTGGAAGATGCCCAGGACGCCCAGGAGGCGCCCGTTGGCCTGGAGCGGGAAGACGGCGACGGCGCGGACGTCGTCGCGCTGGATGCGCGGGCTGCGCCCCTGCCAGACCGCGTAGTCGGAGACCACGAGGGGCTCGCCCCCTTCCCATGCGCGCCCCGCGATGCCCTCGCCCCGCTTGAGGCGCAGGCCCATGTATTTGATCACCTGCGAGCCCACCGCGGCGCGCACGACGAGCTCGTCGGTCGCCTCGTCCACGACGTAGACGTACCCTTCGGGCGCGTCGGCGAGCTTCGCGGCGCGGGAGACGATGTCCTCCAGGAGGCCGTCGGTCCCGCTGCGGCTGAGGAGGCCCAGCGAGGTCTGGTGCAGGGCCTCGACGAGGCTCTCCCGACGACGGAACGCCTCCTCGCTGGGGGGCGCGGGGGGCCGCGCGCTCATGGGCTCAGAGCCGGGAGATGGCGCGCTTGAGGTCCGCGACGGCGTCGAGCTTCGCCGCGAACTCCGCGTTCTGCCGGCGCAGCGCGTCCAGCTCGGAGAGCCGGGCCTCGTCGTCGGCGTGCTGGCGCTCCAGGGCCTGCTGCGCCTCGCGCAGGCGCGCGATCTCGCGCATCGCCTCGTCGAGGCGCTCCTCCATGCCGCGCATGAGGCTGCCCATCATGTCGGCGACGCGGGGCAGCTCCTTCACCAGGATGTTCTCCATGCGGTGCATGACGTCGTGCGCGCCCGCGTCTTCGCCGTTCCAGGCGGGGGCCAGGGCGCTCGCAAGGCTGGCGGGGCGTTCCTCGGGGGGCGTCATGGGTGGGAGTCGCCCGGGGCCCCTACTTAAGCTGTGGTGGAAGTCCTCAGCGGTCCTCTCCGATGCGGCTCGCCACGGGGCCCCGCTGGCCCTGGTACTTGCTGCGGCGGCCGGGCGAGCCGTAGGGGCGCTGCGCAGGGCTGGACATCTGGTGGAGCGCGATCTGCGAGATGCGCATGCCCGGGTGGAGCGCCACGGGCACGCGGCCGAGGTTGGACAATTCCAGCGTGATGTGCCCCTCGAAGCCGGGGTCCACGAAGCCCGCCGTCGCGTGGACGACCACCGCGAGGCGGCCCAGGCTGCTGCGCCCCTCGACCTTGGCCACGAGGTCGGCCGGGATGCGCACGCGCTCGTGGGTCGTGCCCAGCGCGAACTCGCCGGGGTGCAGGATGAAGGGGGAGCCCCGGCCCACGACGATCTTCTCCGTGAGGCCCGAGAGGTCGCTCGCCTGGGGGTCGATGAACGGGATGTGGGGATTGCGGAACACGAGGAACTCGTCGCCCAGGCGCAGGTCGATGCTCGCGGGCTGGACCTGCAGGTCCGGGTCGTCCAGCGGATCGACGACGAGGTCGCCCTGCTTCAGCCGCGCGAGGATGTCGCGGTCCGAGAGGATCATCGCCCGCGGCACACGGGGGCCGGAGCGTGAGGCTTCCGGCTCAGCGCGCCTTGTTGAGCGACGCGCGCACCTCGTCGAGGAGGGCGGCCTTGGCCTCGGCCTCGCGCAGGCGCGCGGCGAGCCTGAGGTTCTCGCTCTCCAGGTCCTTCACGCGCCGCGCCATGTGCGAGAGCCCTTCGGAGGCGCGCTCCAGGCTCGCGCGCACGTCGCGCAGCGGGTCCTCGTCGTCCTCCTCCACGGCGACGACGGTGAGCCGCGTCGTCGCGGGCCCTCCGCCGCCGATCTCGGGCACGTTGGCCAGCAGGTCTTCCGGAATCGCTTCGTCCGCGTCGCTCCGCTTGCGGAACACTCCCAACACCACAGGTTGGGTCTGCGGCATGGGGTACTTGAGGACTTCGCCCGCCCACCCGGAGGCGCGCCTTCACGGGTCGTTGTAGCAGACCGCCGTCGCCTGGTCGATCTCGCCAGGGAGGCCGATGGTGAGCTGGCAGAAGAGGTCGGGGTCGAGCGAGCCCGTCCAGACGTGGTCCGTGCACGACCCTCCGTCGGTGTAGCACGACACCGTGATCCCGCTGCACTTCGTCGTGGCCACGGCCTCGGGGCGGGCGCTGTGGTGCGACCGCGACACGTCGCCGTAGACCTGGAAGTTCTTGCAGCGGAAGCTCTTCCCCGCGGACGGGCTGCAGTGGACGAGATAGCGGCTGGCGGTCTGGGAGGAGTCGACGCAGTCCCACCCCACGCTGGCCTGCTTCGTCCACTGGCCGCCCTTCCACGTCAGCACGATCACGCCGCCTTGGGGCGGGTTGAAGAACGCGTCGGTGACGCGCCCGAAGCAGTCGTAGCTCCTCGAATGGCCAAGCTGGGCGTTGAGGCACGCCAGAAGGAGCTGCGTCGCGAGCGGAAGCTGGGAGACGACGTCGGTGAAGGTGGAGACGGGGTCGGAGCACGCCTCGCTCTCGTCGTTGGCGAGGCAAGCCTGAAGCGGAGTCGATGCGCCGACCTCCACGACGGGCGAGCCGGAGGAGACGCCTGCGTCGGCCTGCCCGGCGGCGGGCGTGCAGAGGGCCGCGGAGTCGGTCGTCGCGGCGAGACGCGCCGTGGCGCAGGCCGTGGCAGGGGCGCTCGCGGAGGCCGCATCCGGCGAGGCGAAGGCGCACGCTCCGCCCTGGACCGCGGCCGAAGCCGAGAGGGCATTGTGCGAGACGGCCTCCTCCTGCGAGGGGGGATCGACGCACGCGGGCCCTGCGAGGGGACCCACTGCGGCCGAGAGGGGAGAGACGAGGAGGACGATCAGCAGGAGCAGGGGGGCGCTGCGCATGGGGAAGACCCGCACGGCAGAGCGCCCAGCGCGGCTTCTCCCTTGGCAGGTCCGATCCTCCCAAGCGCCAAGACCCGGGCTCAGAGCTTCTGGAGGCTCGCGCGGACCTCTTCCAGGACCGCCACCTTGCGCTCCGCGGCCTGGTGCTTGGCCTCCAGCTGCTGGTAGGCCTGGGTGAGGGCCGCGAGGTCGGCCTGGGCCTTGGCGAGGTTGACCTCCGAGGCGCGCCACGCGGTGGCGAGGGTGGACTGGATCTGGGCCAGCTCCGCGCTCACCATCTTCTCGATGTGCTCGTGCGCGGCCTCGACGAGGGTCGTGACGTCCGCGGCGGTGGGGACGTGGACGGGCGTGACGATGACGGGGATGGGCGTCGCGGCGGGGGAGGGTGCGGCCTGGCCGTTCGCCTGCGCGATGTCCTCCGAGGTCTTCAGCATGGTCATGTTCAAGGCTCCCGCGCGCGGCCACGATGCGCGGGGGCTTGAAGGCACCGAACTTGATCTCAGCGCTTCCCGCCTGATAGCTGCCGCACCCGCTCGAAGCAGAGCACCGCGCACGCGACGCTGACGTTCAGGGAGTTGACGGCGCCCTTCAGGGGGATGTGGACCGCGAAGTCGGCGTGCTTCGCCACGGGCCGCGACACGCCCGCGCCTTCGGAGCCCAGGACGAGGGCGAGGGGGCCGGTGAGGCGCTCCTGGAAGTAGGGCTTGCCCTGCGTGGCCTCCGCGATGCCCACCCAGACCTGCTCGCGCTTCAGATGCAGCACGGCGTCAGTGAGGTTGCCCACCTGCGCCACGGGGACGTGCTCCGCCGCGCCCGCGCTGGACTTCAGCACCGTGGGCGTGAGGCCGACGGCGCCGCGGCCGGGGATGACGACGCCGTGCGCGCCCGCGCCGTCCGCCACGCGCAGGATGGCGCCCAGGTTGTGGGGGTCCTCCACGCCGTCCAGCAGGAGGAGGAACGGGTCCTCGTTCTTCGCCCGCGCCGAGGCCAGCACCTCGTCCAGCGTCCAGTAGCCGCGCGGCTCGCAGAGCGCGACGACGCCCTGGTGGACGACGCCGGGCGCGTGGCGCTCGATGGTGGCGAGGGGCACCGTCTCCGGCGGCACGCGGGCGGCGCGGGCGCGCTCCAGCAGCGCGCGCATCGCCTTGTCGTTGGCGGCGGTCTCGCTCACGAGGAGGCGCTGCACGCGGCCCGCCTTCAGGGCCTCGGCCACGGGGTTGCGGCCCGCGACGACGTCGCTCACGCGGGCGCAGCCGCGCGACCCCGGAAAACCCTTCGGCTCACGCGGGCAAGGGGGGAGCGGCCCACGCCTGGGCCTGCTGCGCGGAGAGGAAGACGACGAGGTAGAGCCCGTCGGCGTGGCTCACCATGGTGGAGGCCCCGACGCCGCCCGAGGCCTGGTGCTCGCGCAGCGCGGCGGCGGCCAGCGGCCCGGCGTGGGGCCCCGCGTCATGCGCCACGGGGGCTCCCGCCGGGTCGGAGAGTACGACGCCCCTGACTCCCGGCAACGCGGCGTGGAAGAGGTCCAAGACGTGCTGCCGGTGCGAGACGAGGAGGTTCGCCGTGTCCATGTGCATCCCGCGGCGCTCTTCGGCGGCGAGGCGGTTTGAACTGCGCGGTCGCGATGCGCGGGGAACGAGGCGGGGCCCCGTTCCGAGGGATCAGGCGTTGCTCAGCCGGAGTCGCCCGGGTCGTCACCGTCGCAGACCTCCGTCGCGTAGGCGTGGACCGCTCCATCGTAGCAGACCTCGACGCCCCCCGCGCCCGCCACGAAGGCGTGCGCTTCCAGGTGGTCGTCGCCAGGAGCCGTGCAGGCGTCGCCCGCGGGGATGCCCTTGGGGTCGTTGAGGAATGCGAACAGCGCGTTCGCGGCGCCCGTGCCCGTCGGGAGGACCACGGAGCCGCCCGCGACGCCGGCCTCGTCCTCGCCGCCGGTGGCGCCCATCACGGTGGGATCGGAGTCGTAGCATTCACCGCTGGCGCCTGCGCACATGGGCTCGCAGGGGTTTTGGGGCGGACCGCACGGGGAGCCGCAGAGGGCGGCCGCCGCATGCGGGAGCGGGGCGAGCGCGAGCAGAAGGATCGCGACGAGAGGGAGGCGCATGGCGCTTCGCACGCCCATTGTGTTACAAGCCACTTGCGAAGAAAAGCTGTGAAGCGGAGGCAGCGCTCAGGTCGTGCGATGGGCGCCGATCGCCAAAGGGTGCTCAACAAGGCTTAAGAGCCGTTGGGGGCCGGTCCGACGTGGTGTCGCCCCAGGCCGCCCGAGGCATCCTGCTGGCCCTGCTCGTGCTGGCGCCAGCCCTGGCGCTCCCGGGCCCCGCGCGGGCGGACGACCCGTTCTGCGACCAGCAGGAGCAGGCCTACGACGCGGCGCAGTCCAACGGCGCGGGCGCCACGCCGCCCTACTGCCGCTCGCCCGACCTCTTCGGCGCGAACCTCGCCGCCACCGTGACCGACGAGCGCTTCCCCAGCCAGATGTGCGGCTACGCGGCCAACGTTGCGCAGGACAGCGCCACCAAGTCCCCCTTCTACGTGCAGCTCGTCCTCGACGGCCTGCCCGAGTCGTCGCTCCAGGTGCTCAAGCTCCTGCACACGGGCGACTTCAGCGACGAGCTGTGCTGGAACGCCACGCTGGCCGCGGGCTGGCACCGCTTCTCCCTCACCGTGGACCCGCCGCGCGGCGACGCGCCCAACGGCGACGTGGCCGAGTCGGACGAGTCCAACAACGTCGCGCCCGACCGCTGGTTCTACGTGCGTCCCACGCCCGCGCCCGACCTGCACCTCGCGGCGTTCCGCGTCTCGCCCCCGGTGGGCCGCCCCAGCACGTCGCAGTTCATGGTCGCCACCGTCGCGAACGCGGGCGACGCGCCCTCGGCGCCCACCACCGTCGCGTTCTACGACGACAACGGCCTCGTGGGCTCGGACGGCGTCCCCGCGCTCCAGCCGGGCACGCAGGCCGAGGTGTTCATCTACAACGACACGGACCTGCGCCCCGCGGGCAACTTCACCGCCATGGCCGTGCTGGACCCCGCCAACGCCACCGTGCTCCAGTGCACGAACACGCTCTACGTCGCGTGCGCTCCCTTCGAGATCCTCCCGCACCCCGCGCCCGACCTCGCGGTCGCGAACGTCACCGTGCACGGCTCGTTCCTGGAGCACCGCGGCCTCCTCGTGGACGCGCTGGTGACGAACCTGGGCGACCGAGCCGCGGGCGTGGCGCAGATCCGCGTGTACGACGGCGCGGTCCCCATCGCCAACGCGTCGTCGCCCAACCTCGGCCCGGGCCAGACGGCGCACTACCAGCTCTACGCGGTGCTCGGCGCGGGCGCGCACACGCTGCGCGTCGTCGCGGACCCGGACAACCTCACCGTCGAGCAGACGAGGGCCAACAACGAGTGGGACCAGAACCTCACCATCCAGGGCACGGCCGAGACCGCGGCGCAGCCCGACCTCCTCGTGGAGCGCCTCGACGCGCTGCCCGACGACCCCAGCCCCGGCGAGACGGTGATGGTCACGGCGCTCGTGCGCAACGCGGGCCAGGGCGCCTCCAACCGCACGACGCTCCTCCTGCGCGCCGACGGCGTGCTGCTCGCGAGCAAGGACGTGCCCGCGCTCCCCGCCGGACGGTCCTACTCGGCCGTCTTCTCGTGGGGCGGCGCCGCGGAGGGGAACCACACGCTCTCCGCCCTGGTCGACCCCGACCGCCTCGTCAACGAGTCCACGCGCGACGACAACGCGATCCAGCGCGACATCACCATCGCCGCGCCAGCCTCCGAGTCGCCGCCCCCCGACGTGACGCCGTCCCCGCCCACGCCCCCCACGACCTCCACCCCTCCGCCCGGCCCCGACGGGGGCTCCCCGCAGCAGCCGCCCCCCGAGCCCCCCGCGACGCTCACCGTCACGAACCTCGACGTGATCACGCGCGTCGACGGCGGCTCGGTGAAGGGCTTCGTGGGCGTCGTCGTGCGCAACCCCAACCTCGCGCCCGTGGACCGCGTGAGCGTCGAGTTCCGCCTGGACGGCAAGCTCGTGGGCGACAAGGTCATCCCGGGCGTGCCGGGCGCGGGCACCGCGACGCAGCGCACCGACGACCTGGACCTCCCCGCGGGCAAGCACACCGTGAGCGCCGACCTCAAGATTCTTGGCGTGGACAGCGCGCAGCCCATCCACGTCGAGAAGACCTACGACGTGGCCGCGCCCGCAAGGTTCCTCCCGGCGCCGGGCGTCGCGCTGCTGGTCCCGCTCGTGGCCGCGCTCGCCCTCGCGTGGCGCCGGCGGCCGTGAGCCTCAGAGGATGCGCTTCCCCAGCGCGCTGGCGGCGAGCCCCACCATCAGCTCGGCGGTGCGGTTGCGCTCGTCCATGAGCGGGTTGACCTCGACGATCTCCAGGCTCTTGAAGAAGGGCACCTCGCTCGCCATCTCCATGGCCAGGTGCGCCTCGCGGTAGGTGAGGCCTCCGGGGACGGGCGTGCCGACGCCGGGCGCGTCCTCGGGGTCCACGCTGTCCGCGTCGAACGAGACGTGCAGGTGCGCGACGTTGCGGCACGCGGCGTCCAGCGCGTCCTCCATGACGCGGCGGATGCCCCGCTCGTCGATCTCGCGCATGGTGAACACCGTGACGCCGGCCTTCTTGAGGAGCGTGCCCTCCTCGGGATCGATATCGCGCGCGCCGACGATGACCGCGTTCTCGCACTTCACCTTGGGGTTGACGCCGCCAAGCTCGGTGAGGGCCTGCTCGCCGATGCCGCAGATGGCCGCGTAGGGCATGCCGTGGATGTTGCCCGTGGGGCTCGTGTCCGCGGTGTTGAAGTCGCCGTGCGCGTCCACCCAGATGACGCCCGTGCGGCCCGCGCCGATGGCCCGCGCGACGCCGCCCACGGTACCCATGGCGATGGAGTGGTCGCCGCCCAGGACCAGCGGGAACTCGCCGGCCTGCACGACCTTCTCGACGCGGCGCGCCAGCGTGTCGCAGACGCGCGTGATCTCGTCGGCGTAGCGCAG
The DNA here is from genome assembly GCA_021325135.1 of Pseudomonadota bacterium. Lineage (GTDB taxonomy): Archaea > Thermoplasmatota > SW-10-69-26 > JACQPN01 > JAJPHT01 > JAJPHT01. Next base: position 80,006 of record JAJPHT010000039.1, on the reverse strand, counting down.
GCGCGGGTTGCCGGGCCCCTTCGTCTCCACCGTGGGCGAGTAGATGTTGCCCAGGTCCTCGACGTTATGGCCCAGCCGCTCGATGCGGGGCCCGAGGCGCGCGGCGCGCATGGCCGAGGGCCCCATGTCGGTGCCGCGGCGGGAGGCGCCCAGGTCCATGGGCACGCCGATGATCTTGATGTTCACGGGGATCGGCCGGGATGCGCCCCGCGGACGTAAAAGGGCTGCCGCAACCGCACTTATACAAGCAAGGGACCGGCCGCTCATGCGATCCTTCATCCGCTGGCAACGCCACGCAGGTCGCGGAGGCTAGAGTTGTGCGCCCCATCGTCCCCGCGACAGCCGTCGCTGTGCTGCTGCTTCTCCCCTCGGCCCTCGCCCTGACCACGCCCGATCTCCCGCCCTATCCTCTCCGCGAAGACGACGCGGGCAGCGGTCGGGACGCCGGAACGGGCCCCGCGACCGCAGTCCCCATCCTCCCCGGCGTCGTGTACCGCGGCGACATCCACCGCGACCTCTACCACCAGGGGATCGTGCCGGGGGACTACGCCGACTGGTACTCCTTCGACGCCCCCACTGGCGCGCTTCTGGACGCGCGCCTCTCCGGCCTGCCGGGCTGCCTGAGCCTGTGGGACGCCGCGGGCTCCACCCAGCTGGCCTCCTCGTGCTCCCTCGCCGGCCAGGAGATTCGCCTCCTGCTCCACGTGGGCAGCGCGGGCCGCCATCACCTCGCCTACTCCGGCGACGCAGACCAGACGTACTTCTTCTCCTTCGCCCTGGACGCCATCGCGCCCGAGCCCGCGCGGCCGGCCCTCCCTCTGCCCCACGACGACGCGGGCAGCGGCCGCGACGCGGGCAACGACCCGCGCGAGGCGGTGCCCGTCTCGTTCGGCATCGCCTACGACGGCTTCGGCGCCGGCCCCTACGACCCGGCGGACTGGTACTCCTTCCCCCTCTCCGCGGGCGACCGGCTGCAGGTCCAGTCCACGACCTCGCTGCGCTGCGACGAGCTGCTCCGCCCCGACGGCTCGTCGGCGGGCCCCGCGTGCTCGGAGAGCTACACGGGCCTCGGCCTCGTCACGCTCCTCGACCTCGTCGCGGACGCGTCGGGCACGTGGACGCTGGGCCTCCCCCTGGGCGCGCCGCAGTCCTACCGCTTCTCGCTGGGCCTCGACGCGCCCGCGCCCGACGTGCGCCCCGCGGAGGACCCCACCGTCTACCTCGACCAGTTCGACCACCCGCAGGATGACGCGGGCAGCGGCCGCGACGCGGGCAACGAGGCCGATGCGGCCCTCCCCATCAGCCCCGGCGCCGTCTACCGAGGAGAGGAGGACGTCATGACCGACCTTTCCGACTGGTACTCGTTCCACGCCGAGGCCGGGCAGTCCATCCGCCTGCCCATCTCGGGGAGCTTCGTGTGCGCCGACCTCTACGACCCCGGCCTCGTCCAGGTCGCGAACGTCTGCACCTTCGGCTACTCTGCATCGGTGGTCTCGCCGGGCTGGGTCGCGTCCTCCAGCGGGACGTGGCGCGTCCACGTCGAGACGGTGGTGACGCAGACCTACGCCTTCGCGCTGGCCCTGGACGCCAAGCCGCCCGCGCTCCCCGCTCCCGTCGGCCAGCTTTAAGCGGACCAGCCGAAAGGAAGACACCGGGCCAGACGCCCTCCCCCTTCGTGCCCGACACGCGCGCCCAGTGGGAAGGCCTCGCGGACGCGTGGGAGCGCGCCCGCCGCCGCGCGTGGCCCGAGGTCGCCCGCTTCGCCGGCGCGTTCGCTCCCGGCGCCCGGGTGCTGGACCTCGCGGCGGGGAACGGGCGCCACGGCGTCGTCGCGCAGAAGGCGGGCGCGGACGTGGCGGCCGCGGACTTCTCGCGCTCGCTCTTGGCCTTCGCCCGCGAGCGCGGCCTGGCGTGCGTGCAGGCGGACGCCCGCGACCTGCCCTTCCGGAGCGCGTCCTTCGACGGCGCCCTCTTCGTCGCGGGCCTGCACTGCATCCCGGGGCGCCTCGCGCGTCTGGGGGCCCTGGCGGAGATGCGCCGCGTGCTGCGGCCAGGCTCCGAGGCGCTGGTCACGGTGTGGAGCCGCTACCGCGACGGCACGCTCTCCGGCTGGGCCAAGGCGGACGCGGACGTGCCCTGGGGCGACGTCGCGCGCTACTACCACTTCTACCAGCCCTGGGAGCTGGCCGCCGACTGCCGCGCGGCGGGGTTCACCCACGTCCGCGTGGCGGGGGAGCGGCTCTCCAAGGGGGCGACGTGGCTCCCGGACAACTGGTTCGCGCGGCTGCGCGCGTGAAAGGCCCGGTCACGGCTCGGGCGCGCGCGCCTCGTTGGGCGCTTCCTCGTCGTGGGGCGCCGACTTGCCGTGGTTGGCGAAGTAGATGTCCAAGGCCAGCGCGACCGTCTCGGCCAGGCTCCGCCCTCGGAGGACCTTGAGGGAGAGGAGCTGCCGGTGGAGGTCGACCGGGATCCGGACCCGAAGCTCGTGCAGGTCGTTCTCCCCGGCCGTGGGGGGCGCCTGGCGGAAGACGGGCAGCGGGGCGTTGAGGGGGTCGGAGATCGCGGTCGCGGGTCTCGGAAGACGTTCCGCCATGCAGCTTCGCTCCGTAGGCCGTCCCCTTTCAGGGGATGGTTGTATGGAAAACACGAACAACGCCGCGCTGGCGGGGTCAGGCCGCAGCGAGGGGTCCGCCCTCTCGGCCCTGCCCATGCCGGAGGCTCCGCCCCTCCAACACCCGAATCTCCGAATCTCAGAATCCCCGCGGAGATTCCGTGATTCGGAGATTCGCGGGCTCCCGGGGGGAAAGGGGGCGGAGCCCCCAGGAGCGCCAAGCAGAATGGCTAGTGCTTCGCCGCCCACGGCGCGCCGTGCTCGAAGAGGCGGGGCCCGAAGTCCTCGACCGCGACCATGCCTTCCGCGCCGCGGCTGTTGGCGGGCATCGCGCACGGGTCCTTGCAGCCGTCGCTATACGAGATGTAGACGCGCCCGTCGGGGCCCGCGGCGACGTCGATGAAGTCCAGGAGGTTGCGCGCGGTGACGCACGCGACGCCCTGGCTGCACATGGGACCGCGCTGCTGGATGTCCTCGGGCGGCGTGACCATGGCGACCTTCACGCTGCGCGTGGCGTTGTCGGTGGCGTTCTCCACGAAGGCGGTGTAGAGGTACCACGAGGCCCAGCCGTCCGCGTTGTCGGGGCCCTTCGCGCTGTCGCTGGTCGCGCGGTACACGATGGCGAGGCGGCCCGCGTCGCCCGCGACGGCGTCCACGTGCACGAAGCTCTTCTGCGTGGGCGGGCTCACGGTGACGGGCGCGCTCCACGTCTTGCCGTGGTCCTTGCTGAACGAGTAGCGGATGCCGTCCGCGCGGTGGTAGGCGAGGTACGCGTTGCCCGCGGCGTCGACGGCGAGGCCCGGGTCCACGTCGCTGCACGCCTCCTTCGTCTTGTCGACCTCGACGAAGCTGAACGTCATGCCGTAGTCGTTGGAGACGCCGACGCCCATGTAGCCGCCGTTGTCGCACATGTAGAGCGGCACGTACACGTTGCCCTTGTCGTCCGCGATCACGGGGCCGTCGTTGGCGTAGGCCCGGCCGTCGCTCACGCCCACGACCGGCGTCGTGGTGAACGTCATGCCCCCGTCGATGGAGCGCGACACCCAGACGCCCTTGGCGAAGCTGGAGTAGGAGTAGTAGACCGCGGGGAAAGGCGCGGGCGTGGGGTTGGGGCCGACGCCGATCTTCTGGTGGTCGTCGCCGGGGCCGCCGCACGCGGCGGGGTTGGAGGTCCACGAGGCGCCCGCGTCGGAGGACCACGCGAGGACGCTGCACCCGATGTAGAGCTGGTCGACGTACACGGTGTTGCGCGGCGCGTCGACGTAGAGCATGGGGTCGAAGGTGGCCTGGCTCGTGCTCGCGGGGCCGACGTCCTTCCACGTCTTGCCGTCGTCGGTGCTCTTGAGCGTGGCCGTGTTGGCCTGCGTCCACACGCTGCCGTCGGGGAGCACGCCCACGTTGTCCTCGCCGCCGCCCAGGCCCGTGTCGGAGGTGCGGAAGAGGATCGCGGGGTCGGTGCCCGCAAGGGGGTCGCCGCGCGTGACCTGGCTGGGGAGGTGGAGCGTGACGGCGAGCTTGAACGCCTGGCCCGGCGTCTCCACCGGCGCGGTGGAGGTGGGGTAGCCCGTGATGACCTGGACCTTCCAGTCCTTCTTCGTGGTCATGTTGCCCGGGACGGGGACGGTGCAGGTGGGGTTGGCCATGAAGCTCAGCGCACCGCACTGGACCTTGCCCGCGTCGTCGATGATCTCCGCCGCGACGCTGTTGCCCTGCGAGGCGTCCATGGTGACGTTGACCTCGACGTAGCCCACCCGGTTGTCCACCTGGAACGTGTCCGCGAGCAGCGGGTCCTTGACGCCGCGCGTGACGAGGATGGCCGAGTAGCCGCCCTGCGTCTGCCCCTCGTACTGGAAGGTGCGCGTGCCGTCCGCGTTGTCCAGCGTGGCCTTGGCGGCCTTCGCCGCGAGGTCCTTGAGCGACGCGGGCGCGGCGGCGCCCTGCCCCGCCGTGGCGGCGGGCCCGCTGGAGCCCAGGCAACCGGCCAGGACGGGGGAGAGCATCGCGAAGGCGAGGACGAGGAGCAGGGCGCGGCGCATGGGGTGGCCTCGGATGCCGCGCACTCCAGACAGGGCGATTTAAGGGTTCTTGGTCGAGGCTTGGCCGATGGGCTACCCGTAGCCGTAGAACTCCTCGGAGACGACCCGGGCCGGAGGAACGCCCATGGCCGCCAGGTGCCGCTCCATGTCCTCCACCATGGCGGGCAGGCCGCAGACGTAGAACGCCGGATCGCGGAGCCCCTTCGCGGCCTCGCGCAGCAGCGCCTCGTCGATGCGGCCCACGCGGCCAGCCCACCCCGCCGCGGCGCGCGTGAGGGTGTGGACGACGCGGAGGCGCGGGTTGCGCGCCGCCAGCGCGTCGATCTCCTCGCGGAACGCGATCTCCTCCGGCGTGCGATTGCTGTAGAGGAGCGTGATATCAAGAGGCAGCGCCTTGTCGGTCGCGTACTCCATCATGCCCTTGAGCGGCGTGATGCCGATGCCGCCGGCCACGAAGACGGCGGGGCGCGTCTCGTCCAGCACGAAGCGGCCGTAGGGGCCGTCGATCTCCACCGTGTCGCCGGGCCGCAGCGCCGCGAAGGCGCGCTTCCACGGGGAGCCCGACGCGACGCGCGCGCCGAACTCGATCCAGTCGCGCGTCGGCGAGGAGGCCATGGACATGGGGTACTCCACGCTGCCCTCGTCCGTCTCGATCTCCAGCCCCACGAACTGCACGGGGCGGAACTCGAACCCGCGGGGACGCTCGATGCGGATCGCGTGCGTCGTGGGCGTGAGGCGCCGGGACTGCAGGACCTTCACGCGGGCGATCATCGGCCCCGCATCGGCGCGCTGCAGGATGAAGACTCGGACCCCCCGAGGCGGGTCCCGTCCGCGGGCGGCCTCAGGCTGGGGCCTTCACTCGCCCTTGAAGGCCGGCGGCCGCTTCTCGATGAACGCCTTGATGCCCTCCTTGAGGTCGGAGGAGGTCATGACCTCGCCCATGACCTTCTCGGAGGCCGCGAGGGCCTGCTCCAGGGGGACGCCGACGCCCTCGTTGATGGCCTGCTTGGCGTTGCGCACCGCGACGGGGGAGGCCTTGCTGGCGACGCGCTTCGCGATGTCCAGCGCGGCGCGGACCTCGTCGCCGTCGGGGACGACCTTGTTGACGAGGCCGATCTTGTTGGCCTGCTGCGCGTTGATGAGCTGGCCCGTGTAGATGATCTCCTTCGCGTTGCCCACGCCCACGACGCGGGGCAGGCGCGCGGTGCCGCCCCACGAGGGGATGAGGCCCAGCGTGACCTCGGGCAGGCCGAAGCGGGCGCGGTCGCTGCTGATGCGGATGTCGCACGAGAGGGCCAGCTCCAGGCCGCCGCCCAGCGTCAGGTTGTTGATGGCGCAGAGGACGGGCGCGGGGAAGTTCTCGATGGCGTTGAAGGTGTCCACGCCAAGCTGGAGGAACTCGGCGGCCTTGTCGGGCGCCGTCTCGAAGTCGCGCATCGCCTTCACGTCGGCGCCCGCGCAGAACGCGTTGGCGCCCGAGCCGGTGACGATGACGGCGCGGACCTTCTGGGCCTTGAACTGCTCCAGCGCCGCCTGGATCTCCTTGAGGACGGCGGGGGAGAGGGCGTTGACCGGGGGCGAGGCCAGGGTGAGGGTGCCGATGTTGTCCTCGACCTTGGTCTTGATGAGCTGGAAGTCGGCCATCGCCCCAGCCATCACCCCCGGTTGATAAGCCCTTTTCGAACAAGGAGCGCCCGCGGGGAGTGAAAAGCCCCGCGGGGGGCGCGATCAGCGGCGCCGGCCGGCGACGAGGACCGCGACGAGCGCGGCGCCCGCGACGGCGAGGGCGTCGAAGCCCGGCGTCGCGCGGGCCGCCGTGGCAGGGCCCGCCGAGCTGGGGCCCGCGTCGGCGCTGTCGTTGAGCCACGAGAGGTCGTCGCTGGGGATGGACGTGTCGAGGTCCGAGTCGCTCAGCGTCGGGTCCGCGGCCGCGGTGCCGTTGTCCGTCGCGTTGTCCTGCGCGGTCGCGTTCGTGTCGTTGAGGTACGCGTCGTCCGCGGGGGGCGGCGACGTGTCGAAGTCGCTCTGGTTCACCGTGGGGTCCGAGGTGGAGTTGTCGGCCTGCGCGTGCGCGAGCGGGAGCGCGAGGAGCGCCCCCGCCAGGAGCGCGTAGGGGAGCCTCAACCGGGCTCACCCGTGGTGGCCGTGGCGCACGTTGATGAAATCGCGGTCGTGGAAGAACTTGCCCAGCGCGTGGCCGCGGAACGAGAGGAGCTTCTCGCGGAGCGCGTCCTGCGCGGCCTTGATCTCGGCGTGCGCCTTCTCGATGAGGGGCTTCAGGCCGTCCTGGACGCAGTGGCCGAACGCGCCGCGCTCGGTCTCGTTGTCCTTGGTCGCGTTGTGCTGCGCGCGGCAGTCGTCGATGACCTTGGTCTTGTTCTCCAGGAAGCTGGTCCGCGTCGCGTTGAGCGCCGCGAGGTAGTCCTTGATGGCCGCGCTGCGGTTCTCGCGGAACGACTCGATGGCGTCGTGGCGGGCCTGCTCAAGCTCGTCGTGGCGCGCCTTCTCGTCCGTCTCGTTGTGCGGGTGGGGCGCGGTGTGGTTCTCGGGCGTCTCGTTGGTCTCGTTGTCGTGCGGGCCGCGGGCGCCGGGATGGTCGTCCGCGGACTCGTTGCCCGTGGCGGCAGCGAACGCCGCGACCCCGCCGACGACGGCGAGGGCCAAGGCAAGGAGGGTGATGAGGAGGTTCGAGGTTCGCATGGCAGTCCTCGACGCGCAGTCCTGTGCGCGGGGCTATAAGGGGGTTGTTGCGGACTTCGAAGGGTCACCCTCCGCGCCTAATGAAGGAGCGCGCCCAGGCCGGCCTGGATCGACGCAAGGAGGCCCACCGGGGGCTGCGGGGGCTGGGGCACCTCAGGGGTCTGGACCTGGGCGGAGACCTCGGCCTTGGTCTCCTGCGCCGCGCCGAAGAGGCCGCGCAGCCACGCGCCCAAGGCGTGGAGGTTCGCCTGAAGGCCGGACTCCGCGTGGGCCTTCGCGCCGGTCGCGGCCGAGGCGCCGGCCTCGACGTGCGCCTGGGCGTCGGCCTGCGTGCGGTCCGCAGCAGCATGCGCGTCCTCGACGGCGCCCTCGACGAGGGCCTGCGCGCCGGAGGCGTCCACGTGGGCGGAGGCGTCCACGTCCACGAGGCCAGCAAGGGAGGCGTCGGCCATGGCGGCGCCGGAGAGCGCGACGAGGGAGGTCAGCAGCAGGGCGGGGAGGGTTCGGGGGTTCGCGAGCATGGGGGTCGCCGACACCCTGCTCGACGCGTCCCTGTCCTGTCCTTGTTGGATGCGCCAGGAAAGTGATGCTCAGTGGCCGTGGAACAGCCGCGCGTGGACCCACTCGACGAGCCGCTGCATGTCCTTGAGCGTCGGCTTGTCGAGCCCCTTGGGGTTGGCCTCCAGCACGGAGTTGCCCCAGTCCTCCAGGCCGAAGGGCGGGTGGAGCAGCACGTCGTGGCGGAAGAACTGCGACATGCCGGCGCTGGGGCGCGCGAGGTCCTTGGTCAGCTGCCGCCGGGCGAGGTCCACGGCGCGGGGCGAGAGGTCGGGCCTCGCCTTGCGGAACCCGTCGAGGCACGCCTGCGTGGGGTGCACGGGCAGGTTGGAGATGAACGGCGCGTAGGCCAGCGTGCCCTCCTGGAAGCGGTCCACGTACAGGGGCCCCACCATGCCGCCGCAGGTCGCGCACCTGTCGCCCGGAGAATGATAGCCCGGCGTCCACCCTTCGAAGTGCTCCACCTTGCGCTGCGTCTCGGGCGCGCGCTTGCGATCCTCCTCGGAGAGGGTGGCCCAGGCGCGCGTCAGCGCCAGGTTCTCCGCGAGGGCGGGGTGCAGCGGGCGGAGCATCTCCAGCGTCTCGTCGTGGACCTCGGCGCCAAGGAAATGCAGGGTGCCGTGGTCGTGATCGTGGTCGTGCTCGTCCGCCATGGACGCTCCATCGGGGCCGCGCGTATCAGCGTTCTGCCGCGTAGGTCGTCTCCGCCGCGACGACGGCCTCTTCCCACGCGGCCTTGTCCGAGAGCCCCCGCTCCTTGGCGCCCGTGAGCGCGTCCAGGAAGCGCTCCTTGGCCTCGATGGAGAGGGACTCCAGGAACGCGTTGCGCTGCGCGAGGAGAAGCTCCTCGGGCGTGTCGGGGACGCCGGGGCCGGGCTCGATCATGCCTCCGGCTCGCTCGCCGGGGATAGGCTCTTTCTGGCAGGGTCGTCCATGGCGGGGTCCGTCGGGCCGTGCCGGACGCCGTAGCGCAGGAGCGCCAGCAGGATGAACGCCGCGTCCTCCCCCTTGGGGGTGAGACGATAACGCGCGTGCTGCCGGTCCCCCTCCTTCGTCAGGATGCCCTGCTCGCACATCTCGGCGAGGCGGCGGGACAGGACGCGCGGGGTCAGGCCGGGATTGCTCCTCAGGATCTCGCCGAAGCGGGTGAGCTTCGAGAACGCGACGTCCTGGAGGATCGCAAGCGCCCACTTGTGGCCGAACACCCCGAACTCGCCCTTGACGACGGGGCTCTTGGGCGGCGCGGGGGGCGCGTCCGCCCGGCGGGGACGACCTGCCTTCCGGGGCACTATCCGGGCAGACCCTGGGCGCTTTATGGGTTTTCGGAGCCTGGCAGGCGAAAGGTGCGACGATGACGCGACCCACGACGACGCCCGAGCAGCCGGCCAACGGCCTGGGGCACACCGAGCTTGCGAGCGCGGACCCGGCCGCCACGCGCAGGTTCCTGGAGACGACCTTCGGCTGGACCTTCGAGACGCTCCGGGGGCCCGGGGGCGACTACCACGCGTTCCAGAGCCCCGGCGGCGCCCGCGGCGGCATCCGGCCGACGCAGAAGAGCGAGTCCCCGGGCAGCATGAGCTACGTCACGGTGGAGGACGTGGACGCGGCGCTGGAGAAGGTGAAGCGCGGCGGCGGGGAGATCGTGCTCCCGCGGACGACCATCCCAGGCATGGGGACGTTCTTCTGGTTCAAGGTCCCGGGCGGGCCCATCCTCGCGGCCTGGAAGAGCGAGCCGAAGTAGGTGATGGGCATCGCGGTCTTCCGGATGAGCCAGGTGATCCGGCGCCCCGTGCAGGACGTCTTCGAGGCCGTGATCCACGTCGAGCGCTTTCCCGAGTGGAACCCCCGGAATCCCAGCGCGCGCAGGCTCGACGAGGGCGAGATCGCGGAGGGCTCGCGCTTCGAGCTGGAGATCAAGGGGTTCGGCAAGGTGCGGCAGACGCTGGAGGAGTTCGAGCGCAACGGCCGCGTGCGGATCGTCCCGCACATGAGGATGCTGGAGGGCGGGCACCGGTTCGTCTTCACGCCGCAGGGCGGCCAGACGCGCATCGACCACGAGATCGAGATGCGCCCCAAGGGCCTCTTCCGGATCATGGGCCCGATGATGCAGCGCATGGGGAGGAAGAACCTCGAAGAGACGGCCCGCCACCTCCAGCGCCACCTCGAAGGGCCCTGAGGCACCGCACGCTTCAAGTGCCCCACCCCCGTTGGCCGCGTGATGACCTCCGACGAGAAGGTCAACGAGCTGCGCAAGGTGCGCGAGCAGACGAGGCTCGGCGGCGGGCGCGCGCGCATCGAGAAGCAGCACGCCTCGGGGAAGCTCACCGCCCGCGAGCGCATCGACCTGCTCCTGGACGCGGGCACGTTCCAGGAGGTCGACGCGTTCGTCGTCCACCAGGCGACGCGCTTCGGCATGGACAAGAACAAGCCCATGGGCGACGGCGTCGTCACCGGCTTCGGCAAGGTGGACGGCCGCCTCGTCTACGTCTTCGCGCAGGACTTCACCGTCTTCGGCGGCTCGCTGGGCCTCGCGCACGCGGCGAAGATCTGCAAGATCATGGACCTCGCGCTGAAGAACGGCGCGCCGGTCATCGGGCTCAATGACAGCGGCGGCGCGCGCATCCAGGAGGGCGTGGACGCGCTGGGCGGCTACGCGGAGATCTTCTGGCGCAACACCGTCTCCAGCGGCGTCATCCCGCAGATCAGCGCGATCCTCGGGCCCTGCGCGGGCGGCGCCGTCTACTCGCCCGCCATCACCGACTTCATCATCATGGCGGACAAGACCGCCCACATGTTCATCACCGGCCCGGACGTCATCAAGACCGTCACGGGCGAGGAGGTGGACTTCGAGACGCTGGGCGGCGCGCACACGCACAACGAGAAGAGCGGCGTCGCCCACTTCCGCAGCGACGACGAGGAGGACGCCCTCTTCACCATCCGCCGCCTCCTCTCCTACCTGCCCAGCAACAACGGCCAGCGCCCGCCCCTCGTGGAGGCGCGCCCTCCGGCGCCAGGCGCGGCCGACGAGCTGGCGAAGATCGTGCCCGCCGACCCCAACAAGCCCTATGATATCAAAGACGTGATCTCGCGCGTCGTGGACCAGGACAGCTTCCTGGAGGTCCACGCCGACTACGCGAAGAACATCGTCGTGGGCTTCGCGCGCCTCGACGGCCAGGCCGTGGGCGTCGTGGGCAACCAGCCCAAGGTGCTCGCGGGCGTGCTGGACATCGCGGCCTCCGTCAAGGCGGGCCGCTTCGTGCGCTTCTGCGACGCGTTCAACATCCCGCTGGTCACCTTCGTGGACGTGCCCGGCTTCCTCCCCGGGACGGACCAGGAGTTCCGCGGCATCATCCGCCAGGGCGCGAAGCTCCTCTACGCGTACTGCGAGGCCACCGTGCCCAAGCTCACGGTCATCACGCGCAAGGCCTACGGCGGGGCCTACGACGTCATGAGCAGCAAGCACGTCCGCGCGGACTACAACGCCGCGTGGCCCGGCGCGGAGATCGCCGTCATGGGCCCCGAAGGCGCGGTGAACATCCTCTACCGGCAGGAGCTGAAGGAGGCCGCGGACCCCGCCGCCAAGCGCCGCGAGGTCGTCGAGGACTACCGCGAGCACTTCGCCAACCCCTACGTCGCGGCGGAGAAGGGGTACGTGGACGACGTCATCGAGCCGCAGGAGACGCGGGCCAAGCTCATCGCCAACCTGGAGGCGTGCCTCGCGAAGGAGGAGCCTCGCCCCTGGCGCAAGCATGGGAACATTCCCTTGTGAACCGCATGCTCGACCTCGCGCCGTGGCACGACTTCTGGCTTTTCGTGGGCGGCGCGTCGGCCACGCTGGCGGGCCTCGTCTTCGTCGCGCTCACGCTCCGCATGCGCGAGATCCTCGGGTCGCGGCACGCCGTCACGCTGGCGCGCGGCGCGTTCTACTACTTCCTGACGGCCATGGGGCTCGCCGCGATCCTGCTCGCGCCCTGGCCCGACGACCGCAGCCTCGCCATCGTCCTCCTCATCGCCGGCTCCATCAGCCTCGTGCAGAGCGTCCTCGCCGTCACGCGCCTGCGCAACGCGCCCGCCCAGGAGCGCGAGGCGCTGCGCGCCATCCCCATCGTGTGGCGCCTGGCGGGCCCCGTGCTCGCGCGCGTGATGGTCCTCGTGGGCGGCGTCGCGGTCCTGAACGGAGACGGGCGCGGCCAGGGCGCGCTCGCCGTCGCGGCGCTGCTGCTCGTCGTCATCGGCGCGGGCAACGCGTGGGACCTCGTCACGGCGTTCGAAGGGCGCTAGCTCCCCAGCGCCTCCGCGATCCGCTCGTCCGCCCACCCGCCGAACATCTCGAAGCGCAGCGGGTGGTACGCCTCCACCTCGCGCGCGCCCGGAAGCTCCCAGGCGTCGGCCACGAGCCGGTCCAGGTCGCCCATGCGCGGCAGCGCGAAGTAGAGGTCGGCCACCTGGAGGGGCGAGCCCTCGACGGGCGTGGGGACGACGTGGCCCGCGAACCAGCCGGGGTGCGCCTTGCGCAGCGCAGCCCACCCCGAGGCGGCGGCCTCGGCGTCCTCCATGGTGAGGATGAGCTGCACGGGGACGCGCCCCTCGCAGCGGCCGAAGTCGTAGAGGCCGATGGACCAGAGCGCGCGCCCTTCGACGAGCCGCTCGTAGCGCCGCGTGAACGTGCGCGTGGAGACGCCGGCCTCCTTCGCCGCGACGGCCAGCCCCTCGCGCGGGTGCGCCCGCAGCGCGCGCAGCATGCGCCAGTCCAGCGGCGTGAGGTCGATGGTGGAGACGAGGGTGGGCACGCGGAAGGGGGGCGTGGCCTCCGCGACGCCGGGCAGCGCGGCCACGGCGGCGGCGTGCTCCTGGAGCGCCTCCCCGCTCTCGTCCATGTAGCCGACGCCGATCCACTCCCCCACGTGGTCCATGAGGCCGATCACGCCTTCGCTCCTGCGCAGCGCGGCGAGCACGCCGGCCTTCGCGCGCGGATCGGGGACGCGCAGCGCCCCGCTGGCCATGCCCGCGCCGAAGAGCGACGTGTTGGGGAGCACCGTGAACCCCAGGAGGAAGCCCTCCTTCTGCCAGGCGCGCAGCCGGTCGCGCACCGTCGTCGGGTCCAGGGAGAGCCGGCGGGCGATGGCCTGGGCCGAGAGGCGCGGGTCCTGCGTGCCCCACACGACGACCCGTTCCCGCGACAGCTCGCGCAGGATGGCCACGTCCACGTCGTCCACGCGGCGGCATCCCTTCCCCCGGGCCATAAGCGTGTCCGAAATCGGGGCGGGCGGCCCCGCAGGGATGAGCACCCCGGCGCGCCTTCGAGGGCGTGAGGTCCCGACATGACCGAAGCCCCCAACCTCGTCCTGGAGAACCGCTTCCACGCCCCGCCCCGCTTCGTGAAGGAGTGGATGACCGACTACCGCGCCGACGATGGCCGCTTCTTCGGCGACGCCACGCCCTTCCGCGTCGTCCGTCAGGGGCACGTCGTGCGCCGCGAGCAGGACAACCCCATGGGCCTCATGGCGATGACCGTGGACGTCGCGGCGGAGGACCGCTGGACCGTGCGCGGCGACCAGCGCGACCCGCAGGGGAACGTGCTCTTCTCGTTCGTCATCCGCGAGAGCGTGCGCCCCCACGGCGACGGCACGCTGCACCGCGTGGAGATGACCGTCACGCCCTCGCCCCCGCTCGCGGGCGCGCTGCCGCAGATGGTGGAGCAGTGGCGCGCGAGCCTCACGGCGGGCTTCGGACTCATCGAGCGCGAGATCGCCATGGCAGCGAAGGGCGGCAAGGCGCCCACGGCCTAGGCGGCGCAACCGAGAACCCTCAAATAGCGCGCGTCCGCTCGCCGCGCGATGGCCGAGCCCACGGCGACCGCGCAGGCGAGCGAGCCCACGTCCCGCGCCGACCTGAAGCGCGACGGGCCCGCGGTCGCGTCCATGGGCGCGCTCTTCGTCGTGTCCATCGCGCTGGCCATGGCGTTCTCGTTCACGTTCCTCTCGCAGAACATCCGCGCGTTCGCGGACCCCAACAGCCTGCTCAACGCGCCCATCTACCTGGGCATCGTGGTCCTCTTCACGGTGCTCATCCTGCTCATCGCGAAGTTCGGCAAGCGCGTGCTCATCAAGTACATCGTGCTGGGCAGCGTGCTGATGACGGTCTACTACGTCGCGGCGCCGCTCCTGGGGACGGTGGTGGACCGCACGGGCCCCCCCTTCGGCGTGGGGCTTGCGGGCGTCGCGGGTGCCGTCCTCGCCCTGGGGCTCACGGCGCTGCTGTGGTTCTACCCCGAGTGGTACGTCATCGACGCGGTGGGCATCCTCGTGGCGGCGGGCGCGGCCGGCATCTTCGGCATCAGCTTCGGCCTGCTGCCCAGCCTCATCCTCCTCGTGGCCTTCGCGGTGTACGACGCCATCGCGGTCTACCGCACGAAGCACATGCTGGACCTGGCGGACAGCGTGCTGGAGCTTCGCCTCCCCATCATGTTCGTGGTGCCCAAGCACCGCGGCTACTCCTTCCTCGAGGAGACGCGCAAGATCAAGAACCCGGACCCGGACGACAAGCCCGAGAAGCGCGAGGCGATGTTCATGGGGCTGGGCGACGCGGTGATCCCCGGCGTCCTCGTCGTGTCCGCCCTGACCTTCCTGGACAACGCGGTGACCGTGGGCGGCGTCTCGGGCGCGGTGGTCGTCGCCCTCGCGACGCTCGTGGGCAGTCTCCTGGGCTTCTGCGCCCTCATGTGGTTCGTCCTCAAGGGGAACCCGCAGGCGGGCCTGCCGCTCCTCAACGGCGGCGCGATCCTGGGCTTCCTCGCGGCGCTGCTGCCCCTCTACGGCCTCACGCCGCTCAACCCGTTCGCGTGATCCGACCAGGCTCTCCCGCGAACGCTTATCGGCCTGCCCGCGGTGGCGGGCCCGATGCCGCGCAGCACGATGGCGCTCGCCGCCGTCCTGGCCCTCCTCGCCCTCCCCCTCTTCGCCGCGGGCGCGCCGCCCACGTATGCGCAGGTCTCCGTCGCGCCCGCCGTGCTGGCCAGCGAGCCCTCCGTCGTCGTGGACGCCAGCGTCTCGCCGGCTCGGGTGTACGTCGCGTCGTTCGAGTCGTCGGCCGTGCTGTGGACCTCCACCGACGGGGGCGCGACCTTCGGGCGCTCCGTCGCGACCGGCCAGGGCGGCGGCGACGCGGACGTGGCGGTGGACGCGGATGGCACGGTGTACGTCGTCGACCTCGCCTCGGCCGCCAACGCCCTGGACTCCGCGATGCCCGTCTCCACGTCGCTCAACCACGGCCGCACCTTCGCGCGCACGGTGGACCTGGCGCCGGGCTCCTCGTCCTACGACCGCCAGTGGATGGCCGCCAGCGGGCACGGCCACGTCGTCGTCACCGCGCACGCGGGCGGCCTCTTCGCCTGGGTGAGCGAGGACGCCGCGCAGACCTTCTCGGGCCCCTTCACCATGGTCCCTTCCGCATCCTTCGCGGGCCGCATCGTGCAGGCGCCTGACGGCTCGCTCCTGGAGCCCTTCTTCACCGGGGCCGACCTCCAGGTCGCGCGCAGCGTGGACGGCGGCTACACGTGGAGCGCGTTCCACGCCGCGGATACGCCCGGCACCACGCTCCTCTTCCCCGCCCTCGCCGTGGACGACGCGGGCGACCTCTACGTCGCGTGGTCCATGCAGACCTCCACGGGCGAGACGGTCTTCTTCGCGCGCAGCCTGGACGGCGGGGCCTCGTGGAGCGCGCCCGTCCCCGTCTCCGACCCCAGCCCGGGGCCCGCGGGCGTCGGCAGCCCCAGCGCGGTCTTCCCGTGGATCGTCGCGGGCGCCTCGGGCAAGGTCGCCGTGGTCTGGTACCAGGCGCGCGAGGCCGCGGGCGGCAGCGACGTCGACCTCGGCGCGGACTACGACCTCGCCACCACGCAGTGGGACCTCATGGCGGCGACGAGCCTCGACGCGGGCGCGACGTGGGGCGTGGAGGTGGCTGCGCCCGACGTCCACACGGGAAGCATCTGCACGCAGGGGCTCTCGTGCGTCGGGCCGCAGGGGTTCGGCGTCGTCAACGCGCCGACGCCCAACGACCGGCGCATGGGGGACTTCTTCCAGGCGGCCTTGGACCCCACGGGGCACCTGCTGGCGGCGTACCCCAAGGACCGGCCCGCGACGACGGGCATGGCCCTGGACGCCGCGGAGCCGCGCAGCGACATCACGCTGGCGACGCAGGTGGATGGCCCCGCGCTGCGCTGAGCGGCAAGGGTTTTCCCCCGCCGCCGGCATGGGCCCGCGATGCGCGCCCTGGGCTTCCACGAGCACGGCGACCTCTCCAAGCTCCAGGTCCTCGACGTCCCCGCGCCCGAGCCCGGCCCCGGCGAGGTGCGCCTCCGCGTCCACGCCGCCGCGCTCAACCGGCTCGACCTCTTCGTGCTGAAGGGGTGGAAGGGGCTGGAGCTGGCGAAGCCGCACGTGGGCGGCAGCGACGCGGCGGGCGTCGTGGACAAGGTGGGCCCGGGCGTCACCGCGTGGAAGCCGGGCGACCGCGTCGTCGTGTGGGCCTCGCTCTCCTGCGGCCACTGCGCGTACTGCCGCCAGGGCGAGGTGAGCCTCTGCCGCGAGCACCGGCTCATCGGCGAGCACACGCGCGGCGTCTTCGCGGAATTTGCCGTCGTCCCCGTGGCGAACCTCAAGCGCGTGCCCGACGGCTTCCCCCTGGAGCAGGCGGCCGCCGCGAGCCTCGCGTTCCTCACCGCGTGGCGCATGCTCGTCACGCGCGCCCGCCTGCGCGCCGGGGAGAGCGTGCTCGTCGTGGGCGCGGGCGGCGGCGTCAACACCGCGGCCATCCAGATCGCGAAGCTCGCCGGCGCGCGGCCCATCCACGTCGTGGGCACCAGCGAGGCGAAGCTCAAGGCCGCGCTGGACCTGGGCGCCGACCACGGCCTCCTCGCCTCCACCGCGTGGGAGAAGGAGATCGGCCGCCTCACCGACCGCCGCGGCGTGGACGTGGTGGTGGACAACGTGGGCGCCGCCACCTGGTCCAGGACGCTGCGCGCCGCCGCCCGCGGGGGCCGCATCGTGACCGTGGGCGGCACGACGGGCTACGACTTCCCCATGGAGGTCAACCAGGTGTTCTGGAAGCAGCTCTCCATCCTGGGCAGCACCATGGGCACGCGCGACGAGTTCGACACCGTGATGGACCTCGTCTTCGCCGGGCGGCTCCGCGCCGTGATCGACGGGGCGTTCCCCCTGGAGCGGGGGGCGGAGGCGTACCGCCGCCTCGCCGAAGGCGGCGCCGAGGGCAAGGTCGTGCTGCGGATGGCGTAGGACGCCGGACCAAGCAGCGGTCAACCCGATGGAGCGGGGAGCGCCAGACTGCAGGTTATGCCCTGCCCGCGGCATCTGCCTGCGGAGTGCGAGCCATGTCACCTACGCCCTGCAAGCCCAAGCTCACGATGGTCCAGCGGATCGCGACGATCGCGACGGTCGTCCTGCTCACGTCCCTCACGATGCCTTCGGTCGCCGCCGGGGACGCCCTTGCGGGGGCGTCTGGCGATCTCTCGAAGCTCCCGGCGCTCCTCCACGAGGTCCGGCAGCAGGCCGAGCCGCTCGCGGCCTCCGGCGTCCTCTCGGCGCAGACGATGGCCGAGATCGTCGCCCTCGACGAGGGGACGCTTCCCTACTCGCATCTCCTCCAGGCGCACGAAGACGTCGTCAAGGACCTTGCGAAGGCGGCGAGCATTCCCGATTCCGTCCTCCTGTCGCTGCGCGAGGCCCGCGGAGGGACCAGCGTCGTCAACTGCTCCGTGGCGATCTCTTCGGTGTGCGACACGCTGACCTCGGAATCGGGATACGCGACGGATTGCGCGGAGTGCTCCGCGCAGTTCGGCGAGGACTGCGCGGATTGCGCCTTCGTCTGCTTCTTCGACGGCCCTGCGGCGTGCGCCATCTGCCTGGGCGTCGCCGGCGGCTACTACGCCTATTGCAGGTACGTCCACATGTGCAATGACGCCGCGAGCACGATCGGCCTCGCCGGGGGCCCCTCCAGCCTGATGCCATAGGCCGGGCCGCTCACGCGGCGCGGTCCAGCGCCACGTCCCAGCCGCCGTGGATCGTCGGCCCGGCGGTGCCGTCGGAGTTCTCCACCGTGTAGTCGAACGTGATGCGCTGGAAGCCGAGGCCCAGCGTGACCAGGGGGGCGGACGGGGTGCCGGGATCGACGCCGCTGACGTTCACGGACGAGATCACGGTGCTCGTCATGTTGATCCTCAGGTACTCGAAGCCGTCCGCGTGGCGCAGGGTGAGGGTGACGAAGGGGAGGATCTCGCCGGAGGCTCCGCGGGTGATGAGCTGGGGCGTCGAGCTGTCGAAGGGCGTCTCCACGAGGATGCTCGCGAACTGCACGCGCGAGGAGACTCCGGAGCCCGTCAGCGAGAACTCCCGCGTCTCGCCGAACTGCACGCCCAGCACGTCCGTCTCGCCCGCGTGCCGCGCGTCCAGGGACTCCCCCGGGATGCCCGGGACCAGGAGGAAGCCTTGGCCCGTGGGGGGCAGCGCCGCGGGGACGTCGGGCAGGACGGCCGCCGCGGCGGCGACGACGATCACGGCAAGCGCGCAGGCGCCGAGCACGAGGGGGACGCGGTTCATCGTGGCGCCGGGGCGCGTCGCGCGCGAAGCGCGTTGTGGAGCGGGGCTGGAAGCCCCGGACGCTTCGGGAACCGTCCGAGACGGGGGAGAAAAAGATCGCGGTCAAGCAACCCCCCGTCGGCGCAATCCCTAAGTCGGATCGGAGCGCAGACGTGCTCCAGCCTATGGCGATGAGACGACGGCGTTCGCTCCACGACGCCATCCGGGAGCACCGAACTGCCCTCAAGGACCTGGAGGACGAGATCAACATGTCCGAGCCCGACGAGATCCCCGCCGCCGCGCGACGCGAGCGCGAAGCCCACGAGCGGGTCCAGCGGCTCCGCAATCGGGACGATCCGCGCAACTAGGAGCCGCCCAGGGGGCCCCAGGCCAGCGGGCCCTGGTGCGTCCAGCCGGTCGCGGCCTCGAACGCGTCGAGGCGCGCCTGCACCTCCGGCTGCGCGTCCTGCTGCATCTGCGCCTGCTGGGCGGAGACGTCGCTGCTGTAAGGCGCCGAGGCGGGCGGCTGCCGCGCCTCCCACGCGATGCGCAGCGTGACGCCGGAGGCGTTGAGGGTCGCCGTCTCGGCGGTGTGCGGGGAGGCGACCCACCAGACGCGGCTCGCGTCGTCGGTGCTCACGTTGGCGTACCCGGCGGCCGTGAGCGTGCGGACGAGCTCCTGGGGCGTCGTCGCGTTGGAGAAGCGGGCGTCGGCCGTGACGCCCTCCAGCTGCGCGGGCCCGGGCGCCGTCGATTGCTGCGGCATGGAGCAGCCCGCCAGCAGGAGGAGGACGAGGGGGACCCAGAGCGTCCGCGTGGGCATGCCGGGCCGTCCGCCGAGCGGTCGAAAAGCCTGGCGTCTCACGAGGCGCCGCGGCGCACGCGCTCCAGCGAGGCGAGGAACGCCGGCAGGGCGCCCGCTCGCTGGAGGTTCTCCGCGTCGGCCCACACGCCGCCGCAGCGCGGGCACCCCTCGGCGACGCACGTTCCCGCGGGGCGCGCCGTCTCCAGGCCCCAGAAGAGGTCGCCCTCGTACACGGGGCCTGGCACGTCCAGCGATTTGAGCGCGCCGCCGCAGTCCGGGCAGTTGAGCGACGTGAGCGGGCCCTTCCCCACGAGGCGGCGCAAGGGGCCGTCGGCGAGGCCGGGCAGCCACGCGCCGCCGCAGCGGGCGCAGCGGCCGGAGGCGTCCTTGTGGTGCTCGGCGCGGCAGCCTGGGCACGGGCGCATCGGCCGGGGAGAGCGGGGCCCCCGGATGGCCTTTTCACTCCCCATCGTACCACGCAAAGGCAACACCTTCATGGCCGCCGCGGTCGATCGCGGGGCGTCACCATGGCGCTCGACTTCTCGTTCACGGAGGAGCAGGACCTCTTCCGGCAGACGGTGCGCGAGTTCATCGAGGAGGAGGTGCGGCCCATGCTGCCGCGCGGCTTCGTCGAAGGGCACGAGTTCCCGTGGCCCATCGTGCGGAAGTTCCAGAAGCAGGGCCTCATGGGCGTGCCCATCCCGCGGGAGTACGGCGGCGCCGGCATGGGCGAGGTCGGCTACTGCATCATGATCGAGGAGCTGGCGCAGCTTGACGCCAGCATCGCGACCATCGTGGGCGCACACACCGGCATCTGCGTGCAGCCGCTCTACCTCTTCGGCACCGAGGACCAGCGCGCGCAGTTCGTGAAGCCCCTCGCGGAGGGGAAGGCCATCGGCGCCTTCGCGCTCACCGAGCCCCAGGCCGGCAGCGACGCCGCGAACATCCAGACGCAGGCCGTCCTGGACGGGGACGAGTACGTGCTCTCGGGCACGAAGATCTTCGTCACCAACGGAGACGTCGCGGACTACCTCATGGTGAGCGCCGTCACCGACCCGGCTCTCGGGGCCCGCGGCGGCGTCACGACCTTCATCGTGGAGTCCAAGCGCGAGGGGTTCAAGGTCGCCAACGTCGAGGACAAGATGGGCATCCGCCTCAGCACGACCGCGGAGATCCACCTCGACGGCGTGCGCGTGCCCAAGGACAACATCCTGGGCAAGGTGGGCGAGGGGTTCATCGCCGCGCTCACCGCGCTGGACGGCGGCCGCATCATCCTGGGCCTGGGCTCGCTGGCCGGCGCGCACGCGATCCTCAACCGCACGCTCCAGTACGTCAAGGCCCGCGAGCAGTTCGGCGAGCCCCTGGGCAAGAAGCAGGCCATCCAGTTCACCCTCGCCGAGGCGGGCGCCGAGATCTGGGCCCTGAGGATGGCGTGCTACAAGGCCGCGCAGGACTGCGAGCACTACTACGAGATGGTCGCGCAGGGGAAGTCCGTCCCGCGCCCGTTCCGCGACCAGGTCTCCCGCCAGAGCGCCATGGTCAAGGTGCTCGGCTCCGAGTGCGCGGGCCGCACCATCGACAAGTGCATGCAGGTCTACGGGGCCCGCGGCTTCATCGAGGGCTTCGACGACCTGGAGGTCGCCTTCCGCGACCACATCATCAGCGAGATCTACGAGGGCACCAACGACGTGCAGCGGCTCATCATCGGGCGCGAGCTGTACAAGCTTGGAGAGCTCCCGGTCTGAGGTGATATCGTGCCGAACATCGTCGTCTTCGTCCGTCCCGTCCCCTCCGACCTCAACGTCACCGTGAGCCGCCGCACGGGGGAGCCCGTGCTGGAGGGCGCGCGCTACGTCATCAACAAGTGGGAGAAGCGCGCCATCGAGCTTGGCCTGCGCCTGCGCGAGGAGCAGGGCGGCAGCGTCACCGTCGCGTGCATGAGCCACTCGGACCGCACCGTCGCGCTGCGCGAAGGCCTCGCCATGGGCGCCGACAAGGCGGTGCTCCTGGCCGACAAGAGCTTCGAGGGCGCCGACACGCTGGCCACCGCGCGCGTGCTGGCTGCCGCCGCCGAGAAGATGCGCGCCGAATTGATCCTCACCGGAGGACGCACCGCGGACCGCCGCGCGGCGGGCGTCGGCCCCATGATCGCGCAGATCCTCAACGTTCCCAGCGTGACCTTCATCACCAGCGCGGAGGCCGCCGGCAAGAAGCTGCGCGTCAAGAAGCGCTTCGGCGCGAAGATTGCCACCTACGAGGTGCCGCTGCCGTGCCTCCTCTCCGTCTCCGAGGAGGTGCCCAAGCCGCGCATCGCGACGGCGTGGGGCGTCTCGGACGCGTTCCGCGACAAGGAGGTCACCGTCTGGAACCGCCGCGACCTGGACCTCCACGAGGACTCCGTGGGCCGCGAAGGGAGCCCGACGCGCGTCCGGCGCTTCGAGAAGATCGCCGCCGAGCGCAAGGACAAGGCCGCCTGCGAGCTTTTCGAGGGGGACGCCGACGAGGTCGCGCGCTCCTTCGTCCGCCGCATCCGCGCCCGGGGGATGAGCTAGATGGCGCAGCGCGCGGACCACCGCGACATCCTCGTCGTCCTGGAGACGCGGGGCGACCACTTCCCCAAGACGAGCCTGGAGGTGCTCTCCAAGGCCCGCGAGCTTGCGGACGGCCTCGGCTGCCGCGTGGAGGCGCTGGTGCTGGGCACCGACGTCGAGGGGCTGGGCGAAGTCGCCATCCACCAGGGCGCGGACATCGTGCTCCTGGGCCGCCACGAGGAGCTGACCATCGGCAACATCGACGCGTACTTCGCCGCCGCGCTGCCCGTGGTCAAGGAGCGCAAGCCCGAGATCGTGCTCATGAGCGCGACGCCCCTGGGCCTCGACCTCGCGCCGCGTCTGGGCGCCGCCCTGGGCACGGGCGCCCTCTCCGACGCGACCAAGCTCGACGTGGACGAGACGGACCGCCTCCTCATCGCGAAGCGCCTCACCTACGACGGCAGCGTGGAGGCCGCGGCCACCATCCCGCGCCACCGCCCGCAGATCGCGAGCCTGCGCCCCGGCGCCGCGCGCCCCGGCTTCCCCGACGACTCGCGCTACGGCAGCGTGGAGAGCCTCGACGTGGACGTCCCCAAGGCCGCGCTCAAGGTGCAGCTTCTCGGCATCGAGGACGAGCCGCTCCCCGAGGCGCCCCTGGAGTCCGCGGAGGTCGTCGTCACGGGCGGCTTGGGCTTCACCAAGGACGAGTTCGCCCTCGTGCAGCAGCTTGCCCACGCCCTCAACGGCGCGTGGGGCGCCTCCCGCGCCGCGGTGCAGTTCGGCCTCGCCCCCGCCGAGCGCCAGGTGGGCGCCACGGGGCACCACGTCGCGCCGAAGCTCTACGTCGCCGCGGGCGTCTCCGGCCAGTTCGAGCACTACTACGGCATCCGCGACGCGGACACCGTCGTGGGCATCAACGCCGACAAGAAGGCGCCCATCTTCCGCTACGCGCAGTACGGGCTCATCGGGGACGCGCGCGAGATCATCCCGAAGATCCTGGAGTACCTGAAGAAGGAGTAGGCGCGCCAAAAGCGGGGGTTTCAGGGGGCGCAGCCCCCTGACGTTTTTGGTCGTCTGCTGGACTTTTTCTTCACGTCAGGGGGCTTCGCCCCCCTAACCCCCCTCTAGGAGCACGTCACGCCGTTGACAGTGTCAACGACCACGTTGAGCACGCCGGCGACGGTATCGCAGACCGGGTCGCTGGGGAAGCACGCGAAAGGCAGGAGGCAAGGCTCGGCGCTGGCGAGGGGCAAGCCAAGGATGGCGCCGATGCAGAGCATGGCGATGATGACGGTCTTCATGCGCCCGCGCCATGGACCCGCAAGCGGATAACGCCACGGGCAAGCTTCAGGAGGAGTGGACCCTTCGCCAATTCGATGCTGGTCCCGCCCGCCGACTACGCACCCCACGAGGCCGATGCACTCCGCTCGCGCCTCGCGAGGGAGCCCCGCATCGCGGTCCTGCTGCGGAGCACCATCTGCCCTTACGGCGCGGCGTTCCGGCAGGCGTTCTTCGAGGTGAGCGCCGCGCAGGGGGTCGCGGCCACCGACCTTCTCGTGGAGGAGCGCGACCACGCGCAGTGGGACGCGTGGGGCATGCGCATCAGCCCGACCGTGCTTCTCTTCGAAGAAGGGCGCGAGGGGGCGCGGCTGGAGGGGAGGCCGCTGCTGGGGCTCACGCGGCAACGGTACGCGCGGTGGCTCAGCTCGACAGCCAGCCCTGCGCGAGCCCGATGAGCAGGTACTCCACGAGGTGCTGGCCCACGTAGAGGACGGCCAGCATCGGGGGGCGCCCCTCGAAGGTGGGATGGACGACGGCGGTGGGCACCGCGAAGGCGAGCCACGCCAGGAGGCCGAGGAACGCGCCCTGGCCCGCTCCCGCCGCGCCCGTCCATCCCAGGAGGACGTTGAAGCCGAGGTTGAGCAGGAGGGCGAGGACGAGCGCGACGACGATGCCGCGCGTGGCGTCCTCGCGGCGGACGCGGTCGGCGCGCATCTCGATCAGGCCCATCCAGTAGTCGCCCAGCACGGGGCGCGCGAACGTCACGCCGCCCACGACCATGCTGATGACGACGCCGAGGGCCACCGCGAGCCAGTGGACCGTGAACGCGGGCATCATGGCGCTCGCAGGCTCTCTCGCGGGGCATGCTTAGGCTTGCCGGATTACGTCCGGCACCAGCCCTGGCCCGCCCGCTGCGCCTTCCCTTCGCGCGCAAGCCAGTGCAGGATCGACTCCAGGCTGCGCTCCGCCAGGGGCCACGCCTCGCGGGGCGTGTCGTCGTAGACCTCGGGGACCA
Organism: Pseudomonadota bacterium; assembly: GCA_021325135.1. Classification (GTDB taxonomy): domain Archaea; phylum Thermoplasmatota; class SW-10-69-26; order JACQPN01; family JAJPHT01; genus JAJPHT01. The sequence goes on along the minus strand of JAJPHT010000039.1, from coordinate 55,877 downwards.
TCTCCGCGACGGCGCGGGGCTCGGCGCGCAAGGCGGCCAGCGCCTTCGCCTCGCGCATGCGGCGGTGCTCCAGCGTCTGCGCGAACGCGCGCCCGGGCATGACGGGGCCGTGCGCGGGCAGGACCAGCGGGGGCGCCAGCGCAGCGCAGCGCGCCAGCGAGGCCAGGTATTGGCCCATGTCGCCCTCGTCGGGGTCCACGAGGATCGTGGAGACCCCGCTCACGAGGTCGCCCGCGAGGATGGCGCCCCAGCGCGCGTCGCGCAGCGCGACGTGGCCCGGCGTGTGGCCCGGCGTGTGCAGCACCTCGACCGTCCACGGCCGGGGGCCCCAGACGCCCAGGTCCATCTCCTCGCCGTCCTCCACCACTTCGTCCACGAGCCCCTCGGGCAGCGCGTCGCGCGTCGCGGCGTGGGCGATGACGCGGAAGCCGTACCGCTCCTTGAGCAGCGCCGCGCCGCCGGTGTGGTCGTGGTGGTGGTGCGTGAGGAGGACGACGCCCTGGCGGCCGTCCCGCGTCATCCCGTCCAGCGTGTGCGTGAGGGCGACGTTCTCCGCGGGATCGGCCGAGCCGGGGTCGACCACCACGATGGGGTCGCCGTCGAGGAGATAGCAATTCGTGGTGGTCGCGGGGGGCAGCGTGGGCGTGCGCAGCGGCAGCGCGTAGACGCCCGGGTGAAGCTCGATGCGGAATCTCTCGTGGTGGGGCTTGCCGTCGGTGGCCCGCGCGGCCTCGGCGGCCTTGCGCGCGTCGCCGTGCGTCGCCAGGAGATGCAGGTAGGCGAGCGTCGGCGGGGGGATGGGCATGGCGTGGTGCTCGAAGCGCGCGAGGGCCTCGGCGGGGCGCCACCAGGCGCCGGAGACGAGCTCCTCGCCGTCGACCTGGGGCTCGGCGCCCTTGGGAAGCTCCGCGACGAAGAAGGACGTGTCGTAGCGCAGCGGGCCGAAGGGGGGCGTGAGGAGCCGGCCCGCCTCCACGAGGTCCTCGGGGCGCAGCGCGATGCGGACCTCCTCCTCCACCTCGCGCACGGCGGCGCGGCGTCGGGCGTCCTCGCCCTGGCCGTCGGCGGGGTCCAGCGTGCCGCCGGGAAAGGCGTGGTAGCCCGGGAAGAAGCGCGTGCGCTGGCCTCGCTCCACGAGGTAGACCTGGAGGTCGGGGTGGTGGCGGACGAGGATCACGGTCGCCGAGGGCCGGATGCGCTCCACGGCCGCGGCAGCCGGGGCCTCCGCCTTCAACGTGGCGGTGGGGACGCCCTCTTCCGCCGCCCTCCCCTCGCCGCGCACCCAGCGTGAACATCAGGCGTTCTAGAACAGACCCCAGAATCCAAGCGAGCATTCAGCCGTGGACGAGAAAGGAGAATTCAACCATAGCATTCAAGGGTGTGCTGCCTGGGGCGCAAGTCCCGGGGGGCTACGGAGAACCTGATCCCATGAAGTACGTCCTCTTCGCGGTCGTGGCCATGCTGGCGTTCAGCGGCGTGGCAGTGGCCGACGGCATCAACGTGCACCTCGAGCAGACCATCGGCGCGGGCACCCCCGCGGACGGCACCCACACCGTGGACGCCTCCGTCGGCACGGACGGCTCCGCGAGCCTGGCCGTCGACGGCGCGTCTGTCCTCCCGTAGGACCGCCGGACGCGGGGGTTCGCTCCCCCGCTCTGGACTCGTTCCCCACATGTGGGCACACGATGCCCGAATCCCCTGGCATGATCGGTGCGGGGCGTGCCACAACGTTCTTCAAGCCGCCCCAGGTGGTGGAAACCGAACGCCATGCGGTTCCAGCTTGCCCTCGCGGCCGTCCTCGCCCTCGTCCCGCTTGCGTCGGCCCAGCACGAAGGCATGATGGGCGGCGAAGGCATGGCGATGGTCCTCCACGACGGCCCCGACAACGGCCGCGCCGTGGTGGGTGCCGTGACCCACCTGGGCTTCGCGCTGCTGGACGCCAAGGGCATGCCCGTCGTCCACCAGAACGCCGAGTTCCTCGTCACGCTGGACAACGAGACCGTGTTCCACACCAACGACACGCACGAGTACGACGGCCTCTTCAGCCTCGACCTCGTGTTCCCCTTCCCCGGCCACTACAAGGTCATGGCCATGAGCGGCAAGATGGGCATGGGCCTCTTCGAGGGCGACGCCGTGCAGGCCGCGAATGAAACCGTCGCCAAGGCCGTCGTCAAGGCCGCGCCCACCATGGACAACGGCAACTCTGCCGACGTCGTCCTGGACATCGTGGGCCCCGACGGCAAGACGATCCCCCACACGGACGCGCTCCTGGAGTGGCGCAGCAAGGCGACGGGCGCGCTCGTCTCGCGCCTGCACGCGCACATCCACGAGGAGCCCATCAAGCTCACGCAGGCCTTCGACGCGCCGGGCGACTACGCGCTCCACGTCACGGCCTACAAGGCGTTCGGCACCGGCAAGAGCACGGACGTGCGCGCCGTCGTCGCGGACGCCTCCTTCACCGCCGGCCCCCTTGCCCTCCCCGCCGCGCCCGACCCCATGGGCCTGCCCCAGTCGCAGGACGACGTGATGAGCCCCGCGGGCGCGACCGCGTCCTCCGGCGGCCTCACGCTCCACGGCATGTACGACCCGCAGAACCAGGTGGGCATGGGCGACCCCATCCGCCTCTCGGGCCTCGTGGAGGGCAACGACAGCATGCCCATGCCCCACGTGGACTTCGCCTTCGAGCTGCACGGCCCCCGCGGCACCGTGTTCCAGAGCAAGTCGCTCCACGAGTACGACGGCCACTTCGAGTACCTCTACGTCCCCAGCGCGCCGGGCGCCTACGACGGCACGCTCACCGCCAACGACGGATCGGCGCACGTCACCGTGCCCTTCCACGTCCAGGTGCTTCCTCCGGTGACGCCCCTCTCCCTCACGGGCAGCCCGGGCGCCGGCACTGCGCAAGGCACCGTGAGCGTCCAAGGCCTTGACAAGATCGTCGCGGGCCAGCCCGCCAACCTCACCTTCAGCGTCATGGGCCCCGGCGGCGCCATCGAGCACAGCGAGGTCGACGTGACCATCGGCGCCAAGGGCCAGCCCGCCCTCTACAACTTCAAGCTGCACACCCACGAGTCGGGCCTCACGCACGCCACGGTGCTCCTCCCCGACGCGGGCGACTACACGGTGCAGGTCGACGCGGCGCCCACCGACGCCGAGCCCGTGGTCTTCCAGGGCCCCGACGGCCCCGGGCAGCCCATCGTGTTCCACGCCAAGGTGGCGCCCGGGCAGGTCGTCTCCGCGGCGGCCATCGGTGGCTCCGCGGGCGAGAAGCGCGCGCCCGAGCCCGCCCTCGCGCTGGTGGCGCTGGGCGTCGCGGGCGCTGCGCTTCTGCTGCGCCGGCGCTAGATGACGCCTACGATCAGCGCCAGGACGGCGAGGATCACGAAGACCACGATGAGGATGCGCGCCAGCTCCATGGAGAAGCCGGCCACCCCCCGGGCTCCGAGCACGTAGGCGATCAGCGCGAGCACGAGGAAGAGCACGATGAGCCCCAACAGGCCCCCGGGCATGCCGAACGTCGCGGCGAGTGCAGTCAGCATCTCTGGTTCACCGAGCTGACCCTCGAAAGGACGCCCGCTAAGACGCTTCTCGCCGCCTCGTCGGTCGCGCTGGCCGGGTGGCTGCGTCCTTGCGGCGCCATCGATGGAGCGGTGATAGCAGAGGGTCGCGTTTCTCCGCTGGGGGCTTCACCCCCTTTCCCCCCGTGACGCGACGACGCCACGACGCGACGGACGGGGAAAAACGCGAGCCCCTCCCGTCGTGAAGCAGGGAGATTGGGGGCCTGAGCCCCAAGCAGAAGCCCGGCCCGGCTCAACTGTACTTGAACGGCGGCGCAGCAGGAGCGGGGTTCGTCGCGTCGAAGCGCACCACGTAGAGCCCGGTGGTGTCCTCGTTGATGACGAGGGTCCCGTCGGGGAAGACGTCCACCTGCTCGTCGAAGGGCAGCGTGTCGTTCTTCTTGGGCGGGACCTGCGGGACCATGGCCGGGAGGTACACGCCGATGCTGGGCGGGGACTTCAGGAGCGTGGCGTTGCTCACGTCCGCGGCCCAGACGCCCGCGTGGTAGTCGCTCACGAAGAGGGTGCGGTTGGAAAGGGCCAGGTAGTGGGGGCTGGCCTGGTATTCGACGGTCCAGACGCCGGTGTCCTCGGGGAGGTGCCACTCGCCGACGGTCTTGGGCTTCGAGGGGTCCGTGTTGTCGATGACGAACACCTGCCCGCCGGGTGTCTTGGTGTCGGTCTTCATGGGGCACTCCTGGCCCGCGAAGATGTAGTGGTGCCCGTCCCACGCCTCCGGCGCGGCCAGCACCTCGTGGACGGCGTTGTGATAGCACGGGCCCGAGTCCAGGAAGCCGCCGCCCGTGGGCAGGTCCGCGGTGGGGCTCGCGGCGGGCGGCGTCCACATGCCCACCATGACGGGGGCCTGGGCGACGCTCATGTCCAGCGTGATGACGCCGCCCTCCCACGCCGCGAGGTAGGCGTAGGTCTTCTTGTCCAGGGGGTGCTTGGCGATGAACACGTCGGTGTGGCCGTTGGTGAGCGGGATCGCGACGCCGTCGCCCATGGTCACGGGCGGCATCGTGAAGGTGGACATGCGCGCGAGCTTGGGGCCCAGGGGCGTGTCCACGATCTGGTCGAAGACCCAGTACGACGTGTCGTGCGTGAAGCCAAGCTCGCTGCCGGTGACCCACGTCACGTTGTCGACGCTGGCGGTGCTCACGCTGTGCAGGTTGAAGCCGGGCGAGGGGTCCCAGTCCGAGTAGGCGGGCTTCTCGGGGTTGCTGATGTCCACGAGCACGATGCCGTTGGTGAACGCGAGGTCGGGCAGCGCGAAGCGCTCGTCGACGCACGCGCTGCGGAAGCCGAGCGCGGGTTGGGCGATGATGCCCGATCCGCCGGGCTGGCGCAGGATGCCGTCGAACGCCAGCACGACGTACTTGCCGTCGGGCGTGATGTCCGCGTCGTAGGAGCCGAGCCCCTGGGCGTAGAACTCGCCCACCTTCTTGGGCTCGGTGGCGTTGGTCACGTCCACGAGCACGAAGGTCAGGTCGTTCTGGAAGCCGTTGACGACGACGTAGCGGTGCCCGTCCGCGCGCGTCGCCGTGCCGCCGCACCCGTAACCGAACGCGGGCGCGCCCTTGTACGCCTCCGTGAGCAGGAAGTCGTGGCCCAGCAGCTGGAAGTTGGGCGTGCTGGCGTTCATGTGCTGGAAGACGTCCTTGTGGTCGTGGTCCTTCTCGTGGGCCAGCGCCTTCGCGTACCACGTCTCGTTCATGGCGGGCGCCGCGGCGGTGGACGCCGTGGTGGCGCTGGGTCCGTTGGAGGTCAGGCACCCCGCGAGGACGGGCGCGGCGGCGAGCGCGAGGAGGACCGTGACGAGGAAGGGCCTGGGCATGGCTGGGCTCGGCCCGACCTGCCGGTGTGCCCATTTGACCGTTGTGGCGGCGGGGTTGCGCAATGCGCTCAGGAAAGCAGGGGCGCGAGGCGCTCCCACATGCCGAGGCGCCGCGCGTTCTCCTCGACGTAGGACCGGTCAAGGTCGTGCAGCCGCGCCACGCCCTCCACGTCGACCCCGTCCTGCGCGGCCTTGGCGCGGGAGCGCGCGGGCGAGGCCATGTAGGCCGACTTCAGGAGGACGAAGTCCTCGGGAGTGGGGACCCAGACGCGACGCTCCAGGAGAGGGCTGTCCATCTCGACCCGCCTGGCCAGCGCTTGGCGGGGCAGCCAATGGGTCGCGAAGAAGAGCTCGAAGGGCGTGGCGCCCGTCGGGGCTTGAAGGATGACGACGTCCTGGCCGAAAACCGGGTCGCGCGTCCACTCCTCGACGATGCATCCGTAGAGCACGGAGGCGTCCCGGTGAAGCCCCTGGGGCGCGGCGACCTGCAGATCGACGTCCAGGGTCGAGCGCGGGACCCCGAGGGCGTCCAGGGCGAGGCCCCCGACGACCATCGCGGCGAGCCCTTCGCCATCAAGGCGCGAGAGGAGGAACGCCAGGTCCTGCGGAACGCTCATCGGCGGCTCCTGCGGAGGAGGGCGCGGAATGCGGCTCGCGCCTGCTCCTCGCTGACGAACGTCTCGGGAAACCCCTCCTCCCGGAGGGCGGCGCGCATCGCCGCGTCAGCGAGGCGGAGGCCTTCGTCGAAGCGCTGGGCTGGCGTGGTCCTCGCATGATACGCCCGCCGCGCGGCGTCGCCCATCGGCGGGGACTCCCCCGGCGCCGCCATCAACCTTGCGAACGGGAATAGCCTCAAGTGCGGAGGCCAGGATGGCCCGCGCATGAGCAACCCCTGGTCCGGCCGCTTCGACGAGGCGCCCGACAAGGCGTTCCTGGCCTTCAGCAGCAGCCTCGCGGAGGACGCGCTCCTCGTGCGCGAGGACGTGGTGGGCAGCCTCGCGCACGTCGCCACGCTGCGCGACGCGGGCGTGCTGACGGCGGCGGAGCACGACGCCATCGCGCGGGGCCTGCGCCAGGCCTACGCGGACCTGCGCGAGGGGCGCGTCGAGCTTCGCGAGGAATTGGAGGACGTCCACATGAACGTGGAGACGCACCTCGCCAAGCTCGTGGGGCCGCTGGCCGGGAAGCTCCACACGGCGCGCTCCCGCAACGACCAGGTCGCGCTGGACCTGCGCCTCTGGACGCGGCGCGTGCTGTTGGACCTGGCGGCCGCGTCGCTGGACCTCGCAGACGCGCTCCTCGCGAAGGCGGCGGCCACCGCGGACGCGGCGATGCCGGGCTACACGCACGTCCAGCCCGCGCAGCCCGTCACGCTGGGCCACGCGCTGCACGCGCACGCCGAGCGCGCGATGCGCGACGCGGAGCGCGCGATGGACGCCTTTCGCCGCTGCAACGCGAGCCCCCTGGGCGCCGCGGCGCTGGCGGGCACCTCCTTCCCCATCGACCCTCGCCGCACCGCGGAGCGCCTCGCGTTCGAGCGGGCGTTCGCCAACAGCCTGGACGCCGTGAGCGACCGCGACTTCGCGGCGGAGGCGACGTTCGTGGGCGCGCTCGCCGCGGTCCACCTCTCGGGGCTGGGCGAGGAGCTCGTCCTCTTCACGAGCCCCGCCTTCGGCTTCCTGCGCCTGCCGGAGGCCTACACGTCGGGGAGCAGCATCATGCCGCAGAAGCGCAACGCCGACAGCGCGGAGCTGCTGCGCGCCCGCGCGGGGCGCGAGATCGGCGCGCTCCAGGCCGTGCTATCGATCCTGAAGGGCCTGCCGCTGGCGTACAACCGCGACCTCCAGGAGGCGAAGGCGCCCGCGATGCGCTCCGCGCTCCACGCGCTGGAGAGCCTGCGCATGGCGCGCGCGCTGGTGGCCGGCCTGGAGCCCGTGCCCGCGCGCATGCAGGATGCGCTCGCGCTGGGCTTCCTGGAGGCCACCGAGCTTGCGGACCTCCTCGCGCAGCGGGGCACGCCCTTCCGCGAGGCGCACCACGTCGTGGGCTCGCTGGTGAAGGAGGCCGAGCGCACGGGCAAGGGCCTGGGCGCGCTCGCCGCGGCGCACCCCGCCTTCGCGGGCGCGGACCTCGCGGGCTTCGGCCCGCGCGACGCGGCCGCGCGCAAGACGAGCCCCGGCGGCACGGCGCCCGCGCGCGTGCGCGAGGCCATCGCCACGGCGCAGGCGCGCACCGTGGCGCTGCGCCAGGCGGAGCGCGCGGCGCGCGGGCGCATCGACGCGGCCGAAGAGGCGCTGCTGCGCGGCTAGGGCCCGCCGATGGGGCCCAGGGTGGGCTCGGGCGCGGGCGGCGCTTCGGCCGAAGGCTCCGAGGCCGCGAGGCGGCGGTAGACGACGGCGTTGAACGCGGCCCAGAGGCAAGTGCCGAAGAAGCCGGCGACCGCGGTCACGGCCCAGTTGGCCAGCGTGAGGCCCATGGGCGGGGGGAGCCCCTGCCGGGCCTGCGCGCGGCTCACGATGTCGAACGGGATGCCGACGGCCATCTCGGGGACGACGAAGACGAGGCAGACGAGGATGAGCGCGCCCAGGATGGCGCCGCGGGAGCCCTTGGTGAGGTCGCGGCTGCGGGTCAGGTTGCCGCCCGGGCTGCGGCGCTCGAAGACGCCCACGGCGCCCGCGATGGACCAGCGCAGGCCGAGGGCGACGATGAGGCCCAGCGCGAGGAAGAAGGGCAGGATGAGGATGGACAGGAGCGCGCCCAGGAGGAGGATCGCGGCGAGGAGGAGGAAGACCAGGAGGCCCGTGATGGCGAGGTTGCCATAGCGCGATCCCGCCTCGGCCCACGCCTCGCGCAGCGAAAGCCTGCGGCCCTCCTCCAAGCGCGCCGCGACGACGCTGGCGACGAGGAAGGACGCGATGCCCACCAGGAAGCAGACGACGCCGACGGCGACCGCCCCCGCGAGGGAGGGGAGCATGGCCTGGAACGGCTTCGCGCCCTGGCGCACCTGGGCGATGACGTCCGTCAAGGTGGATTGGGTCCTCAGGGCCACGAGGAGGCCAATGAGGGCGGAGGCGACCGAGAAGACGCCCACGGCGCGCAGGAAGAGGCCGAGGTTCTGGAAGACGGTCCGGAAGGTCGAGCCGACGACCTCGCCCACGAGGATGCGCGCCACGCGGGGCTAACAGCGCCAGAGGATTTGAACCCGTGCACGCCCTCAGCCCGCGCCCGTCTTGCCGCTGGCGGGCCAGGGCGTGGGCGAGGGCATCGGATGGTCGGGATCGTACTGGAGCGAGTAGACGCCCGTGAGGCCGTCGAACACCGTGAGGTAGTTGCCGCCGGTGGGCAGCACGTCCAGCACGAAGGGCGCGAAGTCGTAGCCCGACTTGGGGACGCGGCCCTTGTCCGCGGGCTTGTCGGGGACGAACACGCCGACGCTGGGCGGCTCCTTCATCATCTCGGGGTTGGTGAAGTTCAGCTTGAACGCCCAGACGCCCGCGTGGTACATGGCGACGAAGGCCGTGTCGTTGATGACGCGGAAGTAGTGTGTGCTGAACAGCTCGACCCCTCCGCCGTTGTTGGAGCGCGCCCAGTTGTCCTGCGTCTCGGCGGGCAGCGTCCAGCGGCCGACCTCCTTGACGTTGGCGGGGTCGGTGTCGTCGAGGATGTAGATCCACCCGCTGGGGCGGTTGGAGGGGTGGCTCGTGAACTCCTGGCCCGCGAGCAGGTAGTGGTGCCCGTTGTAGACGCCCTCGATGCTGCGCGTGCTGTGGAGCGCGCCGCCGTCGGCGCCCGCGTCGTGCCACGCGCCAAGCTCCAGGGGGGCCGCGGGGTTGGAGAAGTCCAAGACGACGAGGCCGCCGTCCCAGTCGGAGAGGTAGACGACGGGCTTCTTCGTCACGGGGTGCACGGCGATCTCGGCGTCGACGTGGCCGTTGAACGTGCCCACGACGGGGTTGCCGTACTGGCCCGCGTCCACCATGGAGACGGGCACGAGCTTGCCGCCCGTGGGAAGCTCCTCGATCTGGAAGAACTGGAAGTAGCTGCCCTGGTGCACGAGGTTCGTCGTGGAGGCCGCGACGTAGGTCACGTTGTCGATGGACGCCGTGCTCACGCTGTGCGGGCCGATGACCGGCGCGGGGACGAAGTCCTCGAAGGCCGGGTTCTTCGGGTCCGCCAGGGAGACGAGCACGGTGCCGGGCCACATGGGGAGGCTCTGCTCGGGGCCCTCCGCGCGGACCTCGCCCGTGCAGGCGTCGCGGAACCGGGGCTGGATCGTCACGTGGGGCGCCAGCGCCGCGCTGGCGATGCCGGGGAGCGCGACCGCGTCGCCGGTGGGCGCGTGGTTCTGGCCCAGGGGCAAGTCCGCCGCGATGACGACGTGCGCGCCGTCGGGCGTGATGTCCACGTCGTAGGTGGTGGGGCCGACGTCCTGGCCGGTGGGCGTGGGCGCGCCCAGGAGGTAGTCGCCCAGGTGGACGGGGTGGAGAGGGTCGGTCACGTCCACGAGCACGAACGCGACGTCCGTGTCGTAGGAGCTGATGACGGCGAGCTTGTGGCCGTCCTTGGTCGTGCCCGTGCCGCCGCAGAAGTACTCGCCCGCCGAGGCGTTGTCGTAGTACTTGACGCCCAGCGAGTCGTGCGCCAGCTCGACGAAGTTGGGCGTGGAGAGGCCGACGTGCTGCGACCAGTTGCGGTGGTCGTGCTTGACGCCGGGCGCGGGCGTGTCGTTGACCAGCGCCTTGGCGGCCCACGACGTGTCCAGCGCGTCGGGGGCCGACGCCGTGGTGGGGCCCTGCCCGGGCGAGGTGACGCACCCGCTGGCGAGGACGCCGGCGGCAAGAAGGGCTCCAAGGAGGACGAAGGACGGGGCGCGGCTCATGCTCTGCTCTCCGGCGGGATGCGGGAAGCCCGGGGTTGGCCACTTAACCCTTGCCGCAGCCCCGTTGGCCAACCGGGGATGTCCAGAACGGGACGCGCGTGTCGGCTTTCGGCTCGTCCTGGTCGTTCGCTTCTTCTTCCTGTCCACCCCCTCCGGACCCGTGAGCAAGACCGGCGTCGCGTCCACGCCCACCGACTCCCCCGCCACGGCAACCGCGCCGGCGGGCCGCGACCTCCTCCGCATGGCCGACTTCGGCGCGGACCTGGAGGACGTGCTGGACGCCGCGCGCGCCCTCAAGCGGCTCAACAAGTCGGGCCACCCGACGCCCTACCTCTCCGCCAAGTCCGCGGTCCTCATCTTCGAGAAGGCCAGCACGCGCACGCGCGTCAGCTTCGAGGTGGGCCTCGCCAAGCTGGGCATGACCGCGACCTTCCTCTCCACGCGCGACATCCAGATGGGCCGCGGCGAGAGCATCGAGGACACCGCCCTCGTGCTCTCGCGCTACGCCGACGTGCTGGTCTACCGCGCGTTCCGCAACGAGGACGTGAAGGCCCTCGCGCAGCACGCCACGAGCCCGGTGGTCAACGCCCTGGACGACCTGGAGCACCCCTGCCAGGTCGCGGCGGACCTCCTCACCATCCTGGAGCACAAGGGGACCCTCGCGGGCCTCCGCTTCCTCTACGTGGGCGACGGCAACAACATGTGCCACAGCTATCTCGTGGGCATGGCGATGGCGGGCATGCACGTCACCGTCGTCACGCCCGCAGGCTATGCCCCCGATGGCGCCGTCGTCAAGGAGGCCGAGGCCATCGCCCGCGCCACCGGCGGCAGCGTCGCGGTGCGGCACGACGGGTTCGATGGCGCGTTCGAAGGCCAGGACGTCGTCGCCACCGACACCTGGATCAGCATGGGCGACGAGGACGAGAAGGAGCAGCGCGTCAAGGACTTCGCGGGCTACACCGTCACCGCCGAGCACATGGCGAAGACCAACGACGGCATCTTCCTCCACTGCCTCCCCGCCTACTACGGCTACGAGGTGGAGAAGGACGTCGCCCACGGCCCGCAGAGCGTCGTCTTCGACGAGGCCGAGAACCGCCTCTGGGCGCAGATGGCCATCCTCGTCTGGCTCCTCGCGCCGTGGCGCATCCCTCAACTTGCCGTCCAGGGCCGGGAGTGACGACCACCCGTGCAGAGGTGCTGCCGGAGGCAGCACAACGAAAGTGCCGGCTGATTTTGCAGCCGGCGCGGAGGGGATCCTCGTCTGGCTCCTCGCGCCGTGGCGCATCCCCCAGCTTGCCGCCCAAGGGCGCGAGTAGGCGCCCCGCCAGCCGGAAATCCGACAGGCGTTTCCCTGGGGCGCCCCTCCGGGGTCCCATGCCCGTCTTCATGGACACGCACCAGGGCACGGATCTCCCGAACGACCTGCGCCGCACCGTCGAGTCGCGCGTGCGCAGCGGCGCCAAGGACGACTTCGGCGTCGTCGACCGCGGCATCGTCATCGACCAGGAGGGGCGCGAGATGCACTGCATCCTGGAGGCGCCCGACGCGGCGGCCATCGTGAAGCACCACGAGGCGCTCCACGTCCCCCTCGCCCGCGAGACGATCCACCGCGCCGACGTGATCCTCCGCTGAGACGCAGGCCGAAGCCTGGGCCGACCAAACGCTTATGAATGGGACGAGGCCTCCCGGCGTGCCCGCCCTCGGGTGGGAAACGTCGTGCCGCCTTGGCTTAGAGGTATAGCGACGCCTTGGTAAGGCGTAGGTCCGGGGTTCGATTCCCCGAGGCGGCTCTTCTGGCGCGGGACCCGAGCGCTTCGCGCCGGTTGGGTTCTTGACCCGTTCACTCTTTGCCTGCCTTGTGAGGAGGCTTGTCGCCGCGGCCCTCCTGGCCGCGCTGGTCCTGCCCGGGTGTCTCGGAGGCATCTTCCGGACGGACTCCGGCTGGCGCGAGTGGAGCGCCGGGGCGTTCCGGTTCCACGTGCCCGAGCGCGACGTCGCCGAGTTCCCCGGCCTCGAGGCCGAGGCGCTGGGCGCGGCAGCGAACCTGTCGCGCGCCCTCAACCAGACGCTGCGCGGGCCGGTGGACGTGTGGGCCTACCTGCCGCAGCCGCCGCCCGCGCCGGATGGCACCCGGCTCCGCGGGTTCCCCGCGCAGATGGAGGCGAACCCCGGCGATGGCGCGCGCATCTGGCTGCCGACGCTCCCCATCGCGTGGATGCCGCTGAGCCCCCCGCGCCCGACCAACCACACGGGGTCGCTCACGCACGAGCTGGTGCACGTCTTCCAGTTCGAGCGGGCGCACGATGCCGGGACCCGGCACGTCCCGGATTGGATCCTCGAAGGCGGCGCGACGTGGGAGGCGCGCGGCGAGGGCGAGATGCCGCCGGAGGAGGTCGTCGGCGCGGCGCGCATCCTGCTCGACCACGCGCCGGTGCCCAGCTTCGCCCGGGTCTTCGACGACGTCTCGCCTGAGAACCGCTCCAAGGCAGTCCACTTCGGCGGCGAGCTTGCGCTGCGCTACCTGGCGACGCGTTGCAACCTGTCGTCGCCGCCGTGGATCGACCTGGTCGAGGCCATCGGACCCGCCACGACCCTGGTCGCCTCTCAGGTCCGCGCCGTTCCCGTCTCCCACACGCCGGGGCCCGTCGTGGACCCCACGCCAAGTCCCCCGTCGGGCGGCCTCGGGAGAGCCCTGTTCGAGCGCTGCGGCGCGTCGGAGCCCGACCTCGTCGCCGGGTGGCGCGTCGCCCTTCAGGCGGCGTCGGACCGCGCCGCCGCGTCCATCCTCCCTCCGCCTCCCGCGGACGCCATCGTGACGGCGCCGGGCTCCGACAGTCTCTTGGACGCCTGCCAGCGCGGCGGCATGACGTGGGTGGTGCGCACCGACGGGCGCTCGTCGTGGCTCATGGCGCGCGGCGGCGACCGCAGCTCGTACGACCTCTCGCCGCTGGGCTTCTTCGCGGTGAGCCTCGCGTGCCGCTCGGACGGCAGCGTCCTGGCCTTGGGCCTTGCCAACGGCGCCGGCGCGGTGGCGTGGGTCGGCGACACGAGCCGCGTCGTGGGAACCGTTCCGTTCCCCGTCTCCGCCCTGTCGTGGAACGCGGCGCGCGACGAGGGGTTCTACTGGACCGGCGACCCGGCCGAGCCCACCCTGGTGCGTCTTGCGGCCAATGGCGCCGCGACCGTCGTGGGTCCGGGGCCCGGATCGGCGCGCATGGCCTTCGACCCCGATGGCGGCACGGCCTGGTACGCGACGCGGCTGCCCAACGGGACGCTGGAGGACTGGCGCGCATCGGCCGAGGCGCCCCTCGCCAACGCAACGCTGGCGGCCCTCCACCTGCGCATCCTCCAAGCGGACGGCGACGCGGTCTGGGCGCTGCGCTTCAACGCGACAGACGCCGATTCACGCCTGGTGGCGATGGCCGCCCCGGACGGACCGGGCTTCGCGCGCTTCCCCGGCCAGCAGGCGTTCCCGGGCGAGGGCGAGGTCCTGATCCCCTGTTATCCGGCGGACTCCTCGTTCGTGGAGCTGCGCCCGATCCCGCTGCCAGGGACCTGATCAGCCCACGGGTGGCTCCTTCGCCAGGAACTCCTGGGTGTGGCGCAGGAGGCGCAGCACGTCCTCCTCGTCCATCCACGGGTTGGTGAGGTGGTCGATGACGTCCTCGTCGGTCATGCCCAGGCGCCGGCCCTCCTCCACCGCGACGGCGTACCCCTCGATCTCCGTGGGGCGGTCGACATACTCGTATCGCTCGTCCCACAGGTCGCGCCCCTCGTGGTGCTGGCGGATGTGCGTCAGCTCGTGGAGCATGTCCATGTACAGGTCCATGTCGGAGCCCGTCCGGTAGTACTCCTCCGCGAGCACAATGCAGGGCGTCTCCACGTCGACGTAGGCGAAGCCGCCACCCGGCTTGATGAAGACGAGGGCGTCGGCGAGAAGCTGCTTCCGCTTGGCGTCGTCCGGCTCGATGCGCCGGAGGCCCGGGCTCTCCGCCGCGCCCGGCAGCACGCGCAGGTACGGGTGGAGGCCCGCGGGAAGCTGCCGTTGCAGCATGCCGAACTCGGGCACGCGGTGGCGCTTCATGGGGCGCTCGATGCCTGCCGTTCGATTTAACCGCTGGGTTCCTTCCGCGGGGGCAGGCCATGGGCGCGGCGAGCCGGCCGCAATGCCGCCGGCAAGTGAGCTTTCGGGGGAAGGCGCCGCGCCCACCGGCCCGACGAGGGTTGGGGCGCACGGGTTCAAGTCCCTGGCAGCCAACGGGCGAAGGTCCCACGTCCGCGGTGCAGCCGATCGGATGCGGGCGAGGGGAACAACCGCCAAAGTTTTTGTAGACAACAGACAACCCACGAGCTTGGCCCGGCCCGCTTGCCGGGCTGTCTCGGGGGAGACCATCGTGTCGACGGACCAACCAGAGCACGACGTGTGGACGAAGGAGAAGGAAGTCAAGGTGAAGATCCCGGTGGGGCACCACGTGAAGCTGCATTCCGTGAAGGTCCTCACCGGCAAGCCCATCAGCGAGGCCGTGTCGGAGGCCCTCGACCTCTACTTCGCGGCCCACTCGCTGGAGCACGCCTTGGTGGACGCGGGGTTCGCCGCGGAGAGCGACTTCCCCTCCGAACGGCCGGAGTAGGGGCCCGCGCTTCCGCTGGAACACGGAACGAAAGCCTCTTGCCCGTCGTTCCCCCATCCCGGCCTGCCGAGATATAAAGGGTTGAACATGGCGACCGGCAAGAAGAGCGCCGCGAAGGCCTCCAAGTCGAAGAAACCGGCCGCAAAAAAGGCCCCTCCCAAAAAGCCCGCCGCGAAGGCCAAGCCCGCGGCGAAGAAGCCCGCCCCCAAGAAGGCGGCCCCCAAGCCGAAGCCCAAGCCGGCCCCGAAGCCCGCTCCGCCCAAGAAGGCGGCGGCGCCCCCGGCCAAGGCCGCGCCCAAGCCAGTGGCGAAGCCCGCCCCGGCTCCGAAGCCCTCTCCTCCCGCCAAGCCCGCCGCCAAGGCGCCCGCGCCCCCGGCCAAGCCGGCCCCTCCCGCGCCTGCGCCCGCGCCGCCCCCGGCTCCCGCCGCCCCGGCCGCGAAGGCGGCGGCCCCCGCCAAGGCCCCCAAGAAGAAGGCCATCCCGACGACGAGCCTCGCCGCGACGCCCATCTTCCGCCCCCTCAACGAGCCCGCCCCCGCCCTGGCCCCGCCCCCGCCCCCTGCCAAGCCCGGGCACGTGGACCACCAGATGATGAGCGCCGTGTCCTACGGCCTCTTCGCGGCCATCAACAAGACGTTCGGCTTCGCGGGCCGCAACGTGGTGAAGAACGCCGCGCTGCGCATGCTGGAGTACGGCTACAAGCGCGGCTGGCTCCCGCCCAAGAGCAAGGAGCCCATCCGCGCGTTGAACGAGTTCTACGGCCGCCTGGAGGCCATGGGCTACGCCGAGAAGATCCACGTCGCGAAGCGCGGCGAGCACTACGCGCTGGAGGTCGTGGGCCTCGCGGACTTCGACGCCGTGCACAGCCTCCGCGAGATGCACTACCCGCTTCTCCCCATCTTCCTGGGCGAGATGCTGGAGGCCATCGTGGACCAGTACTTCCAGCTCAAGGTCACGGTGGAGCCCCTGGAGATGCAGGAGCAGAAGCGCGGCTTCACGCTCCCCTTCAGCCTCCACGAGCGCCCCAACGAGCAGGCGCCCGCGCCCATGATGTCGTACGCGCGCACGGACGACTTCGAGGAGTAGGAGACCGCTCAGGCTTCCGCGACGAGCGGGAGAGCGCGCCTGCCTTCGGCAAGGCCCATCTTCCGGTCGAACCATTCGTCGCCATAATCCGTGATGACGTAGCGGCTGAACACGCCGCTCTCATCGCGGCCCACTTGGTTCGCTACCAGAAGCGCCTGCTCCAGCACTTGAAGCGCCTTCCGCACGGTGTCGGCCCGCTCCCCCGTGAGCCGTGCGAGGTCCGATGTTCGCAGGCCATCCTTCCCTGCCTCGAACAGGTGCCCCATGAGCTTCTGGCGCGTAGGGCTGTCGAACGCTCGGATGACCGCCTGGATGAGCTCATAGCGGGCACGGGGCGGAAGCTTTGGCACGTGAGGTCCTCCTGAAGGGCTGGAAGGGTCTGAAAGGCCCTTCAACTACCTTCTCGCACAGTCATAGACTGAACGGAATTTCAATACGACGCCCAGGTGCGATTCCGGATAGCCTTTTGGGGCCCTCAGGCAAGGCATTTGGCGTTCTCAACAACGCTCCAGAAGTCTACAGCAGAGATTGAATTTTCGCTCAACATCTGACGAGAGACGGAACCTTGATGGTTCCCCCACGGTTTTTTCGTCGTCATGCCGGACACGCTTCCCTCTCCCGATGAGAAGGAACAGCCATTCCGGATCTACATCTGCGGATCCTTCCGCGACATCCAGGGCGCGGGGAGGGATGCGCGCGACCTCCTCGACCGGGTCCAAGACCGTCTCCGCGCCTTGGGCTTTGACGCCTACACCCAGCGCCACCCTCGGGCGCAGGAGCTTGCGCCGGGCCTGCGTCCGGCCCCCATGACCCGCAGGCTCGAAGAGGTCAGCGACTTCACCGTCTACGTGGCCGCTCCCTGGGGCCGGGAGGGCGGCTGGAGCAGCGAGTTCAGCGACATCCAGGCGCGCCAACCCGAGGGAGCCCGGAAGCGCGCCATCCTCACCCACGTGGACTTCCCGCTGAGCCAGGTCGTCAGCAATGAGCACGAAGGCCACGCCAGCGAGCCGTTCGTGACGACCATCAACTGGGAGAGCGAGGACGAGCTCGTGGCAATCATCAGCCGGCTCGCGGTGCATCTCGCTGAGCGTGGGGAGCTGCCCGCAGCCACCCGCAGGAAAGGCCGTCTGAAGCTCTAGGCCTTACTCCAGCGGCACGCCCTGCGCGATCCGGTCGATGACGCCAAGCTGCGAGCGCAGGCCCATGATCTTGGGGATGCTGCCCTTGAACTTCAGCTTCCCCGTCATGACGAGCTTCTCCATGGGCGCCTCGCCCTTGTGGTTGGAGAGCCACGTCGCGGAGTCGCCCAGGAACGTGAAGTCCGCCTTGCTGTCCGCCGCGCCCGGCGACCACGACGCGCTGCCCTTGTTGAGCGTGAGGATGAAGGAGGTCTTGCTGTCGGTGTTCACCATGAGCACCGTGGCCGCGATGCTCCCGGCCTTCTGCTTGAAGTCCGCGTCGTTGTTGAGGCGCTTGACCAGCTCGTCGAAGAAGGCCGGCGTGAAGAGGGCGGGCATCGCGGCCTCACCGGGCGGGGGAGGGAAAAAGCGTTTCCCACGCCGGACGACTCCGGGGCGTCCTGCCGCTGTCCGTCTTGGATGGCGCCGCGGGTGCATGATATCCCCCGTGCGCGCAGCCGGGCGGCGTGCGCCCCGGAGGGGATTCACGAGGCCATGCTCGTCCGGCCGGCGGAGAACCATGCCGCCCACCGCCAGCAAGCGCCCGGCCCGAGAGCCCATCGCGACGAAGCCCGTGAGGGCGGGCCCGGCGCCCGCGCCCCAGCCTTCGCCGGTCAAGACGTTCACCCCCAAGCTGCGCGCGCAGTTCACGCGGCGCCTGGAGGACCCGCACGGCCTTCGCCCCTTCGTCGACCGGCCCGCGAAGCTCGCCAGCAAGGCCACGACGGCCATGGACGGCCGCAAGCAGCCCGTCGTCCTCCTCCTGGCGCGCACCGCGTCGGGCGACCCCGTGCCCGGCCTGCGCGTGCGGCTTCTCCAGGGGAGCGACCTGCGCGACGAGACGACGACGGACCGCCGCGGCGCCGCCCTCCTCCTCTTCCCCGCGATGTCGGGCAACATGATGGGCGACATGCCGTCGACGCCCTCCAACGGCACGGTGGAGATCCTCCGCAAGGGCGCCCCCGCCATCACGCGCCCCGTGAACATCCCCATGGGCAAGCAGCACCAGGTCATGGACCTCACCATCGACCCGCCCGTGGAGGTGCCCATTGAGGTGACGAGCGTGGCCTCCACCGCGCAGAAGGCCATCGCGTCGGTGCCGCTCACGGACAACCCGCTGGACCGCCTGCCGGCGGACTTCACGACGGACCTCTGCCAGGACTTGACGAAGCTGCTCGGGCCCGTCAACGACCCGATCCTGGGCCAGATGGGCGGCGACGAGACGGACTTCCGCAAGCGCCGCGTGCCGCTGGTGAAGCGCCTCGTCGTCCCGCGCATCGGCGCGTCCGTCAACGGCAAGCCCCCGCGCCGCTACCTCGTGCGCGTCCGGCAGGAGTGGAACTTCCTGGGCTACACGCTGGGCGAGCTGACGCAGCTTGAGCCCCTGGACCCGGGTTCCATCCTCAAGGAGACGACGCAGACCGCCGAGAAGCTCGTGCAGAACGCGACGCGCAGCGTGGACGAGCTGGTCTCCCGCGCGACCGAGGACGTCGTGAACGGCCTCCACAGCGTGGGCAGCGTGGACGCGGTCACGAGCCTCGCCACCAGCGTCCGCACGACGGCGCTCGCGGGCGGCGGCGGGTTCTTCCTGCCTCCGTTCGCCTTCGGCGGTGGCGGCGCGGACGTGAAGGTCACGGCGACCGCGACCTCGCACAGCCACGTCGACACGTCGCTGGACGTCAACTCCTCGCTCCACGCCGCGAAGACGCTGGTGAACCAGGCGACGCGCCTCGCGCAGTCCACGCAGCGCGACCTCTCCGACGCCGTGACCAGCACGCTGGGCAAGGTCTCGCCGCTGCTCTCGCGCGTCACGAACCTCATCCGCTGGACGATGTACGAGAACTACATGGTCTGCACCCACGTCGAGGACGTGCTGGAGGTGGAGAGCGAGACCATCGCGGACCTCAGCCAGCCAGGCCAGGCGTACCTCTTCACCGACGAGCAGATCGTCGACCTGCGGCGCATCTTCGAGCCCAACCTCCTGGAGCGCAAGCTGCGGCCGCACTTCGACACGCTGGCGGCCGCCGTGGACGTGCGCCGCGGCGCGAACCTGCCCGTCGTCGCGGTGGACGTGACGCTGGACTACGGCGTGGGCAGCGGCGGCGCCACCGTGGACGTCGCGGTGGGCGACGGCACGACGACGTTCAGCCTGCGCCCCGGCACGACCCGCGCGACGCAGACGATCCGCCTCAACGTGCCCGCCCCGGCCTCCGACCTCACGGGCGCGCAGATGGACCTCACGCTGGGCCCCGACCTCACGGTGCTGGGCAACCTCTCCATCCCCAACTTCGCGCAGGTCAACCGCGTCGAGCTGGCGTTCGTCACGGCCTCGGGCTACCGCCGCCGCCTGACGATCCCGCTGGGCAGCACGCTGCGCGCGGATGATGGCACCCCGACCGCGACGGCGACGCCCTCCTTCGAGGTGCCGCCGCCCATCGTCATCACGGACGCGGACCCGCTGCTCCAGCACGTCAACCACAACAAGACGTACTACTTCGGCCTCCTCTGCCAGGCGGCGCTCCTGGAGCCCTCGCTGCGCGACGACGTCCCGCAGTTCGACTCGTTCAACGGGGACCACCCCATCTGGCGCCTGCCCATCGTGGGCTTCGAGGGCAACCGCGCGCTCATCGTGAAGGAGGCCGACGCCGCGGACGCCGAGGTCAAGCAGATGCTCGCGGACCCCGGCGCGGCGACGCTCATCCAGATCGCGGCGCCCGGCTCGTACGCCGAGGCGCTGCAGGGCCTGCTGAAGCTCGCGGTGGACCTGGAGAAGATCCACCCCGCGCTTCTGCCGCCGCCCGCGCCGGTGATGCCGCCCCTGGCGCTGGTGGACGTGACGGGGAAGAGCATCCCCATTTCGACCGGCGGGACGCCCACGGGGACGGGCACAGGAACGACGACCGGCACCGGAGGAACGCCCATCCCGGTGCCGACGCCGTAAGAAAACGGCTCAGCGCCGCCGCGGCGCGGGGGCGGGCGAGCAGAGCGCCCGCGCCGCGGCCAGCGCGAGCAGGCTGCGCGCCTCGGCGTCCGTGGAGGCGTTGACCGGCGTCGTGGCCTTCAGCGATTCCACGAGGGAGAGCGGGATCCAGACGCCGCCGCAGCGGCCGCACGCGTCGGCCTGCACGGTGCCGCTGGCGTTGGCGACGTGGCTCATCTCGTAGCGGTCGTCCGGGCACTTGCGCGGCGTCAGGCCCGTGCGCTGCGTGGCGGCGCGCACCGCGCCGGAGGCCCCGCCGCCGAAGGTGGCGTCGAGCACCTCGCTGGGCAGCCAGTGGCCGTGCTGCACGCAGGTCTGGTCGCCGTGCGCGCGGTGGAACAGGGGGGCCCCGCACTGGGGGCAGATCGGGCGGGCGTCTCCGCTCATGGGTGCACCTCGGGGCTTTCCGAGGGCGGAGGGGGATTTGAGGGCTTGGAAAGCGATCTCTCAGGGGCCCCGGGACTTTGTGGCGATCCTTCTCGCTGGCCCGTCGTCGCCGGATCGCCGGCGGTGGTTTGGCGAAGAAAAGGGGGCAAGCCCCAGCGAAGGGGACCTGGGAGGACCCTGCTGCAACGCAGCGCCCTGGGGATACGTTCATGTATCCGTGATGCGGATCAAACCCAAGGATGTCGATCAAGATCCAGTTCCGGGAGACGAACGAGGGGATCACGGCCTACATCCTCGCCTCCGGGCTCAACGCCAACGACGTCGCGCGCCAGGCCTTCGAGGAGAAGGTCCGGGGCATGATGGCCAGGAAGCGCCGGGAAAGCCTCGCGAAGCGGCGCATCCGGCTGCCCAAGGGCGCGGGCGCGCGCTGGACCCGCGAGGAGCGCGACGAATGAGCGCGCCCGTCTTCGTCGTCGACACCAGCGCGCTCATCGACTCCCTCCAGGCCGACCACGAGGCGTGGTCCGAGGCGTTCGCGCACGTGCAGGCCCGGTACGACGTGCTCGCCCCGCTGCGCGTCGTGTACGAGGTGGGCAACATCGTCCACCGCAAGCACCCCGAGGCCTTCGGCAAGTCCCTGGAGGACCGCCAGCAGGTCGTCGCGGAGATCCTCCAGGGCGTCACCATCGCCGCCTGGGAGAAGGAGAGCGTCGCGCGGGCCGGCGAGATCACGGAGCGGCACGGCGTCACCTACTACGACGCGACCTTCCTGGACCTCGCGCTCGCGACTCCGGGGAGCGTGCTCCTCGTGCAGGACGAGAAGCTTCGGGAGGCGGCAGCCAAGGCGCTGGGCAAGGAGCGCGCCCTCAGCCTCGACCATCTGGCGGCCGCGGTGAAGAAGGGAACCCTCTAGGGGACAAACCTCTTTCCGGGGTCCACCCCTCGCCCGCCCCGATGCCCTCGCGCTCGCTGGACGTCCGCATCGTGGGGGGCGGCTTCGCGGGCGTCGTGACCGCGCTGACGCTGCTCAACGGCGAGCACGCCGTCGACGCGCACGTCACGATCTACGAGCGCGAGCCGGCGGCGCACACGACGCTCTGCGGCGAGGGGCTCTCGGACGACACGCTGCGCCTCTTCCGCGCGTTCGACTCCGCGCCCTACGTCGCGCAGACGTTCGAGGGCGCCTCGTGGTTCTTCCCCGAGGGCGTCGAGGCGCGCGTGCACCAGAAGGGGCACACCATGGCGCGCGAACGGTGGATCCCCGCGATGGCGGAGGAGTGCCGCGCGCTGGGCGCCGACTACCGGACTGGCGTGAAGGTCTCGCAGGATGATATCATCCGCATGTCGCGCGAAGCGGACGTCGTCATCGGCGCCGACGGGCCCGGCAGCGTGACGCGCAAGGTCGTGGGCGGCTCGCACGAGACGATGCTGGGCATCCAGTACCGCGTCGAGGCGCAGGGCCCGTCTCCCGAGCGGCTCCTCTTCTACACCGACAAGACGTACTCGCCCGAGTACGCGTGGGTCTTCCCGCGGGGCGACCTGTGGAACGTGGGCCTCCTGGCGACGGGCGACGGCCACGACTGGGAGCGGCTCGACCGCTTCATGGCGGACAAGGGCGTCGCGGGCAAGGTGCGCAAGCGCGAGGCGTACCCCATCGGCTTCTTCGGCGACAAGGTGCAGGAGGGGAACGTCGTCCTCGTGGGCGACGCCGCGGGGCTCACGAACCCCATCACCAAGGGGGGCATGGCGGCGGTCGTCCACGCGGCGGACGCGCTCGCGCGCTGCCTCCACGAAGGGAAGCTCTCCGAGTACGGCGCGCGCATCGCGGCGCACCCCATGTGCGACCCCTCCTTCCGCCCCGCGCTGGAGTCGCTGCGCGCGTGGAGCAACGAGGACTTCGCCCGACTCACGCGCTTCGCGCCCAAGCTCATCGACGTGCGCCCCGGCGTCAGCACCGAGCGCGCCTACCTCCCCGTCCTCGCGAAGACGCTGCTGGCGAACCTCGGCAAGGTGGGCGAGCTGAGGCGCATCGTGCACGCGCTGGGCGTCTCGCGCGCCTACTCGTGGTAGCGGCCGGGCAGCCGGTGGGCCGGCCGGCGGCTCCATCGTTTGTCACCACCACCATGGGTAGGGACGCGCCGCTCTTACCCCCCGCCGTCGACCCCACAGCATGGACTTCTGCTGCCTGTGCGGCATGGCCCGCCACAAGGACACGGTCCACCTCTGCACGCTGGACATCGTGAAGCTCCTGGCGCACGCCAGCCCCGGCTGATCGCCTTAGGAAGGGTTTTCGCGGCGCGCGGGGGTCCCCCGCCGATGGCCCTGCCCCCGGACCTCGCCAAGACCCTGACGTGGGTCGCGGAGGGCGTGGGGCTGGTCGCATGCCCGCCGGAGCACCCGGGCGCCAGCTCGCTGCTCCTGGACGAGGGGTCCGAGGTCGTGCTCGTGGACGCGGGCCTCCCCGCCCCGCTGCGCCGCAAGCTCGCGCCCCACGTGGACGTGTGCCTGCTCACGCACTGCCACGTGGCGCACAGCCACGGCGCGCGCGACTTCCGCGAGGTGTGGGCCCCCAAGGCCGAGGCGCGCGCCATGCTGGGGGCCGAGGACTACCTCCAGACCTACGAGGTCAGCCGCCGCGACCGCGACGTGGTGGCCAGCGCCATCCGCAAGGCGGGCTACGAGCCGGCGCACGTCCAGAAGGAGCTGCGCGGGGACGGCATCGTCAAGCTGGACAAGCACGAGTGGCACCTCCTCCCCGCGCCGGGCCACTCGCCGGGCATGATCGCCCTGCTGGACCCCGAGCGGCACATCCTCTTCGCGGCTGACGTGGGCGCGGACGACAAGGCGTGGTACGGCTACCCCACCAGCGACCCCACGGAGCTGGAGCGCACCGCCTCGACCCTCGCGGACGTGCCGGTGGCGATCCTCGTCTCCAGCCACGCCGAGCCGCGCAAGCGGGGCATCAAGCCGCTCTTCCGCGGCATGGCCGAGTCCATCCGCGAGCGCGACCGCCGCATCCTCGCCTCCCTGGAGACGCCGCGCAGCCTGGACGAGCTGGCCGAGATGGGCCACTGCATGGGCAAGCCCACGACGCCGTTGGCGCGCTATCACGAGCGCGTCATGGTGGAGAAGCACCTCGCGCGCCTCCTGGAGAAGGACTTCGCCATGGCGCGCCAGGACGGGCGCTTCCAGCGCGTCGCGTGAGGCGATTCCGGGACAAAGGAGAAGCCTCCCCCGCCCATCCATCCGCGATGGACCCTCCCTGGTGGGGCACGACCAACGCCGTGCGGACCCTCGTCGCGGGCGCGGCGGTCGTCGCGAGCCTCGCCATGGTCTGGTGGGGCTGGGCGCACCTGGAGGCCGGCCCCGCGGACCTGCTGATGCGGACCATGGTTTCGGTGGTCACCGGGCGTTGGGCTATCTCTTCGGACGCGGCGACGTGGACCGCGTGGCGCGCATCGCGCTGGAGGAGCACGAAGGGAGGATGCAGGCCGCGGGCAGGCTGCGCGAGTCGAGCAGCGCCGCGTCGCGGGCCGAGCGCGCCTCCCAGGTCCTGCGCGCGCTCTCCGAGATGGCGGAGGACGACGATCGTCTGGCGGAGAAGATTTATGAAGCACGGAGGAAAGTCAATGATCATGGAAGGCCGCGAGATGGACCCTGAGCTTCGGGCGTTCCTCACGCAGTTCCGCGCGGAGATCGAAGAGGACCTCCGCGTCATCCGCCGCGCCCGGCGCAACGCCGAGGCCACGCTGGCCTGGCTCGCCCAGCGTTGACCCCTGCCGCGCAAGTGGGCTTCGGTGCGAAACCATTCTCCCTTCCGCCAGCGACGGCCCTGCATGGACGTGCACGTCGCGGTGCGCCTGGTCCACACGCTGGGCATGGGCGTGCTGCTGGGCGGCGCCGTGCTGGTGGCCTCGCTGCGGGACCCCGCCCCCGCGTCGCGCGCCTATGAGTGGGCCTTCTGGGTCGCCATGGGTGTGCAGGTCCTCACAGGCGTCGGGAACCTCGGCGCCGTGGGCGACCCGGGGCCCGCCACGACGTGGGGGACGCTCCTCACGTGGAAGCTCGCCCTCGTGCTCCTCCTGCTGGTCGCCTCCGCGTTGCGGCTCCTGGCGCGGCCCCGGCTGAAAGCTCCCGCGCTGCGGTGGGCCTACGGCGGCACGGCGCTCCTCCTCGCCATCATCGGCGGCCTCGCGGTGGTGCTGGCCCATGGATGAGGCGCGCGAGGCGGGCTGGCTGGAGGCGGTGGGCCTCGCGACGCTCCACGTCTCGCTCCTGGTGGGCGCCCTCGTCCTCGCGCTGCACCGCGCCGGCACGCTGGGGCAGCTGCTCCAGGGGATCGGCACGCTCCCTGGCGTCGCGCTCTTCCTCGTCCTCTGGGGGCTCACCCTCGGGGCCACGCGCCAGGCCCTCGTCCAGATGCGGGAGAAGCCGCTGCGCGAGGCGATGGGCGTGGGCGGCGTGTGGGGCGGCGCGGTGGGCGCGTCGTTCGTGTGGATCGCCCTCACGGCATCGTTCATCTCGGGCCGCGCGCCGCCCATCGCCTACCTCTTCTCGCTGGAGGCGGCCGCGTTCGGGTTCGTCGGCGGCTGCCTGGTGGGCGCAGTCGCCGCCCTGCTCGACACGGCTTTGCTGGCGGCGGCGCGGCGACTCGCCCGTTGACCCCACGCCGGGCGGGCTCCGGCCGGGGGGCCGCGCCGCCGGAGAAACGCCTGCCCGTCGCCGGCCGGTTGCGCCTTCCTTCCGCACCCCACGTTGCCCGCTAGCCTTATATCCGCGGGCCAGGAATCGCCGCCCCCGAGAGGTGTCAAATCCTCATGTTCGAACGCATCGCCCGTGGTTGGAGTCTCACCAAGGCCTCCTTCAAGGTCCTCAGCCTTGACAAGGAGATGGTCGCGCTCCCGCTGCTCGCGGGTGTCCTCCAGATCATCGCGGTCGTCGCCTTGGGCCTCGGCGCCTGGGGCCTCGGCCTCTTCAGCGGCGCCGACGGCGGCGGCCTCGGCCTCGCCGGCTACCTCGCGATCTTCGCGATCTACGTCGTGGTCTACGCCATCGTGATCTTCTTCAACGCGGCCGTCATCGAGATGGCCACCATCCGCTTCAACGGCGGCGACCCCGTCCTCAAGGACGGCCTGCGCAAGTCGTGGAGCCGCATCGGCCGCATCCTGCAGTGGGCCGTCGTCGCGGCGACCGTGGGCATCATCTTCCGCATCCTGCGCGACCAGGCCAAGGACAACATCCTGGCCCGCATCCTGGTCAGCTTCCTGGAGTTCGGCTGGAACGTCGCGGTCTTCTTCGTCGTGCCCGTCCTCGTCTTCCAGGACGTCGGGCCCTTCGACGCGATCAAGGGCAGCATGGGCCTCATGAAGCGCAGCTGGGGCGAGAGCCTCACGGGCGTGGCCACGACCGGGATCATCTTCTTCTTCCTGGGCCTGCTGGGCCTCGTGCCCTTCTTCCTGGGCGTCCTCGCCATGGGCGCGTCCGTCGTGCTGGGCGTCGCGTTCATCGCGGTCGCGGTGGTCTACTGGATCGTCCTCTCCGCGGTCAACAGCGCGGTGGACGGCATCCTCGTCGCGGGCCTCTACAAGTGGGCCAACGAGGGCACGCTGCCCCAGGCCTTCTCGGACCAGGGCATCCGCGCCGAGAACCTCGCCTGGTAGGCGCCCGGCTCCGGGGCCCTGCGCGGTGGGGCCCCTTTCTTCTTCCATTCTCTCACTTCTTTGAGCGGATGCTTCCCCCTCAGCGCGATGCTTGGGGGAATCGTCACGTCGTGGCGCCGTGGCGTCGTCGCGCCAACGAGGTGACCAAGACGCCAGGATTGTGCCCCCCACAGTCCCCCACAAGACCGCCGATGCGCCCCCCGGCGCTCGCCGATTCCCACGGTGGCGTTCACTCGTTTTCACTCCTTGTCACGACGAAAAGGCATTTACCCGAAGCCTGGCCTCGCCGCGCGGGGTGCCCATGACCGTCCCCACTGCCGCGCCACAGAAGCCCTCCATCGTGCGCGTCACCCCTTCGTCGGGCCGCCTCACGCTGGACCCCATCGAGCTGGCCCGCCAGCGCGCCCGCGAAGGCGGCGGCCCCGAGAAGGTCGCGGCGCAGCACGCGAAGGGCAAGATGACGGCCCGCGAGCGCCTGGACTACCTCCTGGACCCGGGCTCCTTCATGGAGACCGACTCCTTCGCCGTCCACCAGGGGCTCAGCCGCGGCCTGCCGCAGGACCCGCACCCGGGCGATGGCGTCGTCACGGGCTACGGCAAGGTCCACGGCCGCGACGTGTGCGTCTACGCGCAGGACTTCACCGTCTCGGGCGGCTCGCTGGGCAGCGCGCAGGCGCGGAAGATCTGCAAGATCATGGAGCAGGCCATCGCCACCGGCGTGCCCCTCGTCGCGCTCAACGACTCTGGCGGCGCGCGCATCCAGGAGGGCGTCGCCGCGCTGGGCGGCTACGGCGACATCTTCCAGCGCCACGTCGACGCCTCGGGCGTCATCCCGCAGGTCGCGGGAATCCTGGGCCCCTGCGCCGGCGGCGCGGTGTACGGCCCCGCGCTCACGGACTTCGTCCTCATGACGCGCAAGACCTCGTACATGTACCTCACCGGGCCCGACGTGGTGAAGACCGTGCTGGGCGAGGAGACGACCCACGAGGAGCTGGGCGGCGCGGACGTGCACGCCAACGACTCGGGCGTCTGCCACCTCACGGGCGAGACGGACGAGGAGACGCTGGACAAGATCCGCGCGCTCCTCTCCTACCTGCCGCAGAACCACCTGGAGCACCCGCCGCGCTACGAGCCCATCTCCGCGCACGACCCCGAGGCGCTGCGCACCGTGGTCCCGCCCGACCCGTCGATGCCCTACGACATGCGCGACGTCATGGCGGGCATCCTCGATCGGGACAGCTTCTTCGAGATCCACGCCGAGATGGCGCGCAACGTCGTCGTCGGCTTCGGCCGCGTCGAAGGGCGCGTCGTGGGCATCGTCGCGAACCAGCCCAAGGTGCTCGCGGGTGTGCTGGACGTGCAGGCCTCCGAGAAGGCCGCGCGCTTCGTGCGCTTCTGCGACGCGTTCAACGTCCCCCTCCTCAGCCTCGTGGACGTGCCCGGCTTCCTCCCCGGGCGCGAGCAGGAGCACGGCGGCATCATCCGCCACGGCGCGAAGCTCCTCTACGCCTACTGCGAGGCCACCGTGCCCAAGATCACCGTCGTCACGCGCAAGGCCTACGGCGGCGCGTACATCGTCATGTGCAGCAAGCACCTGCGCAGCGACGTCAACCTCGCGTGGCCCCAGGCGGAGATCGCCGTGCTGGGCGCGCAGGGCGCCGTGCAGATCCTCCACCGCCGGGAGCTGAAGAACGCCGACGCCGACTTCCGCAAGGAGCTGGAGGCCGGCTACCGCGACCGCTTCGGCAACCCCATGTTCGCGGCCGAGCTTGGCTTCGTGGACGACATCGTCGACCCGGCCCTGACGCGCCAGCACGTGGCCCGCCACCTGGCGCGCCTCGCCTCGAAGCACGTCGAGCGGCCGCCTCGCAAGCACGGGAACATTCCCCTTTAAACCGTCGAAGCCCCGATTGGGACGTGATCCACGTGAACGACCTCCAAGGCAAGCGATTCCTCGTGTACGGCGTGGCCAGCGACACCTCCCTCGCGTGGGCCATCGCGAAGGACCTCGCGGAGCGCGGCGCCACCTGCACGCTCGCCTACCAGAAGCGCTTCATGTC
The DNA here is from genome assembly GCA_021325135.1 of Pseudomonadota bacterium. Taxonomy (GTDB): domain Archaea; phylum Thermoplasmatota; class SW-10-69-26; order JACQPN01; family JAJPHT01; genus JAJPHT01. The sequence goes on along the minus strand of JAJPHT010000039.1, from coordinate 27,622 downwards.
GCGCGTGCTCCAGCTCGCCAAGGAGCAGAAGTGGATCGACCAGATGGAGGAGTGCGACCTCGCCAGCGAGGACTCCACCAAGGCGTTCCACGCCAAGCTCACCGGCAAGTACGACGGCATCGTGCACGCCGTCGCCTTCGCGCCCGCCGAGGCGCTGATGAAGCCCATCACCGAGACGACGCAGGAGGACTTCGGCGTCGCCATGACCGTCAGCGCCTACTCGCTCATCCGCGTCGTGCGCCACGGCCTGCCCAAGCTCAACCCCAACGCCGCCGTCGTGACGCTCACCTACCTGGGCGCCGAGCGCACCGTCCCGGGATATCGTATCATGGGCACCGCCAAGGCGGCGCTGGAGCAGCTCGTCCGCGAGCTTGCCGCCAGCGTGGGCCCCATGGGCTTCCGCGTGAACGCCGTCAGCGCAGGCCCCGTGAAGACCCTGGCCGCCTCGGGCGTCCCGGGCTTCGACCAGATCCTCGACTGGATGGCCAGCAACACCCCCCTGCGCCGCAACGTGACGCAGGCGGACGTCGCCCACGCGGCGCGCTTCCTCCTCTCCTCTGATAGCAGCGGCATCACCGGGCAGACGATCTACGTCGACGCGGGCTACTTCAGCGTCGGCGCGCCCCCCGAGATGGACCGCGTGCTCATCGAGCCCCGACTCAACCCCCCCGAGGGACCCGTCTGATGAAGCTCTACGTCGTCACGAACGGCAACGCCGAGTACGCCGCGCGCGTGCAGGCCGCCGGCGCCACGCCCATCGCCGCCCTCGCCTCCACCGTGGACGGGCGCCCCGTGGCCAGCGGCAAGACCAGCGCGGAGACCGTCGCCGAGGTCAAGCGCCTCGCGGGCCGCCAGCCCCTCGCCCACGGCGGCCTCGACCGCGCGACGCTGAAGGCCGTCGCGGAGGCGGGCGCCTCCGGCGTCGTCCTCGACGCGCAACTCTGGCTCCTCCCCGAGTCGCCCCTCTCCGCGGACGACAAGGCCGCCCTCGCGCGCCTCAGCGCCGCCGACTTCCAGGCGACGGGCCACGCCACGCTCCCCAGCGGCCTGAAGGTGGGCCGCGACGCGCTGCTCGCGCCCTTCCTCGCGCGCCGCGCGGGCTCCCTCGCCGCCGCGCTCGCGCAGGTGGCCATGGATGCGGGAGCGCCCGCGCAGGCCCCCCCTCCCGCGCCGGCGCCGCCCCCGACGCCGGTCCCCGCGCCCACGGTCGCTCCGCCCGCGGCCCCTCCCGCCGCGGCCTCCGGCGAAGTCCTCGCCCGCGTCATCGACCTCGTCGCGCAGAAGACGGGCTACCCCAAGGACCTCCTCGACCCGGGCCTCGACATGGAGGCCGACCTGGGCATCGACACCGTGAAGCAGGCCGAGATCTTCGGCATCCTGCGCGAAAGCTATCAATTGCCGCGCGACGACACGCTCACGCTCAAGGACATCCCCACGCTGGGCAAGGTCGCCGAGTACCTCTCCTCCCGCATGGGCAACGCGCCCGCGCCGAGCCCCGCCCCCGCGGCCGCGCCCGCGAAGGTCGAGGCCATGCCGGACCCGCGCGCCGTGGAGCCCCCCGCCGCGCCCATCGGCCACACGCGCCCCAACGCGGTGCCCGTCGCCGCGTCCGCTTCGCGCCAGTTCGAGACGGTCCCGCCCGAGGAGGCGGTGGCCATCATCGGCGTGGGCGCCGTGCTGCCCAAGGCCAACAGCGCCGGCGAGTTCTGGCAGAACGTCCTCAACCAGGTGGACTGCATCGTCGAGGTGCCCGCGGACCGCTGGGACGCCTCCATCCACTACGACCCCGACCCCACCAAGGAGGACAAGACCTACACGAAGATCGGGGGCTTCATCACCGGGTTCAAGTTCGACGCGCTGAAGTTCCGCATCCCGCCCAACACGGCGAAGGCCCTCGACCCCGTGCAGCAGATGGCCCTCGCCGCCGCGGCCGAGGCGCTCGCCGACGCGGGCTACGACCGCAAGCCGTTCGACCGCCAGCGCTGCGCCGTCATCCTGGGCAACTCCCTGGGCGGCGAGCGCAAGGACGAGACGAATAAGCGCATGCACCTCGCGGAGTTCACCGCCGAGCTTCGCAAGTCGCTGCCCCCCGAGCAGGTCGCGCGCGCCGAGGCGCAGATCAAGGCCTCGCTGCCCCCCATCACGGAGGACACGATGCCCGGCGAGCTATCAAACGTCATCGCCGGCCGCCTGGCCAACGTGCTCAACCTCGCGGGCAAGAACCTCACCACCGACGCCGCGTGCGCCAGCAGCCACGCCGCGCTGGACACCGCGGTCAAGGCCATCCTCGGCGGCGAGGCCGACATGGTGCTCTGCGGCGGCGCGGACCGCAGCATGGACCCCGCGACCTACGTCAAGTTCTGCAAGATCGGCGCGCTCTCCCCCACCGGCAGCCGCCCCTTCGACGCGGGCGCCGACGGCTTCGTCATGGGCGAAGGCGTCGCGATCCTCCTTCTCAAGAAGCTGTCACAGGCCGTGAGGGACGGCGACAAGGTCTATGCCGTCATCCGCGGCATGGGCAGCAGCAGCGACGGCAAGGGCAAGGGCATCACCGCACCCAACCCCGCGGGCCAGGAGCTCGCCGTGCAGCGCGCCTTCCAGGTCGCCGAGGTCCAGCCGAAGCACGTCCAGCTCATCGAGGCGCACGGAACGTCGACGAAGGTCGGCGACGTCGTCGAGGTGGAGAGCATCGCCGAGGTGTTCGGCCCCATGCCGCCGCGCAGCGTCGCGCTGGGCAGCGTCAAGAGCCAGATCGGCCACCTCAAGAGCGCCGCGGGAGCGGCGGGCATCCTCAAGGCCGCGCTAGCCATCCACCACAAGGTCCTGCCGCCCAGCATCAACTTCCGCGCGGCCAACCCCAACATCGACTGGAGCAAGGTGCCCTTCAAGGTGCAGACCTCCGTCGAGCCGTGGCCCGCGCCCGCCAACGGAGAGCCGCGCCGCGCCGCGGTGTCCGCGTTCGGCTTCGGCGGCACGAACTTCCACGTCATCCTGGAGGAGTTCCTCCCCGAGTACCACCTGGCGCCCCGCGCCGCGGCGCCCGCGCCTGCGGCCGCGCCCCGCGCCCCGCCGCGCCTCGCGCCCGAGATGGAGGGCGAGGTCGTCGTCATCGCCGCTGATAGCATCGAGGGTCTCGCGGCCGAGGCCAAGGCCGCCGTCGCCGCCGTGAAGTCCGCCGCCACGCTGGACCAGGCCGCGCGCCACGCCCGCACGCCCCGCGCCCACGCGCGCAGCGTGCGCCTCGGCGTGGGGGCCCAGGACCGCGCCACGCTGGCCTCCGCGCTGGAGACCGCCGCTCCGCTGATCCTCGACCCCAAGGGGCGCCAGGCGCTCCCCCTCAAGGTCAAGGGCGCCTCGTTCGGCGAAGGGCAGCCCCGCGGCAAGGTCGCGTTCCTCTTCCCCGGCCAGGGCTCGCAGTACGCCAACATGGGCCGCGAGCTCGCGAAGCGCTACCCCATCGTGCGCGAGACGTTCGCCGAGGCGGACCGCGTGCTGGAGCCGCTCCTGGGCAGCAAGCTCACCACGCTCCTCTGGGTCGACCCCAAGGACGCCGCCGCCGTCGCGCGCGCCGAAGAGTCCCTCAAGCAGACCGAGGTCACGCAGCCCGCGATGCTCGCGGCGGACGTCGCCATCTTCCGCCTCCTCGCCGAGCACGGCATCCGCCCCGACATGGTGGGCGGCCACAGCCTGGGCGAGTACGCGGCGCTTGTCGCGGCCGAGGTGCTATCGTTCGAGGACGCGCTCCTCGCCGTCTCCGCCCGCGGCAAGGAGATGGCCGGCGTGCAGGTGCCCGACAAGGGGCTCATGGCCTCCGTCAGCGCCGGGCCCGACCAGGTCGAGCAGGTGCTCAAGCGCGTGCCCGGCTACGTCGTGGCCGCCAACAAGAACTGCCCCGTCCAGACTGTCATCGCGGGCGAGACGCCCGCCGTGCAGAAGGCCATGGAGGTCGCGCGCAGCATGGGCGTGGAGGTCATGCAGCTCAACGTGAGCGCGGCCTTCCACACCAGCATCGTGGCGCCCGCGAGCCAGCCCCTGCGCCGCGTGCTGGACCGCCTCTCCTTCCGCGCGCCCAGAATCCCCTGCTTCACCAACGTCGACGCGACGCCCTACCCCGCGGACCCCAACGCCATCCGCGACATCCTCTCCAAGCAGGTCGCCGCGCCCGTCGAGTGGATCGCGGAGCTGAAGGCCATGCAGGCCGCCGGCGCCACCGTCTTCGTCGAGGTGGGCCCCAAGCGCGCGCTCTCGGGCTTCGTCGAGGCCACGCTGGGCAGCGCCGCCGTCGCCGTCACCACGAACCACCCCAAGCGCGGCGACCTCGCGTCCTTCCTCGACGCCGCCGCCAGGATGGGCGCGCTGGGCTTCGCGCTGGACCTGCCCGCCGGGGACGCCACCGAGGCGATGCCCGTCGCGCAGCCCGCGCCCATGCCGCGCCCCACCGTGCTCGCCGGCCCGACGGACGGCACCTACGAGGCGTTCCGCAGCGCGGTGCAGCCCACGCTGGAGGCCGCGCTCAAGGCGGGCTTCGACCAGTTCCAGCGCGAGCTCGCGCGCCTCAAGGAGGCCGAAGGAGCGTTCTCCCGCTACGGCCTCCTCCCGGTGGACGTCGTGGTGAGCGGCGCCGCGGCGGGCCTCCCCGGCGGCGCGCGCCGCGTGTTCAGCGACGACAACTTCGAGACGCTCTTCCGCGGCGAGAACCGCATCGACCGGCTCGACTCCATGTGGGCGGGCCGCTTCCTGGACAAGGACATCGTGCGCCTCGTCAAGGGCGAGGGCGAGCCGCGCATGGAGCCCGTGAAGGACGCCAGCGAGGTCCTCAAGCTCGCGGGCCGCCGCGGCGGGCTCGACATGCAGGGCGACTACCAGGTCGACCCCAAGCTGCTCAAGACCCTTGATATCACCAGCAAGCTCGCCATCGCGGCCGCCTACGAGGCGCTCCGGGACGCGGGCATCCCCATGGTGCAGGAGATGAAGCGCACGACCACCGGGAAGATCCTGCCCGGCGACTGGGTGCTGCCTCCCCACCTCCAGGACGACACGGGCATCATCTTCGCCAGCGCCTTCCCCGGCTACGACAACTTCGTGCAGGAGGTCAGCCGCCACCTGGCGCGCCGCTACGCGAAGGCGACGCTGACCGAGCTTGACGCGCTCTACCACGAGCTTCTGGACGCCGTGCCCGCCGACAGGAAGTCCAAGGTGTCGGGCTTCTACGCGAAGCACGCGGGCGAGCTTCACCGCATCGCGGGCGACGCCGAGAAGGTGGAGGCGTTCAACCGGCACTTCCTCTTCAGCATCCTCTCGCTGGGCCACGCGGAGCTTGCCGAGACGATCTGCGCCCGCGGACCCAACACGCAGGTCAACGCCGCGTGCAGCAGCAGCACGCAGGCCATCGCCATCGCCGAGGACTGGATGCGCACGGGCCGCGCCCGGCGCGTCGTCGTCGTGGGCGCGGACGACGTGACCAGCGACAACCTGCTGGAGTGGATCGGCAGCGGCTTCCTCGTCTCGGGCGCGGCCACCACCGCGGGCTCCGTCGAGGAGGGCGCCCTGCCCTTCGACCGGCGCCGGCATGGCATGATCATCGGCATGGGCGCCGTGGGCCTCGTGCTGGAGCGCCGCGAGGACGTCGAGGCGCGCGGCATGGTCCCCGTCGCGCGGCTCGTCGCGACGCGCATCGCCAACAGCGCGTACCACGGCAGCCGCCTCCACGTCGAGCACATCGCCAAGGAGGCGCGCGCGCTCGTGGAGACCGCCGCGAAGCGCCTGGGCACGACGCCCGACGCGCTCGGGCCCGAGACGATCTTCGTCAGCCACGAGACGTACACGCCCGCCCGCGGCGGCAGCGCCAGCGCGGAGGCGGCCGCCATGCGGCAGGCCTTCGGAAGCGGCGCGACGAAGGTGCTCGTCACCAACACCAAGGGCTTCACCGGCCACCCCATGGGCGCCGGCATCGAGGACGCCCTCGCGGTGAAGGCGCTCCAGCTCGGCAAGGTGCCGCCCATCGCGAACCTGCGCGACACCGACCCCGAGTTCGCGGACCTCAACCTCAGCAAGGGGGGCGCGCACCAGCGCCGCTTCGCCATGCGCTTCAGCGCCGGCTTCGGCTCGCAGCTCGCCATGGCGTTCTTCGAGCGCATGGCGCAGGGCGACGCCCGCGTCGCGGACCCGGCGCGCTATCAATCCTTCCTGGACCAGAGCGTGGGCGCCCCCGGCGCCAAGGCCGCGATGCAGGGCAGGGTCCTGCGCGTGAGCGCCCCGGCGGGGGCGGTCCCCACGGCCGTCCCGGTGAAGGTGGAGGCCCCCACGCCTGCGCCCGCGCGCGCGGCGCCGAGCCCCGCCCCCGCGGCCGCTCCAGCCGGCGCCTCCCGCGACGACGTGCTCCGCAAGGTGATGGCCCTCGTCGCCGAGAAGACGGGCTACCCCCAGGAGATGCTCGACCCGAACCTCGACATGGAGGCCGACCTCGGGATTGACACCGTGAAGCAGGCCGAGATCTTCGGCATGCTCCGCGAGAGCTACGGCATCGGGCGCGACGACAAGCTCACGCTCAAGGACATCCCGACGCTGGCGAAGGTCGCGGACTACCTCGTCTCGCGCATGGGCGCCCCGGTGACCGCGGAGGCCGCCGTCGCGCCCACGCCGCCCGTTCCCTTCAACGCGCCGCCCGCCATGGTCGCGCCCAACCCCGCCGCCACCGCCCCGACGCCGCTCCCAGGCAAGGGCCCCGGAGCCGCGCACGACGTCCTGGCCAAGGTCACCGCGATGATCGCGTCGAAGACCGGCTACCCGCCCGAGATGCTGGACCCCAACCTCGACATGGAGGCGGACCTCGGGATTGACACCGTGAAGCAGGCGGAGATCTTCGGCGAGGTGCGCGAGGCCTTCGGCATCCCCCGGATCGAGGGCGTGAACCTCAAGGACTACCCGACCATCAGCCACGTCGCGGGCTTCGTCTCCACGCACGCCGGGCGCGCGGTCCCTGCGCAGGCCGCCGCGAGCGCGCCGCCCCTGGACACCGCCATGGTCGCGCCCTACAAGGGTGGCGGCCTCGTGCGCCGCGTGCCGCGCGTGAGCCCCGCGCCCGCGGAAGGGAGCGCGGCGCGCAGCGCGTTCGTCGTCGGGCACGGCGCGCTGGCCGAGGCGCTGCGCCACAAGTACCCGCACGCCGCGGGTGATATCGCCCTCTTCAGCGGACCCGCCAAGGAGCTGTTCCTCTTCGCGCGCAGCCGCGCCGCCGACCTGGACGCGGGCAAGCTGGGCATCCTCGCGTTGACCGAGATGGGCGGCCACCAGGGCATCGACAAGGCCGCGCACCCGGAGCAGGGCGGCGTCACGGGCCTGGCGAAGTCCCTCGCCGCGGAGTTCCCCAAGGCGTGGGTCCGCGCGCTGGACCTCGACCCCTCCGAGGACGTCGCCGCGCGCGTGCGCCACGTCGAGGCCGAGCTGAAGGTCGACAAGTCGCTCGTGGAGGTGGGCCGCTCGGCGCGGGGCCGCGTCGTCGTGCGCACCATCGAGGCCGGGACCACCGACGGCCAGCACCCCACCTTGCCCACGGGCGCGGTGCTCGTCGTCACCGGCGGCGCGCGCGGCATCACCGCCGAGGCGCTCAAGGCCCTCGCGCCGCAGAAGCCCAGGCTCGTGCTCCTGGGCCGCACCCCCGCGCCCACCGACGCAGACCTCTCCTTCGACGAGGCTCGCGCCAAGGACCAGGGCATGGCGGACCTCAAGGCCAAGGGCGACCGCGTGACGCCCGTCGCCATCGAGAAGATGGTGGCTCCCCTGCGCGCCCGCGCCGAGATCGCGCGGAATCTGCGCGACCTGCGCAGCGCGGGCGCCACCGTCGAGTACGTGCAGGCCGACGCGGGCGACGCCGCCGCGCTGGAGCGCGCGCTCTCCGACGTGCGCCTGCGGCACGGCAAGGTCCACGGCGTGCTGCACGCCGCCGGCCTGGAGGAGTCCAAGCGCCTCGCCGACAAGGACGAGGGCGCCTTCGACCGCGCGTGGAGGCCCAAGGCCGAGGCCGCGTTCACCCTCGCGCGCCTCACGGAAAAGGACCACCCCGCGTTCTTCGTCATGTTCGGCAGCGTCGCGGGCCGCTACGGCAACGCCGCGCAGGCCGACTACAGCGCCGCCAACGACGCCATCGCGAAGCTCGCCCGCGCGCTGCGCGCCAAGGGCGTCGCCGCCGCCGTGTTCGCCTGGGGCCCGTGGGGCGAGGTGGGCATGGCCACCAAGGGCAGCACGCTCACCGTGCTCAAGGCCGCGGGCGTCGAGCCCATCACCACCGCGGAGGGCGTCAGCGCCTTCCTCAGCGAGCTGGCGCGCCTCGACGAGCCCGAGGTCGTGCTCGCGAAAGGCTTGGGGGGCCTTGAACAAGCCCACCACGAGGAGGCGCCGCAGGCTTCGGGGACGCAGACGCTGCGCGCCTCCGAGCCCGCGCTCAACGACCACCGGGTGGATGGCGTGCCCTACCTCGCGGGCGTCATGGGCATGAGCGCCATGACCAGCGCCAGCCCCACGCCCGTCGCCGCGCTGGAGGAGGTCCACTTCGCGTACCCCGTGAAGCTGCTCCGGGACCAGCCGGTCGACATCACGGTCAAGGTCGAGGCCGACGGAAGGGCCTCGGTCACGTCCATCCCTCCCGGCCCCGTGAAGCAGCCGCGCACGCACTTCACCGCGCGCCTGCTGCCCGACGCGGGCCCCGCGCCCCCCGTCCGCGACGCCCCGGGCTGGGCGTGGTCGTTCGACCGCATCTATCCGCCCTTCTTCCACGGGCCCGCCTTCCAGGTGCTATCAAAGGCCTCCCGCGCGTCGTGGGACGGCATGGAGGCCGAGGGCCGCGCGCCCGCCGCTGGCGTCCCGCCCGCCGCGGCCCTCATGGAAGGCGCGTTCCAGGCGTTGGGCCTCTGGGGCCTCGCCCTGGGCAGCGTCATGGCGCTTCCCGAGCGCGTCGCGCGCGTCTCCCTCTTCGGGCCCTTTGAGCCGGGGCGCGCGGTCTACCGCGTCCTCAACGCGCGGGTCGAGGACCACCGCGTCAAGGGCGACGTGCAGTGCCTCGTGGACGGCAAGGTCGCCGTCGAGATGAAGGGCGTCGCGCTCATCGTCACGGGCGCCTCCGCGCTGGTGGGCCCCGCGCCGTGGCCCCACGAGGAGACGACGCTGGGCGGCTCGCGCGTCATGCGCGTCCCCGTGGACGCCGCGCGCGCCCTGCTGGAGCGCCCGGGCCTCTGGAGCGGCCTGCTCGCCTCGGAGGAGCAGGCGGCGCTCAGCGCATTGCCGGCGGCCAAGCGCAAGGAGGAGTGGCTCGCCGCCACGCTCGCCGCCAAGGCCGCGCTGCGCGCCGCCGGGGACGAGCGCCCGTGGACCGCGATGCCCATCCAGCGCGGCGCCGACGGCGCGCCCCTCGCGCACGGCGAGCGCGGCCTCACCCTGAGCCACGCGGGCGGCGTCGCCGTCGCCAGCGTCTTCGACGCGCGGCGCGAGCGCGTCGGCGTGGACGTCGAGGTCGTGGAGCCGCGCGCCCCCGCGTTCGAGGACGAGGCGTTCACGCCCGAGGAGCGCGCCGCGTTCCCGCAGGGCGCCGCGCGCCACGCCGCGGTCGCGCTGGCGTGGAGCGCGAAGGAGGCGGTCCTCAAGGCGTTGGGCGTCGGCCTCTCGGTGAACCTGCACGACGTGCGCCTCGGCATCCAGAACGGCCACGTGCAGGTGGACCTGCGCGGCGCGGCGAAGGAGCGCTTCGGCCTCCTGGACGGCGAGTCCGTGGAGATCGAGGCACGCCGCGAAGGGGAGCGCGTCCTGGCGTGGGCCAAGGTGCTGCTCGCCAAGCGGGCTGGATAGGCCTTTTTGCGGGGACTCGACAGGGTTATCCCTCATCGGAGGCCAGTGTTCACGATGAGCGAGCTGGGCCCCTTCCTCCGCACCGACTTCAAGGCCGTGGACAAGCGCGACGGGATCCACTCCGTCATGGGCTGGATCAAGGGCGACACCGACACGCTGCCCATCGTCGTCGACGAGGGCAGGCCCTTCGGGCTCGTCAACGACCGCGCCATCACCACGGGCCGCCGGCTCGACGAGCGCGCGAAGGTCGAGAGCTACTCGCTCGTCACGCGCGCGCTGCCCGAGACCGCGTCGCTGGAGGAGGTCGCGCGCCGCATGGCGGAGCTTCGCGCCGCGTTCCTCCCCATCGAGGACAAGAAGGGCAAGCTCGCGGGGTACGTGAGCGCCATCGACGTCGCGCGCGAGCGCGGCGCGGCCGATCGGAAGGCGCGCGACCTGGCGGTCCCCATCGCGACGCTGCGCATGGAGCAGACGCTCGGCGAGGCGCTGCACGCGTTCTCCCAGGAGTACGTGGACCACCTGCCCGTGCTGGACGGCGACGGGCGCATCCGCGGCGTCATCCACCGGCGCGACGTCGTCGTGCTGGGCGCCAACAACGGCGACAAGGGGCGCATGGACGCCATCGGAGAGCGCCATCACCCGCTCAAGGACCCCGTGTCCGGCTTCGCCGACGAGCCCGTGGGCATCGTGCCCCCGCACGCGACGTTCGAGGAGGTCGAGCGCGCGCTGGAGAGCTGGGACTACGCCATCGTGAGCAACGGCGACGCCCGCGTCCTGGGCATCATCACGCCCGAGACGTTGATGCGCAGCCTGACCCGTTGAGGTCCCCGTCCGGGTGCGCCTCCGCAGGGATTATGGCGCGCCGCGTGCGTGGCGGCCGCGGAGGCCACTCATGAAGACCACCCTTCTCCTCAGCCTGCTCGTGATCGGCGCGACGCTGGGCGCGACCACCGCGCTCGTCCCCACCGCGTCCGCGGTGTGCGGCTACCTCAACGTCAGCGTCGGCATGATCCACGTCGCCGACGTGCGCACCGGCGCGGAGTGCGGCAACAGCGTGACCCTGTACGAGTGCCAGGGCACCGTCGTCCACCACGAGGTCGGCTGGAGCTGCCAGCCCATCGCGACGCTGCCGTGAGGTGGAGAGGGATGCTCCGCGCCCTTCTCCTCGCCGCGCTCGCCGTCCTTGCGCTCGCCCCCGTGGCGCCGCTGGCGTCCGCCCAGATCTGCCCCGAGAGCACGGGGGGCTGCCCGCCGCCCTGCGGGCCTTCGCTCCTCGCGTGCCTCGACCCGATCATCGCGTGCAAGACGCTGCCCACCGAGAAGGTCGGCGCCTACGCGGGCTTCACGGGCACGAGCTGCTTCGGCGGCACGGCCTACGTCTGCACGACCTACGAGGTGACGCCGCCGACGCCTCTTCTCCCGGGGCACGTCTCCTGCGCCGCCCAGAAGACCGTCGTGCTGCCCTGATCCAGCTAGGGTCTCGGCACAGCTGTTATGGTCCGGCCCCGGGTGGGCACGCCGAGGCTTCTCCCTTGCGCGCGCCCACCCTGGCCCTCGTCCTCGTCGCGGCCGCCCTCGGCTCCTTCGGGATCGCCGCGGACGCGGCCCCCTGCCCGGGATTCACCCTCGTGCCCTACCAGGGCCCTTCGTGCCCCGTCGAAGGGGGGTGGCTCGTCGCGCTCGCGGACGGGACCTCCGTCCTCACCCACGGGCCCGACCCCGCCGAGCCCGCCAGCGTCGGCGTCTCCATCCCGCCCAACCCCGATCCGCTCCCCGTCTCGTGCGCGCCCGCGGGCACGCCGCGCGCGCAGCTCATGTACGCGTACCCCGCCGACGGCGTCGACCGCTCCGCGACGCGCGTGGAGACGGCGAAGACCTACGCCGAGCAGGCGAACGCGCACGTGCGCGCCGAGGCCGCGGCCCTGGGCGTGAGCCTCCGCCTCTCCTACGCGTGCGGCGCCGACGGGCGGCCCAGCGTGCCCATCGAGCACCTCGGCGCCACCGCCGCGGCCACGAGCTACTCCAGCATCGTCAACGACCTGCACGCGCGGGGCTACTCCGACGCCAACACGAAGTACGTCGTCTGGTACGACGGAAGCGTCGGGGGCTACTGCGGCCAGGGCGCCATCTTCGCCGACAGCCGCCCCGGCGCGGCCAACCTCAACAACCGCGGCGACATGTTCGCCATCGTGTACGGCTGCGGATGGAACGTGCTGCTCCACGAGAGCGGCCACACCATGGGCGCCGTGCAGCTTGACGCGCAGCACACCTCGGGCGCGTTCCACTGCAACGACGGGAACGACATCATGTGCTACGCCGACGGGGGCAGCCGCTCCGACTACTCGGGGACCGCCTGCGCCGTGGGCGCGCCCTTCGACTGCGGCCACGACGACTACTTCGACCCCGCCCCCGCGCCGGGCTCCTACCTCGCGACGCACTGGGACGTCGGCGCGCCCGCGAACCGCTTCCTGGCCTTCACGCCCGGATGCAGCGCGGCGCTCCACGGCACCGCAGCGGACGCCGCGCTGGCGACCCCCGTCGCCGTCCCTCCGGGGTGCCAAGGGAAGTTCTTCTCGCTCACGCCCGGGCCCGACTCCGCGCTCCTCGTCTACGCCAACGCGCCCGCCTCCGACTACTCCGTCTGCTGGTCCGCGGGCGCCGTGACGCTGCGCTGCGACCACATGGGGGCGACCACGTATGGCGCCGTCCCGGCGGCGGCCACGAGCGCCACGGTGTCGTGGACGGGCGGCGTTCCCGGGGATTTCCTGCTGGCGATGGGGTAGGACCGCTGCGGGCAAACCTTTAAGACCACCCCTTTCCTCTGCGCGCTGCCCATAGTAGAGCCCTGACGGGCTCGCCGCGCTCTTTCTGACCGCGACACTACGGGCACAGGTGATAGCTTGGTAGAAAAGGCAGCCATCCTCACGGCCGTCAAGAAGGCCCTGGAGGCGGCTCCCGAGCGCAAGTTCGGAGAGAGCGTGGAATTGGCGTTCAACCTCAAGAACGTCGACCTCACGATCCCGAAGAACCGCGTTGACGAGGAGGTCCAGCTTCCCAAGGGCCGCGGCAAGGCGCCCAAGGTCGCCGTGTTCGCTTCGGGCGAACTCGCGGCCCGCGCGCGGGCCGTCGCGGACGTCGTGGTCGTGCCCGAGCAGATCGACGAGCTTTCCGGCGACAAGCGCCGGGCCCGCAAGCTCGCCAACGAGATGGGCTATTTCGTGGCCGAAGCGCCGCTCATGCCCACCATCGGTCGTACGCTCGGTACCGTCCTCGGTCCCCGCGGCAAGATGCCCCGCCCGATGCCTCCCGCCGGTGACCCCGCCGCGATCGTCCGGAACCTCAAGAACACCGTCCGCGTCCGCTCCCGCGACCGCCGCACGTTCCACGCGGCCATCGGCACCCGCCAGATGACGGCGGAGGACCTGACGGAGAACGCGTTCCTGATCATCGACCGCGTCGTCAAGAAGCTGGAGCGCGGCGAGCAGAACATCGCGTCCATCTTCGTGAAGACGACGATGGGCCCCTCCGAGAAGGTGATGTGAGATGGCCGACGAAGCCCACGCCCACGTCGCCAAGTGGAAGAAGGAGGAGCTGGCGGAGATCGTGACGCTGCTCAAGGACAGTCCCGTCATCGGGCTGGCCAACGTCGACGCGATCCCCTCCGCGCAGATGCACGCCATGCGCAAGGCGCTGCGCGAGGACGCGACGATCAAGATCAGCAAGAATACCCTCCTGACGCTCGCCCTCAAGCAGGTCGGCGCCAACAAGAAGGGCCTCGACAACCTCACGTCGAACATCGGCGGCTCCACCGCGATCATCGCGACCAAGATGAAGCCCCACCGCCTCTACCGCCGGCTCGAGGCCTCCAAGACGAAGGCCCCGATCAAGATCGGCCAGAAGGCGCCCGAGGACATCTCGGTCGCGAAGGGCGAGACGCAGTTCAAGCCCGGCCCCATCGTCGGTGAGCTCCAGCGCGCGGGCATCCCCGCCGCCATCGACGCGGGCAAGGTCGTGATCAAGCAGAACAAGGTCGTGCTCAAGGCCGGCGAGGCCGCGACGCCCGACCTGGCCACCATGCTGGCCCGCCTGGAGATCTTCCCGATGACCGTCGGGATGGACCTCAAGGCCGTGTTCGAGGACGGCACCGTCTACACCCGCGACATGCTCGCGGTGGACGAGACGGCGCGCCTCCAGCAGGCCCACGTCCAGGCGATCAACCTCGCGGTCTTCGCGGGCTACCCCACGAAGACGACGATTCCCTTCCTCATCGGCAAGGCCTACTCGGGCCTCATCGGCGTGGCCGGGAAGCTCAGCGAGGACGCCAAGTCCGACGCCCTCAAGAACGCTCTCGCCTCGCGCGCCGCCGCCGCGGCCGCCGCTCCCCAGGCCGCCTCTGCCGAGAAGAAGGAAGAGGAGAAGCCCGAGGAGAAGGGCCCCAGCGAGGAAGAGGCCATGGCTGGCCTGGGAGCGCTGTTCGGATGATCTGCTTCGGCGGATCGTCTGTGAATGTCCAGAGCGCCGCTCGCGCGGCTCTCGCCCCCGCCCTGGGTATGGGCACCCCCTAAGGAGATGTCAAACATGGAATACGTCTACGCTGCGCTTGTCCTGCACGCTGCGGGCAAGAAGATCGACGAGGCCGGCATCAAGGCCGTCCTCAAGGCTGCCGGTGTCGAGGCCAACGACGCGCGCGTCAAGGCCCTCGTGAGCTCCCTCGACGGTGTCGACATCGACGAGGCCATCAAGACCGCCGTCGCCGCGGCCCCCGCCGCCGGCGCTGGCCCCGCGGCCGCCGCCGCGCCCGCTGCCGAGGAGAGGCCCGAGGAGAAGGGCCCCTCCGAGGAAGAGGCGATGGCCGGCCTGGGTGCTCTCTTCGGCTGAGTGAAGCGAAGCCGAAGAGAGCACGAGGCCGAACCCGACGCGGCGCCTTTGGCGCCGCGGAGAGGAATTCGGCCGAAGCGCGCTCTTCGGCTGAGTGAAGCCGAGAAGCCAACAGGGGGCCTCGCGCCCCCGACCCTCCTTTTTTCATTCTTCGCGCCCCAGCGGCGGCTCCGCCCGGGAGGGCTCAACCCCTCCAGGGTAACACGAAGCGGGCGCCTCCAAGGGGTTGCACATAAGGATTTTCGGTTTCGGCCCTGGGGAATTTTCCGCAGCGTTCGTGCATCGATGGCGCGGTGCCGCGCCGATGCGGTCGACTGCCCTGGGTCTCGCCCTCCTTCTGCTCCTCGTTGCGGTGGCCGGCGGGGCCGTGGCGGGCAAGCCCACCGTGGCGCCGCAGCGCGGCCACGCCCAGGGGGGCACGCCGCCCCCTCCGGCCCCTGCGCCTTCGCCCGCGCCGGTGCCAGCCCCCTCGTCGCCGCCGCAGCTTCCCGAGGAGCACCTCATCGCGCCGGCTCCTGAGCCCGCCGCGGCGCCAGCGCCCGACCCGGAGCCCGCGGCGTCGAACCCCACCACCTCCACGCCCGAGACGCCCAAGCCCATCGCCTCGTCCACCGTCTGGCGCCTGCACGACCCCACCATCGACCCCGGCGTCGTCCAGGAGTCGGCCGCGCCCGTCGTCCTCGCCGCGACGCAGGCGCCCATCCCCGCGGGCGCCAGCCCCTGGCTCGCCGCGCTGCTGGGCGTCGTCGCCGTGGGTGCCGTCTTCGCGGTGGGCGCGCGGCCCCTGGGCGTCCCGCGCGTCCCCAAGGCGGCCCCCAAGGTCCATCTCAACCTCGTCCCCATCGACGTGCCCTCGCTCCTGCGCGCCGCGCAGACGGCCGTGAAGGAGGGCAAGCTCGCCGAGGCGCTGGCGTGGCTGGACACCGCGCTCGTGCTGGACCCGCGCCTCCACGTTGCGCACTTCTGCCGCGGCGTCTGCCTCTCGGGGCTGGACCGCCACGCCGAGGCGCGCGCCGCGCTGGCCCGCGCCGTGGAGCTGGAGCCCACCGAGGGCGCGTACCGCTTCGAGCTGGCCCGCTCCTGCGCCCGCGTCGGCGAGAGCGCCGAGGCCATGGCCCAGCTTGCGCCCATCCTCGCGGCGCTCCCCGAGCTTGCGCAGGACGTCTCCGAGGACGACGCCTTCGCCGGCCTCAAGGACCACCCCCAGTTCCTCGCCCTCGTCGGGCTGCTCTGAGCCGCGCCTCCCGAGGGGTTCAAATCGCCCCCGCAGGCTGCCGGGGCGATGCCCCCGCGGCGCGTGATCCCGGAGAGGTTCGAGCGCGCCGCCGCGTGGCTGGGCGTCCTCGTCCTCGCCGTGCTCGTGGGCGCGCTGGTGGGCGCGGGGGCGCGCGACGACGCAAGCTCCGCGCTGCGGCTGCCCTACCTGGCGGCGCGAAGCATCCTGCGCATGCTGCTGGCGTTCGTCCTCTCGCTGACCTTCGCCATCACCTACGGCTACACCGCCGCCACGAGCAGGCGCGCCGCGAAGGTGCTCCTCCCGCTGCTGGACGTGCTCCAGAGCGTGCCCATCCTCGGCTTCTTCCCCGCCGCGGTGCTCTTCTTCGTCGCGCTGTTCAACGGGAGCATCCTGGGCCTGGAGGCCGCCAGCGTGTTCCTCATCTTCACGAGCCAGTCGTGGAACCTCGCCTTCGGCGTCTACGAGTCCATCAGCACCATCCCGCGCGACACGTACGATGCGGGCGAGGTCCTGGGCGCCGCAGGCTGGATGCGCCTGCGCCGCGTGATCCTCCCCGCGTGCGTGCCCAAGCTCGTCTACAACGGCATCGTCTCGTGGGCCGGCGGCTGGTACTTCGTCACCGCCAGCGAGATCATCAGCGCCAACGGCAAGGACCTCCAGCTTCCGGGCCTGGGCTCCTACATCTCGCTGGCGGCGAGCGGGGGCGACGTGCGCGGCGTGCTCGTGGGGATCCTCGTGCTCGTGCTCGCCGTGCTGGCCTTCGAGCTTCTCCTGTGGCGGCCGCTCCAGGTGTGGGGGGAGCGCTTCAAGTTCGAGTCGGTGCGCAGCACCGCGCACCCCAGGAGCCGCGCCCTCGACTTCTACCGGCTCCTGCGCGGCACCGAGGGCGGCCTGCCCGACATCCCGATCCTCAAGGACGTCCGCCTGAAGCCCGTGCGCCTCCACGCGCGCATGCGCAACCCGCGCGTCCTCAAGGCGGGCCGCGTCGTCGTGGCGGCGCTCTTCGGCGCGCTCCTCTTCGCCGTCGCCGCGCTGGTGGGCGCCGCCCTCGTGCGCGTGCTGCTCGCGGGCGTGCCCTCGGAGACGGCGAGCATCCCGCTGGCCCTCCTCGCGAGCACGCTGCGCCTCCTCGTCGCCTACGGCATCACCCTCGCGTGGACCATCCCCGCGGCCATCTTCATCGCGAGGAACGAGAAGGCGAGCCGCATCCTCATGCCGTTGACCGAGGTCATGGCGAGCATCCCCGCGGTCGCCTTCTTCCCGCTGATCCTCCTCCTTCTCGTGGGCGTGACCGGCGGCCTGGGCGTCGCGAGCATCCTCCTCGTGCTCACCGGCATGCAGTGGTACCTGCTGTTCAACCTCATCGCGGGCGCGCGCCTCGTCCCCGCGGACCTGCTCAGCGCGGCCGAGGTGCAGGGCGTCAAGGGCTGGCTCCTCTGGCGCCGCGTCATGATCCCCGCCATGATGCCCGCGCTGGTCACGGGAAGCATCACCGCTTGGGGCGGCGGCTGGAACGCCCTCATCGTGAGCGAGTACCAGAAGTACGGCGGACAAAGCTATCACACGTTCGGCATCGGCTACCTCATCGACAAGGCGACCTTCGAGACGCCCGACCCCGCGCTCCTGCTGCTCTCCGTGCTCTCCATGGTCGCGTTCATCTACCTCATCAACGCGCTCTTCTGGAAGCGCATGTACCGGCGCGCGATAACCAAGTATCAACTGGAAGGGTAGGATTTCACAGCCAATCTCTAGTGTGCCACGCGAACAGCCATGATGCCCTCGCGCCATGCGTCCCACGGTGATTCCTTGAGAATCCTCGTCATCCTCCTGATCTCAGCCCTGCTCGTCGCCCCCACCGCTGCCGCCTCGGGGCTTTCCGTGAGCGCCCCCGAGAACTACATCATCTCATGTGGGGGCGGCGTCGTGGGCATCGTCTGCACCGCGGCCGTGGCCTTGGCGTGCGCCACCCTGGTCTTCCTCTTCGGGCCCGGCTCGTGCAACATCCTCGCCTGAGCCGTCGGGGGCCCCACCATCCCCGGTCGGGCCCTCCACCATGGCGCGCGTTCATATCGGGGCCCGGGGATGGCCCGGCGTTGCCCCCCCTCGTCGAGGTGAAGAACGTCTGGAAGGAGTACGACGACGGGCAGAAGAAGATCGTCGTGCTCAAGGACATCAACTTCGAGATGCAGCGCAACGAGTTCGTGGCGCTCGTCGGGCCCAGCGGGTGCGGCAAGTCGACGCTCCTGCGCCTGCTCTGCGGGCTGGACCGCCCCACGCAGGGCGAGGTGCTCTACCAGGGCGCGCCCATCCGCGTGGACAACCCCAAGGTCACGATGGTCTTCCAGAACTTCGCCCTCATGCCGTGGCTCGACGTGCTGGACAACGTCTCCCTGGGCCTGGAGGCGCAGGGCTACGCCAAGAAGGACCGCCACGCCAAGGCCGCGGACCTCATCGACATCGTGGGCCTCGCGGGCTTCGAGAACGCGTACCCGCGCGAGCTTTCCGGCGGCATGAAGCAGCGCGTGGGGCTCGCGCGGGCCCTCGCCACGGACCCCATCCTGCTTTGCATGGACGAGCCGTTCAGCGCGCTCGATCCCCTGACCACCGAGACGCTGCGCGAGGAGGTGCTCCGCCTCTGGGGCGACCCCGACCTGCCCCCCGAGGCGGTCTGCATGGTCACGCACAACGTGGAGGAGGCCGTCTACATGGCGGACCGCGTCATCGTCTTCGGCACGCGCCCGGGCCGAATCCTCGCGGACGAGCGCATCAAGCTCCCGCGGCCCCGCGACCGCAAGTCCCCCGAGTTCTACGAGGAGTCGGACCGCATCTACAAGCTCATCACGTGAGAGTTGGAATCCATGATAGCACGCATCGACACGTCGATACGCGACGCCGCCACGACGCCACGACGCCACGATCCCAGGAGGCGTGGCGCCGTCGCGCCGTCGCGCCGTGGCGTCTCGACGTGGCTGGGAGGCCGCCCATGTTAAGTCCCCAGCTCCCGAACGTTCCCGTCGGCTCCATCGTTGGCGTCCTCGAGATCGTGGACGACTACAAGGGCAAGGTGGACGCCGCGCGCATCGCCGCGGACTACGACCTCGACATCGACGAGTTCCTCCCCAGCGTCCACGCGGCGGAGCTCCTGGGCTTCGTCAAGGTCGCGGAGGGGGACGTCGCGCTGACCGACGTGGGGCGCAAGATGCTGAAGGCCTCGCTGAAGACGCGCAAGACCATCTTCCGCGAGCAGGCCCTCAAGACGCCCATCTTCATGGACGTCGTGAGCAAGCTCCAGAAGGCGGGCGGCCGCATGCAGAAGGACGACCTCGCCGACATCCTGGGCTTCAAGCTCTGGACCCACGACCAGGAGACCGCGGTGCGGACGCTCATCAACTGGGGGCGCCACGGCGGCATCCTGTCCTACGATGCGGACACGAAGGAGATCGTGCTGCTCTGAAGGGGGGTTCGGGGGGCGAAGCCCCCTGAGGTCGTTCGTCGTCCGGCCGCGCCGCAGCGCGGCCAAAATGGGGGGTTTCAGGGGGGCTCGCCCCCCTGACGTGAAAGGACCGTTCCAGCAGACGATCAAGACGTCAGGGGCCCTCGCCCCCCGAACCCCCCGCTCTTTGCGCCCTCTCCTCGCAGTCTCGGCAGCGCTCCTGGGGCTCGACGCTGCGCTGCACCACCACCCAGTAGCGCGAGCGGTAGGTCTGCCCGCACAGCGCCGTGCCGCTCCAGGAGGCGTTGCCCACGTCCGCGACGCGCCCCAGCCGGACGAGGTGCATGGCGAGGCTCCCCCAGGAGGGCATGCACAGGACCACGTCGCCGGGCTGCGGCGGGCGGGCGCCCGCGTCCTCCGGGTGGACGACCTCGCCGCCGCAGCAGGAGGGCGTGCCCTCGGGGCCGGGCTGGCCGCGGGCCGCGTGGACGTGCCGGCGCAGGTCGACGAGCCAGAGGACCCGTTGGACCGGGCGGCCGCACCGGAGGCAGTGCCACGGGTGCGTCTTCCCCCCGGCCGCCCGCGTCACGCGCCCCTCAGCGCCGGCTTCTATTATAAAACATACGGTGCTTGAAATCGCTCCGTTATCGCGAACCGCTATTCAAACGGGTCGGCGCCTTTCTGGGGGCGTGGCCGTTATCGATGCGTTGGGTTGCCCGGAAGTGTCCGGCCTGATGAAGCTCCGCGAGGGGCCGCTCAACATGCGCAACTTCGTCATGGCCTGCCGCTGCGCCCCGCGCCGCGCCCGGCAGGCCCTCAAGAGGCTCGTGACCCTCGGCCTCGTCTCGGACGAGCGCAAGGGGCGCGGCATGTTGCAGGTCGCCGCCATCTCGATGACGCCCCTGGGGCACGAGCTTGTCCATCACATCGTGCGCATGAACGAGGTCCTCCGGGCCGCGGGCGTCCCCGACCCCACCGCCTAGCCCAGCCTTCGGCGCGCCCGCTCCCGGGCCTCCTCGACCTGGAGCCTCCCCTCCAGTGCCCGCGAGAGGCCGGGCTCCAGGGCCAGCTCCTCCACCAGGAGGGGCGCCGCGTCCAGGGCCTCCACCACCAGCCCCTCGACGCGGGCGAGGTCGCCACCCCCCTCGAAGAGGGTCAGGGCCGTGAGCCACGCGGCCTGGCCCGGAGGGAGGGGGAGCCGCGCGTAGAGCGCGATGGCCTCGTCGGTGCGGCCCAGCTTCGCGAGGTGCCACCCCTCGTCCAGCGCAAGCTCCACGTCGTCCGGGGCGCGGCGGCGCGCGCGGCGCAGCCACCGGAGCGCCCCCTCCAGGTCGCCCTGCGCCGCCGAGGCCTCGGCGAGGCGGGTCATCTCCCCCACGCTCCTGCGCGCGGCCACCCACGCCGCGGCCGCGGCCAAGCCCGTCGCCGCGACGCCCAGCAGGAAGCCAAGCCCCCACGTCGCGGGGACCGCCGGGGGAAGCCGCCGCCTCATCCTGGGCGGAATCCGCGCCCAGGGGAAGTCAGCTTCGGCCCGCGTTTCGCAACAATCCTCGCCAGTGGCCCCGTTCCTGTGCATGCCAAACCCTCGGGACGCGGGGAGAAGAGGGACGGGGCAGCACTCTGCGTCCCGGGGTCGTGCGCGTCACCCCTTCACCCAACCCCAAAGGTAGGAACCTCCCCCCCGGGCCTCCGAAACTGGAGGCGGCTCAGAAGTCGGTGCCCGGGAGGATCTGCCAGAAGCGCGCCTCGCGCTCCGCGGCCTCGGCCAGCTCCTCGCGGGCGCGCACCTCGACGCGATGCTCGTTGCGGTCGCCGTCGAGGTACTCCAGGCCGTCGCGATAGCCCCAGTCGATGAGGCGGCGCGCCAGCTTGCTGTCGAAGTTGAGGATGGTGGTGAGGCCCAACGTCTCCCGGGGGCTCACGATGTGGAAGTCGATGTGGTGCCACGCCGGGTCCGCGGTGCCCGCGTCCACGAGCCCGTTGATGAACTCGGCGTGCTTGATGTCCTCCTTGAGGTTCCCCATCTGCCGGAGGTCCGCGGTGCGGGAGATGGCCTCCCACAGGTTGCGCGGCGGCTCCAGCGGGCGCGCGCCCACCGGCGAGAGCAGCACGCAGACGATCTCCGTGGCGCCGGCCTCGATGGCGGGCTGCAAGGGCGTGTTGACCACGGTGCCGCCGTCCCAGTAGGCGCGCCCGTCGTCGTCGTGCACCATGGGAAAGAGGATGGGGATGCTGCTGCTGGCGAGAAGGCGCTTCGGGGTCAGCTCCATGTTGGTGAACACGCGCAGGTCGCCCGAGCCCACGTCCACCGCCGCGACGCGGATCTCGATGGGCGAGCGCTTCACGGCCTCGTAGTCGATCTCGCGCTCCAGGAACTCCAGGAGCGGCTTGGTGTACATGAGGTGCGTCCACGAGGGGAGCCGCCAGAAGTCGCCGCGGGGCTGCATGACGCGGAAGTTGTGCATGCGCGCCCACATGCCTTCCAGCTCGTCCACCGTGAGGCCCGAGGCGATGCCCGCCGCCGTGATGGCGCCCACGCTGGTCCCGCTGATGAGGTCGAAGGTCCGGTGGCGCTCGGTGAAGGCCTTGTAGACCCCCAGCTCGTAGGCGCCCCGGCCCCCGCCCCCGGAGAGCACCAGCGCACGCACATCGCAGAGTGGGAAAAGGTCGGTCTTAAGCCCTCGCAACTGGGCCTCGCGCGCAGGGGGCAATCCTGAAGCCGGCCCCCGGGAACCGGGGCGCGTGCTCCGGACCCTGGCCCTCGTGCTGGCCGCCTTCTGGGTCGCGAGCCCCGGGTGCGCGCTGCCTGGCCGGACCGGAGATGTCGCGCCGCCCGAGCCGGCGCGCGAGGCCGAAGCGACGTGGGCCTGCGGGGCGCTGAGCCTCGTCCCCTCCGCGTGGTGGATCGACGCCGGGGGAAACGTCTCGTTCCAGGTGCGCTTCGAGAACTGCGGGACCGAGCCGCTGGAGATCGAGGACCAGTGCCGCGGCCTCCTGGAGATGTCCCTCTCGGGGCCCGTCTCCGGCGAGATCGAGGACGGGCCGCTCTTCAACGGGGTCCACGGCTGCCAGGCCTTGCGGATCGACGCGGGCACGTGGCTTGTGCCGGGCCAGAACGCGACGCGGAGCGCGCGGTGGGACGCGAGCGGGGCGCCTCCGGGGGAATACGTGGCGCGCGTGGGCCTGCGCACCGTGCATGGCAACCGGTCGTGGGACGCGACGGCCCGCATCCTCGTGGGCCCTCCCCAGGACAAGCCCGCCAGCGGCTCCCCCTCCTGCGAGCCGCTGACGCTGGAGCCCTCGGCCTTCGCGCTGGACGTGGGGGGCAACGTCTCCTTCGTCGCGCGCTTCCAGGACTGCGGCGCCGACGCGCTGCCGCTCTCGCCCCTCTCCTGCCACTGGCCGCGCCTCACGCCCTCCGTCTCGGGCCCCGCGGGCGGCGTGGTGCTCAACGGCACGCTGGGCTTCGTGGGCCCCAGCTGCGGGCCGATCCTCCAGCTTCGCCCCGACTGGATCGTGCCCGGCCAGGCCCGCGAGGTCGCGGGGTGGTGGAACGGCACGGTGGCCGCAGGCTGCGCCGAGGGCGGGGGCTGGATCGTCCCCTGCGGCTCGGCGCCCGCGCCCTCGGGGGAGTACGTCGTCAGCGCCTCCATGGAGACGATGGATGGCAACCGCTCGTGGCAGGCCAGCGCCGCCGTGCTGCTCCGCCCGTGGACCGAGGACCACGGCGGCTGGCGCGAGTACCACCCCGCGTGGCGCGCCGCGCCCTCAGGGGGGTTCGTGGCGACCGACGGCTCCACCTTCTCCTACGAGACCGTGGCGCCGCCCACCGCGACGTGGCAGCCGTCCTGCGCGCCCGACGAGCCGGGCCACGCGACGTGGGTGCAGCTCTCCGCCTCGCCGTGCCGGTGGGCGCCGTTCCCCGGCGTGGGGAAAGCTCCTTAGGCGCGGCTCCTCTGGCCGCGCGTGACGCCCCGCCCGTGGCGGACCCTCGTGGACGCGCCGAGCCTGGCGAAGGCCCTGCGCGACGACCCGGAGCGCGTGGTGGTGCTGGACGTGCGCCACGACCTCAAGGACCCCGAGAAAGGGCCGCGCCTCTGGAAGGAGGGACACATCCCGGGCTCGGTGCACGCGCACGTCGACCGCGACCTCTCCTCCCCTCCGCGCCCCCAGACGGGGCGCCACCCGCTGCCCGACGTGGACGCCTTCCGCGCGACGTGCTCGGCGTGGGGCATCGACGCCTCCGTGCAGGTGGTGGCCTACGACGACTGGGGCGGCGCGTGGGCCAGCCGCGCGTGGTGGCTCCTGAAGCACTACGGCCACGACGCGGTCGCCGTGCTCGACGGCGGCATTGGCGCGTGGACCGCCGCGGGCCTGCCCCTCTCGCGCGAGGAGACGAAGCGCGCGCCGCGCCGCTTCGCGGGCGCGCCGGGCCACATGCCCACGGTCACCACCTGGGACCTCACGACGCGCGCGCCGCGCTGCCTGGTGGACGCCCGCGCGCCGGAACGATATCGCGGCGACGTGGAGCCCGTGGACCCCGTGGCGGGCCACATCCCGCAGGCGGTGAACCTCCCCTTCGCGCGCAACACCGACGAGTCGGGGCGCTTCCTGCCCGCGGCCGAGCTTCGCGCGAAGTACGAGGCGGCCCTCGCCGGCGCGCGCCCCCAGGACGTGGCGTTCTACTGCGGCAGCGGCGTGACCGCGCCCCACGACATCCTGGCCATGCACGTCGCGGGCCTGCCGGGCGCGGCGCTCTACCCGGGAAGCTGGAGCGAGTGGATCCGGAACCCCATGCGGCCGGTGGAGAAGGGCTAGGCCGTCGCCACGACGTGCGCCTGGGGCCCCAGCTTCGCGCGGCCGCGCAGCGCGCCGATCTCCAGGAGGAACGACCAGCCCGCGACCTGCGCGCCCGCGGCCTCCACGAGGCGCGCCGCCGCGAGGGCCGTGCCCCCGGTGGCCAGCACGTCGTCCACCACGAGCACCCGCGCGCCCGGGGCGAACGCGTCGCGCTGCACCTCCACCGTGGCCTTGGCGTACTCCAGCGCGTAGTCCTCGCGCAGCGTGGGGCCGGGGAGCTTGCCCGCCTTGCGCACCGGGACGAAGGGGACGCCGAGGCGCAGCGCGACGGGCGTCCCCAGCATGAAGCCGCGCGACTCGACGCCCGCCACGGCCTGCGCGCGGCCGCGGAAGGGCTCCGCCATGGCCTCCACGATGCGTGATAGCAGAACGGGGTCGCGCAGCACGGGCGCCACGTCCTGGAAGAGGACGCCCTTGCCGGGAAAATCGGGGAAGGTCCGCAGGGCGCGGCGCACGTCGTCCGCCAGGGGCATCGGACGGGCAGCGCGCGCCTGCGGGATGAACCCAGCGCGGCTCAGGGCTTGCGGCGCACGACGAGGAGCGCCACGCCGAAGACGGCCGCGACCGCGAGGACGGCCTCGAAGCCGGGCGCCGCGGCGACGGGGCTCGCGCCGCTCTCCTGCACGCCAAGCTCGGGGTCGTAGGAGAGCTTGTCGTAGCCGCCCGTGCCGTTGAACACGAGGTAGATGTGGCCACCCTTGCCGGAGTGGTCCTCGGCCTTCTCGTGCTCGCTCTCGTCCTCGGCGCCGCGCTCGTCGTCGCCGCCCGTGGGCTTGCCCTGGAAGGCGGAGACGGGGATGGACTGCGTCGAGTTGCCGTAGGTGGCGCTGGCGTTGTCGCTCCAGCTGACGTAGCCCGCGTCCTCGACGCTGACCTTGGCGCCGGTCTCGTTCTTGAGGTTCTTGCCCTGGACGAGCATGTCGAGGATGAGCACGTCGGAGGCGTTGGCCCAGCGCCAGTTGTCGACGCCCACGTCGAACTTGACCTTGGCGTCGACGGTGTCCAGGTGCCACGTCAGCGTCACGATGCCCTGCGCCTCGGCGCGGACCATGGTGAGCGTCAGCGTGCCGTTGCCCTCGGTGGTCTTCACGTTCCAGTCGTCCATGCGCGCGAGGTTGATGCGCGGCAGGTGGCGGTCGCCGTTGGTGTCGTTGCGGTCGGCCTCGTAGAGGGAGAGCAGCTTCACGCGGTAGCCCGAGGACTCGTTGTCCGCGGTGCCGTTGAAGACGACGCGCACGTCGGGCGCAGCGTGGTTCTTGTTCTCGTGGAAGAGGACCGCGATCTGGTCGTTGTGGAAGAGGAAGCGGTCGCCCTGCGGACGGAACTCGGGCTTGCCGTGGTGGTCGTCGCCGCGCGCGCCGTCCTTGCCCTTGTCGTCGGGCTTGCCCTTGCCGTGGTCTTCGGCCAGCGCGGCGCCGGCGGCGGAAAGCAGGAGGGCGGTCGCAAGCAGGATCGTCAGGGTTCGCATGGGTCCAGCCTCTTGATCGGAAGAGGCGGCCGCGTCCGCAGGCGGGCGAGATGGCTTGGCGGGGGAGGTGCGGACGCGGGCCGCCTTCAGCACCTCCACCCTTCGGCCAGGGACATAAGGGGCGTGTTGCGGACGTCGAATGGTTGCTCAGAGCCCCCCGAGCCGCGGCGCGGTGGCGGCGAGCCCCGCGAGGTCGGAGTGCCCGTGGCCCTCGTCCATGGTCATGTTCCCGCCGTCGCCCCTGGTGGGCGGGTTCGCGACGCTGGAGTCCCAGAAGACCATCTGCGAGATGCCGGGCCCCGAGTTGTCCGCGACGGTCCAGTTGGTCTTGGCGTCGAAGTCGTGCGCCTGCACGCCGTACTGGTACGCGCCCAGGTCGTTGTCCATGACCACGACCGTGCTGTTCTTGAAGCGCAGCAGCTCGATGGCCGCCGTGGCGCCCGTCTGGAGCGAGCCCTTCTGGACGTGGTTGTCGTGGATCATCACCATGGCGTCGCGCACGTCCTGGACCTGGATGCCGTTGCCCGCGACGGGCTTCGCGACGGTGTTGTTGTAGACGTCCAGCATCGCGCTCTCGCCGGGCAGGTGGCGCTCGTCGGGCGCGTTCACCGTGGCGACGTGGAGCGTCGCGCCCTCGATGAGGTTGTCGTGGATGCGGATGGTCGTGTGGTGGACGTGGGGAAGCTCCAGGTCGGGGTTCTGCTCGCTGGTGGCCTCGCGGTCGTCGCCCGCGTGGTTGAGGTCGTTGTAGCGCAGGCCGAACTTGTCGTCCACGAGGTGGTTGCCGTAGAACTCGAAGTCCACGTAGCGCACCTGGTGGTCCTCCTTCGTGCCATCGGGGTTCGTGTCGTTGACGTGCGTCGCCGCGTGGTTGTGGCTGGGCTCGCCGGGCGCGTCGCTGTGGTGGTGGCCGTGGATCTTCATGTCCACGCCGCCGTAGACCAGGTTGTCGTGGATGCCCGCGCCGTTCAGGCCCGCGATGTTGAAGATCACGTCGGGCTGGAGGAGGCGTTGCACGGGGTCGGGGTTGCCGATGGTGTCGTTGCGCACCTCGCCGTCGAAGTGGCGAAGCTCCTGGACCTGGAGGATCTCGTTGTTCTCGATGACCGTCGCGCTGGGCGCGCCCGTGCGCGCGACGTTGCGGTTCGTGCGCAGGTTCTCCAGGTGGTTGTGGTGCACGTAGCCGCCCTGGCCGGTCCAGTCCAGGACGAGGATGCTGCTCACGTAGTTGCCGCTGAAGACGAACGCCCTGCTGGTGTCCTTCACGAGCACCGTGTCCACGTACCACCCGCTGATGACGTACGGGTCCTCGAAGGTCCCGCTGCCGCTGCGCACGCCGTTGGCGGGGTTGAACGCCTTGTCGCCCTGGATGACGATGCTGTCGCGCCGCTCCAGCTTGGTGAGCGCGTCGGCCAGCGAGGGGATCGTCCCTGTGCCCCCGTGCCAGTCGTGGGCCCCGGCCATCATCTCGTCGTCCGACGGGTCGCCGCTCTTCATGCCCGTCATGGGCATCGCGTCCAGCGAGGGGGGCGCGGTGGGGGGGTGGACCAGGACGTAGGTCGCGTAGCCGGAGCCCGACAGGGCGATCACGGCGGCCGCGGCGAGGGCGAACGTGGCGGACCTCATGGCTGTCGAGCCGGGGTCCGGATGTGGCTTCAAGTGGACATTGGATCGGGGCTTTGAGCGAACGCCCGGTGGACAACGGGTGTTCTACAGGAGAGGGAAAAAGAAAGGGGGGCCTCGCCGCGGGAAGCGGGTCATCGACGCTTTGGCGGGCTTAGGAGTCCGCCGTGAGGGTGCCGGTCGTGGCCGTTCCGACGGTCGCGCCGCCGCCGTCCTCGGTGACGCCGCTCTGGAGGAAGATCCAGTAGCCGTCGTCGCCGCCCGCGCGGGGGCAGGTGGTGTAGCC